>NZ_MAOC01000085.1 GCF_001884135.1 Bacillus nitratireducens | reverse complement strand
TGGTTGTTATCCATTATCGGCATCATATTTGGCATTTGGTTGTTATCCATTATCGGCATCATATTTGGTGGTTGGTTGTTATCCATTATTGGCATTATGTTTGGTGGTTGGTTGTTATCCATTATTGGCATTATGTTTGGTGGTTGGTTATTATCCATTATTGGCATTATGTTCGGCACTTGTATATTTGGCGGTATTACTTGCGGGATAGTAACATTTTCTTTTGATACGTTTGGCGAGACTATATTCCCTACATTTTCTTTCTTCACTTGCGGTGAGACTATATTCCCTACATTTTCTTTCTTCACTTGCGGTGAGACTATATTCCCTATATTTTCTTTTTTCACTTGCGGTGAGACTATATTCCCTACATTTTCTTTTTTCACTTGCGGTGAGACTATATTTCCTACATTTTCTTTCTTCACTTGCGGTGAGACTATATTCCCTACATTTTCTTTCTTCACTTGCGGTGAGACTATGTTCCCTACATTTTCTTTTTTCACTTGCGGTGAAATTATGTTTCCTACGTTTTCTTTTTTCACTTGTGGTGATACATTTCCTATATTGTCTTTTTTCGTTTGCGGAGAAATGACGTTGTTAGGTTTCATTTTACTAATTTGAGGAGCAATTAACTCGCTTCCCTTTTTTATTACATCTGAAATTTTATATTCTTTTTTCGCTTTAATTGGTGGTTGCGGTGGCTGCGGTAATACATTAATGGAAAATTTAGTATTATCCTTCGTAGTTGGCTTTTGCTTTTCTACTTTCTCTATAACAGGTGGTTTTTGAATAATAGACGGCTTTTCAACTGGTTTTTCTTTTTGAATCGGCTTTTCTTGTTGCACTTCTTTTTGCGGCTTCACCTGTATTTCTTTTTGCGGCTTCACCTGTATTTCTTTTTGTGGTTTCACTTGCATTTCTTTTTGCGGTTTTACCTGCATTTCTTTTTGTGGTTTTACCTGCATTTCTTTTTGCGGTTTTACCTGCATTTCTTTTTGCGTTTGTTGCATAGCTGGCTCTTGTGTAATCGGTGCTGATTGATACGTAATTTCCTCTTCATCTTCTATTCCAAGTGGAGTTGGTGTTGATACAAACTCTTTTTGTTGCACCTCTTTTACATATTGTTTTGGCGGCGTAGAACCCGCTCCAGGCTGTTGTTTCACATGAACGCCGTTTGATGGTACTTTAATTTTCATACCTGGCATGATTAAATCTGGATTACTAAGCTGTGTATTTGTTTTTTTCAGCGTGTCAAAATCCACTCCGTACTTTTTCGCAATTTTCCAAAGGGTATCCCCTTTTTGCACGATATGAATTTTCAAATTTTCCCCCTCCTGTATAACTTATCTATAAGTAACAAATCTCATGAAGTAACCCTTTCTAAATAACATTAACTTCTTTTCACTTTTATCACTTCTTCTATTTTCAATATAGTTCGAAGTGGAATAAGCATAAAAAACCACAATGATTTCTTCAAAACAATGTATGCCCATTTCGCTCTCGTTATGATTATATGTATGAAAAAAAGCAACGGAAATCCCGTTGCTTTAAACGCGTTCTAACATACGATTTAATGCAAGAACCGCTTCTTCTGTTACTTGATTTTCTACACGAATAACGTTAATTTCTTCTCCTCTTTCTATATTCTCAAGTGCCCATAGTAAGTGAGGTAAATCAATTCGGTTCATTGTTAAGCACGGACACATAAATGGATTTAGCGACATAATTTCTTTATCTGGATGTTGCTGAATGATTCGGTTCACTAAATTCATCTCTGTACCAATTGCCCACTTGCTTCCCGCTGGAGCAGCTTCAATCATATCAATAATATATTTCGTTGATCCTGCATAATCAGAAGCGGCAACAACTTCATAACAACATTCAGGGTGAACAATAATATTCATATCCGGATGATTTTTTCGCACGCTTTCAATATTTTTCACAGTAAAATTTTGATGAACAGAACAATGACCTTTCCATAAAATCACTTGAATTTCTTCTATATCTCCATCGTACTCTAATGAATCTGTATGCGGGTTCCATACTGCCATTTTATCTAACGGGATGCCTAAGTCATACGCTGTATTTCTTCCTAAATGTTGGTCTGGTAAAAAGACGAGACGTTCTTTTTGTGTAAACGCCCAAGACACCATTTGTTTTGCATTAGAAGAGGTTACTGTTGCCCCTCCATTACGACCGCAAAATGCTTTAATTGCAGCTGTTGAATTTACATACGTTAGCGGAATCATCGTATCCCCAAATAATTTTGCGAGCTCTTTCCACGCTCTTTCTGTTTGCTCAATATCTGCCATATCTGCCATTGAACACCCTGCACGCATATCTGGTAAGATGACAACTTGATCCTCTGTCGTTAACATATCTGCTGTTTCCGCCATAAAGTGTACACCACAAAACACAATATATTTCGCCTCTTTATTACTCGCTGCAACTTGCGCAAGTTGCAACGAATCCCCTGCTGCATCTGAAAATTGTACCACTTCATCTTTTTGATAATGATGCCCTGGAATAAATAGCAATTCACCCATTTTTTCTTTAATTTCGCGAACACGCTCTTCCATTTCTAATGTAGACATCGTTTGATAACGCTCTGGTAACATTACTTCGATTGGCTGAACTTTCTCTAAAATACCCATTTATGATTCTCCCCCTCTAAACCACTCTCATCACGCCTCAATATTAAAACTAATATCAAGTGCTCTCACTGAATGTGTTAACGCCCCAAGTGAAATATAATCCACTCCTGTTTTTCCGTATTTCGATAAATCTTCAATTGTAATACCACCTGAAGCCTCCGTAACGATGGCACTCGGTACAATTTTTGAAAACTCGCGAATCTCATCTGGCGTGCGATTATCGAACATAATAACATCTGCGCCGGCCTCTACCGCTTCTCTCACTTGCGCCTCCGTCTCTGTTTCGACTTCTACTTTCACCATATGTCCCAATCTTTCTTTCACCGATGTAACAGCTTTTGTAATTGATCCAGCAAACGTAATATGATTATCTTTAATCATGACACCATCATACAAACCGAATCTGTGATTAAATCCGCCTCCGCACACTACCGCGTATTTATCAAACATACGTAGTCCCGGCATCGTTTTTCTCGTATCACAAATACGCGTATGATTGCTATCTAACGTAAGTACTGCTTTACGAGTCATCGTTGCTATCCCGCTCATACGCTGAATAATATTTAATATAACGCGCTCCGCTGTTAATAAAGATGCAATAGGCCCTTTAGCTGTTGCTATAATTTCACCTTTTCCTACTAAGTCCCCATCTTTTTTATGGAGTGTAACTTCAATTTTTTCATCAATTAGTTTAAAACCCTCTTCTATTACTAAACTTCCCGCAAAGACCCCTGTATCCTTTACAAGAAAAGTTCCTTTTGCAATTGCATTATCGGGAAAGATAAGCTGCGATGTTACATCTCTTTCTCCTATATCTTCTAGAAAAAATCTATTTAGTGCTTCCTTAATTTTTAATGTGTTCATAAAACCCCTCTTCCCCTTATTAAACAAGTTGTAGTTTTCTTCTCACTCGAATAATCTCTTTCCTTACTCTATTTCTTTCTGGATAATCACTGCGATAATGACCACCAATACTTTCTTTTCTTTGCAATGCTGATACTGTTATAAGCTCACAAACTGTTAACATATTAATAAGCGTAATCTCTTCATTTGTAAGAGCATCATATTGTAATATCATATTTCTCACACCGTACCTACTAAACCATCTCGTAGCATATGATAAATTTTTCTCTGTTCGCACAATCCCAACATACTTCATCATGTATTCTTGTATTTCTTCTTTCAACGGTAAATCATTAAGAGCTATAAAACTTTTTTCTCTCTCTTCTGATATACTTTTTCTTTCTTGTGCTGGTCTAGCTAAAATGTGTTTTCCTATCCGCCTTCCGAACACAAGACCTTCCAATAATGAATTACTCGCCAATCTGTTCGCACCATGAACTCCATTACACGCCACTTCACCGACCGCATATAAGTTTGAAATGGATGTCTCTCCGTCACAATTTGTCTTCACGCCGCCCATATGAAAATGTGCACCCGGTACGACCGGAATAAGGTTCCCTTTTAAATCAACGCCATTCTTTTTACATAATGATGAAACGGTCGGAAAGCGCTGTTCAAAGTTTTGAATAGTTTCGATGTTTAAGTACACTTTTTCACCCGCAAGAAGTTGTTCATGAATAGCTCTTGCCACTACATCACGCGGTGCGAGATCTTTCCCGGGATGTATATCCATCATAAAACGCTGTCCCTTTTCATTTATAAGGACAGCTCCTTCCCCGCGAACTGCTTCAGAAACGAGACCACAACATCGCCCGCCCACGTATAACATTGTCGGATGAAATTGTACAAATTCTAGATCAACTAGTTCACCACCAGCTCGATATATCATCGCAAGTCCATCACCCGTAATTGTCTCGTCATTCGACGTAAAGGCATACAAACCACCGATTCCGCCTGATGCTAACACCGTATAATCAGCATAATAACGCTTCAGCTCTCCTTCACTATTTCGTGTTAAAGCCCCTACGCATTTATTATTTTCTATCATAAAATCGAGCACCATCTCTTGCTCTACAACAGTAACGTACGGAATTACTTCTTGAATTAAATGTTCTAATAAATTTTTACCGGTTGCATCTCCTCCCGCATGTAAAATACGACGTTTTCGATGAGCTCCTTCTTTACCAAGATGGAGCTCTTTTTCATCCCCATCAAACTTCATTCCATTTGTAATAAGCTTATTTATTTCTTTCGGCCCCTCTTCAACTAAATACCGAACTGCCTCTTCATTGTTATAATGACAACCTGCCACTAATGTATCTTCAAAATGCCCACTCGGATCGTCATATGCAGCAACAGCCGCTGCAATTCCCCCTTGGGCTAAATGCGTATTGTTATTACGTCCTGTTTTTTTTGTGATAATTATCACATTCTTTTCGTGACAAATCTCTTTTGCAACACGAAGTGCCGCAACGCCACTTCCAATAATCAAGACATCTGCACTTGGCATAATTGTTGCCTCCTACTTTACACTTTTCAACTGTCTTGACACCTATATTTACATAGTTTTAAAATAATGACAAGAGTTTTTTTACAATTCGTATTTTCACTATCATTCTCAAAACGAAAATAAACATCACTCTTACTGAAGAGAGGAATTCACATGATGATATATCTTGATTACGCAGCAACTACACCTATGAGCGAAGAAGCTTTAGAAACATATATACAAGCGACAAAAACATATTTCGGAAATGAACAAAGTTTACACGATATCGGCGGAAGTGCATCTTCTTTATTAAAAGTTTGTAGAGAAACATTTGCAGAAATGATCGGGGGGAAGGAACAAGGTGTATTCTTCACAAGCGGTGGTTCAGAGTCTAACTATCTTGCGATTCAATCACTTCTAAATGCTAGAAATGAGAAACATATTATTACGACACCTATGGAACACGCATCGATTCGAAGTTATTTTCAATCCTTACAATCGCAAGGCTATACAATTACTGAAATTCCTGTTGATAAAAACGGGCTAATTCATGTAGCGGATTTAGAAGCAGCTATTACAGAGAATACTGTTCTAGCAAGTATACAGCATGGAAATTCTGAAATCGGAACCGTTCAAAACATCGCAGAAATCGGGGCACTTTTAAAAAAATATAATGTTTTATTTCATTCGGACTGTGTTCAAACATTTGGTAAACTTCCAATAAACGTTACAGCAATGAAGATTGATAGTCTCTCAGTTTCAGCCCATAAAATATACGGGCCAAAAGGTGTCGGTGCTTGCTATATAAATCCGCAAACACGCTGGGAACAAATATTCCCTGGAACTTCTCATGAAAAAGGCTTTCGCCCTGGTACAGTAAACGTTCCTGGAATCGCTGCTTTTTTAACAGCCGCAGAGCATATATTAAAGAATCAAAAGGAAGAGAGCTTTCGTTTTAAACAATTACGATCTTATTTTTTAAAGCAATTACAAACACTTCCTCTAGAAATTGAAGTGAAAGGACATTCTACTTCTTGTTTACCACATATTATTGGGGTTACAATAAAAGGAATAGAAGGTCAATATACAATGCTAGAATGTAATCGCCATGGTATTGCTATTTCCACCGGAAGTGCTTGCCAAGTCGGTAAACAAGAACCTTCGAAAACAATGCTTGCAATTGGAAAAACGTATGAAGAGGCAAAACAATATGTCCGTTTTTCTTTCGGACAACAAACAACGAAAGAACAAATTGATACTACTATTCATGCACTACACGCAATTGGAAATCAATTTTATAGAGGTGTTAAATCATAATGAAGCAAAATGATCAAAAAAAGATTTTAGGTGAAGAAAGACGACAACTCATCCTTCAGTGGCTTCTCGCTGCAAATGAGCCGTTATCAGGGAGTGAACTATCTAAAAAGACGAATGTAAGTAGACAAGTTATCGTACAAGATATTTCCTTGCTCAAAGCACGCAATGAACCCATTATCGCGACTGCACAAGGATATTTATATTTAAAACCACAAGCGAAGCAACAAACTTTTGAACGCGTAATCGTATGCCAACATAAACCAGCCGAAGTACGTCAAGAACTTACCATGTTAGTTGACCACGGCGTTACAATTAAAGACGTAAAAGTTGAGCATCCTGTATACGGCGACTTAACAGCATCCATCATGGTAAGTAATCGCTTTGATGTAGAGCAATATTTACAAAAAATCGAAAACACAAACGCTTCCTACCTTTCGCAACTAACAGATGGTATTCACTTACATACAATCGAAGCAGATTCTAAAGAGAAATTAGATGCCGCTTGTGAGGCACTAGATAAAGCAGGATTTCTCGTTTATTAATGTAAAGCACAGAGTTTTTTATCATACTCTGTGCTTTTATTTTGTAGATGTTATAATATTGTAAACAATTATAAAGGAGATCAAATATGGGAATTGAACTCGTTCACTTTAGCACCGGTAAACCGAAACAAATGAAATATGGCGAAGATAAAGAAATGATAACAGGTATATGTAAAGATCCTACAGAAGAGGCCTTTCTCTCAAAAGACGGATTCCGTGGTGATGATGTAGCAGATTTAAAACATCACGGTGGACCTGATCGCGCAGTTTGTGTGTACCCACACGAGCATTACGCACTATGGGAAGAGGAATTTCAAACTACGCTTCCAGCTTCCACATTTGGCGAAAACATTACCGTAACAAATATGTTAGAGCGTGATGTTTGCATCGGAGATACATATCAATTAGGTGAAGCAATCATTCAAGTGACACAAGCTCGCGTCCCTTGTAGCACAATTTCAAAACGTCTTGGCATCCCTGGCATACTGCCGCGCATTGTAGCAACTGGATTTACTGGCTACTTATGCCGTGTCCTTCAAGAAGGTACTGTACGTAAAGATTCTAAAATTACATTGCTAGAACGTCCATCAAACAATGTATCTGTTTTGTTCTCTAACGAAATTTATTTTCATAATAGAAAAGATAAAGATGGCATTGAAAAAATTCTTGCTGTACCAGAACTAGCTGATATTTGGCGTGGTCAGTTAGAGGATCGTCTTGCGAAGTTGAAATAAAGAATCCCACCTATAAGAGGTGGGATTCTTTATTTCTATCACACGGTATACTAGCGACCGAAATTATATCGACTTAACTACAAAATACGACAAACACTCCCCTTACAACCAATAAGAAGAATAACTCCCTAGCACAGTAACAGAAAAACCGAGTGCTTCAAGCTCCATCGTTACACCTGGCAATAATACGTCATCGTATGCTTTGTCGACATCGATTAAGAAAAAGTAATTTCCAAGACCCGTTTTCATCGGGCGAGATTCGATTTTTGATAAGTTTAATTTTCTCCATGCGAAAGCTGATAACACTTGATATAGCGCTCCTGCATAATCTGCAGGTAACGTTATCATAAGCGTCGTTTTCTCCCCGCGATTTTCTCCGTTGCTTGGGAGTACTGCTCTCTTTTTCTTATGGAGCACTAGGAAGCGCGTATGATTATTTTTATGCGTATGAATGCTACGTCTTACGATCGTTAATCCGTATTTTTCTGCAGCTGCTTCATTTGCAATGGCAGCGATTTTTTCTTCAGGATGTTCTTTCACATATTGCGCAGCAGCGCTTGTTGATGTCATATCGCGAACGGTTACCCCTTTTAATTCCTCATTTAAAAATTTATGGCACTGTGCAATAGCATGTGGATGAGAATGTACAGCATATACTTCTTCCCACACTTCTGCATACTGCGGATGTACAAGTAAGTGTTGCTGAATCGGTACTGTAATTTCTCCTACAATAGAAAGTGGTTGCTCATGTACAAGGTAATCGACAGTTATATTTACTGAACCCTCAATCGCATTTTCTAACGGTACAACTGCGAAGTCCACATTTTCATTTGCAGCTGCATCTATACAATCTGGAATCGTTCGATACGGTACATGCTCTGCTTCCGGAAAAAAACGACTCACCGCCATATTTGTAAAAGTTGCTTCTGGTCCTAAATATCCTACTCGAATCATCGTCTTTTCCCCTCTTTTTCGTTTTCTTACTGTTATACCATACTTTTTTATATTCTTCTATGTAAATTTCGAATATTTAAAAAAGACTAGCATTCGCTAGTCTAAATGTTTCCTATATTCTCTTTGAGCGAGGAAGAAATACATAATGCATGCAGCGATATAAAACAGAATAAACAAACCTACTTTTCTTAAGGAACCGTCCATAAAGACAGTATTATGAAACGTATATAATGCAACTGCACTATGCATACTTCCTACTATAATTGGCGCAAAAAATAGCATACACAATTGCCAACGAGAAATCTTCCACACTTCTTCCTTCGTCATTCCAAGTTTAGAGAGCGCCCCGTACTGTTTACGATCCGATGCAATATTATGAAACCATTTAAAATATACGATACTACATGAAGTCAGAAAGAATAATATACTAATGAATGAGCCTACAAATAGAGTAATATTACCGAACTCTTTCATATTCACATATAACTCCATATTACTTCGAAATGCATCATTTGTATCTTGTTTCATATGTTTCCGTAAATCCGCGTTTAATTCCTTCGTATTTTCGATATTTGGTAATGTGTAACCTCTATATATCATTTTTTCAGAATCCGGAATTGTATTTGATATAATATCAAAGTCTTCATCATTCATGACGAAAAACAGACCATTAATGTATGAAGGGTGATAGTTAAATTGTACCCCTTCTTTTTGACCGTTAAATGCGAATTGATGCGTTTGATTCATTACGTGCAATTGAATCTCTTTTTGATTATATACATTCGGATAATTGCGTTTATTATAATAAACAAGTGTAACTGTTCCTTTTTTAGGATGATACGTTTTCTGTTTTTGTTTTCTCGCCTCTTGATTGTATTCACTTTCCTTTATAAGCGGCGCTATTGTTGTTTCTCCTTTATTGGACTGAAAGGATGCATACATTCCAACAAAACTCATAGTTTGAAAATCATCATATCCATATTGATGCAGTAATTTTTCAACCGTACCTTCCTCAAAGACTTCATGAGAAGAAGTACCCTTTTCTATGTACGAAAAAGAGTGTGCTCCTCCGCCACGCCACATATCTTGCATGCTAGAAAAATATAAAAATACCGTACCTGTTGCCGTAACTACAAACGTCGTTGCCATAGCCATCAGAAAGAAAAAGCGACCATTTTCCTTCATTCGATGTGACAATTGGTTTACTATAAATAAATAAGGATATGTATACATAATCTTTTTATTTCGTTTTATCATTTCTAACAATTGGCTAACACCATGTGTAAAAGAAAAATACGTTCCGAAAAAGACAAGTATAGACACAGGGAAAAAGTATAATCCTATCGTTGCCACCGTCACTTGTAGTGCTAACGCATATCCCGTTCCTAAACAAGCAAAGCCAAATAAACAAAGCCACTTTGATGTTTTCCTCTCTCGTTTATCTCTTCGAAACTCTTTTAATAACCGGATGATTTTGATATTCCATATACGTAAAGCACTGATAAAAGATAATAGAATAAAAACGACCATATATGTAATAAACGTTACCCCAATTGCTCTCACGTCAAATATGACAGGGAGTTCTTTCGGAAGCCCCAGTAACATACTAAACACCATGAAGAAGAGCTTTAAAAAGATCATGCCAAGCCCAATACCGAAAATATTAGCAAAAATCCCGATCAATATTTGCTCGGTCATAATCACTCCGATTACGTTGGACTTCGTCGCTCCCATTAACATATATAATCCCAATTCTTTCTTACGTGCTTCTATGAAAATAGAAGTAGAATACAAAATAAATACGACGAAAAAAGAAATAATTATAATGTTACATATGATAAGTCCCCAGCGTACATTTTGATACCACATCGTCTCTTGCATGTATGGATGTACAATGACAGACATATATGCAAAAGACGCAAATATTGCAAAACAACTACTTAAGAAAAACACTTTATAATTACGCCAATTCCCCTTTATATTTTGCAGCACCAGTTGCCGAATGTTCATCTATCGTCCTCCTGTACCTTACTACATAGGCAAAAAGCTAGAGGTTTCCCTAGCTTTTTACGTGTTTTAAATATCCTCTTTGCGCAATCATAAAGTAAATCGCAGAAGCTAAAATATAAGCCCCTATTACAATTGCACCTGATTTCCATAAATCGATATAAAGCATTTTCCCTAACGTATGAAGAGCAAATGCACTATGAATTGTACCGATTAAAATTGGGATAAAAAAGATAACACCCATTTGTCGAATTGCAATTTTACGAATTTCTTTATCTGTCATACCGATTCTCTTTAATGATTTAAATTGAATACGATCTTGTTCTTTATCATTAAACCATTTAAAGTATGTCATGCTACAAGCGAAGAAGAAGAACAGTACTGCTACGAAGAAACCGATGAACATTGTAATTGCTCCGGATTCTCTTATATCTTTATAAGCAAACACTGAATTTTTCAGTTCTCCTTGCCTTTCCTGCGCAATTTCCTTTTTCAAATCTAGCACAAGATTCTCGGTACTTTTCCAATCTTCAATATAATACCCATAATATTTCGTCTTTTCTTCATCTGGTACGAGCTTAGCATATTTCTCAAAATCTTGATCATTCACAATAAGATATTCGTCATCATTAAAAACAGAATATGAAGTTGGTTCATTTAACTGAACAGACTGTTTTTGCCCATTAATTGTAATTTCATATGGCTTCGTACGATCTATCTTCACTA
Organism: Bacillus nitratireducens; assembly: GCF_001884135.1. GTDB lineage: Bacteria > Bacillota > Bacilli > Bacillales > Bacillaceae_G > Bacillus_A > Bacillus_A nitratireducens. The sequence goes on along the minus strand of NZ_MAOC01000085.1, from coordinate 76,804 downwards.
GATCATTTGTCATATCACTCATGATCATCGTCGCACTACCTGGTGCATTATGAACTTCTCTAACTTCTTCCCTTTTTTGTTTACGTACTTCCGCATTATATTCTTTCTCTGCAATAATCGCTGTTGGCACTTCATGTTCACTGTTAAAAAACGTCATTTTCTGTGTTGCCGGTAGTTTTACGTAGGTTATTTTTCGCGCATCTTCAAATCCGTTCTTTTTTAATAATCCCTGTACTTTTTCCTCGTCAATAATGATATGCGTATTTATACCCTTTTCCTCATATGAAATAGCATGTGGCGTAAGATCTATCGTTTTCGCACTCATATTTTCAAAATATACATAAAGCGTACCGACTGCTGAAGAAACAACAGCTGTAATGATAGAAATGACAAATAGAAAACGAGCATTATCTTTCATTTTATAAATAAGATTGCTAAGTACAAACATATTTGGATACGTATAAAAAGATTGTTTTCTTTTTTGCAATGCTTTTAATACGACTGTACTACCTTGCGTAAATAGTAAATACGTTCCGCCAATCGTCAGTCCTACAATTGGTAAGAAATACATAATAAAATTCATAATTGTTACTTGGAAACAAAGTATATACGCCGCAATAATGCAGCCTATACCAACTACACCTAACCATGTAAATGCAAACGGCTCTACTTTTTGTTTTCTTGCTTCTCTTAATAAATCAATAATTTGCAAGCGCCCTACTGTCCAAACACTAAACAACGATAGAATTAAAAACAGGATAAAGTATACACCAGCTGTAATAAGAACTACTTTTCCATTCCACACAAGCGGCAATGTTTTATCAACTTTTAGTAAGACACTGAGTGCTTGGAAAAATAGTTTTGAGCAAAGCATTCCAATCCCGATACCTACTACAATTGCAATACTACCTAACATAAGTTGTTCTAATATAATCATTCGGCCGAGCTGAGATTTCGTTCCGCCTATTAATGTTAATAAACCGAATTCTTTTTTTCTTGCTCGTAAAAATGTTGAATTTGCATATAAAATAAAGAGTGCTGAGAAGATGACTACAATATAATTCATCGATTCTAGCCCTTTTGAGATCATATCCCTCATACTAATATTACCGCTTACGACATCTGGATGATAAATGAAGGAAGCATACATGAAAAATACGACAATCGATAAACAGCTACTAATAAGGAAAGCTTTATAATTACGCCAATTTCCTTTTACGTTATTAAGCGCGAGCTGGCGAAAGTTCATGATATTCTCCTCCTAGCATCGCAAGTACGTCCAGAATTTCTTGGAAAAAGGCTTGTTTCGTTCTTCCTTTATGTATTTCTGAGAAAATTTCTCCATCGCGAATGAAAAGAATACGTTCGCAATAACTAGCCGCTACTGGATCATGCGTTACCATTGCAATTGTCACTTTCTTTTGCTCATGTAAGTCTTGCAACGCACCCATTAATGATTTTGCTGACTTCGAATCTAAATTACCAGTCGGCTCATCTGCTAAAATTAGCGTAGGTTCATGAATGATTGCTCTCGCTGCTGCTGCACGTTGTTGTTGTCCGCCTGACACTTCATATACTTTTTTATTTAAAATTTCTTCGATGTTTAAAAACTTCGCAATTTCAAGTACTTTCGCATCAATTTCTTTTACAGACTTCTTCGCCATTACAAGCGGTAAAATGATATTTTCTTTAATCGATAACGTATCAAGTAAGTTAAAATCCTGGAAGATGAATCCTAAATGTGTACGACGAAACTCCGCTAATTTTGCAGCACGCATTTGATTAATTTCTTCACCATTTACAAGCACATGACCTGAAGTTTGCTTATCAATTGTTGCTAATAAATTTAAAAGCGTTGTTTTTCCGCTTCCTGAAGGACCCATAATTCCTACAAATTCGCCTTCTTCAATTTTAAAATTTATATCATGTAAAGCAGTCGTCGCTACTGAGCCTTTTGATTGGTACACCTTTGTTAATCCCTTTACTTCAAGAACACTCATTTCTAATCCCCCTATGTGTTTTCTTCTTACATTTACTATAAGAAAAATAAGAAAAAGAAACGAGTGATTTCCCTTACAAAACGTTTTGTTATCTTACAGTTTTGTCATTTTTCTCATTAATGTATGATATTCTTCATCTTTTGCAAATTGGAACGTGAATGTCGTTCCTTCCCCTTCAGCCGATTGCACATAAATACCGTGATGTAAATTATCGCAAATTTCTTTCGTAATATATAAACCCATCCCAGTTGCTTCTCTCGTTTTACGGCCATTTATTCCCGTAAAGAATGGATCAAATATACGCTTTACATCTTGCTCTGGAATACCAATTCCATTGTCCTTAATATGTAATAACACTTTTTGGTCTTTCTCTTCAATTTGAAATTGAATTTCTTTTTTCTCTGCTTCTGAAATTTTCGTATACTTAATTGCATTTACGACAATTTGTCCTATAGCAATACTCAGCCATTTTCTATCAGATGCAACCATACAAGTATCTTCATCAAACATTACTTTCGGAAATACAGACGATTGAATGAAGGATTTTCGATTTTCATTAATAATACCTCGAATGATATCTACTACATTTACTACTTCTACTTTATAATCTTTCGCAAATTGCTCTAACCTTGCCATATGTAACGCTAAATCTAAACCATTTAGTATACGATTATTTTCTTCGCGAATACTTTCAACTGTTGCTCTTGCTTCACGATGCTCCTTACCAAACTTCTGTAATAGCAATTCTATAACCGATACTGGTGTTTTCATTTGATGAATCCATTGGTTCATAAATATCATTTGCTGTTGTTCTTTCGCATGTTGTTTATGAACTTCATTCATATATTGCTGTCTCAATAGAGTAAACGATTCAACAATCATCTCTTGCTCTGACGTATAAGAAGTATCAATAAGTAGTGAGTCATGTAATGTATTTCCGCCAGTAACATACTTTTCGATCCTCTTTAAAAACACACTCCGTTTTCGGTAATCGTAAATGAGGTATACAGTAAATACAACTGTCCCTAATAAGAGTCCATATAACCACGTACTCCAGTCAATTGATTTTTTGTCCAAAAGATTTTGCAACTGCAAAACGAGCCCAAATAAACAAAGACTAACAATATAAGAAAGAATTAAAGAAAAGCGGTCCATGAGGTAATTTTTAACCTTCATGCCCTTCTCCCCACTCTGTAAGAAGCGCATAACCATATCCGCGTTTCGTTACAATTGCATTTTTAATGCCTAGCTCCTCTAGTTTCTTCCTTACGCGTTTTACATTTACGGTTAATGTATTATCATCAACAAAAGCTACCTCATCCCACAGGGCTTCTAACAGTTCTTCGCGCGTGACATATTGATTTGCTTGTTTCATTAAACACTCTAATAAGTAAAATTCATTTTTTGTCAGCTCCGTTTGTTGCCCCTGCCACTCAACAATGTGTTGGGACGGAAATAACAACAGTCCATTTACACCTAAACAATCACTCTCAGCAACAGAGGCATACTCACCATAGCCACGGCGAAGTGCACTTTTCACCTTTGCCATTACGATATCTAAATGGAACGGCTTCGTAATGTAATCATCCCCGCCATTCTCGATCGCCATTACTTGATCCATTTCCCCTGTTCTTGCAGAAACAAAAATAATTGGTGCATTCGATACACTGCGGATTTGACGACACCAATAAAAACCATCAAAATATGGCAAATTAATATCCAGTAATACGAGATGAGGATTTACTTTCACGAACTCATCTTTTATATGACGTAAATCACTTGCTCTAAATGATTGATAGCCATACCTTTCTAAATGCTCCTCTAGTATTCCCGCGATTTTTTCATCGTCTTCTACAATTAATATTTTATACATGTTCATTTTCTCCCCATAAAAAATTCTTCCAAAACCACTCCTTGTTCTATTATAAATTGAAAATTTAATTAGTGGGTATTTTTTCCTATATGAATCAGACATTTACGATGTAAAGTGAAACTTTAACCAGCCCTCTCCAATCTGGCGTTTACGGGCAGTAAGGCTCCCACCTAACTTCTTTGCTCCAGCTGAATTTTGAAATGGGAGTTTTACTGCCCACAAATAGCGGGATAAAAAAAAGACCGCCATATTTCGGCAGTCTTAATCGATAAATTCAAATTGATATTCAAGAATTTTTACAATATCTCCGTCTACTGCACCACGTGCACGAAGGGCTTCATCAATACCCATTCCACGCATTTGACGAGCAAATCGGCGTACAGATTCATCACGTGAGAAGTCTGTCATTTTGAATGTTTTCTCAATATCATAACCAGAAATAACAAATGTGCCATCACTTTCGCGTGTAATTTCAAAATTAGATTCAGATTCAAATTTGTACATTACACTTGCTTCAGATTCTTCTACATCATCGTACATTGGGAATTCTGGTGTTGTTTCTAATAAGTTCGCTACTTCAAATAGTAAGTCACGAACACCTTGTTTCGTTACAGCTGAGACTGGGAAAATTTTCACTTCGTCTCCCAATTTTTCTTTAAATGCTTGTAAGTTTTCTTCTGCACCTGGCATATCCATTTTGTTTGCAACAACAACTTGTGGACGCTCAGTTAAACGCATATTGTATTCTTTTAGTTCACTATTGATTGTTACATAATCTTCATATGGCTCACGGCCTTCTAAACCAGACATATCGATAACGTGCACGATTACACGTGTACGCTCAATATGACGTAAGAATTGGTGTCCAAGTCCGACGCCGGCATGTGCGCCTTCAATTAGTCCAGGAAGGTCAGCCATAACGAAGCTGCGGTTATCACCAGTTTCAACAACACCAAGATTTGGAACGATTGTTGTAAAGTGATACTCTGCAATTTTCGGACGCGCTGATGATACAACAGATAATAATGTAGATTTACCTACACTCGGGAATCCAACAAGTCCAACATCTGCTAGTACTTTAAGTTCTAGCGTGACATCACGTTCTTGACCTGGTTCCCCGTTCTCAGCGATTTCTGGCGCTGGGTTCGTCGGTGTTGCGAAACGTGAGTTACCACGGCCACCGCGGCCACCTTTTGCGATTACAGCTGTTTGTTCATGCGTTACTAAATCGGCAAGAATTTCACCTGTTTTTTCATCTTTTACTATTGTTCCCGGTGGAACCTTTACGATTAAATCTTCAGATTTACGACCGTGCTGACCTTTACTCATTCCGTGCTGACCACGATCAGCTTTGAAATGACGTTGGTAGCGGAAGTCCATTAATGTACGTAAGCCTTCCTCAACAACAAAAACAACATCTGCACCTTTACCACCGTCGCCACCTGCTGGGCCACCTTTAGGTACATACTTCTCACGACGATACGCAACCATTCCGTTACCACCGTCGCCGCCTTTTACATATATCTTGACCTGATCTACAAACATTATTTCACCACACTTTTTTCGATTGGTTGTAATATAACTGAGACTTCTTCGTCTCGTACTGTATAAGAAATGGAATACCATTTATTGTTTTGGTTCGCAAGCCAATTCTGTAGTTCTTCTACACTCGTTAGCTTACCACGAAAATCAAAAAAGAAACGAGCATTCTCCGCGTCACATTCAATTGTGATACAAACATAATTTTCAACATATACGTCTAAACTATGCTGAAGCATTGAGAAAAATTGATTCGTCCATGTACATACAATCTCATCTAAGTGAGATAAGTTATGTAATTTCCCTAATACTTCGTACTCCAATAAGCACGGCTGCTGTTTCCAATTATATGTTAAAATCCACTCTGAAAATAAAGGCATTGATAGCCCTATCAGATTGGATTCTTGTCTCGCTTCTTGGACAAAACGATCGATGAGACTATGAATCTCTTCCACTTTTCCAAGGGAAAGGTTTCCTTTCACCATCTGCATACGATTGAGCCAATCATGTCTTGAATGACGCAACGCATCTATAATTGTCCATTTTTCATTCATTTAGATACCCCTTAATATAGAAAAACTCTAACCTGCACTCAGGTTAGAGTTTTCCGTGAGTTCTTATGCTTCTTGAGCAACAGGATATACGCTCACTTGTTTGCGGTCACGGCCAAGACGCTCAAAGCGTACTACGCCGTCAACTTTCGCGTATAAAGTGTCATCGCCACCACGACCAACGTTAACACCTGGATAAATTTTTGTACCGCGTTGACGGTAAAGAATTGAACCACCTGAAACCGTTTGACCATCTGCGCGTTTAGCACCAAGACGTTTTGACTGAGAGTCACGACCGTTCTTTGTACTACCTACACCTTTCTTAGATGCGAAAAACTGAAGATCTAATCTTAACATACGTTACACCTCCTGCACTTTTTCTATTAAACGGATATACTTTCCGTAATCAAGTTCGATCGTCTTAAGCGAAACAACCAATCCTTCTAAAAGCGTTTGTGCTTTTTCTGCTGCATAAACGTCTAAATCATTAGGCAATTCATACGTTAAGAATCCGCCATCACTTCCGAGTTCAATAGTTGCTTGCACATTACAAAGCTCTTCCACTGCATTTATAGAACCAAACACAACCGCTGTAGTTCCAGCACAGACAAGGTCTTGTCCATGTGGCGCATAATCGGCATGTCCAGTCATTTTAAATGATTGGATACTTCCTAATTTCGTGCGACTTATCGTAATTTTAATCATGTTAACCTGAATTAAGCGTTGATAGCTTCAACAACTAGCTTAGTGTAAGGTTGACGATGACCTTGTTTCTTACGATTGTTCTTTTTCGCTTTGTATTTGAAAACGATGATTTTCTTAGCGCGACCTTGTTTTTCAACTTTAGCAGTCACTGTTGCGCCTTCTACAACTGGGCTACCAACTTTAACGTTTTCGCCACCAACGAAAAGAACTTTGTCAAAAGTAACAGTTTCACCAGCTTCAACATCTAATTTTTCAATGTAGATTGCTTGACCAGCTTCAACTTTAATTTGTTTTCCACCTGTTTCGATAATTGCGTACATACTTGCACCTCCTCTTAATTACTAAGACTCGCCAAAAACGAGGTAGACATACATGTCTTTAGGGAACCTGTTTTGTGCGGTTGTAGCATATAGCCGTTTAGGTGCTATAAACTATAACATAAAGATGTTACCATAATTCATTGACTATTGTCAATGAAAGTTCTACTAACTATTTTTTCCGTTCTACAATTTCTTTCTTACTTCCAAATCGGATAATAGCGTACTTTTCGATAATATCATCTTTGAAATAAATTTCAAATGGAAGATTTTTTTGTAATTCTTTTTGTAGGAAATGCTTTTGCAAAATTTTCGGTGCAGCGATCAATACTGCTTCATCTTCTATATTGCCATATGTAATTAGTTCTCTCTCTAACTCATACGCAATTGTTTCATAAGACATGACATATCCCGTCGCTTTACAAGGTACACATTCTTCTAATACTACGTCACGTAAAGAATGTTTCTTACGTTTACGCGTCATCTCTAAAATTCCTAATTCCGTAAATCCGAGTACTCTCGTATATGTACGATCATCTTGTAAAGCTAACATTAAACTCTCTCTTACCTTCTCTTTATCTTCTCGTCTTTTCATATTAATAAAATCAATTAATATCATACCGCCAATATCACGCAGTCTTAATTGACGAGCAATCTCTTCAGCAGCCGCTTCATTTGTGCGAAGTACAGTATCTTGTAAATTTTGTTTTCCAGTAAATTTACCTGTATTCACATCAATTACAGTCATCGTCTCCATTTGTTCTACAATTAGATACGCACCATTTGGTAGCCACACAATTTTTTGAAGTGCTTTCTCGATTTCACGCTCTATTCCAAAATGGTTAAACATCGAAGATTTTTCATTGTAAAAGGATACTCTTTCTTCCCCTACTTTTTCTTCTAATTCTTTTACTACACTTCTCGTATCTACAACTACTTTTTCAATCGTTTCAATTGGGTTCTCCTGAAATACACGATCTAAAAACGTCGCTGGTCGATGAAGTAGTAACGGCGCCTTTCCTTGCTCTTCTTTTCTTTTTAATTCTTCATATAACTGCTGCAACCCTTGCATTTCAGCTTGTATCTCATCAATTGTTCCTTTTTCAGAAGCAGAACGGAAAATGTATCCACCCGTACCTTTCACTTCAATTTCGAGTAACTGTTGTCTTCTTTTGTTATTTTTTATTTTCCGAGAAACAGCGCGCATTTCATCATACGGCATGTAAACAACATATTTTCCGGTAAATTCTATATTCGCCGTTAATTTTGGCCCTTTCGTATCAATTGCTTCTTTCACAACTTGTACAAGTATCGCCTGTCCTTCATGTATGCGATATGAAGATGGTACATCATCGTATGAAAGATATGCATGTTTTTCTAATCCGATATTTACAAAGGCTGCGTTCATTCCAGCAATTGTTCTTACGATACGCCCAACATAAATATGCCCGACAATCTCTTGCTCTTCATTCCTTTTCCATAAAAGCTCGACAATTTTTTGTTTCTCTTCTATCGCAACACGCTTTTCCGAACCAGTGTAGTTTATATATAACGTCTTCAAAATGCTTTCCTCACTTTTCATTTCTTTTCCTTACAATATAAAGTGAAACTTTAATCAGTGGGGGTTTTGTTCATCCCCCACTGATTATTAGTTGAACCAATCGGGCGTTTACGGGGTAAAAGGTTAGTGTCGTCGTCAACACTAACCAATTAATTCTTCAACAGATGAGGTTGTTCGTTTTTCAGCAAAATACGCATAGAGCAATTCATTTTCGTCCAATGTGTAATGCTCTTTATATTTTCCATGGACGATAATAGAGTGTTTATATCCTCTACGAAATTTTGTGAAAATCGTATACAAGCGATCTTCTGTTTGCACCTCAATAGGTGCGATCTTTTCAATATCTCTTTTATTCCCATAATAACGTTCTAATAAAAAACGCATAAATGCGTACCTTCTTTGTTTCCATTCTTGATACAAAGAAATCGCTAGAAAAACGAGTAATACCCACATCATAATGTTATTACTATTCCAAAGTAACTGCCATCCTAATATTACACTAAAAAAAACACATGACAATTTCATCATCTTTTCATGTGCTTGTAAATATGGAAAACGATATGATAATACATTAAATAATACTTTTCCGCCATCAAGTGGCCAAATAGGCAATAAATTAAATCCTAAGATAATGACATTATTCCATACAAAGAAATGGTACAAATCATCAGTTACCCAGCCCGCTTGATGCAAAATATAGGCGACCGCAATCATCCATATATGCTGAATCGGTCCTGCCATAACGACAATCAATTCTTCTTTTAATGATTTATTCCCATGTTCCTCCATCTCAGCTACGCCACCAAACGGCAAAAGCTGAATTTGTTTAATACGCCAATTATAATATGCAGCTGCAAAAGCATGCCCCAGTTCATGAACTAAAACGATACAAAATAGTAATAGTAACTCTTTAAAACGTGCTGTAAAAATACCAATAACGATAATAACCCAAAACAATGGATGCACTGTAATTTTCGTTAAAACATCTCTATATTTAATCAAATGAAATCACCTGAATAGGATCAATAAATTTTTCATTCTTTTTCATCGCGAAATAAAATTTACCGTTTTTATTATTTTCGTCACTATTCACCGTTCCGATTTTTTGTTCTTTCGAAACGTAATCATACAACTTCACTGACATATCGTTTAAATTTCCATACCAAGACTCCGTGCCATCAGCGTGTTGAATTTGAACTGTATTTCCAAGTTCCTCTTTCTTGCCCGCAAAAACAACTACACCTTCATTTACTGACTCAACCGTTGCATTTGTAGCCGTTTGTACAAATACACCTTGGCCATTTTTTTGAAACCCTTGCATCACTTTTCCAGAGGCAGGAATCGCATAATCCTTTTGCTGAATAGCCTTTTCTTTTTTCTCATTTGGAGAAAAGAAAACGAGAGGTTTTCCAAACTGCTTTTCATACCATTTTGATATAGTAGCAAATTGAAATTCTTCTTGCATAACTTTTTCTGTGACAGCTCTAGTACCATCAAAAGAAGAAGGTGCATTCTTAAATAAAATAGCAACTGAGAGAACTAATATTACTGATAACAAAACTTTGAAGAGAAAAACTTCTTTTCGAAATAGAGGGTGAATTTCCTTCTCTCCTTCTTCAATAAATACCGTGTCACTATCAAAGTCCCCTCCAGCAAAATACTGATCTTCCTCCATCCTTTCTTGCTCTTCTTTCCTTTTCGCAATCCGCTTTTTAATTTCTTCCACACGTCTATTCTTCATACTGTCTCCTTTCTTTAGTGAGCCTTATTCAAATAGAAACAGTTATATACAGTTTGTACATATGTATGAGTTATAGAAGAAAGATATTCATGCGAAGAAAAAAGAAAGCACTCCGCATTTATGCGAAGTGCTTTTAACGAATTCCAAAGAAATTTTTCATCTTTGTAAATACCGATACTTTTTCTTGTTCAAATGCTTGTAATGGCACATTCTCACCTAACAAACGTCTTGCAATGTTGCGATAAGCTATTGCTGCTTTTCCGCTCGGTTGCAACGCTACAGGTTCGCCTGTATTCGTAGCACGAATAACTTCATCATCATCTTCGACAACACCGAGAAGCTCGATTGACAATGTACGTACGATTTCATCAACATCTAACATATCCTGTTCATGAAGCATATGACTACGCACACGGTTAATGACAAGTTTCGGTGGTTCAATATCCTCTTTCTCTAAAAGCCCGATAATACGATCTGCATCACGCATTGAGGATACCTCTGGTGTTGTTACAACGATTGCTTTATCCGCACCTGCTACAGCATTTTTAAATCCCTGCTCAATCCCCGCAGGACAATCAATTAATATGTAATCATAATCTTGACGTAATACTTGTATTAATTCATCCATTTGTTCAGGTGTTACCGCTGATTTATCGCTCGTTTGTGCTGCAGGTAATAAATAAAGATCATCAAAACGCTTATCTTTAATAAGAGCCTGAGGTAAACGACAACGCCCTTCAACGACATCAACAAGATCAAATACAATACGATTTTCCAGCCCCATTACTACGTCTAAATTGCGTAAACCGATATCTGTATCAATTAAGCACACTTTCTTTCCAGATAACGCAAGGGCTGTACCAATGTTCGCAGACGTTGTAGTTTTACCTACGCCGCCTTTTCCAGATGTAATTACTATTGCCTCTCCCACAGCTATACAATTCCCCTTTCTAACTTTGTTAAATTAGGTCTAAGATGAGTGAGAAGTTGCAGGCGATCGACAACAATGTGATTGTTCTCATTAATATACGCACATTCGGCCGCCTCCGCTCCGTCCTCTTTCTCTTCCGGAGCCCGCATTGTCACATCACTAATTCGGAGTTGCATAGGGTTCATAATAGATGCAGCAATCACAGCTTCTGAATCTCCATCATACCCCGCATGTGCAATCCCTCTTAATGATCCCACGACAAAAATATTCCCCCCAGCGATAACCGTTCCGCCTGGATTAACATCTCCAATTAATAATAAATTTCCTTTTACATGTAACACTTGTCCAGAGCGAACAATTTTGGAAATAGGGACAATTTCTGTTTCTTCTTTCCAAGCTATTGCTTCTGCTTTTGTTATAACATCACTATCAATTGATTCCACAACAAGGTTCTTCTTATTGCGAATTAACGTACGAATCTCTTCTTGTTGTACTTCTGTTAAATAACGATTTCCTACTTTAACACGCACTTCAATCAAAGAACGTCCGTCACCATCATAGTAATGTGTAGAAAGCTTTTCATCCAATTCTTTTAATAGTTCAGAGAATGAACAGCAATCATCTAAATGAAGTGTTATTCCATCTTTTGTCCCTTTTATCGTTACATTTTGTTGCTTTTTTTCTTCCACTAAAGTTCACCCCACCGATTCAATTCGACATAAAATTAGAAAATCCTTTTTTCTTTTTCTTCCATCGCTTTTGAAAGACGCACTAAATATCGTCTCAGTGGGAAACAAACTATCAATAAGAAAATTCCATTTAGCAATAAAGTAGCAAGGAGACGATCGGTGAAAAAGACATACGCCGACATGTGAGTACGCCCTAACAAAGTTAAAAATCCATACACATAATACTCTAATGCTGCAATGCTAGCTAATACGATAGAAACAACAATAAATAAATTCAATTGCAATACCTTCATCGCACTATAAACTAAATATGTCAAAATTGGATAAGCAAATATATATATACCAACAAGTTCTGTGTATACGGTATCAAATAAGAAACCAAATAATAGTCCGTAGTAAATTCCTTGAACCAGACCATAGTACACTGTAATAAAACATAACACAATTATAAAGAAATGCGGTGCTGCTATACTGTCTTTCCAAAAGACGTCTGTTGGAACAACAGTAGAGAACATATTTTCAAATAAAAAAACAAAAAGGAGCAAAAGAGGAAGAGCTGCTCTTTTTAAAACCTTCATCATCTCTTCTTCCCCTCCTATTCTAACGGCGCCGAAGGCGTGTCACGTTTGACAACCGTAATATGCTCTACGTCATTTAAATCAGCAGCAGGTTTTACATAAGCTGTTTTTGTTAAACCGTATGGATCAGGCTGAACATCAACGATTTTTCCGATTACAAGACCTTTCGGGAAAATATCACCAAGTCCAGATGTTACAACTAATTGATCTTTTGCTACTGGCGCATCAGAGCCAATCTTTGTGAAAAGAAGTAAGTGCTTTTCTTTGTCGTAACCTTCAATCAATCCAAAGATTTTCTCATCACCTTGTACGATAGCAGAAACACGATTTGTTCGGCTCATAGAGCTTAGTAACTCTACTGATGATGTAAACTGAGATACACTTTTCACTCGTCCAACTAAACCTTGTGAAGTTATTACAGCCATATCTTTTTTAATTCCTTGCTGTGCCCCTTTATCAATTCCAACTAGATCGTACCATTTGTCGGGATTACGAGAAACAACAGTAGCTGGAATTTCAGTATAACCGCTATTTAACGCTGCTTTACCAGTTAACTCTTGTAGTTTCTTTTTATCATCTTCTAATTGTTTTACTTTTCCTGATAGTTCTGCATAATTATCTAATTTTGCTTTTAATTCTTTATTCTCTTCATACGTGCGCTTTACATCTTCCACATTTTCAAAGAATCCAGCTACGTATTTCGCTGGCTTTTGGAATACACGCTCTACAACACCGACAGTATCTTTAACAAACTGCTCTGGCCATGTCAAACTATTCCGTTCTTTCAATGAGATTCCAATCAATGCCACGAGAAGAATAATACTAACTAACAAAACAATTAATCTTTTGTTTAAGAAAAACTGTGGCACGTTCACACCCTCTTAATTTTACTGATTTTTATTTTGCAATATTATCGAGCAGCGGTTTTGAAAAGATCGATATTGTCTAATGCTTTACCCGTTCCAATTGCTACGCAATCTAATGGGTCTTCTGCAACAAGAACTGGCATATTTGTTTCTTCACTAATAACTTTATCTAAGTTACGTAGTAATGCCCCGCCACCTGTTAATACGATACCACGGTCCATGATGTCTGCCGCTAATTCAGGTGGAGTTTTCTCTAACGTATTTTTAACAGATTCTACAATTGCATCTACTGTATCTTTTAATGCATCTGCAATTTCTTCTGGTTGAATTAGTACTGTTTTTGGTAAACCACTTACTAAATCACGACCGCGAATTTCCATAGGCTCGATACCTTCTGGCTCGCCTGCAGAACCGATTTCTAATTTTAATGCTTCAGCTGTTCTTTCACCAATCATTAAGTTATAGCTTTTCTTAATGTACTGAATGATTGAATCGTCCATATCATCACCAGCAACACGAACTGATTGACTTGTTACAATACCACCTAAAGAAATGATTGCAACTTCTGTTGTACCGCCACCGATATCAACAACCATACTACCAGTTGGTTCCCAAACAGGTAAGTTCGCACCAATTGCTGCTGCAAATGGTTCTTCAATTGGATAAGCGTCACGAGCACCCGCTTGACGAGTCGCATCGATTACTGCACGTCTTTCTACAGCTGTAATACCAGACGGTACACATACCATTACGTAAGGCTTACGTGAGAAGAATCCATTTGATTTTTGAGCTTGTTGAATGTAATATTTCATCATTGTTGCTGTCGTTTCGTAATCAGCAATTACACCGTCTTTCATCGGGCGAAGTGCCACAACGTTTCCTGGTGTACGACCAATCATTTGTTTTGCATCGCTACCTACAGCAACGATTTGTTTCGTATCAGTTTGTAACGCTACTACTGAAGGTTCACGTAAAACTACACCTTTTCCTTTTACATATACAAGCGTGTTCGCAGTTCCTAAATCTATTCCAAGATCGCGAGTAAAGCCACCAAATCCAAACATATTATTTATCTTCCTTTCTTGTTTTCACGGACTCATTTTTTCTTACTTTATATGATAAAAACAGTACGTTTTTTTATATCTGTATCCTTTTTGTAGATAAATTTCTACAAAAAACTCATAAATCACATTATAAAACAAAATAAGTAAAAAGCATAGTCTTAAATATGACCTTTTTCCTTTAAACTCACGAATTTATGGTCGCCTATTATAATATGATCGAGCACTTCAATTCCGATAATCTGGCCGCATTCTACTAAACGTTTTGTTACTTCAATATCTTCTCGGCTCGGCGCCGGATCTCCTGAGGGATGGTTATGAAGACATATTATAGAGGCTGCTGCACGACGAAATGCTTCTTTAAAAACTTCCCTCGGATGCACAATCGACGTATTTAAACTTCCAATAAAAATTGTTTGCCTATGTATAACTTGATTTTTCGTATTCAAATATAAACACACAAAATGCTCCTGCTGTAAAAAACGCATCTCTTCCATCATATAACTCGCACAATCTTCCGGGCTTCGAATGCTATATCTATTTCGATATTCTAAACGAACCATTCTTCTCCCTAATTCAAAAGCAGCCATAAGTTGCGATGCTTTTGCAATCCCAACACCATGAATGCTTATCAGCTCTTCTAATGTTGCGTCTTTCAACATTCGTAAACCATCAAAATGGTGTAAAATTTTATCTGATAACGTTAAAACTGTATCTTCTTTAGAACCTGTTCTGAGTAACACTGCAAGAAGCTCTCGATTCGATAAACTTCCAGTTCCCTCCAACAATAAACGCTCCCGTGGCTGTTCCTCTTTCACAACATCACGAATCCCGTTCATTTCTTCACCTCTTTTTTATTAGCTCTCTCAAAGAAAACCCCATGCAATTTTTACGCATGGGTTACATCGCTACCAAACTGTTTTAATTCACGAACAAGACGTGCAATTGGCAAGCCTACTACACTATAATAATCCCCTTGAATGTGCTGAACAAAAATAGATCCTTTCCCTTGGATCCCATAACTTCCTGCTTTATCAAGTGGTTCCTTCGATGCAACGTATGCGTCAATTTCATCTTCTGTTAATTCCCAAAACGTCACTTCTGTACGCTCATAAAAAGTTACCGTTTTCTCTTTTGATATAATCGCAACACCAGTATATACTTCATGTGTTTTCCCTGATAATAATTGTAACATTTCTTTCGCCTCAGCCTCATTAGACGGCTTTCCAAGAATACGTGACTCATATGTAACAATTGTATCTGCACCTAACACAATATCATCACTATAATTTTCTGCTACGGCAGATGCTTTTTGTAAAGCAAGCGACATAACAATATCAGAAGGTGATGAATATGCACCAATCGTCTCATCTACTTCACTAACAACAACTTCAAATGGCACATCAGCTAATTCAAGCAGTTCCTTCCTCCGAGGTGATCCTGAAGCTAAAATAATTTTTTTCATGTTTTCTCCTTCCTTTCTCATATGAAGCAGAACAATTCCTATCAATCGTATCAAAAGAATAGTTTCCCCACAAATTAGAGAAATATCATTTTCTCTAAACAAAACAACATTTTTTTAATACGATTATACTCCGCCCACAAAGAAAGCACTTTGCTCTAGATTCAAAAGAAAAGAAAGAAGTATAAATACTTCTTTCTCCTTCATCTTATTATCATTTCACTTTTTGTGAAACTATTTTTTCATATGAAAGTAAACCGTCAATAATAACTTGATTTAATTTAGCTACAGATTCCTTATCACTCTTCCCTTCCTTAATTGTTTGCACAGCTACTGACGTGTACGTATAAAGCTTCTTCGCATCTTCACGCTTCATACTTTGCCCTTCTTTTTCAAGCGCTTTCCACTCTTTTGTGATTGCTTCTATATCTTTTGGGTTACTCTTTCCACTAGTTTGCACACCGAAAACGTATTTTTCAAAATGAGTATACAATGGCTGTACCTTCGCTAAAAACCCACCCACTTCTTTATCATTTTTGAGTAATGCCTTATCTGTAATATCCCAATTTTTTTTCAAAACTGAAACACCATCTTGCTTATACTGGCCTATTAATTGATTCACAGCTTGTTCATCACTTGCAACACCAACAACTAACGCATACTTATCACCACTCGGTTTCAAAGCAGCGACGCCCCCATTACTTTTCCACTCTTCAATAGCTGCCTGTCCCTTTTCTTCAGAGGAATATAGCCCTCCTTGAACGAAAAATAGTTTCATCGGTTCTAATGCAGCTCCTACCTGTGCTTTTTGTTTTTCCTCCTTTGGTGGTACTGTTTGTTCTACCGTTCCGTTCACCTTTTGTTCCTCATTGCCTGTCTGCTTCGAAGCCGTTACCGTACCTTCCCCTGTTGTCCCTTGTCCAGTTAATAAATGAATTATCCCCATCCCAAATACAGTACCGATAATAATTGCAGTTGCAACGATTGCGATTATTGTAGTACTCCATTTCTTTCGGTATTGTGCCATAGACGATGTCTTTTCTTTTTTAAAAGGTACAACGTTTTGCGGTCTTTCACTTTCGACTACCATCCATTCAAACTCATCTTTCTTCTTTTCTTCATACTTCGCTTCTGTTCCATTTACTTTCACCGAGATCGTTCGTGATTGCTTGTCCATACACTCACACCTCACCTCTTATCGTTGTCCGCATCATATCATATTCATTTCACAAAAAAACGAGATATTTGTCAGAGGAATTCGCCAAATTATCCTATATAATTATCTTATATGTATGCATTTGACTGCATTTGTAGAACAAAAAACTAGATAGCAAATACTATCTAGTTTTTTTCGCAAATATATTTTCGAACTTCGGAAATGAAATATAGAGAACCTGTTATGATGAAAACATCATTTTCTCCTATCATTTCAATCTTCGTATCAATTGCCTCTTTCCAATCTTCAAAAATTAATTTTGATTCTTTTTGTGAATACGATGCAAGTTTGTCAGCAGAAATAGCACGATCAAAGGCGAATGTTGTAAAAATAATTTCATCGGCAATGGCTTCTAATTGCCCTACCATGTTATGTAACTGTTTGTCACCAAGAGCAGTAAATAAAACTACTACATTTTTATCTTTGTAATGTGCCTCTACTGTTTTCACAAGACTTTCAATACCCTCTGGATTATGAGCGCCGTCTATTATAATATCTGGATTACTTTGTAACTTTTCAAATCGACCAATCCAGTATGCTTCTTGTAATCCAACTTTCATTTCCTCTTCATTAATTAAAAATGATAAATATGTTTTTAAATACATTACAGCCATAAGCGCTACTGTAGCATTGCCTACTTGATGAATACCTTTCATCGAAATCCGAACATCTTCAAATGAGGCGAATGGACAAGCAAAATCAAAATGTTCCCCATCTTCATTAGAATGTTTATGTAGTGATGTAAACTGTTTACCAAGTTCATATACGTTTGCATGATTTTCCTTCGCAACCTTTTGAATGACTTGCAATGCTTCCTCATCTTGTACACCAGTAATTACTGGAACACCTGATTTAATAATCCCTGCCTTTTCATATGCAATTTCTCCTAGTGTATTCCCTAAAATATGCATATGATCGTGACCGATATTCGTAATAATCGTGAGAACAGGATGAATAACATTTGTAGAATCAAACCTTCCCCCAAGCCCTGTTTCAAATAAAACAACATCACAGAAATTAACTTTACCGAAATAACAAATTGCCATAACAGTAATAATTTCAAACTCAGTCGCTTCTCCTAAATCCGTCTCGTCTAGTTTTTCAACGACTGGCTTTACCATCTTTACAAGTTCAATAATCTCTTCATCTGCAATTGGTGTTCCATTCACACTAATACGTTCATTAAATGTTTCAATATACGGAGAAGTAAACGTTCCTACTTTATATTTCGCGCCTTCTAACATGTTGCGCATATATGTTAAAGTTGAACCTTTTCCATTTGTACCAGCAAGATGAACACATTTTATATGGCGCTCTGGATTTCCGAGCTCTTCTAACATCCATTGCATTCTTTCTAGTCCTGGCTTTATCCCGAATTTCAATCGGCTATGAATCCATCCTATCGCTTCTTCGTATGTATGTATCACGTATGTTATTCCCCTTTCAAAAGACAACCTTCATACTTCTATTATACGCAAAGAAAAGAGACTCACCAATATAGTGAGTCTCTGAAAAAATATTTTATTTCTCAAGATCTGCTAGACGTTGACGAACTGCTTCACGTTTTTCTAGGTAGTCTTGCTCTTTCGCACGCTCTCCGTCAATAACTGCTGCAGGAGCTTTCGCTACGAAACCTTGGTTTGAAAGTTTCTTCTGTACACGTTCTACTTCTTTGTCGAACTTCTCAAATTCTTTCTCAAGACGCGCTCTCTCTTCATCAAGATTGATAAGATCAGCTAACGGTAAGAATAACTCTGCACCTGATACGATTGTAGTCATTGCTTTTTCTGGCGCTTGTAAATCCGTTTGAATTATTAATTCGCTTGGGTTACAGAAACGCTCAATGTAAGAGCTGTTTTTTGTAAGTTGAGCAAGTACAGCCTCATCTTTTGCTTTAATTTGCATTTGAACTTTTTTGCTCATTGGCGTATTAACTTCTGCACGGATGTTACGAACAGAGCGAATGATATCAACTAGAAGGTGCATTTCTGCCGCAGCTTCTGTATCTTGTAAATCTTCGCGAACTGTTGGCCATGCTGCTACTGTAATAGATTCGCCTTCATGCGGTAAATGTTGCCAAATCTTCTCTGTTACGAATGGCATGAATGGGTGTAATAGACGCATTGTTTGGTCTAATACGTAAGCTAAAATAGAACGAGTTGTTTTCTTAGCTGCTTCATCTTCACCATATAGTGGAAGTTTCGCCATTTCAATGTACCAGTCACAGAAATCGTCCCAAATGAAGTTGTATAATGAACGACCAGCTTCACCAAACTCATATTTATCCATGTTACGCGTTACGCTTTCGATTGTTTCGTTTAAGCGAGTTAAAATCCACTTATCCGCAACTGATTTTTCACCAGTTAAATCGATTTCTTCATACTTCATATCATCCATGTTCATTAATACGAAACGTGATGCGTTCCAAATTTTATTAATGAAGTTCCAAGTAGATTCTACTTTCTCCATGCTGAAGCGTAAATCTTGGCCTGGTGCACTTCCTGTTGATAAGAAATAACGCATTGCATCTGCACCGTACTTCTCGATAACATCCATAGGATCAATACCGTTGCCAAGAGATTTACTCATTTTACGTCCTTGCTCATCACGAACTAAACCGTGAATCAATACATCTTTAAATGGACGCTCTCCTGTAAACTCTAAACCTTGGAAAATCATACGAGATACCCAGAAGAAGATAATATCGTAACCAGTTACTAGTGCATCTGTTGAATAGTAACGTTTAAAGTCTGCTGAATCTTCATCCGGCCAGCCAAGTGTTGAGAACGGCCATAACGCTGAACTGAACCATGTATCAAGTACATCGTTATCTTGATTCCAGTTTTCAATATCTGCTGGTGCATCTGTACCTACGTATACTTCACCAGTTTCTTTATGATACCAAGCTGGAATACGGTGTCCCCACCATAATTGACGAGAAATACACCAGTCGTGAATGTTTTCCATCCAGCGTAAGTATGTGTTTTCAAAACGTTCTGGTACGAACGTTACTTTTTCTTCTTCTTTCTGTTGAAGCTCTACTGCTTTTTCAGCAAGTGGAGCCATTTTTACGAACCATTGTGTTGATAAGTAAGGCTCAACAACTGCACCACTACGCTCGCTATGACCTACTGAGTGCATATGAGGCTCGATTTCTACTAATACGCCAGCTTCTTGTAAGTCTTTCACTAATGCTTTACGGCATTCGAAACGATCCATGCCGTTATACTTACCAGCTTTTTCGTTCATCGATCCATCTTCGTTCATTACTAAGATACGTGGTAAGTCATGACGGTTACCTACTTCGAAGTCATTCGGGTCATGAGCTGGTGTAATTTTTACAACGCCTGTTCCGAAATCTTTTTCTACGTACTCATCAGCGATAATCGGAATCTCACGGCCTACGATTGGAAGTGTAACTGTTTTACCGATTAAGTGTTTGTAACGATCATCTTCTGGATGAACTGCTACTGCTGTATCACCAAGCATCGTTTCTGGACGAGTAGTTGCAAGACGAATATGCCCTGAACCGTCTGTTAACGGATAGTTCATATGGTAGAATGCACCTTGAACTTCTTTATGAATTACTTCAATATCAGAAAGAGCCGTGCGTGTTGCTGGATCCCAGTTGATAATATATTCACCGCGGTAAATTAAGCCTTTTTCGTATAATTGAACGAATACTTTATTAACCGCATCAGATAAACCTTCATCTAATGTGAAACGTTCACGAGAATAGTCTAGTCCTAAACCAACTTTCCCCCATTGTTGACGAATGTGAGAAGCGTACTCTTCTTTCCATTCCCAAGCTTTTTCAAGGAATTTCTCACGGCCAAGATCGTAACGTGAAATACCTTCTTCACGAAGTTTCCCTTCTACTTTCGCTTGTGTTGCGATACCAGCATGGTCCATTCCTGGAAGCCACAGTACATCGTAACCTTGCATACGCTTCGTACGAGTTAAAATATCTTGAAGAGTTGTATCCCAAGCATGACCTAAGTGTAACTTACCAGTTACGTTCGGAGGTGGAATTACAATTGTATACGGTTGTTTCTTCTCGTCTCCTGTTGCTTCGAAATATTTGCCTTCAAGCCACCATTGGTAAAGGCCTTCTTCAACGGACATATGATCATATTTAGTTGGTAAATTCTTTTCCGTGTTTGACATTATTTTCCCTCCTTAAAATAAAAAATGCCCCTCATCCAAAAAAGGACGAGGGACATCGCGGTACCACCTTTATTTACAAACAAATTCAGAATTTGCTTATACTCTTAATTTGATAACGGACAAATCCGTCTTTTCCTAATGAGAACTATTCCGTTCAGAAAAGATGCTCCAGGGCTACCTTCTAACATAACTATCTAGAGAATCTCCCAGCTAATGATTCTCCTCTCTGAAGACGTTTCATGTCATACTCTTCCCCTTCAATGCATTTATATGATTGTTAATTATTATATACAATAGTGTAAAAAACGAAACCTTATTCGTCAAGATAAATTTGAAACTACGGCTTTTATCTCTTTATGAAACTAATAAAAAAAAGATAAGCAGGGTTCTCCCTACTTATCTTCTTCATCCGTTCCCTTGCTGGGCAACTTGTAATTGCGAAAGGAAATATTCCGTATTGCTAACGAGCCAATGCGATTGCTGCAAACTTTTCACCCCGTGGAGCTCATTTTCTTCATTACGACTCTCTCTTCTTTTCGTATACGACTGAATTTGCCGAATAAAATGCGACGGATACGTCATATATGCAAACATAAGAAGCTGCTCCTCTTTCGTAAACGGGAAATTTTTTTGATACATTTGATACCATTCAAAGCGGTCACTCCGTGCAATTGGATATGTGTTTAAAGACCGAGAATAAAAACCTACTATATCTTGCACAGGCGTTGCAAACTGCGATTTTTCTAAACTAATAAAATAGCCGTTTCGCTCATAATCAAATAAAAAATGATTAAGCGATACATTCCCATGAACGAAAGTAGTACGTGTTGTTTCCTTTTCTTTCATCGCATCATGCCATTCATTTAATTGCTTTGTTGCGAACTCGCGAGCTCTCATAACATGGTGATAATACGTACAATATTGTAATTCAAACGGAGACATATACCACTTCGCTTCAGATTCTACAAGAAACTCTTCTAACATCTCACCATCATTTTCCCAACGGTCAGATATATTTGTATAATGTTTCTCTAACTCTTCTTCTGTATACGTCTCCTCTTTCACCGTTTTTTGATGTAACGTTCCGAGCGTCTGAAACATTTTGTGATATTGATCGTTATCCTCACCGTTTCCTTCCGCACGCTCTAACCAAGGCATTAAATAATAACTATATGTCCCATCACTTAAGACATAATTTCCGTCCGTCGCATGATAAATAGGTACATAATTCGAAAAACCTTTCTCTTTCAAGTATTGAATGTGATGCAAAAAATTATTCCGCTCTAATTTTCTATCTTGTATTTTCTTTAACGCATACGGACCTTGATTCGTATAAATTTTCATTACACTTCCATGCTCTTCCATATGCTGCGTATCCAATCTATATTGCCTGACAATGGGTTCATAGCGATTTCGTAATTCCATATCCATACGAATGACCCTTTCTTGTTCAAAACATAGCTTCTAGGAAAAGAAAAGAGGTGAGTGAAAAAACTCACTCACTTATTTTGCCTTTGCTTTTGAAACAGGAATATATATAATTTGCCCTGTAGTCAAATATATATCTTCTGATTGATTTACACGGTATAAGTTTTGTACAGACGTTTCATAACGATCTGCAACAGATTCAATCGTATCCCCTTCTTGCACGAAATACATTCTTAACTTTGTAAATTCTTCTTCCGGTTCTTTCGTAAATAATTTCGTTAAATAAAGCGCATTTTCATCTCGCTGTGAGTACGCTTCTTCTTCTTGCTCTTCTTGTTTTTTTGCTTTTTCTTTCTTGAAATCTTTTCGTCCGAACAATTCAAATTGTGGCGTTGTTTCTTTCTCCTCTTCACGCTCCACAAATTCATGTTCTTCTATTTCCTCTTCCTCTACTTCCTGCTCTTTTCTTTCCTCTAGTTGAAACGGTTCAAATGCGTAATCTTCCCACTCATCTGATTCCTTATAAGATGGTTCTTCTACATATGGTACGGGTCTATTTTCATCCTCTTGTTCTGAATCATCTTCTAACTCAGCATATGTCGTGTCGTCCTCTTCTTCCTCTTCCTTAATTCTTTCCTCGTCACATAAACCGGTAATAGATATATCCGCTAACAATTGTAAGCAACCATTTTCCTTTAATTCATAATCAAATTCCTCAATTGATACATATAATTCTTCAATGACTTTCACTCGATTTCTTGGAATTGATATTTCAAGCGGAAAGGAATGGACAAGCTCATTAACCCCGTCTGCCCTTGTTTCTACATAATCAATTGCCTTTGCTGGTGATAGCTCTCTTAATGAATAAGCTGAATCATCTTGCCTTGCGACATACTCTC
This sequence comes from Bacillus nitratireducens, assembly GCF_001884135.1. GTDB lineage: Bacteria > Bacillota > Bacilli > Bacillales > Bacillaceae_G > Bacillus_A > Bacillus_A nitratireducens. Next base: position 53,220 of record NZ_MAOC01000085.1, on the reverse strand, counting down.
CCGTTAAATCTAACTGCCCTCTCACGATAACTTCATGATCAAGCTCTTCTATCTCAACGTCTGGATCTAACGAAATTGACAAAAGTTCTTCGACTTCCTGTCCTTTTTGGAACCAAACAGATTCTTTTAATGAAAATCGTAATGAATGATCTGTTGCCACTTCTTTTCCCCCTCCCAAACTATATGTCATTACAGATTTATGTATGGAAAGCCTACTTTATGAATAAAAAAAATCGCTCCCCTTATGGAGAGCGATTTTCTTTCATAAATTAAGCTTTTAATTTTGACATTGCAATTTCAGCCGCTGCAATTGTCGCTTCAATATCTGCATCACTATGTGCTGTCGATAAGAATAAACCTTCGAATTGAGATGGTGGTAAGAATACACCTTGTTCTACCATTTCACGATAGTAAGCCGCAAAGAATTCTAAGTTTGAAGATTTTGCTGCATCGTAATTAATAACCTGCTCATCTGTGAAGAAAATACCAATCATAGAACCAGCACGGTTAATACAATGCGGAATGCCATGTTTTTCAGCCGCTTTACGTAAGCCAGCTTCTAACATTTCAGCTTTACGCTCAAATTCTACATATGATTCTGGCGTTAATTGTACTAACGTTTCATAACCTGCTGCCATCGCAAGCGGGTTACCTGATAAAGTACCAGCTTGGTAAATCGGTCCGCTTGGCGCAACTTGGCGCATAATTTCTGCTTTACCACCGTATGCTCCTACTGGTAAGCCACCACCGATTACTTTACCTAAACAAGTTAAATCAGGTGTTACGCCGTAATAACCTTGTCCACAATTATAAGCAACTCGGAATCCTGTCATTACTTCATCAAAAATAAGCAATGAACCGTTTTGCTCTGTTACTTCACGAAGGCCTTCTAAAAATCCAGGTTGCGGAGGAACAACACCCATATTGCCCGCTACTGGCTCTACAATTACACAAGCAATATCATCACCGAATTGTTCAAAAGCGTATTTCACACTTTCTAAATCGTTATAAGCTACTGTAATCGTATTTTTCGCTACACCTTCTGGTACACCAGGGCTATCTGGTAAACCTAGCGTCGCCACACCAGAGCCTGCTTTAATTAATAACGAATCGCCATGACCATGGTAACAACCAATGAATTTCAAAATTTTGTTACGGCCTGTATAACCACGAGCTAAACGTAGTGCACTCATTGTCGCTTCTGTTCCAGAGTTAACCATACGTACAATCTCAATTGATGGTACGCGCTCAATAACAAGTTTTGCTAATTTATTTTCAATTTCTGTTGGTGCACCGAAGCTTGTACCTCTTTCAGCAACAGCTTTTAGAGCTTCCACAACACGATCATTTGCATGACCATGAATTAAAGGACCCCACGATAATACGTAATCGATGTATTCATTTCCATCGATATCATATACTTTAGAACCTTTTCCACGCTCCATAAACAACGGATTCATACCGACAGATTTAAAGGCACGAACAGGGCTATTTACGCCACCAGGCATTAAGTCTTGTGCCTCTTCAAACGCCGCAATCGACTTATCAAACTTTTTCATTATTTAGCGCCTCCTTCTTGTAACCATCTTGCTGCATCTTTTGCATGATACGTAATAATTAAATCTGCTCCTGCACGTTTCATGCTAATTAATTTTTCAAGCACAACTTCTTTTTCATTAATCCAACCATTTTGCGCTGCCGCTTTAATCATTGAATATTCACCACTTACGTTGTAAGCAACGATTGGTAAATTAAAGTTATTTTTCACATCACGAATGATATCTAAGTAAGAAAGAGCTGGCTTTACAATTAAGAAATCTGCCCCTTCCATTACATCTGATTCTGCTTCACGGAACGCTTCCATACGGTTCGCTGGATCCATCTGATATGTTTTGCGATCACCAAATTGTGGTGCACCGTGAGCCGCATCACGGAATGGTCCGTAAAATGCTGATGAATATTTCACAGCGTACGACATAACTGGCACATGACCAAAACCATTTTCATCTAATGCATGGCGAATTGCTGTTACGAATCCGTCCATCATGTTTGATGGTGCAATAATGTCCGCCCCTGCTTTCGCTTGGCTTACAGCTGTTTTCGCAAGAACTGCAAGAGACTCGTCATTTAAAATAATACCATCTTCAATCACACCGCAATGACCATGGCTTGTGAATTGACATAAACATGTATCCGCAACTACTACTAGCTCAGGGAAATCACCTTTAATTTGCTTAATTGCACGTTGTACAATTCCATGATCACAATATGCTGATGACCCAACTTCATCCTTTTCAGCAGGTAAACCAAATACAATAACAGAACGAATACCCAAGTCAACAACCTCTTGCATTTCAGCTTGCAATAAATCTAAAGACATTTGATATACGCCTGGCATAGAAGGAACTTCATTACGAACATTTTCACCTTCTAATACAAAAATAGGGTAAATAAAATCTTCCGTATGTAAAAACGTTTCACGCACAAGCGCACGCATGCCCCCGCTTTGTCTTAAGCGACGATGACGATTAAATTGTAAAGAATTCATAGATTTCTATCCCCATTCTTTTATTTTATCCCGCTATTTGCGGGCAGTAAGACCCCACTAATTAAAGTTTCACTTTATAGATTCACAAATGCATTGCAGCAATGCTTCTACGGTGTACTCTTTTGGCACAATAACATGCGAAAAATAAAGGCTCGCCTCTTTTTCCGTAATAGGCCCTATACAGGCAATTGTACATTTTTTTGTCCATTCTCTCCAGTTTGTACCCTCAAGTAAACGAACAAAACTAGTGACAGTTGAAGGGCTCGTAAATGTAATAATGTCTACTTTCCCTAACTTCAACGCTGCTATAAGCTCTTGCTTTTTCTCTACATTTACTTTCGTACCGTATACGATTAGCTCCTCTAGAGAAACACCTCTTTCCCGAAGTGTAACTGGAATTACATCTCTTGCTAAATTCCCTTTCGGAAATAAAATACATTCGTTTCCACTTAGTTTTTTTACAAACTCTTCTGCAAATACTTCTGCAACAAATGCAGTGGGAACAAAATCTACTTGATAGCCTCGCTTTTCTAGCTCTAACTTTGTTTTCACGCCTACTGCAGCAATTTTAATCGTTCCGGGGAGCTTCTTTCTCAAACTATCTAGAAAAAAAGCTACCCCATTTTTACTCGTAAAAATAACCCAGTCATACGAATGTAGCTGCCCTGCTATATGTTGAATTTGCCGATGAGACATACCTTCCATACGCAAAAGCGGAATTTCCAATGGAATTCCGCTCCTTTCTTTCACTGCTACACTCATTTGTTTCGCTTGGTGCTGGGCACGTGTAATCAATACTGTTTTGCCAGCGAGAGCGTTCATATTTATTGTTGCTCCTTATTTGCAGCAAGGATGAGCTCTTTTGCTCCTTGTTTAATTAAACGGTCCGCAGCCTCTAATCCAACTTGCTTCGGATCAGTGCCTACTACTGTCTCTTTCAACAAAACAGAACCGTCCATAGAACCGACAAGCGCTGTTAATTCGATTGCATCGTCTTCTTTAAGAGTTGCATATCCAGCGATTGGAACTTGGCATCCACCTTCAAGTTTATGAAGAAATACTCGTTCAGCAGCCACTGTTCTTTCTGTTACTGCATCATTCATATGTGCTAACAACTGAAGTAAATCCTTATCGTCCTCACGACATTCAATCGCTAATGCACCTTGTCCTACAGCTGGTACACATAACGTTTCATCTAAATGTTCTGTAATAACTTCATCGTCCCAGCCCATTCTTTGTAATCCAGCCGTCGCTAAAATAATTGCATCGTAATCTTCATCTTTTAACTTACGTAAGCGTGTATCAATATTTCCGCGAATCCATTTCACTTGTAAATCTGGTCTCGCAGCTAATAATTGTGCACTACGTCTTAAACTACTCGTTCCTAAAATCGCACCTTCCGCTAAATCTTTAAACGATTCTCCGCTTTTAGAAATAAAAGCATCACGAGGGTCAACACGCTTTGGTGTACAACCAATCATTAATCCTTCTGGAAGTACGGCTGGCATATCTTTCATACTATGTACAGCCATATCGATTTCTTTCGTAAGTAACGCATGTTCAATTTCTTTAACGAACAAACCTTTTCCGCCTACTTTTGAAAGAGTAACATCTAAAATCACATCACCTTTAGTGACAATTTCTTTCACTTCAAATTCATATGGTAAACCAAGTGCTTTTAACTGATCAATAAACCAGTTTGTTTGTGTTAATGCTAGTTTACTCTTTCGTGAACCTACAATAATTTTGCGCATAATTCTCTCTCCTCATTATAAATACCAAAAGTGGAAATTAGATAAACTACTTAATAGAAAAATGTTAACTAGCATTACGAGAAATGCCCCTACATTCCACAGTACAATTTTCTTCCCTTGCAGCACATCTGCCGCTCGTAAATACAAGCCCGCACAATATACAAATAGAACAACAAACGAACCAATTACTTTCGTATCATACCAATGGAAATTGTCCAATTTTGTATATCCCCATATACATCCTAATAAAATTGCTAGTAAGAAGAATGGAACAGAAAATAAATTTAATCCGAAAGACGTAGATTCAAGCTTCGGCAAATTCCCTAACCTTCTTAATCTCGCATTCCACTTTTTCTTTTTTAATAGGCGATATTGCAGTAAATACATAATAGAAAAAATAAACGATACAGTAAACGTTGCATAAGAAATAATCGCCATTCCGACATGCACGTATACAAGTTCTGAAACCAATTGCTCTGCAAGTACTGGCGACATCTTTCCGAGCGGTGTAAAAATCGAAAAAGCGCTTACGCCAAATGCAACAACATTTGTAAAAAAGACTAAAAAGTCAACGCGCATAAATCGATTTATTACTAACGACATCGTAATCAATAACCAAACATAAAAATAAATCCCTGATAATAAAGTTAAAATGGGATTCGTTTCTGAATCTGTCGCCCTAAGCAACATAAAAATAGACTGCAATACCCATACAATCGAAAGTAACCAAAAAGCAAATCGGTTCGCCTTTCGGTTACTTTGGAAATAATCTATAAAATATAAACTAATGCTACAAGCATATAAAATAATTGCAATATGATAAATAATACTGTTATTTAAAAAACTCATCCGATCATCCTTCCAAATTATAAAGATGGAACGGATGGTGTCCACACTCTTTTATGTTCTACTTCTTCCGCACGACTCTCTACTTCTTCCACTTCTAAATCAAAAATCTTCGCAAATAAAGCTAGTTTTTCCGGCGCTCCCTCTTCTGCAGCTATTTCTTTTGCTACTAAAATTGGGTCTTTTAATAATTGGTTAATAATACTTTTCGTATGCTTACTAATTACCTTTTTCTCACGATCACTTAGGTTTGGTATTTTTCGCTCAAGGCTTTCCATCGTATCACTTTGAATTGCTAGCGCTTTATCACGAAGAGCCGATATTAACGGCACAACACCAAGCGTACTTAACCACGTTTTAAATAAAACCATTTCCTCTTCAATCATAAATTGAATTTTCTCTGCTTCTTTTAAACGTTCAGCACGGTTTGCTTCAACTACACCTTGCAGATCGTCGATATCATATAAGAAAGAGCCTTCTAATTCGTCAATCGCAGGATCAATATCACGTGGCACTGCAATATCAACCATAAATAACGGACGACCAGAGCGCATTCTCTCTACTTTCGTCATCATTTCTTTCGTAATGACATATTCTGATGCACCCGTTGAACTAATTAAAATATCTGCTTCTAATAATGCACATTGCAATTCACTTAAAGGCTTTGCATGTCCCATATATTTCTCAGCCATTACTTCCGCTTTCGTAAGCGTCCTATTCATAACTGTTACTTTACGAGCACCGCTTCCGTATAAGTTTTGCAGTGCAAGTTCACCCATCTTACCAGCACCAAGAATAAGTACATGGCAATCTGTTAAATCGCCAAATATTTTCTTTCCGAGCTCAACAGCAGCATAACTAACAGACATCGCACTTCCACCAATCGTTGTTTCTGAGTGCGCACGTTTTGCTAACGTAACCACTTGCTTAAACAACTCATTAAAAATTGTACCTGTCGCTTTTACTTGTTGTGCTTCTAAAAAGCTATCTTTTATTTGACCTAAAATTTGCGTCTCTCCAACAACCATAGAATCTAAACCGCACGTTACGCGGAATAAATGATCTATTGCGCCATCTTGTTCAAAAATAGACAAGTATGGTGCGACTTCTTCTATTTCAAGCTGAAACCAATCAGCTAAAAACTTCTTAATGTAATACCGTCCCGTGTGTAATTGATCGACAACAGCGTAAATTTCAGTGCGATTACAAGTTGATACAATGACATTTTCTAACACGCTCTTTTGGTTTTGTAATGTAGTCATTGCTTGCTCTAGCTCTGCTGCCTGAAATGTGAGTTTCTCACGAAATTCTACAGGGGCTGTTCGATAATTTACACTAACAACAAGAATATGCACGCAGCATGTCCCCCTTCACCCGTTTTATCACTTTATCTACTATCATAATACAACTTTCCTCTTATGAATCTGACAATCGTGTGAACAACTGATTATTTTTTATTTATTCTCCATATGTAATAAAGGAGCTTCAGTAAAATTAATAAAGAACTCTCTACTTTATAATGATTATAAAATAACAACTCTATTTGTACGTTACCAAAAAAAGTCCTCATAATCAAGTGATGGAAACTATTCCATATTAATTATAACATCATCTTTTCTATCTTCTTTCATCATGAAGGAAAATATGTATGATTGTTCCAAAATATAGTTCTCACTTTCTCAATGCAATGCATTTGACATTGTATTTCTTTTTAGTTATATTGATTTTACAAAATTAAATTGTGCACAACTTAATTAGGAGGGAGTTATGTATGACAGAAAATTCTTTACATCTAGATAACCAACTTTGTTTTTCTATTTACGCCTGTTCTAAAGAAGTTACCCGCTTTTATCGACCATATTTAGAAGAGATGGGTATTACGTATCCCCAGTACATTACTTTACTCGTACTATGGGAGCAAGATGGACTAACAGTGAAAGAAATTGGAGAACGTCTATTTTTAGATTCCGGTACGTTAACACCTATGTTAAAACGAATGGAATCATTAAAACTTGTAAAACGTGTTCGCTCAAAAGAAGACGAGCGAAAAGTTTGTATTGAATTAACAGAACAAGGTAAAGATTTAAAAGAAAAGGCTTGTTCATTACCGACAACGATGGCTACAAATTTAGGAATTACAGAGCAAGAATATCGTTCTTTATTAATCCAATTAAATAAATTAATTGAAACAATGAAAACACTAAATGATAGAAAAGGGGAATAAACATGGATAAATTATATACTGCTTCAGTAACAGCAACAGGTGGAAGAAACGGTAAGGTAGTTTCAAATGATGGCATATTAAATCTTGATGTAAAAATGCCGAAAGCACTAGGTGGCGCAGGCGGAGAGGCAACAAATCCAGAACAACTATTTGCTGCTGGTTATGCAGCTTGCTTTGATAGTGCATTACAACTTGTCATTCGTACAAAACGTGTGAAGGTGGAAAGTACAGAAGTAACTGCTCACGTTTCTATCGGAAAAGATACAGATGGTGGTTTCGGTCTATCTGCTGTACTTGATGTACATGTCGCTGGCGTTTCTCATGCAGAAGCACAAGAACTTGTAGAAGCTGCTCACGGGGTGTGTCCGTACTCTAAAGCAACACGAGGGAATATTGAAGTAACATTAAACGTACGCTAAAAATTTAGTAAATAAAAAAAACGCGCGACATTCGTCACGCGTTTTTTGTTTTTGTCATTTTATGAATTGCTTTCCATGCCTCTTCTTTTCCAAGTCCTGTTTCAGAAGAGAATAGAACGATTTCATCGCCAATTTCAACAGCAAGCGTTTCTTTTACAACTTTTAAATGCTTTTGCCATTTCCCTTTCGGAATTTTATCAGCTTTCGTTGCAATAATAATTGTTGGGATTTCATAATGCTTTAAGAAATCATACATCATCACGTCATCTTTTGTTGGTTGGTGACGTAAATCAACTACTAATACAGCTGCGTCTAATTGCTCACGTGTTGTAAAGTACGTTTCAATCATCTTGCCCCATGCCGCGCGCTCCGTTTTAGATACTTTCGCATATCCATAACCTGGAACGTCAACAAAATGCATCATTTCATTGATTAAGAAAAAGTTCAGCGTTTGCGTTTTTCCTGGTTTAGAAGAAATACGTACTAACTTTTTACGATTTAAAATTTTATTAATGAAGGAAGACTTCCCGACATTCGAACGACCTGCTAATGCAATTTCTGGTAAATCACTGTCTGGATATTGTTCTGGTTTAACCGCACTAATTACAATATCTGCTTTTGTTACTTTCATTGTTTCACTCCTACTAATGCGTGCTCCAATACTTCGTCTAAATGAGATGCAAGCACAAACGTAAGGTTTTCTTTTACGCTCTCTGGAATATCATCTAAATCTTTCTCGTTTTCTGCTGGCAAAATAATTTTTGTTAAGCCTGCGCGGTGAGCACTTAATGTTTTTTCTTTTAAACCACCAATTGGTAATACACGACCACGAAGTGTAATTTCACCTGTCATACCTACTTCTTTACTTACAGGAATACCTGTTAGTGCCGAAATAAGTGCCGTTGCCATCGTAATACCTGCTGACGGTCCATCTTTTGGAACTGCTCCTTCTGGAACATGAATATGAATATCATTTTTCTCATGGAAATTCGGATCGATCTGCAGCTCTTCTGCACGAGAACGAATATAGCTAAACGCTGCTTGTGCTGATTCTTTCATAACATCCCCAAGTTTCCCTGTTAAAATTAATTTCCCTTTACCTGGCGCTACAGACACTTCAATAGCAAGTGTATCACCACCAGCTGCTGTGTAAGCTAAACCAGTCGCCATACCAACTTGGTCTGTCTTCTCAGCTTGTCCGTAACGGAATATGTGCTTACCAAGTAAATCAACAACATTTTTCTCCGTTACAACAATGCGCTTGCGTTCTGCTGTAACAATGATTTTTGCTGCTTTACGACAAACTTTTGCAATTTGACGCTCTAGTGTACGAACACCAGCCTCACGTGTATAATAACGAATAATTTCAAGAAGCGCTTCATCACGTACTTGTAAATTACCTTTTCGTAAGCCATGCTCTTTTAATTGTTTCGGCAGTAAATGTTCACGAGCAATGTGCACCTTTTCAAGTTCTGTATAGCCAGCAATCGAAATAATTTCCATACGGTCAAGCAACGGACCTGGAATACTTGAAAGTGTATTAGCAGTTGCTACAAACATAACTTTCGATAGATCATATGGCTCTTCAATGTAATGATCACTAAAGTTATGGTTTTGTTCTGGATCTAACACTTCAAGTAATGCTGCTGATGGATCTCCACGGAAATCGTTAGACATTTTATCAATCTCATCTAATAAGAAGACTGGATTAACTGTTTTCGCCTTTTTCATACCTTGAATAATGCGTCCTGGCATTGCTCCAACATACGTACGGCGGTGACCACGAATTTCAGACTCATCACGTACACCGCCAAGGGATACACGGACAAAGTTACGATTCAATGATGTTGCGATAGAACGAGCTAACGAAGTTTTTCCGACCCCAGGAGGTCCTACTAAACAAAGAATAGGGCCTTTTAATGAGTTAGTCAATTTTTGTACAGCTAAATATTCAAGCACTCGCTCTTTTACTTTTTCAAGGCCGTAATGATCTTTATTTAAAATCTCTTCAGAATGAACAAGATCAATCATATCCTCTGTCGCTTCTGTCCACGGAAGGGCTAATAACCAGTCAATATAATTGCGAATAACACCGCTCTCCGCAGAACTTGCTGGTAACTTTTCATAACGATCTAATTCTTTCAGCGCAGCCTTCATTGTTTCTTCAGGCATTCCTGACTGTTCAATTTTCTCACGAAGTTCTTCAACTTCCCCGCCCTTACCTTCTTTATCACCAAGTTCTGTTTGAATCGCCTTCATTTGCTCACGTAAGAAATATTCTTTTTGTGTGCGCTCCATTGAACGTTTCACTTTTTGTCCAATTTTCTTTTCTAGGCTAAGCAACTCTTGTTCATCTTGAATAATTGAAATAAGTGTATGTAGTCGTTCTTTTACAGACACAATCTCTAAAATCTCTTGTTTCTGCTTCGTTTTAATCGGCAAGTGAGAAGCAATTAAATCAGCTAGTCTTCCCGGTTCTTCTACATCAGCTACCGTTGCAAATGTTTCATTTGAAACTTTTTTCGAAACTTTAATATATTGTTCGAAATGCTCCAGTAACGTACGCATAAGAGCTTTCTCTTCTAAATCATCTTCTACTTCATCAGTTACCGTTTTAATAGAAACTTGCACTACATTTTCTTCTTCGATAAACTCTACTACTTCTGCTCTATGTAAACCTTCCACAAGGACACGAAGCGTACCGTTCGGCAATTTAAGCATCTGCTTCACTTTCGCCACTGTACCTACACTATATATGTCATCTTCTTTCGGATCATCGATATTCATTTCTTTTTGCATTGCTAAAAAGATGATATTTTCATCCATTGCCGCCTGCTCTAGTGCTTGTATCGATTTATCACGTCCTACATCAAGATGCAGAACCATCGTTGGATATACGAGAACGCCTCTTAATGGTAGGAGGGGCACAATTCTTTCGTTCGTATTCATACTAGACATAGCACCTCCATAATAAATTAAACTCCTGTTCAACTATTTTATATTACAATACATCTAGATGCAATTGCAGAGATTATCCGCAATTGTTAATATCTTGTTTTTTCTCCCTTATGAAAAGAAAAAAGACTCCGCTTAAGCATACAAACTTAAACGAAGTCTGGCAAATTTTATTATCGTTTATTCTTACATTGATTGTGCATCTGTTTCGTCCAAAGCAGTCTGTACATCAATCTCACGATGCATATTTTCCTGCATAAATGTTAATTCAAATACTTCTTTTAATTTGCGGACAGGAATGATTTCAATTCCCTTTATTGTATACAAAAATGGTTGCATGTTTTCAGCCGGAATAATGACTTTCTTAGCCCCTGCTTTTTTCGCAGCTTTTATTTTTGCGTACACACCACCAATAGGCTTCACTTCTCCGTGGATACTTATTTCACCTGTCATCGCTACTTCATTATTCACATATGTACGATGCACCGCTGAATAAACACCCGTTGCCATAGCAATCCCCGCCGAAGGACCATCAATCGGGATACCGCCCGGAAAGTTAATATGTATATCATAGCCTTCTGGAAGTACATCTAGAGAACGGAGTACTGTTAATACGTTATCAACAGAACCTTTCGCCATACTTTTACGGCGGATTGATTTCGTTTGACTCCCAATACTTTCCTCTTCGACAATACCAGTTACATTTACTGATCCTTTATCTTTCGCAGGAATAGCTGTTACCTCAATTTCTAATAAAGCGCCTGTATTCGGTCCATATACAGCAAGCCCGTTCACAAGACCAATCCTTGGAATTGGATAAATGCGCTTTTCGTACCTTGGTGTAAGTTGGCTCGAATGAACAACCCACTCAATATCTTCATCTTTAATGAAAGGACGTTCTTCATTTATCGCCATACCAGCAGAAATTTGTACGAGATTAATCGCTTCCCGTCCATTTCTTGCATACATTCCAATCATTTCAATACCGTTCTTACCTATTTGCATTTCCACTTTGTCAGCTGCATTCTTCGCTACTTTTTGAATCTCTTCTGTTTCTAACTCCCGGAAGAACACTTCTAAACACCGCGACCGAATTGCAGGAGGAATTTCCTCTGGCGAACGCGTCGTTGCACCAACTAAGCGAAAATCGGCTGGTAAACCTTTTTGAAAGATATCGTGTATATACGTTGGAATCATCGAATTTTCTTCACTATAGTACGCACTTTCCAAAAATACTTTCCGATCTTCTAACACCTTTAACATTTTGTTCATTTGAATCGGATGTAATTCACCAATCTCATCAATAAACAAAATGCCTCCATGTGCATCTGTTACAGCCCCTTTTTTCGGCTGCGGGATACCCGCTTGCCCCATTGCACCCGCTCCTTGATAAATTGGATCATGGACTGAACCAATTAAAGGATCTGCAATACCACGTTCATCAAACCTAGCTGTCGTCGCATCAAGTTCGATAAATGTTGCATTCGTACGGAATGGAGATTTTGGATTTCGTTTCGCTTCTTCTAATACAAGGCGTGCTGCCGCTGTCTTTCCGACACCTGGCGGACCATATATAATTACATGTTGCGGATTAGGACCACAAAGAGCCGCTTTTAACGACTTAATCCCGTCTTCTTGCCCCACAATGTCTAAAAAGGATGTAGGACGCACCTTTTCCGCAAGTGGCTCTGTTAAAGAAACCTCACGCATTTTACGAAGCTGCTCTAATTCTTTTTTCGATTCTCGATCAATTGAAACTTTTTGTGTTCGCTGATTTCGAAGTAAATGCCAAAAGTACAACCCGACAATTACACCAAAAACAAGTTGAACAAGTAAAAATATATTTGTCCAGCTCATAATTCATTTCCTCCCGCTATGTTTTATCTTTTAGTATTTCCTGGGAGGAATAGTGCTAAACATAAAGAAAAACAGCAATTATAAAAATTGCTGTTTCTTCTTCGCATTATGCAGATGTTTTTGTATCAAGTACAGTACCGTCTTGTAACACCAATTTTGGCGGTGCATTATCAGCTACTGTTTCTTTTGTAAGAATACACTTCTCGATATCTTTGCGAGATGGAAGTTCGAACATTACATCAAGCATTAAGCCTTCAATAATAGAACGAAGTCCACGAGCACCTGTTTTACGTTCAATTGCTTTTTTCGCAATCTCAACTAGTGCACCTTCTTCAAACTCTAACTCAACATCGTCAAGCTCCAATAATTTTTGGAATTGCTTAACAAGTGCATTTTTCGGTTTAGTTAAAATATCTACAAGAGCATCTTCATCAAGCGGCTCTAGGTTCGCAATAACTGGAAGACGACCGATAAACTCCGGAATTAAACCGAATCTTAAAAGGTCCTCTGGTAAAACGTGAGATAAAACATGCTTCTCATTTACATCAGCATTTTTCTTCTCAGCACCAAATCCAATTACTTTTTCACCAAGGCGACGTTTAATAATTGGCTCGATGCCATCAAACGCTCCACCACAAATGAATAAGATGTTCGTTGTATCAATTTGAATAAACTCTTGATGCGGATGCTTACGACCACCTTGAGGTGGAACGCTTGCTACAGTACCTTCTAAAATTTTCAGAAGTGCCTGCTGTACACCTTCACCAGATACATCACGTGTAATTGATGGATTTTCGGACTTACGTGCCACTTTATCAATCTCATCAATATAAATAATTCCTTTTTCCGCTTTTTCTACATCGTAATCAGCCGCTTGGATTAATTTTAGTAAGATGTTTTCTACATCTTCCCCAACGTATCCAGCTTCAGTTAAAGATGTTGCGTCCGCGATTGCAAATGGAACATTTAAAATACGCGCTAATGTTTGTGCCAATAATGTTTTACCACTACCTGTTGGCCCAATAAGTGAAATATTACTCTTCGCTAATTCTACATCATCAATTTTGCTGTTAGAATTAATGCGTTTGTAATGGTTATATACCGCTACCGCTAGTGCTTTTTTCGCGTTATCTTGTCCGATGACATACTCATCTAAGATTTCACGAATTTCTACCGGTTTCGGTACATCTTTGAATTCTACTTCTTCGTCCTTCGCAAGCTCCTCTTGTACAATTTCAGTACAAAGCTCGATACACTCGTCACAAATGTAAACACCTGGACCTGCAACTAACTTTCGAACTTGCGTTTGTGTTTTACCACAGAAAGAACATTTTAATTGACCTTTTTCATCATTAAATTTAAACATATTTTCACACCCCTTACAAAGTGCTAACCTCTTGCCTTCGTATGTACACGATAAATGTATCGTATGTAAATACATATTATGTCACTACGTGGCGAGAAATACAAATAATATGACTAGTTATGTACAAATAAAAAATTTTAAAACTTTTGAAATATGTATATTCGACTTATGAAGAAACTTTTCCTTCTTCATCGAAAAGTTTTATAAATATATTTCTATATTTATAAAACAAGGCACGATTAAAATCGCGCCTTGTTATTTTATTATGCAGCGTTGTCTACTAAGAAGTCTACAGCTTTACGCACTTTAAGGTCTTCAGATAAAGCGTCTACGCTTCCAAGAGCTTGCTTGATAGCGTCTACTGGCATACCGTACATTTCAGCCATTTTTTCAACTTCTGCAGTTACTTCTTCTTCAGTAACTTCAATGTTTTCAGCTTCAATGATAGCTTCAAGAACAAGGTTGATTCTTACGCGTTTTTGAGCGTCTTCTTTCATTTGCTCTTTTAACTTGTCAGCATCAGTACCTGTGAATTGGTAGTAAAGCTCAAGGTTCATACCTTGTTGGCTTAAACGTTGCTCGAATTCACGAACCATACGATCTAACTCAGTGTCGATCATAGCTTCTGGAATGTCGATTTCAGCGTTAGCAGCAGCTAATTCTACTACTTCGTCACGTACTTTGTGCTCAGCTTCGTGCTTTTTGCCTTCTTCTAAGTTTGTACGAAGTTTTGTTTTTAATTCATCAAGAGTTGCAACTTCTTCGTCAGCATCTTTAGCGAACTCGTCGTTTAACTCAGGAAGTTCTTTTGTTTTGATTTCGTGAATTGTTACTTTGAATGTTGCTGGTTTGCCAGCTAATTCAGCAGCATGGTACTCTTCTGGGAATGAAACTTCAACGTCTTTAGAATCACCAGATTTAAGACCAATTACTTGCTCTTCGAAACCTGGGATGAAAGTGCCAGAACCGATTGCAAGAGAATAGTTTTCGCCTTTTCCGCCTTCAAATGCTTCGCCATCAACGAAACCTTCGAAGTCGATTACAGCTGTATCACCATTTTCAATAGTTCCTTCTTCTTTAACAACTAGTTCAGCTTGACGCTCTTGTAAAGCTTTTACTTCGTTCTCTACATCTTCGTCAGTTACAGTTGTTTCAACTTTTTCTACTGCTAAACCTTTGTACTCACCTAATTTAACTTCAGGTTTCACTGTAACTTTTGCAGTGAAGATAAGGTTAGCATTTTTTTCGAACTTCTCGATGTCGATTTCAGGATGAGCAACTGGGAAGATACCAGCTTCATCGATTGCTTCACCGTATGCTTTTGGTAAGATGATATCTAAAGCATCTTGGTATAAAGATTCGATACCAAAGCGTTGTTCGAATAACGGACGAGGCATTTTCCCTTTACGGAAACCTGGTACGTTAATTGTTTTTACTACTTTTTTGAACGCAGCGTCGATAGAGTTGTTTACTTCTTTAGCATCAACTTCGATTGTTAAAACGCCAACGTTACCTTCTAATTTTTCCCATTTTGTAGACATTTATTCTTTCCCTCCAACTATAATAATGTATGCACATACCTCTATAGATTAAAATATTCATTATCTCTTTTTTGAAATAACAAATGTACAAATAACCCTCTAGCAAAAGCTTTCAGATATAATGTTCCAATCTACTAATTGTCTAAAAGACAACTACGGTATATTTTGTTCGAGACTAATATGAAACATATTAAGTAAGAGAATTATACTCCTCTTCTCTTACAAACAGGCAGATTTCTGCCTTTTGCAACCCTTACATTATAACATAGAATATGCTCGTTTCAATAACTGAACGATTCTTTTTCATAATTATACGGGCAAATATCCTTCTCTTTCAATGCGTAGTAACCATTGATAGGCGATATGAAATTCCTCTAACTCGATATTGTATGCTGTCATAAGTTCTTCTTCATCAATAGCCAATCCGAAACGCTTTCTTCCAATTCTCTCTAAGACGGCAGCCCAAATTTCTACTTTATCCATTAATAGAGGGAATGGGAAAATGCTAATTTGTAATTCTTTCCAGTAAGTGACCATCGCACTAAATATATCCGGATAATTTTGTTCTAATTGGCTTGATAATTTATGTATGATTTTATCGGATTGCTCCTCATTATGACCTGTAAATGCTGGTATCACTTTTATCGTATTTCCAAACTTCTCTACTTCTATCTCTTCTTCTATTTGATTTTCTACCATTTTATACAAAATAGAAGTTTTTAAATAAGGGTGTTGCTTTTCCTCTATTAAAAATTTCTTTAGAGCAGGAAGTGCGAGATCCAGGTCTTTTAATGAAAGTTTCTGGATCACTCTTAGCTTTTGACCAAAGTTTTCTCCAAAAAGTTCATTAGTAAACTCGTCTAATTCAAAATTCGAATCAACTAGCGACGCGTCTTCCTCATTTAGCATACCTTCTGCAAATAAAGCGAGCTGCGCTAATTTTTCCTTTTGCTCGGGCATTATGTCTTTCGTTTGCAAAACCTTTTCGACAATTTCAATAACACCTTCATAATCATTTGTTTGAACTAAAATCGTCACATACGTTTCAAGAATGTCACCAAATAATACAGCTCCCGTTTCAAGCAACTGCTCACATTTGTCTTTCGCTTCTTCCATATGCTTTAATTCTAACAAACAAATAACTGAAGCTAATTCTGTTTGTTCCGTTTCCGCATTATACTGACGTAATATTTCAAAGCAGCGCAATGCATCTTCGAATTTCCGCTCTTTCAACGCTAAAAAACCTTCATCAATATAGCGTTCTGATAGTTGCGGAAACAATACGACCGTATTTTCTTTTTTATCCATACGTTCGCCTCTTTTTCTAGATTTTAATTATCTTCAAAGTAAATATATCAAATGCGTAATGAGAACACAACATTCCAAAACCATTCGTTTGAAATATAGGAATATTTAATTTTTATATTAAAAAATCAACAACCTTTTAAATGAAATTCATTTTCCACAAACAAAAACCCTCAGCAACAGAAGCAGAGGATTCATCATTAATGGAAAGCATTTATAATTGTGGGGTATATAACAAGGGTAATAATTTGGAGAACAATAATTGCCATAACAATCATGCTAAAGTAGAAGATTGGTTTACTTCGCTTCATTAAAAACATAATAATAAGCATCGTACAAGCAAACAAACTTAAGAAGAACAAACTCGTTGTCGAACTAAGTATACCACTCGGGACAAAGAACAATAATACTACACTACAAGTACCTATAATTCCAAATAACCATTCCATTCATTCACTCATTCCCTTTCCCTCTCATGGTAGTTTTTTCTAGGCGATTAAATGTTTTACAACATCAACTACATACGTTAATTTCTCATACGCTACAAATCCAAAAGCAACTGTTAAGCCCGTTACGATTAATCCCTTCATCATTTCTTCCTCCTTCTTTTATCGTTGTTACCTTCATTATAGAGGATTAGTAATTTGTTACCATCGAACTTCCTTACAGTTACCTTACAGAATTGTAAGATTTCAAAAATAAGTTTAAAATCATGTTAATATATTTTTGTACAATTAAGAATTTAATTTACAAGGGGGATTATATATGTTCAAAAAAATGGCAGCTGATGTTTTGGGTTTAAGCGATGTAGGTTCTGTCATCACACCGAAAGATTACGATAAGGTCGATGCTGATGATTACGTGATGCATGAAGATGGAGAGAAAATTTATTTTCTAATTAAATCAAAATCAGATGAATATTGCTTTACAAACAAAGGGTTAATCCACCTAGATGGTACAAGTGCGACAAGTAAAAAACGTACACTGCGCCGCTTTAGCTATAGTAAGTATCAAATTAAAAACGTAGCACTTGAAACTGCGGGAACGATTGATTTAGATGTAGAAATTAAGTTTCAAATGGGCGATGAGCATTACTCAATTGATGTTCATAAAAAACATATTGAAGAATTAAAAGATTTATATAAGGCTCTACTTAAAATAGAAGAAATTTCATACGACAACGACATTACACTGCAGTATGCACATAAAAGTCTAGATATGGCATCTAATGCTTTCAGCCGTATTTCAAACGCACAAGTAAATTTAGCAGAACAATTTAAAGAGATGAACGAGATCGCTTTTAATTGGCTCGTTGATACGAAGAAACAGTATAACGTGAAAGATTACGGTTTTGTCTTTGAAAAGTTTATTAATAACTAATTTAAAACAAACAAAAAACCTTGTTATCAAAAGATAACAAGGTTTTCTTAGCGTCCCAGGAGAGATTCGAACTCCCGACCCGTCAATTACCGATATATAAACGATTCTTTCATCGCTTACTGAACGTTCATTTGTGCGGTCAATTGACCATTTTTGTTAAAAAATATTATACGCTATATAGTAGTTCTACACCAATATTGAATGCCTTTTTGTTCTATCGATTCCCTATCGAAAATTCTGACGTATTTAGATGAATCCCCTTATCCACGGAATAAAAAATAATCGTCTTAAAATGCGAATCTCGGCGTACCTTTCCGCACTATTTTATATATTTTGATTGCAGTCTTAATATATCTTCCTCTTCGCGAATACCTGCCGATCCCTTCCTCACATTTTTTACGACAGTCCAATTCGGGTTAGTTTCATCACCGATGTTCTGTACTGTAAAGTTGCCGTCACCATATTTTTGTTGACCTTCTGCCAATTTCTCCGTTAAATCATTTTCTTTTGATCTCGCCATATTTGCGCCATCTCCCTTTTTTATACAACCTTCTTAAACTGTCCAATCAATCACACGTCCAGTCAATTGGAGATCCTCGCTTTCCGCTTCTATTAATTGTAACACACTGCCGGGGATAAGTTCCGATAACGGCTGCACAATCGTACTAGAAACGTTATTTTCTTTGGATTTGAATGATCTGACGCCAGTTACGCTAAATGATGCGATTCCTTGCCGCTGCATTTTGTTTGTATCGTTATAAACGATTACTAAGTATACGCTGAATTCGGATATCGCATTATAGGGGATATCCTATCCTTTGATTGATTGTGCAACGTTCGATCCGCCAAGTTCATTAATCGTACTTTCTTCTGATCGTCCGCATCGTGCGAGTCTTCGTTGCCGATAACGTATATGTCGATATGTTCACTGTTTTAACAGAATTCGATAAAATAGCTAACGAACTAGAAAGAGCTGCGGAAAAATTTCGCACGGCGGATGCATTCTACCGAAATAAAGACGCACAATTGTATTCCATTATTTATCTCATAACAACTATCGTCGGCTAAGCCGTTTAATCAACGATATGTAGTTTGCTTTTATTTTTTCTATATAATTATTATCGTATATTATATTATAATAATCTTACACCATTTACACACAAATCAATTTTTAGATAAACAAAAAACCTTGTCATCAAAAGATAACAAGGTTTTTTTAGCGTCCCAGGAGAGATTCGAACTCCCGACCGTACGCTTAGAAGGCGTATGCTCTATCCGGCTGAGCTACTGGGACATGGAGCGGGTGAAGAGAATCGAACTCTCGACCAGAGCTTGGAAGGCTCTTGTTTTACCACTAAACTACACCCGCATATATTATTTTATTTTTCTTCGTTAGCGACGTTGCCCTATCGACAATATTTATTATATTCATAACTACTTATAAAGTCAACACTTTTTTAAAAGAGGATAATTTTTATTATCCTCTTTTAAAAACTGCTTGTTCAACTAGCTGTCCGTCTAATGTTTCAAAACGGACTTCTATATGATTTTCATCCATTTCTAATAAAGCGAATGTCTTTTCCACACGAGAGCGCGGGAGCAAAATACTTCCTGGATTAATAAATAAAATCCCATCAAGTAATTCTGCCCCTAATACATGAGAATGTCCAAAGCACGCTACTTGTGCTCCCACTTCTTCTGCATGATACGCTAACGTTTGTAACGTCATTTTCACATTATGACGATGACCGTGTACAACTAAGAAACGAATTCCATCTACATCAGTTACAATTTCATCTTGAAAGTTAGCATAATCACAATTCCCTTTTACAACATGAAAACCTTGTAGCTCTTCGTGAGCAGGCGTTAGCTCTGAATCACCACAATGAATCATGATATCTACTTTCCCTTCATATTTCTCTTTTAACTGCTGTAATTCCTTCACAGAGCTATGACTATCGCTTACGATTAAAGCTTTCATCAATTTCTCTCCCTTATTCTTCTAAAAACCATTCTGGGATTTTCTCTTCTAATTTACGAAGAGCGCGTCCGCGGTGGCTAATGGCATTTTTCTCATCTGAGCTTAACTCAGCCATTGCTTTTTTATATTTTTCCACATAAAAAATCGGATCGTATCCAAAACCATTTTCCCCGCGGCGCTGTTCTAAGATTTTTCCTTCACACGTTCCGTTTACAATAACAGGTTCTTTATCTGCTTCAGGGAAAGCAACCGCTAGCGCACAGTAAAAACGAGCTGTACGTTTTTCTAAATCGATGTCAGTTAACTCTTGCAACACTTTATCGATATTCGCTTGGTCATCTTTCGGCTCTCCAGCAAAACGAGCTGAATATACACCTGGTTTCCCGTTTAAGGCATCTACAATAAGACCAGAGTCATCCGCAATTACGATGGAATTCAACTGTCTACTAAGACTGTCCGCTTTCAAAATTGCGTTTTCTTCAAATGTTTCACCAGTTTCTTCGACTTCTTCAATATGAGGAAAATCGTGTAAAGATTTCACTTCTAAGTCAAATCTCTCAAATAACTCAGCAAACTCACGTACTTTCCCAAGATTTTTCGTCGCTACAACAACTTGCTTCATATTTTCCACCTCTACTCTATATGAGATACGATGTCACCTAACGCTTCTTTTTGCTTTTCAACAAGTTGGAAGATCCCTTGTTCCGCAGCATCAAGTAGTTCATTTAATTCTGCTCTGCTAAACGTCGCTTCTTCTCCAGTTCCTTGTACTTCAACAAACTGACCTTTTCCAGTCATAATAACGTTCATATCAACGTCTGCTTTAGAATCTTCGGCATAATTTAAATCTAAAACGACACCTTGTTCTTCAACAACACCTACTGACGTTGCCGCTAAATAATCTTTTACAGGAATTTTAGATACTTTGTCTGCTTGCAATAACTTTTCAAAAGCTAATACCATTGCTACATAGGCACCTGTAATTGAAGCTGTTCTCGTTCCGCCATCCGCTTGAATTACATCACAGTCAATCCAAACCGTTCTTTCGCCAAGCGCTTCTAAATCAACAACCGCACGTAATGCTCGTCCAATTAAACGCTGGATTTCCATTGTACGCCCTGTTACTTTCCCTTTACTTGACTCCCTGATTGTACGTTGCTCTGTCGCACGTGGAATCATTGAGTATTCTGCCGTTACCCAGCCTTTTCCTTCTCCACGCATAAACGGCGGTACACGCTCTTCAATTGTCGCTGAACAAATCACCTTTGTATCCCCGACTTCAATTAGTACCGATCCCTCTGGATGTTTTAAATAATTTGTATGAATATGTATATGGCGTAGCTCTGCTTGTCCTCTACCATCTACTCGCATAAAAATAACCTCCTCATAACTACTCTCATTAGTATAGCCAAATTTAAATGTACGATATGTATAACAATAAAAGAAGGGGAACTCAAAAAGCAATTCCCCTTTCTTACATAAGTATATCAAATTATTCGCGATTAAAAACTACCTGTATTCACGTTTTGTGGACGATTAACAGGTTTTGTTAACTTTTCACCTTTCTCATCCATCAAATTCGCTTTCCCATTCACTTCAATAGAAACATTTTTCACACCTTGTTTTTCTGTTAAAGATAAGACTAACGACTTCAATACGTAATTTGAAATTACACTCTTGTCTTGGTTCGCAAATATATTTTCATTAAAGTTTAATGTAATATTTCCGTTCTCCAGTTTCGGGTTCGTAATAAGCTTAGCTCCTGGATTAAAATCATTTAATAGCGACCCT
The DNA here is from genome assembly GCF_001884135.1 of Bacillus nitratireducens. GTDB lineage: Bacteria > Bacillota > Bacilli > Bacillales > Bacillaceae_G > Bacillus_A > Bacillus_A nitratireducens. The sequence goes on along the minus strand of NZ_MAOC01000085.1, from coordinate 31,253 downwards.
TGAATCGGACCTTTTACAAGCTCATCCACAATTGCCGCGTAATCATTTTCTTTTCCTTCTGCAACACGTCTTGTTACCGGTACGTAATATTGCTGCTTATTATTATTTTGCGCCATAAAGTAAAGTGTAACCGGTTTTGTATGCGTTACATCTGCTACTTGTTCATCATCAAAGTTAATTCCATTCGCACGACTTACACCTTCACCAAGCGGTGTACCCGCAACAGGCATCTTCGCTAGCTTTTCACCATTTATTTGGAACTGCACTTGTTTTATTTCTGTAAATTGAGTCAAAGTCCACGCTACTGATTCAACAATTTGACGCTCTTCTTCTTTTGAATAATTTTTCATTTCTTTAGAGAAATCAATTACTGCTGTCCCACCTTTTTTCAAATCCAAGGTCATCGTCGTATTCGCTGGAAGGACTGCTCGAAATCCATTTGGCAATAAATTTGTTACTGGTCCATCTTTCACAAGATACTCTAACGTTTGCTTTACAACTTCATTCGCTTTCGGAGTAGGCATTGCAATAGTTTGCGGTACGACATATCCATTTTTATCAACGAGGTATAACTCTCTATTTACTGTTTGCCCTTGTTTATCTTTTTTAGCTGTTTCTTTCTTTTCACCTTCTGTATACGTAACTTTTTTCGGTGGATCAATTTGTTCTGTTGCTTTCTCTTGATTTAATAAGCCACACCCTGATAATAAAATCGCACTCACAGTAGCACCAACAACCCATTTAAAAGTGGATTTAGGCATGCCATTCCCCCCTAAAATCTAAGTTTGTACTATTATGTATACGAGCTGTTTCATATTTTAGAACAAGCTATAGCTACTTACACAGAAAAAACCCCTGATTTCTCAGGAGTTCTCTTATATGAATCTACTATTATTCTGTTTCTAAATTAATATGCTTCACATTTTCAATCGGCTGACCGAACCACTTTGATGCAATTTCTTTAAACAGACCTATTTTACCAGTCGTTAAGAAGAGGTGATCACTTTGTTCCTCTCCCTCATTCAACATTTTACTATGGTATAAAATTGTACTTACTTCACGCGCTGTTTCATCACCCGAACTAATTAATTGCACTTGATCTCCCATTACCTTTTTTATAACAGGACCTAAAATCGGATAATGTGTACACCCTAAAATAAGTGTATCAATGTCAGTACTTTTCAACGGTTGCAATGTTTCTCTTACAACTTCATACGCCATTTCACTTTCGAAATTCCCACTCTCTACAAGCTCAACGAATGGTGGGCACGCTAAACTTTCTACCATAACACGGTTATTAATAGATTTTAGCGCCTCTTCATAGGCACCACTTTTTACTGTTCCAATCGTTCCAATAATCCCAACATGATACGTATTCGTCACTTTTAAAGCTGTACGTGATCCTGGATGAATAACTCCAACTACCGGAATTGGCAACTGTTTCTGCATTTCTTCCAACACAACCGCAGTTGCTGTATTACACGCAATCACTAACATTTTGATATTTAAATCTAATAAATGCTCCGTCATTTCCCACGTAAATTGACGCACTTCTTCACGAGAACGCGGACCATAAGGGCAACGTGCTGTATCCCCTAAATATATAATACGCTCTTTCGGCAACTGACGAATTAATTCCTTCGCTACTGTTAAACCGCCCACTCCTGAATCAATAACACCGATCGCTCTATTCAACTTAATCACCCGTTTTCTCATTCATCATCTTATTTTATCATTATATTTTACACACTTTAAGTTCGCTCACTTAAACTGCTTCTGTATGAAAATTTTCATTTGTACCTGTATAGACTAGGACCTTTTTTATTTTGCTCCTTTTTTTCATAATTTGCAAGACAGAAAAATAACCGACCTTCTATATAAAGTGCGTATCTACCCCGCTATTTACCGGACAGTAAGACCCCCACCTCAAAATTCAGCGAAAGCAAAGAAGTTAGGTGGGGGATCGGGCTGTCCATAAAAGCCCGATTGGTGTGGGCTAATAATTAGTGGGGGATGCCCCCCACTAATTAAAGTTTCACTTTATTGCTCCATCTTTTTTTGGAAAGAAGACATTCCTATTAATAAGAAGAAATGAGCAGAAATTAAAATGATGATTAAAATAAAATTCAAACGATAACTATTTGTAGATTCCATAACCTTGCTCGCTACAGCTGGTCCAAATGCCATACCGAAAAAGTTAATTAAATTATATAAACCAAGACCGACTCCAACTTTAGCTGGATGTAATGTTTTCGGTATAAATGTGTTTAATGATACTTGAATAGCTGAATAACTCATAAATGTTAAAATAACCGCCACTAAAATAATGATTAAGTTCCCGTTCGGAATAAGCCCTAAAATTAAAAAGCCAACGATCATAACTACAGACGCTACATAAATCATTCTTACATTCCCAAACGAAGGGACAATCTTTCCCGTAATAAAACTAGATACAATACCAAAGAGTGATGCAACAAACAATGCAATTCCGATAACGAATGGCGACAATCCGTGCACTCTTCCTAACAGTAATGGCAATAATAATAGACTAGCACATAACGCCACATTAATTATAAACCCGACCGCTATTAAACGAAGAAATGGTTTGTTTGAAAATAACTCAATATCAATAAATGGATGCTCCGCGTTCTTCATACGAACCGTGAATAAAAATAAGAAAGCTACCGATAACACAAATAGCCAACTATTAATATTGACACCTAATAAAACAGTTGTAATGAATGCAAATAATAAAGCCGCTCCAATGTAATCAAAATGAAACGCTTCATCCGTATGCTGCGCTTCTTCTGGCATAAATTTTATAAGCAAGAAAATCCCAACTACTGAAATAACCATAAATAAAAATAAATATGGCCACCCTAATGTATTTGTAATAGCCCCGCCAACTAAAGGACCAATACCTATTGCTAATGCAATAGAAGAACTAATCATCGCTAATGCACCAGGCTTCTTAGCAGGAGCAACTAATTTCGCCACTGCAATCATACTAAGCGCAATAAATGCAGCTCCTCCGCTCGCCTGCACTAATCTTGCGAAAATGACAATCGCATAAGATTGATTTACAAATCCAATAATGGACCCAACTACAAATATGATTATTGAGATAATTAATAGTTTTTTTACACTGTAACGATCCGCTAGTTTCCCATATACCATCGAACCAATACCGACAACTAAAGAATACCCTACTACAACCCAACTAACTTTCGATTGACTAATTGATAAATCATTAGCAATACCCTCTAACGCTACATTAAATAAAACCGCATTCATAGGTCCTAATAAAACGATAAAACATAATGTGAAAACAAACCATTTTGAATGGTCACTTATATCTTTCCCCATGTGTAACACCTCTTCTGATTGTAGTAACTGTAAATGAAAAATAAAGTGGTTTAGTTCCTCTATCACTACTAAACAACTTCATCAAATGTATAAAAGATGATAATTTATCGCGCGACAAACTGAATTCGAAACGAAACATGTATGTTGTTCGATATTCATGGAACTATCATAGTTTCAGCATTACAGTTTGTCAACGAAAAATATACAAAGTAAACTAATTTAGCTTTTTTAGTTTACTTTGTTCAAAAATTGTTATACACTAATTTCGAATCCGGTATAAGGGGGACTGACATGGTTATTCAAATTTACAATTTCTAACTTAATAAAACTAAGTAAATAAAGAACTTTTATATAGAAGAAACACTACAGGAGGATTATGATGAAGAAAAAAATGTTAGTTGTATTAACGAGCATAGAAAAATACCCAAATTTAAATAGAGCTACCGGGCTTTGGCTTGGTGAAGCTGTCCATTTCGTTAAAAAAGTAGAAGAAGCTGGTTACGAAGTAGATTATGTCAGTCCACAAGGCGGCTATACACCGATTGATCCGCATAGTTTAGCGATGGCGGAGAGCATCGATTGGGAATGGTATCAAAAGAAAGAATTTATGAATCGCCTCGGTTCTACCATGAAACCGAGTGAAGTGAATCAAGAAGACTACGCTGTTATTTATTACGCGGGTGGTCACGGAGTTATTTGGGACTTCCCAGAAAACAAAGAACTTCAAAATATTAGCCGCAACATTTATGAAAATGGCGGAATTGTTTCCTCTGTTTGTCACGGAGCTGCTGGTTTATTCCATATCACATTAAGTAACGGGGATCGTTTAATTAACGATAAAAAAGTAACAGGATTCTCAAATGAAGAAGAGAAACTAGCTGAATTAGATCAATTCGTTCCATTTTTAACAGAAGATGAACTCGTTAAATATGGGGGACTTTACGAAAAAGCTGCGCAACCTTGGGAAGCTTACGCTGTAGAAGATAATCGTGTAATTACTGGTCAAAACCCTGCTTCAGGTGGTCCAGTAGCTGAATTAGTATTAAAACAGTTGCAAAAATAATATGTACTAAAAAAGCAGATTTCCCTCTAGCAAAGGAAATCTGCTTTTTTACGAAATCATTTGTAAATTAGCTATAATTTCTTTTTCAATTTCAGAATCATCAACTGCATCTAAAAATTCCGGTTTAAACAGTTGGTATTTCTTCAAATTGTAGAAATCAAGTATCGCTTGCTTTAACGTAATATCGTACTGAATACAAAAAGTATGATCTATAATGCGTCTTAACATCACATCATCTTGCACCATAAATAGTTGCGCATTCATTTTATTAAAGTAACCTTGTTCCATACCCGACTCAAAAAACATTTGCAAATTATGATTGCGATTTTGTTGTGCAGCGACTAATTGATCCGACAAATGCGGATACGCTTCTTTCAAATCTTGTAAAAAGACATCCGAAATATACGTCACACATTTTAAAGAATGGATAAACGTCTTTTGGAAACGTTCTGTAAACGACATACTTTCATCTTGATTATCCGCATCTCCTTCAAGAAGATAATTTATAAAATCCTCTACTACCGCCTCAATAATCTCATCTTTCGAAGAAAAACGTTTATATAAAGTAGCTTTACTAATATCCATATATTTCGCAATTTCATCTATTTTTAATTGGCTAAAACTCGTCTTTCGAATAACGGGCTTTATTTTATTAATATACGTATTTGCACACGCTACTTTTCTCATTTAAAAGAGCCTCCCCTTTTGTTCATACAAAATAGTATAGCAAATTCATGAATGTTTATAAATGAAGTTATTATACTCATTACGTCTTTTTAGTTTATTACAATTTCAATCTACGCTATACATAAAAAGTACCCGCTACCTTTGTTAGTAGCGGGCACCTTTTCTATAATTTATTTACAGCTCTTTTTATAGCTTTCCCTATTTCCATACTAGACTGCGGATTTTTCCCTGTAATTAAATGTCCATCTACTACTACATGTGGCGTGAAATTAGGTGCTACATAAAATAATGCCCCTTCTTCTTTCAACTTACTTTCTAGCAAAAATGGAACTCGATTTTCTAAATGCACAGCTGTTTCTTCATCATTTGTATAACCTGTTATACGCTTACCCGCAACAAAAAACGAGCCATCTTTATTTTTCACACCGACCAAAGAACTTACTCCGTGACAAACAGCCGCTACAATCCGGTTATTGTTGTACATGTTCTCAATCAAATTCGCTACATATGGATTACCTGGAAAATCCACAATAGCCCCGTGTCCACCACCAAATAAAACTGCATCATAATCTAAAAAATGAGCCTTCGAAATCGGCTTCGTATTTTGCAATAAAGAAGCGATATACTTAAATTCACGAGGTATGCCATTCGGAATAGACACTCTATCAATAGGTACCCTTCCACCTTCTATAGATACAAGATCAACATCGAACTTAGCCTTTTTAAATAAATTATACGGAGCTGCGAGCTCTTCAAGCCATAAACCAGTCGGGTGTCCATTCATATCATGAGCGCTTGTTGAAACTAACAATATCCTTTTCAACATATCCCCTCCTTACTACCTATTTATGTATGAAACATTCTTATCATTCATATAGCACATGAAACAAACAGAAAAATAGCCGACTCTTCATATAAAAGTCGGCTTTCTTTTTATAGCTCGAGCTCTCCCATACGAAGAAGCTCAACAACTGCTTGTGAACGTCCTTTAACTCCTAGCTTTTGCATTGCATTTGAAATGTGATTGCGTACTGTTTTTTCACTTATAAAAAGTTCACCTGCAATTTCCTTCGTCGTTTTATCTTGAACGAGTAATTCAAATACTTCTCTTTCTCTCTTTGTGAGTAACGGTTTAGATTGATACGCTTTTTCCTTCAACTGGTATAACCCTCCTTGCTTAAGCCAGAGCTGTATATGTGTAAGTTGGGTGTTTATTTAGTCAAGATATTGTATGAACGAAATGTGCAGGTGGTGAATGAAAATGGGCTTTATTTCCTATGTTATTTTAGACTTTTATACAGTGCGGATACTCTTTTTATCCACTTACTTTCCAGTACGCCATATTTGTTCTAGCAATATACTTACAACTGTACCTACAAATAAACCATTCCCGAATATATATTGCATAACAGACGGCAATGATTGGAGTGCTCCAGACGGTAAAAACATAACGCCGCTGCCAAATAATACTGCAACTCCTAAAATCGTTACATTCCTTTCGCTGAGCTCCACTTGTTTTATATTATTAAATCCAATTCCAATTAACTGTACGAACGAAGCCATTAAAACTGCAGATGCGACAGCGGATGGTAAAGACGCTAAGTAACGAATAATACTTGGAAAAAGAGACATTATGACTAGTAACGCACATGCCATTAAGAACGATCGTATATATTTTTGTTTTGTTAAGCGTATAAATCCTGCCGTCGCTGGTAACGGAACGACACCTACAGTTGAAAATACAGAAGAAATGATATGTGAAATCCCTCCAACCCACGTACCATCCTTCAACTGTTTCTGTTCAATGGTCCCTTTTTGAATGGTAGCTTGATTGATCGCTATAATAGCTGCCACTGTATTAGAAACTAAAATACATACCATAACGAAACTTGATACAGCCATACCTGTATTCCATTTTGGAAGTCCCCAAGCAAATATATGTGGAAGTTGCACAAAATGAGTTACTTGAGATGGAATCGTCACTTTTCCTGCAATAAGAAAAATAATCCACCCGCTAATTAATCCTATTAAAACTGCATAACTTTTGACAAAACCTTTTCCAAAATTAGATAGTATAATAACGAACAAAAATATACTAAACGCAATTATCGCTGTAAATCCATCGATTTGAGAAATAGTAGCTGTAATTCCTAGCATTCCTTTTAAAAATACACCACTTAATTGTAAACATAATAAAAGTAAAAACGTTCCTGTCACAACTGGCGTAAATAAAAATAAAATACGTCCTATAAAACCAGTTACACCTAATCCTATTAAAATAACACCGGAGATTATCATTCCTAATTCTAAAATTTGCAATGTACTATGTAATTGATCCTGCCCTACGGTAGCATAAGCAAGTACGGTAAATACACCAACCCAAGATCCAGCTGGTCCATCCGCAATAGGCAGTTTATGTCCAAGCCATCCTTGTAAAAAAGAAGATATACCAACTACGAAAAACGTACGTTGCATTAAATAAAACACTTCTTCCGTCGTAAGATGAAATAATCCGCCAACGACAATTGGTAGTGCGATTGAGTTTGCTAATAAAAAAATAAACCATTGCAAAGTTCCCATAATATGATTTTGGTTATGTTGATTATCCAAAATTTTCATCCCTTCTAGCTTTCCTATAAAAAATATATTGTAATAACAAAAAAGAAGAGTTCTATATTCTCAATTAGAACTCTCCTCAAGGCATTTAAACAATTCTTCTACACAAGATTATTTAATTCCACCTCATTTAAGCTTCCAACAACAATATTTCCTTTATGCACGACTAAACGCTTCTCTGTTTGACGCGCTACCGCTTCAGCTGTACATGTTGCATTCGTCAAAATAAAACTCGCTTCATCTCCTACATTCGGCCATGCTCGCTTCCCTTCATTGTTTAACGTTTCTTTTCCTCCCGTAATAAAGCGAAGGGCTTTTCCTAAAGACCTTTCGTCACTCCATCCAAAACGCTCTGCTAATCGATTTGCCTTTTGAAGCATATCGCCAGTTCCAAACGGCGACCAATGATCTGTAATACTATCATTTCCTAATGAAACTTTAACACCTTTTTTATCTAATAACGGAATTGGGATTACTTGTTTACCAATTGGCACGGTTGAAGTAATATCAATCTTCAAGGCTGCTAGTCTTTCTGCCACTTCTTCAGCTTCTTTATCCGTAACACCACCAAGTCCAAGCGCATGACTAATTGTTACACGCCCTTGCCATCCAGCTTCTTCTGTTAGACTTGCCAACCTCTTCATCGTAAACGTCCCCAGATTATTCGCATCATGCAAATGAAGATCAACATCCGCATTAAATTCTACTGCGATATCCATAATTGTATGTAATGATTTTTCGATATCATTATCCACTGTAGCTGGATCCACTCCACCGACTAGATTCGCACCCATACGCATCGCATCTTTTACAAGTTGTACAGAATTACTGCGCAATAATCCATGTTGCGGAAATGCAACTATTCTACCAGACAATCGATTTTTATATGTTTCTAATGCCGCTAACGTTGCCTCTAAATTACGAAGTCCAATAACCGGATCCACATTACAATGCGTTCTAATATTCGTTGCACCATTTCGAAGCAATAACTCTAGCATATTTTCCGCCCTGTCTTGAGCAGTTGCTAATTGCTTTGGCAAAATCCTTTTTTCTTCATTAAAACGTGTGAAAATATTTTCTGCTGGCATACAAGCTTTCCAAGGCCCACTATAATATGTTTTATCAATATGAATATGCATCTCTTCGAAGGACGGTAAAATTAATAAGCGATTGGCATCAAGAGTTACCACCCCTTCCTCTTGAACAATCCCTTCTATAATTTTTTTAATTCGTCCATCTTCAATGAGTAAACTACATAATTCTGTTTCTGTTCGTGAAATTTCCCCTTCTTCATATGCATACCTTGATTCAACCATTACATTAGTCAACCAATATACTGTCATCTCTATTTCCCCACCCTTTATTAAAAATCGCCTCATACCTCTTACTATAATTTTAATATCAGCTGAAAATTAAGACAATTAATATGATCGTTTCTCTAAAAAAATGTAATACAACCTCATAGTCTTCTCATAAATTTCCATATAGAATAAAAGTATGTAGCTTCATATAAAAAAGGAGTTGATCGTTATATGTCAAAAAGATTATGTAAATCCGAAACTGATAAAATGGTATTTGGTATATGTGGTGGTTTAGGAGAATATTTTGATATTAGCTCTACTCTCATTCGCATACTTTGGGTCATTGCTGTTTTATGTTTTGGGACGGGATTTTTAGTTTATTTTATTTGTTTATTACTTATGCCACGTTCGTACTAATGGCATCACTTCATATACTTAAGAAGAGCATATAAAAAATCACCTATAGAATTCTATAGGTGATTTTTTCATGAAGAATATTTCATCGTTAAATGTAATACCGCCACTTCATCCTCTTGATTTTTATAACTATGTTTCTTATTCGCTTCAAATTGGATGGAATCAAACTCATTAAGCTCGTACACATCGTTCTTAACTTGAATCGAAACTTTCCCTTTCATTACTGTTACAAGCTCAATTGCTCCTTCATGATGAGCTTCAGGTTCATATATACTATTCGCTCTCAAACATGCTCGGTGCATTTCCATCCCCGTTTCTTTCGTGTAACGGAACATCGTTTCTAAGTGCCATGCTTGTCCTACATCTACTGCAAACCCTTCTCCGCAGCGCGCAACAGCTACTGGCTCTCCAACAACCATCAATCTCGATAAAGGAATTGATAACCCTTTTGTTATTTTCCAAATGACAGCTAACGTCGGATTCGTTTCTCCTCTTTCGATTTTTCCCAGCGTTAATTTACTCACACCCGTCTTTTGGGCTAATTCTTCTAAACTTAGTTTTTGTTCATTTCGAATTTGTCGTAATAACTGACCTACTTGCTGAATCACTTCTTTTGTTTGTATGTCCTCATTTTCTTTCATCTATAAAACCACCTTAAAATATAAAATAGTTTACTTTTATTAATTTAAAGTATATCATACTATACATAATTATTTAATTCCGAAAGGAGTGTTACACTTCATGCGTGCAATATTATTAGGCCTTTTATCATCCGCCTTCTTTTCTGCAACTTTTATTATTAATAGAGCGATGAATGTATCTGGAACAAGCTGGGCTTGGACAGCTTCCTTCCGCTTTTTATTTGCTCTCCCTATTTTATTCCTTATCGTTTTATTTCGCAAAAACTTAAGGGGGTTATGGGTAGAGTTAAAGAAACATCCATTTGCATGGATCGGATGGGGTTCCGTTGCAGGGATTGGTTTCTATTCTTTATTAAGTTTCGCCGCTGTCTTCTCTCCAGCTTGGCTCGTTGCTGGAACTTGGCAAGTTACTATATTAGCAGGTTTGCTTTTATCACCATTATTTTTCATTAAAATAGAAACGCAATCAGGTACAAAACTTGTACGTGGAAAAATTCCACTACGCAGTTTATACGTCGCTTTATTTATTTTACTTGGTGTAATTTGTATGCAAGCGACTGCAGCAGGCCACATTACAATGAATCAGTTCATTTCAGGCTTTTTACCTGTCGTTTTAGCAGCTTTCTTATATCCCTTCGGCAACCGAAAAATGATGGAACTTGTTGGTGGGCGCCTTGATACATTCCAACGTGTATTAGGAATGGCAATTGGAAGTCTTCCTATAACGCTTTTACTTGGTATATACGGATTTTCCACTACTGGTATTCCATCATCAACTCAAATGCTTCAAGGATTTTTGTTAGCACTATGTTCTGGAGTTATTGCGACGATGACATTTTTCTTTGCTACTGATTTAGCAAAAGACAATCTTGCTTTACTTGGAGCTGTTGAAGCAACACAAGCTGGAACGATGGTCTTTACCGTGCTTGGTGAGATTATTTTCTTAAATGGTTCATTCCCTAGTGGTCTGTCACTGATTGGGATGATTATTATCATGTTAGGAATGGTCGTAAATAGCGTTTTAAACCGTTCTGTTCCAGTTATTAAGCAAAAAAAATCGGCATAAAAATAGATATGGTTCTTCTTCATAGAACCATATCTATTTTTATTGTCCCCCTATTTCGCCTTATCAGAATAGTATTTCATTAGCTGTTTATACTAAAACCTATGTTATAATACGTTTCATGCGCAATATTAGGAGGTAAATTATGTTAAAAAAAGCAATCGCTGAATTTATTGGTACATTTGTACTTGTATTATTCGGAACTGGAGTAGCTGTCATTGGTGGCGGAATTGAAGGAATTGGAACATTAGGAATCGCTATGGCTTTCGGTCTATCTATTGTGGCTATGGCATATAGCATCGGAACAATTTCTGGATGTCACATTAACCCAGCGGTATCAGTAGCTATGTTCATCAACAAAAGAATGAACGCTATGGAACTTTGTTATTATGTATTAGCTCAAATTTTAGGTGGTTTATTAGGAACTGCAACGTTAGTAACAATTTTACGCTCTGCTAAAACACCTTTAGATAATTTAGGACAAAATGGTTTTGGAACTCTTGGTTTATCTGGAGCATTTCTAGTTGAATTCATTTTAACTTTCGTATTCATTTTAGTTATCGTTGCTGTAACAGGTAAAAAAGGAAGTTCTTCTCTAGCTGGATTAGTAATTGGTTTTACATTAGTTTTAGTTCACTTATTAGGTATTCCTTTAACTGGAACATCTGTTAACCCGGCTCGTAGTATCGCACCAGCTTTATTCGCTGGCGGAGAAGTACTTTCTCAACTATGGGTATTCATCGTTGCACCAATTCTTGGTGGTATCGTAGCAGCTATTGTTGGTAAATTCATTTTAAATACTGAAAAATAGAATTTTCAATATTTCTGAATAAAAAAAGGCGAGCCCTCACTATGAGGATGCTCGCTTTTTTATTCTTTAATTTTCGATTTTAAATTTGTAACTAATTGCTCTACCGTTACATTTGCAAGTACGTTTTCCATCGCTTCTTGCGCTTGCATTAAAATAATTTCTAATACTGATTGAATATTAGCTCCTACTGGACATTCAATGTTGGGATTTTCATGGAAGGAAAATAGATGTCCTTCTTCTACAACTTCCACTGCTTTATATACATCAAGTAATGTAATTTCTTCTAAATCACGAGCAAGTGTCGTACCACCTTTACCAGCTTGTACATCAACAAGTCCTGCTCTCTTCAACATTCCTGTAATGCGACGAATCACAACTGGATTTGTATTCACACTACCAGCAATCCATTCAGAGGTACAGCGAGAGTTTCGATCTATCGCAAGTAACGTTAACATATGAACACCTACTGTAAAACGACTACTAATTCCCATCTGCACACCCTCCTTTTTATTCATTCTATTAAAAGACGACTCTTATCATTATATACTATTTTTAATTTATACATAAAGAAAAAGCATGATTCCATTAGAAAACCATGCTTTTCTCTCCTTATTGACGCTTTATAAATTTCGCTAAATCTTTGAATTTCACTTTGTCTGAGTAATTCATTACTCCGTTTACATAGATACGACTTGTAACAGCATTTAATATACCAATTGTCGCCAATAATACTACTAATGTTATCGTAATCTCTAACATACCTGCTTCACCGGCTACAATCCGAGAGAAGGTGACCATCGGTGTGAAAAACGGAACATACGAACTTACAACAACAATGGTACTATTCGGATCACTTAATGATTTAATACTAATGAAGAATGCAGCCATGATCAAAATCATTACCGGGAAAGATACGGCTTGTAAATCCTCCGTCTTAGACACAACAGCTCCAGCCGCAGCGTACATCATCGCATAAAGTAAATATCCCGTAATGAAATAGACAAGAAACATGCTTATAACCTTTGCATCTAATTTTGTAAAGTCAATTGGAACACCAAATAATGAGGCACTTTCTAAATCGACCCAACCTAGCAAATAAGGAATAAGGTAACCACACGCTAATATTACAAGTTGCAATAACGCCGTTGAAACAACCGCTAAAATTTTCGCATACATCATCGTAAGTGGCTTTACTTTCGGAAGCATTACTTCCATTACACGTGACGCCTTTTCAGATGCAATATTCATTGCGATTGTATTTCCGAAAGCTACAATAAACATATACAAAGCAAATGTAAAGAAATACGCAATTCCGAAAGAAGATGTACGATCTTTTATCGCTTCTTGCTTCACTTGAATTTCTGCTTGTAATTGCTGCGCAATTTCTGGTGAAACATTATTTTTTGCAATCGTCACCATCGTATATTGTTGTTTTAAATAGCCTGCCATAATTGCAGAAGTTGCTTGGCTTGGAAATCCATTATACATATATGTAACCGCTGGAGCCCCATCCTTTTCCGTCACATGGAATAGACCATCTAAATCGCCTTCTTCTACTTGCTTATGCAGTTTATCAAAATCATCCTTTGAACCAACCGTTATTTTTGCTGATGGCAATAGCTTATTTAGCTCTTCTTTTTGTACTTTGTATGTGGAGCTCTCTACTACAACTGCAATTTTATCTTTATCCTTATTTTTATCATCACCTGAAGTAAAATGATTAAATGCAAAAATCCCAAACACCACTAAAAATAAAATCGCACTCGTAATTAATGATTTTTTAGATAAAAATGCTTCTTTAAAATAAAATGAAAATACATGAGAAAATTTACGCATCTTTATTTCGCCCTCTCTACAAAGATTTCGTTTAACGTCGGCTCTAACATTTTAAATTGTCGTAAACCAACACCTTGTTCTTGCAATTGTTGCAAAATCTTTAGAGCTTCTGCATCACCTTGTACTTTCACATAAAGAAGGCCTTGTTGTTTTTCATATGGAACATGTATAGCTTCTAATCCTTTTTCATTCTCTTTTGTATCTTCGATTGTTAAATTACGAAAACCGTATTCTTTCTTAATATCACTTAATTGTCCTTCTACGACTGCTTCACCTTTTTTTAAAATACATACATGTTGGCAAAAAGCCTCTACTTGCTCCATACGGTGACTAGATAAAATAATTGTCTTCCCGCTCTGTACTTGTTCTCCAATAATACTAGCCAACATTCCAGCATTAACTGGATCAAGTCCGCTAAATGGTTCATCCAAAATAAGAAGTTCTGGATCATGAAGAAGAGCAGCAATCAATTGAATTTTTTGCTGGTTCCCTTTCGAAAGTTCTCCTGCTGTTTTGAATTTATATTCTGGGATTGCTAAGCGCTCTAACCAGTGATCAATTGCAAGATCTACTTCTTTTTTCGTCATTCCTTCTAATCTACCAAAATATCGCAACTGATCTATTACTCTACTTTTTGCATATAGTCCTCTTTCTTCTGGTAAATATCCAATTGTTACCCCGCTATCACCAAATGATTTTCCATCCCACGTAATAGAACCTTCATTTGGCGTTAATAAACCCAGTAACATTTTAATTGTCGTTGTTTTCCCTGCACCATTTCGGCCAAGTAACCCTAACACTTCACCTTTCGGTAACGAGATTTGCAAACCATTAACTGCTTTAGATTCTCCGAATATTTTTGTTAAGTTTTGAATTTGTAAACTCAATGTATATATCCTCCCCTTCAATAGCATTCTCACTTTCATAATATGATTGTTTAAAACAACATATAGTAACCTTATTCCATCTTCTTACATACATTCCTTTTCTTCAACTACTTACTGTTTATCACATCTTTTTTATTCACCTTATCTACTATAGGACAAACTACTATATATACAAAAGACAATATGCAAATGTTCATAAAAAAATTTTTATATTTTAATATATAATATAAGATGATTTTCTAACATCAAGGAGGATACATATGAAGATGAAGAGGGGTATTACCACTTTATTATCTGTAGCGGTTCTATCTACATCGCTTGTAGCATGTTCAGGAACACCAGAGAAAACAGTGGCAAAAGAAGAAAAAGTAAAATTAACAGAACAGCAATTAATGGCTGATTTATGGTATCAAACAGCTGGTGAAACGAAAGCACTTTACTACCAAGGGTACAATATCGGTCAATTGAAGCTTGATGCAGCTCTTGCAAAAGGCACAGAAAAAAAACCTGCTATCGTACTTGATTTAGATGAAACTGTTTTAGATAACAGTCCTCATCAAGCTATGAGCGTAAAAACAGGAAAAGGCTATCCTTACAAATGGGACGATTGGATTAATAAGGCTGAAGCTGAAGCCCTTCCAGGCGCAATTGATTTCTTAAAATATACAGAGTCTAAAGGTGTAGATATTTACTACATCTCAAATCGTAAAACGAACCAACTAGATGCAACTATTAAAAACCTTGAGCGCGTAGGTGCTCCTCAAGCAACGAAAGAACATATATTACTACAAGACCCGAAAGAAAAAGGAAAAGAAAAACGCCGTGAACTCGTTTCTCAAACACATGATATTGTTTTATTCTTCGGCGATAACTTATCTGATTTCACTGGTTTTGATGGAAAATCTGTAAACGATCGTAATCAAACAGTGGAAGAATCAAAAGCACAATTTGGTGAGAAATTCATCATTTTCCCTAATCCAATGTACGGTGATTGGGAAGGCGCTTTATATGACTATAATTTCAAAAAATCAGATGCAGAAAAAGATAAAATCCGTCGCGACAACTTAAAATCATTTGATGGAAAATAAAAGAGGATGGCTTTCGCCATCCTCTTTTATTTTCCATTCTCTGTTAAAGGCAAGATAAACACTTCCACACGTCTATTCTTTGCCTTTCCTTCTTGTGTATCGTTCGGAGCAATTGAACGGTATTCTCCATAACCAATTGTACTAAATTTTTCTGGTTGTAATTCTTTATTTTGGAGTAATACCTGCATAAAATTAACTGCACGCTGCGTACTTAATTCCCAATTCGATGCAAACTGCGCATTGGCAATCGGGACATTATCCGTATGACCAGATACTGTAATTTCACGAGGTGACGCTGAAACAAGCAAGTTAGACAGCTCTTTTGCAATCCCTAAAGATTCTAATTTCACATCGGCTTTCCCCGAATCAAACAGCACATTCTCTAGTATTGTCACCATTAATCCCTTTTCAGTTAATTTGGTTTGGAAAGCAGAGGATAATTGGTTCTCATTAATATATTGATCAATCTTTTTTTGTAATGCTTTTAACTCAGCCATTTCTTTTTTTTCTTCGGCTCTAGCTTCTTCTTGTTTTTTTGCTTGTTCCACCTCAAGGCTACTTGCTGATAATTCTTTTTCATCATTTGGCTTTTGATCACTTAAAAACTCTTTATTTCCTGTTCCACCTGCTAGTTCACTATGAAAAGCTACTGCCATCTGTTTAAATTTCGCAGCATCTATACTACTCATTGCAAATAAAACTATAAACAATGCAAACAATAGCGTTAGCATATCAGCATACGGAATTAACCACGTTTCATCAATATGTTCTTCATGCTTTTTCTTTTTACTTCTTCTATTCTTCCTACTCCGCATTTTTTTCCGCTCCTTTTTCTAGCTTTTTACGCTCAGTTGCAGAAAGCGCACCTAAAATGCGGTTTTTCATAATAAATGGATATGTACCTTCTTGTAACATTAATAAACAATCAATAATTAAACGTTTCTTCTCTAATTCAGCGGCAGACTTTTGCTTTAATTTATTTGCAAATGGATGCCATAACACGTAACCTGAAAAGATACCGAAAATCGTTGCAATAAATGCACCTGAAATAGCATGTCCTAACTTTTCAATATCAGTTAAATTTCCAAGTGCAGCTACAAGACCAATAACAGCACCTAAAACCCCTAATGTCGGTGCATATGTACCAGCTTGAGAAAAAATTGCCGCTCCTTTTGCATGCCTTTCTTCAATTGCTTCTAATTCAGCTTCTAAAATTTGTTCTAAATCTTCTGCGGATACGCCATCAATCACAAATTTCATACCACGTAAAAGAAACTCGTCTTCGATTTTATCTAATTGTTGTTCTAAAGACAAAATACCGTATTTTCTACTCTCAGAAGTCCAATGAACAAATAACTCTAGTAACTGTTCATGGCTTAAATCTTTTTTATTTGAACCAAAAAGAACTTTAAATAATTTTGGAAATCTTTTTAGTTGATTCATCGGAAATGCAATACATACTGCAGCAAATGTACCGACAAAAATAATTAGTGCCGCGGCAGGATTCAGTAAGGCCATTATGTCAGCACCCTTGACGACCATTCCTACTACTACCGCCACTACTCCTAAAATGATTCCAATAATTGTTGCAAAATCCATTCCCATTCACTCCTAGTCTATACAAGAAGTCCTTTATTCTTTATAATCGTTACATCTTCTTATATGTATATATTACACAATAAATTAATTTCATGAAAGATAAGAAATGAATTATATGAAAAAATACTACAATTTCACACATTTTCTGACATTTTACGACATTTTCTTTGCATTTCTATTACGTTATGACTCTTACATTTCTTTTTCAATAAACTAGACTTATAATAAAAACGATACATATTTTATTAAGAAAGGACTGTGATTACAAGGCATTATGAAAAAGATAATAATTGTTTCTGCCGCTACTATTGTAATCGGTATCACATCTTTCGCTTACTTTGGTTCTAAATCACCACTACAAAACGAGGCGAAGGCTGTCGAAAGTCAAAAACATAGTAACCATCAAAAAGAAGAGATTCCTGCTTTTCCAAAAGCTAATAATAATGCAAAGAAACTAGACAATAATTTTTCAGTTGTAACAAATCCAAAGTCTAATCTTGTCTTAGTTAATAAACATCGAAAACTACCAGACGGATACATACCTGAAGACTTAACAAGACCAAACGTACCGTTTACTAGTCCAAAAGATAAAGAAAAAACACTACTACGCAAAGATGCTGCAGACGCGCTTGAAAATATGTTCAAATCAGCAAAGAAAGAAGGACTTGAACTTACAGCTGTATCTGGTTATCGTTCATACAAACGCCAAAAATCATTGCATGATACATACGTTAGACGCCAAGGGAAAGCTGAAGCTAATTCAGTCAGTGCAATTCCTGGAACAAGTGAACATCAAACCGGTCTAGCAATGGATATTAGCTCAAAATCTGCTAAATTTCAATTAGAACCAATCTTCGGAGAGACAGCAGAAGGAAAATGGGTCGCAAAACATGCCCATGAATTCGGATTTGTCATTCGTTATTTTGAGGATAAAACGAAGACGACAGAGTATTCATACGAACCGTGGCACTTACGCTACGTTGGTAATCCATATGCCACATACATATATAAGCATCATTTAACATTAGAAGAAGCGATGGAAGACAAAAAATAAGAGAGCGATTTGCTCTCTTATTTTTTGTCTTCTCTTCTATTATTGTAGTAATTTCTCCTTCCATTCTTCAGGCCATGGTTCGCCTCTTCCCGTTTTCTTCGATGCTTGCACCATCATACCGCGTCCAACTAAACAAACTTCCCCTTCTGTATTTTTGACCATGTAGTGTAAATCTAATGAGGAATTTCCAACCTTTCCTGCCTTTACATATACTTTCAACTGCTCATCAAAATAAAGTTGTTTAATAAAATTGCATTGTAGATCTGCGACGACTATCATCGTCTCTGATGATTCATGTGTCCATTCTTGCATAAATCCAAGTTCTTTAAACAATGCGATACGTGCTTCTTCAAAATACGTAAAAGCAACGACATTATTTACATGCCCAAACATATCTACTTCACCAAAACGAACTTTGACAGGATTATAAAATGAAAAACCACTTTCCCATTGCTCAAAGTCTTCAATATAAGAAATCCTCTTCATTGCTACCTCTCCTTTTCGCTCTTAAAATAAACAGAATAAACAGAAAAATAAAGTTATAAATATTGCCTCTTCAACATGAAGAGGCAATATTTATTAATAGTTATTGTCGCTACCAAAGAAATCTTTGAACGATTGAATTGTTGTATCACGGTTTAATGCTGCAATTGAAGTTGTTAATGGAATACCTTTCGGACATGATTGCACACAGTTTTGAGAGTTACCACAGTTTGCAAGTCCTCCATCACCCATAATTGCACGTAAGCGATCTGCTTTATGCATTTCACCAGTTGGATGCGAGTTAAATAAACGCGCTTGTGAAAGTGGTGCTGGTCCAATAAAATCAGATTTACTGTTTACGTTCGGACATGACTCTAAGCAAACACCACATGTCATACATTTTGAAAGTTCATATGCCCATTGGCGCTTTTTCTCTGGCATCCTTGGTCCTGGTCCTAGGTCATACGTACCATCGATTGGAATCCAAGCTTTAACACGTTTTAACGCGTTAAACATACGGCTACGATCAACTTGTAAGTCACGTACAACTGGGAATGTCTTCATCGGCTTTAAGCGAATTGGTTGTTCTAACTGGTCAATAAGAGCTGTACATGATTGACGTGGTTTTCCGTTAATCACCATCGAACAAGCACCACATACTTCCTCTAAACAGTTCATATCCCATGCAATCGGAGTCGTTTGGTTCCCTTTTGAATCAACAGGATTACGACGAATTTCCATCAACGCTGAAATAATATTCATATTTGGACGATACGGAATTTCAAACTCTTGGTCAAATTCTTGTGCATCTGGTCCATCTTGTCTCGTAATGATGAGGCGGATTGTTTTCTCAGACATGTTGTTTATCCCCCTTCTCTTCATCCTTAGCAGCTACATCGTGTTTTGAAGAATAGTCACGTTTACGTGGTTTAATTAATGAAACATCCACTTCTTCGTAATGGAATGCTGGTGCATTTCCTTCTCCTTCAAATTTCGCCATCGTAGTTTTTAAGAAGTTTGCATCATCACGATTTGTGAATTCTGGTTTGTAATGAGCTCCGCGGCTTTCATTACGGTTATATGCCCCAATTGTAATAACACGTGCTAACTCAAACATATTTGCAAGTTGGCGTGTAAACGAAGCACCTTGGTTGCTCCATCTTGCAGTATCGTTAATGTTAATACGTTTGTAACGAGCCATTAACTCTTCAATTTTTGCATCTGTTTCTAGTAATTTTTTATTTTCACGAACTACTGTAACGTTATCTGTCATCCATTCTCCAAGCTCTTTATGAAGAACATATGCATTTTCATTACCATCAAGCGTTAAAATATTGTTAAATTTCTCTGTTTCGATTAATTCATTTTGCTCATATACAGTAGATGAAACAGCATCAGATGATTTAGAAAGACCTTTCATATACTCAATTGCGTTTGGTCCTGCTACCATACCACCGTAAATTGCTGATAATAGTGAGTTCGCACCAAGGCGGTTACCACCGTGCATAGAATAATCACACTCACCTGCTGCAAATAAACCTGGAATACTTGTCATCTGTTTGTAATCAACCCATAGTCCGCCCATTGAATAGTGAACCGCTGGGAAGATTTTCATTGGTAGTTTACGAGGATCATCACCTGTAAACTTCTCATAGATTTCAATAATTCCACCAAGTTTAATATCTAGCTCTTTCGGATCTTTATGAGAAAGATCTAGATATACCATGTTTTCACCGTTAATACCTAGTTTTTGCTCTACGCAAACATCAAAGATTTCACGCGTTGCAATATCACGAGGTACAAGGTTTCCGTAAGCTGGATATTTTTCTTCTAAGAAGTACCATGGCTTACCATCTTTATATGTCCAAACACGCCCACCTTCACCACGTGCAGATTCACTCATAAGACGTAACTTATCGTCTCCAGGAATTGCCGTTGGATGGATTTGAATGAACTCACCGTTCGCATAATATGCACCTTGTTGATATACAGCAGATGCTGCTGTACCTGTATTGATAATAGAGTTAGTTGATTTTCCAAAGATGATACCAGGGCCCCCTGTTGCCATAATCACGGCATCAGCTTGGAAACTTTTAATCTCCATAGTTTGTAAGTCTTGTGCGACGATTCCTCGGCACACACCTTCATCATCAACAACAGCTCGTAAGAAATCCCAACCTTCGTATTTCGTTACAAGTCCTGCTACTTCATGACGACGTACTTGCTCATCTAATGCATATAGTAATTGTTGACCAGTTGTTGCGCCAGCAAATGCTGTACGGTGATGTTGTGTTCCACCAAAGCGACGAAAATCAAGAAGTCCTTCTTCCGTACGGTTGAACATAACACCCATGCGGTCCATTAAATGAATAATACCTGGTGCTGCTTCACACATCGCTTTAACTGGCGGTTGGTTCGCTAAGAAGTCCCCACCATAAATTGTATCGTCAAAGTGGATCCATGGAGAATCCCCTTCACCTTTTGTATTTACGGCACCGTTAATTCCACCTTGGGCACATACAGAATGTGAACGTTTTACTGGTACTAAAGAAAATAGTTCAACATTTACTCCTGCTTCTGCCGCTTTAATCGTTGCCATTAAGCCGGCCAAGCCACCGCCGACTACTATAAGTTTCCCTTTCATGCTCTCCCACTCCTTACTGGTTTGCTAGCTGTGGATCGATGAACGCTAATAATGCACTCACACCTACATAAGATAGACCTAAGAAAATAGCTAATGTTACATAAGTAGAGATTCTTTGTGAACGTGGAGATACTGTAATTCCCCAGCTTATGCAGAATGTCCATAGTCCATTTGCAAAGTGGAAAATTGTTGAAACAACACCAACTAAATAGAAACCAAACATAAATGGGTTGTTTAAAATATCTGCCATCATATCATAGTTTACCTCTTTACCTAACATTGCTTGAATACGAGTTTCCCAGACGTGCCAAGAAATGAAGATCAGCGTAACGATACCTGAAATTCGTTGGAAGACGAACATCCAGTTACGGAAATAACCGTAAGATACCGCATTGTTCTTAGCTGTAAATGCAATATATAAGCCATATATAGCATGGTACAGTATAGGTAAAAAGATGATGAAAATTTCTAGCGCATACCGGAATGGAAGGAGCTCCATAAAGCCTGCAGCTTTGTTAAAAGCCTCTGCTCCTCTTGTTGCAAAGTTGTTTACAATTAGATGTTGCGTCAAAAAGACACCAACCGGGATGACCCCCATTAATGAGTGCCACTTACGAAACGTATACTCGCGGCCTTTCATGTCCCCATTACCCCCTTGAATGTTTGACTGCTGTTTTCAGATTAATTTACAACAATAATGTTTTTTCACTATTGGCATAAGAAAAACTGAAAAAATTATTCGAAATATTTCAGCATAATTTGATAACAAGTTCATTTTACCCCTATTTTTGTCGAAGCGTCAAGAAAACGTATACATAATTTGCATATAATTTGCCAATTCTTTTTTTCTTCTTAGATATTCAGATTTCCCTAAAGAAAAATCTGTTTTTATAAATGAAAAATGTTATATAATAATCCCTATAGAAAGAGGGGAATATTGTGAGCAAAAATACAATCGATATAACATCTTTAGAAGATGTTTCATTGAACGCCTTCGCTTATGAATTGCTACGTGAAGAATTACTAACTGATTTAATTGGTAACGATTTAGACGGTATTTTATACTGGTCCGGCAGAAACCTTGCAAGAAAATATCCGCTAGAAACAATTGAAGAAGTCATTCAGTTTTTTGAAAAAGCTGGTTGGGGCACTTTAAGCATCGTTGAACATAAACGTCGTGAAATGCAATTCCAACTTAAGGGTACACTTATTACTGAGCGTCAAAAACAAAAGAGACATTCTTCTTATCAATTAGAAGCTGGATTTATCGCCGAGCAAATTCAAAGACAAAGAAACGTCGTTGCAGAGTCCTACGAAGAACAAAAGAAACGTTCAGACTCTATTACATTTCTTGTTAAATGGGATATTAAAGATCTCATTGAAGTGTAGCATCTACCTACAGTCAACTAGACAGATAAGTTTAGTTGACTTTTTTGTATATTCATTCAGATGAGTTTATTTTAAATCTTCAGAAATTATACCAAAAAACAGAAGACGTTGTAAACTACAACGTCTTCTTATCTGTTAAATAAGTATATATCGTCTCTGCAACATTTTTCGGCATACCTGCTTCGACAAATTCAGCTATGGAAGCTTCTTTCATCTTTTTTAACGAGCCAAAATGTTTTAACAATACCTTTTTTCGTTTATCGCCGATTCCTGGAATATCATCCAACGCTGATTGAATGATCGATTTCCCGTGCAACTGGCGATGGAATGTAATTGCAAATCTATGCACTTCATCTTGAATGCGTTGCAATAAATAAAATTCTTGGCTATTCCTCTCAAGCATCACAGGTTCAGGCGGATCTCCAATGATTAAATGTGATGTTTTATGTTTGTCATCTTTTACAAGTCCTGCCATTGGAATATATAATCCGAGTTCATTCTCCAGAACATCACTCGTAGCGGCCAGGTGGCCTTTTCCACCATCAATAATGATTAAATCTGGTAAAGGTAAATTCTCTTTAAGCGCCCTCGTATAACGGCGTCTTACAACTTCCCTCATAGATTCGTAATCATCAGGACCTTGAACAGTTTTAATTTTATATTTCCGATATTCTTTCTTTGCTGGTTTCCCATCGATAAAAGCAATCATTGCGGAAACGGGATTTGTCCCTTGAATATTCGAGTTATCAAACGCTTCAATACGATATGGGGTTTCAATGCCAAGCTGCTTCCCTAAATTATCAATGGCTTTAACCGTCCGCTCTTCATCACGTTCAATTAAGTAAAATTTCTCTTCTAGTGCAATTTTTGCGTTTTTATTTGCTAATTCTACAAGGTCTTTTTTCTTACCACGTTTCGGCTGTGTCGCTTCAACTTCTAAAAAGCGCTCTACTAATTCTGAATCTATACTTCCTGGAACGACAATTTCCTTCGGTTTAAAGTGACTACTGTTTTCATAAAATTGACCGATAAACGTTAAAAATCCCTCTTCTGGTTCATCATATATTGGAAACATAGAAACATCACGCTCAATTAACTTTCCTTTTCTAACAAAGAAAACTTGAACACACATCCATCCTTTATCAACCGCATATCCAAACACGTCACGATCCACTAAATCACTCATAATCATTTTTTGTTTTTCCATAATTGCATCAATATGAGCAATTTGATCGCGCAACTCTTTCGCCCGTTCAAATTCTAGTTTCTCTGAAGCCTCATACATCTTTGTTTCTAATTCTGATCGAACTTCTTTATGTCCACCATTTAAAAACTTAATAATTTCATCTACAATTTCTTTGTTTTGTTCTTCCGTTACTTCTTTCACACAAGGTGCTAAACATTGGCCCATATGATAATATAAGCAAACTTTATCTGGCATATTTGAGCATTTACGAAGCGGATACATACGATCTAATAATTTCTTTGTTTCATGAGCTGATTGCGCATTTGGATAAGGACCAAAATACTTTCCTTTATCCTTTTTTACATTTCGCGTAATGAGTAAGCGCGGCTGTTTTTCAGCTGTAATTTTAATGAAAGGATATGTTTTATCATCTTTTAATTGAATATTATATTTTGGATCATATTTTTTAATTAAATTTAACTCTAAAATAAGAGCCTCCAAATTTGAGGAGGTTACGATATATTCAAAGTCAACAATTTCTCCTACAAGTCGAAGGGTTTTCCCATCATGCGAACCAGTAAAGTACGAGCGCACACGATTTTTTAGTACTTTTGCCTTACCGACATATATAACCGTTCCTTGCTTATCTTTCATTAAATAACAACCAGGTTGATCTGGTAAAATAGCCAACTTCTCTTTCAAATGTTCGTGCACTCGTCACCCTCCATTTCTACATGCTTAGCATTTTTATTTTCACATGAAAACATACTATGCCAAAACACCCAACATACGTTCTTTTATTGTAACGGAAAGGTTATAAAAAAGAAAATAAAAAAAGCTACCAAATGGTAGCTTCTTTATTTTAGAAGTGTTTAGCAACTAATTCTACTAACGCTTCTTTCGGTTTATAACCTAACGCTTGATCAACTACTTTACCGTCTTTTAATACGAAAAGAGCTGGAATACTCATTACTTCGAATTGACGAGCAGTTTCTTGGTTCTCATCAACGTCTACTTTTACTACTTTTACTTTCTCGCCTAACTCTGCATCGATTTCTTCTAATACAGGAGCGATCATTTTACAAGGTCCACACCAAGGTGCCCAGAAATCTAATAATACAACACCTTCGCCAGTTTCAGCTGCGAAGCTTTGGTCATTTGCATTTACAATTGCCATTTTATTTCCTCCTTCAAGTATATTCTACCAAGAGTATAACATTAACTTATATACGTGGCGAATATTATGTATCGTTATGTATTGTAACAAAAAAATGTTCCTTTATACTATATAAAAATATGGATTAAATACTAAAAAGGTGAGAGACAGGGGATCCCTCACCTTTTTCTATATATAGGGGTACTTCACTTAGAACTCAAGGGTAATCAAATCATGAATGTACTTTTAACTTTTTAAATTCTTCTGTTAAAAGAGGTACAACTTCAAATAGGTCACCAACAATACCATAGTCAGCTACTTTGAAGATACTTGCTTCTGGATCTTTATTAATCGCAACAATTATTTTTGAGTTAGACATACCAGCTAAATGCTGAATCGCACCAGAGATACCGCACGCAATGTATAGGTCTGGCGTAACAACTTTACCAGTTTGACCGATTTGTAATGAGTAATCACAATACTCAGCGTCACAAGCACCACGAGATGCCCCAACAGCGCCGCCTAGCACGTCAGCTAACTCTTTTAATGGTTTAAATCCTTCTTCACTCTTCACACCGCGTCCACCTGCAATAATAACTTTCGCTTCAGAAAGATCAACACCTTCTGCAGTTTTACGGACGACATCTTGAATGATTGTACGTAAATCTTTTACATCAACTGTAATAGAAGATACATCACCGCTGCGAGACTCATCTTTTTCAAGAGTTGCAATGTTATTTGGACGTACTGTCGCAAATAATATACCGTCTGTTACAATCTTCTTCTCGAACGCTTTACCAGAGTAAATTGGACGAGTGAAGATAACATTTCCACCTTCAACTTCTAAAGCAGTTACGTCAGAAACTAAACCAGCTTCAAGCTTCGCTGCTAATTTTGGTGATAAATCTTTACCAAGTGCTGTATGTCCAAATACAATACCTTCTGGATTTTCTTCAGCATATACAGCTAAAAACGCTTGCGCATAACCATCAGACGTATATGATTTTAATTTATCATTTTCAACTGTCACAACGCGATCTGCACCGTAATGAATCAATTCATTTGCAAAAGAGGCAACGCTGTCTCCAACTAGAAGACCTACCACTTCACCGCCTTCTGCAATTGTTTTTGCTGCTGCTACCGCTTCAAATGAAACGTTACGTAGCGATCCATCACGAACTTCACCCATTACTAATACTTTACGAGCCATAGATTTTCCCTCCTGCATATATAATTTCGTATTTTATTAGATTACTTTCGCTTCTGTATGGAGCAACGATACAAGTTCTTTTACTTGATCTTGCAGCTCGCCTTGTAACACTTTTCCTGCATCTTTCTTCGGAGGCAAATAGATTTCAATTGTTTTTGTTTTTGCTTCCACATCAACTTCTTCTAAATCTAAATCATCTAATTCTACTTCTTCTAGTGGCTTTTTCTTCGCTTTCATAATACCTGGAAGTGATGGATAACGCGGTTCATTTAAACCTTGTTGTGCTGTTACTAAAACTGGTAATGATGTTTCAATTACTTCTGTATCTCCTTCAACATCACGTTCAATCTTCACATTTGTACCGTCAATTTCAAGCTTTGTAATTGTCGTTACGTATGGAATGTTTAACGCTTCAGCCACGCGTGGACCAACTTGTCCAGATGCACCGTCAATTGCAACGTTCCCGCCTAAAATTAAATCTACTTCTTTATCTTTTAAATATTCAGCAAGTACTTTTGCTGTCGTGAACTGATCACCATTTTCAACATCATCTTCAATATTGATTAATACCGCTTTATCGCAGCCCATCGCTAACGCCGTACGAAGTTCTTTCTCACTATCCTCGCCACCAACTGTTACAACAGTAACCTCTCCACCTTGTGCATCTCTTACTTGAATTGCTTCTTCAATCGCATATTCGTCGTAAGGGTTGATGATGAATTCCGCTTCGCCATCATAAATTGCACCGTTTTTAATTACGATTTTTTCTTCTGTATCAAATGTTCGTTTCATGAGTACGTAGATGTTCATTCCATTTACCCCCTTGTTTTTCAGAAAGATTCTATCAATTTTAAAATTCTGTTAATTTATATTAAAAAAATAATTGGACTACCTACCACTAAATGAAGGCTTACGTTTTTCTAAAAACGCTGCTACACCTTCTCTTCCATCTTCACTCGTAAACACTTCACCAAAAATCTGTGATTCACGCTGTACACCTTCATAATAATGAGAAGATTTTGTCGTTTGTAATAACTCTAGCACAGCACGAGTTGTTGCTGGACTTTTTCCAGCAATCTGTTTTGCAATTTTAAGCGTATCTTCTAAAATAGATTCCTCAGAAAATACCCCGTTAACAAGCCCCCATTGTAATGCTTCTGCACCAGTAATTGGTGTACTTGTTAACATCATTTCACAAGCTTTCGCTTTACCAACATAACGCGGTAAACGCTGTGTACCTGCAAAACCAGGAATTAATCCAAGTGTTAATTCAGGTAAACCAAGCTTTGTACTTTCAGTTACAAAGCGCATGTGGCAAGACATAGCAAACTCCAGGCCGCCGCCAAGTGCCGCTCCATGAATTGCCGCAATAACTGGTTTTGAACATTTTTCAACACGCTCAAACGTAACTTGTCCAAGCTGTGCTAATTCTGTCGCTTGCTTCGCTTCAGTAACAGATGTAAATTCTTTAATATCTGCTCCCGCTGAGAAGAAACGCCCTTCACCATGTAGAACAACAACACGAATGTTATCATCCTTTTCCACTTGATCGATTAATTCAGTAACGTCATGCATAACTTGTGAAGACATTGCATTAGCTGGCGCATGATTTAGCGTCGCCACCGCAATATGGTCTTCAACTTTTACAGATAGGAATTTCAACATGATCCCTCCCATTATTGACGATAACCACAAGCTGCACTAAGTAGCCCATGTACCGTTTTCGAAAGTGCGACCAGATCATACTTATGATCGCTCATTACCCAATTGGTCACAACTTCATCCACTGTTCCAAAGATCATTTGTCTTGCCACGCGAACATTTAAATCCGCCTGGAATTCACCTTGCTTTATACCTGTTTCTAAAATCTCATCCATAACTTGTAAGTAGCCCTTTAATACTTCATTTATTTTAAGGCGCAAGTCTTGATTGGACTGTCTTAGCTCTAATTGCGTAACAATAGCAAGAGGATCATTTTGCGACAACAGCAAGAAGTGCGTTTCTACCAACATGAATAACTTCGCTACAGCGCTTTCAATTCCTGCTGTTTTTTGACGAATTGTTTCAACAAATTCTCCCATCTTCTCTTGGAATAAGGATATTAATATATCTTCTTTATTTTTAAAATATAAATAAATCGTGCCATCAGCTACCCCAGCTTGCTTTGCAATTTTAGAAACTTGCGCTTGATGGTATCCATTCTCCGCAATCACAATGACTGCTGCATCAATAATTTGATTGTATTTCGGTCTATTTTTCTTCACTTTACTGTCCCCTTCAAGAAGATGACTGAATGAATAGTCATTCATATTCTTATAATACTGACTATTTAGAAAAGTGTCAATCCTATTTTTTCAAAAAGAAAGGGCCTTAGCCCGTTTGCTCATCCTCATTCTTTCTCTTCTCTTCATCTATTAGGACACGACGTAAAATTTTTCCGACTGTCGTCTTTGGCAACTCACTTCGAAACTCATATACTTTCGGAACTTTGTAAGCTGCTAAATATTTACGTGCAAACTGATCTAATTCTTCTTCAGTACATTCGGCGCCTTCTTTCAAAACAACAAAAGCTTTTACAGTTTCTCCTCGATACGGATCAGGAACACCGATTGTTACTACTTCTTGCACCTTTTCACATTCATATAATACCTCTTCTACTTCACGAGGGTATACGTTAAAACCACTAGCAACAATCATATCTTTCTTACGATCTTTCACATAGAAAAATCCATCCTCATCCATGTATCCTACATCACCTGTATGGAGCCAGCCATCTTGCAGTACTGCTGCCGTTTCCTCCGGTTTATTCCAATAGCCTTTCATGATTTGCGGACCCTTTACAACAATTTCACCAATTTCACCTGGAGGTAATGCCTCTCCTGTTTCAAGTGACATAATGATTGCCTCCGTATCCGGCCATGGCACACCAATACTTCCTGGCACACGTTTTTCCCACAAGAAATTCCCATGTGTAACTGGTGATGACTCCGTTAATCCATAACCTTCTACTAATTTACCACCTGTAACTCTCTCAAATTCTTCCTGTACTTCTACCGGAAGTGGTGCAGAGCCACTAATACAAGCCTGAATAGACGAAATATCGTATTCTTTTAAAAGAGGGCTATTTAAAAGAGCAATATAAATAGTTGGTGCTCCTGGAAATAGTGTAACTTTATGCTTCTTAATTGCTTCAAAAACCATTTTCATATCAAACTTTGGAATAAGAACCATTTTATATCCTTGCATAATACTCAAATTCATTACAGCTGTCATGCCGTACACATGAAAAAACGGAAGAACACCAAGAATCACTTCTTCTCCTTCTTTACAATTATATAACCAATGCGCTCCCATTAAAGTGTTCGAAACGAGATTTTTATGCGTTAACATAACCCCTTTTGGAAATCCTGTCGTTCCACCTGTATACTGCAAAAGAGCCAGATCGTTTTCAGGATCACAGGGAACTTCAACACCAGCATTACTTTCCCTTTCTACTGATTTCCATAGATGAATTGTTTCGCTTTCCGACACATTCACAACAAGATTTGTTTGCTTTTTTTGTACAAATGGATAAAGTAAATTTTTAGGGAAAGGTAAAAAATCTGCAATACGAGTTACGATAATGTGCTCAAGCCTTGTAGCCTTTTGAACGTTAGTAACTCTAGGAAACACCAAATCAAGACAAAGAATAACTTTTGCCCCTGAGTCATGAAGTTGATACTCAAGCTCTCTTTCTGTATAAAGAGGATTCGTTTGTACGACAATTCCCCCCGCAAGCAATGTACCATAATAACCTATTACAGATTGCGGACAATTTGGTAGCATAATCGCAACTCTATCACCTTTTTCAACACCAAGCCTTTGAAGGTAATTTGCAAATTTCTTCACCTTGTCATGGAAATCTGAAAATGTAACATCTTTACCTAAAAAGTGAAGCGCTTTCTTTTCTGGATAACGAGAAGCCATTTTCTCTAAATATCCATGAAGTGGCTGAATATCATATGAAATCGTCCCTGGGATTTCCTCTGGATAACTCTGCAACCAAGGTTTTTCCACTCTCATTCCCCCTTCCAATACTTGTTAAAATAAATGAATGTTCATTCATGATGATTGTTTTCATTATATTATAGTCAGAACAGCGTTACAATCATAATATTCTGACTTTCATATAACTATGCTTTACTTCATTAACTTCTTATTATATGTATAAACTCTCTTAATTTTAAAAGAATAAGAGAGTTATCGTTAATTAGCTTAATCTTATAATCGTTAAAACTGCACCAGGTGTAGTCGTTGATAATGTTGCAACAGCTAACAATCCAAACAACTGTAAACTAATTGCACTCCCCGCTGCAAGAGTCGTAATAATCGTTGCACTAAATGAAGTCGTTGCTAACGCAGGAGAGTTGATAGTCCCAGCAAGCGGTGCCCCATTAATTGTAATTCGCGAACTAACTAATAATGAAGCTGTTATATTAATTGTATATGAAATATAATAATTCCCCGCATTTGCGGCCGTAAATACTGTGTTCCCTCCCGAAACTGTAATTCCTGGACCGATATTCTGATTATTTGGAAGTGGGACATTTGTCCCACCGAGTAATACTGATATTGCCGTACCCGATGTATTATTCGCAAATGCATAAGTCGCAGTTATACTTGTACCTGTTACTCCCGTTGCTCCTGTATCTCCTGTCGCTCCTGTTGCTCCCGTTGCTCCCGTTACTCCTGTTGCTCCTGTTGCTCCTGTTGGACC
>NZ_MAOC01000084.1 GCF_001884135.1 Bacillus nitratireducens | reverse complement strand
CTCCTGTTGCTCCCGTTGCTCCTGTTGCTCCCGTTGGACCTGTTGGACCTGTTGGACCTGTTGGACCTGTTGCTCCTGTTACTCCTGTTGCTCCCGTTGCTCCCGTTGCTCCCGTGTCACCTGTCGCTCCTGTGTCACCTGTCGTTCCTGTTGCTCCCGTTACTCCCGTTGGACCTGTTGGACCAATCTTAGGAACTGTCCCATCGCAACTAAAACAGCACGAATCAACATGTAAACCATTTTGATTATTACATCCACAATATCCATTTGCATTATTACTCCATAAAGACATGTTGACCCCTCCCCCGTGTTCAATCTTTTAAGTACAACCCACTAATTAAAAATATCCTTCTAATAAAAATCAGTTTTTATTTTCCTTATCAACTACCCGCTCTAGGATAAACCTTTTATAAACAAAGTTTTTTCCTTACATTCTAATAAATATTACATGCAATACGCTCTCCTTTCGCTTGTACTTTCGCCTTCCTCATGAAAGGAATTTCAGCTCCTTCAACCTTGATACACGTATGCATTTCAATATGATATATTAAAATCCGTATAAATCGTTATTCTTAGTCGAAATTTTTAAAAAATATTGACACTTAAAATGCCCTCATAGTATGATTTGGTTGTTTTAATTGATAACGATTTTCATTATCGTACATATTGCAAATAAAACATTTTATTTGGGGGCAGAAGATGAAGAGAATTCTCAGTATTTTCATAGTAGTTCTTCTATTCGCTGTTGGATGCGGGCAGCAAAAAGAGGAGAAAAAAGAAACAAAAGCGGACAATAAAAATCAAGCTATAACAATTAAACACGCTGAAGGGGAAACGAAGTTAGATAAACCAGCGAAAAAAGTTGTTGTACTTGAGTGGGTATATTCAGAAGACTTATTAGCACTTGGTATTCAGCCAGTAGGGATGGCAGACATTAAGAATTATAATAAATGGGTAAATACAGAAACAAAACCGAGTAAGGATGTTGTAGATGTTGGGACTCGTCAACAACCAAACTTAGAGGAAATCAGCCGTCTAAAACCAGATTTAATTATCACAGCTTCATTCCGTGGTAAAGCAATTAAAAACGAATTAGAGCAAATCGCTCCTACAGTTATGTTCGATCCATCAACAAGCAATAACGATCACTTTGCAGAAATGACAGAAACATTTAAACAAATTGCAAAAGCAGTCGGAAAAGAAGAAGAAGGTAAAAAAGTATTAGCTGATATGGATAAAACATTTGCAGATGCAAAAGCGAAAATTGACAAAGCTGGCTTAAAAGATAAAAACATCGCAATGGCACAAGCATTTACTGCTAAAAACGTGCCAACATTCCGTATCTTAACTGACAATTCTACAGCTTTACAAGTTACAAAAAAATTAGGTTTAACAAATACTTTTGAAGCAGGTAAATCAGAGGCAGATGGTTTCAAACAAACTACTGTAGAATCATTACAAAGTGTACAAGATTCGAACTTCATTTACATTGTAGCTGATGAAGATAATATTTTTGACACTCAACTAAAAGGTAACCCTGCTTGGGAAGAGTTAAAGTTCAAAAAAGAAAACAAAATGTATAAATTAAAAGGCGACACTTGGATTTTCGGTGGTCCTGAGTCTGCAAAATCTTTAGCAACACAAGTAGCTGATGTAATGACAGCGAAGAAGTGATTACACGATGAATAGCTTACAACATACACTTCGAGCAAGTCTTGTATTCGGAGGAGGAGCAGCTCTCTTGCTCCTCCTTTTCTTTATTCATATCGGACAAGGACAAGCAAATATTTCCTATAGTATGATTATCGATGCTCTTATCTCACCGAACCAATCGCTAGAGCATCAAACTTTAATCATGCTTCGATTACCTAGAGCTGTAATCGCCATTTTAGCTGGAGGGGCTCTTGCTGCATCTGGAGTCATTTTACAAACTTTAACGAAAAATCCACTTGCTGAAGCCAGTACAATGGGAATTCATTCTGGTGCATATTTCTTTCTAGTAACCACTACTATTTTTTTACCGAAGGGGTTACAAATTAACTCTCTCCTTTTCACATTTATCGGTGGTGCAATTACTGCTTTATTTGTGTACCGTATTTCTGGCGGAAAAAAAGGCACTCCACTTCGTATGGCTTTAGCTGGTATGGTCGTTACATTAATGCTTTCAGCTTTTACTGGAACGATGCAACTTTTCTATGAAAATGAAACAGCAGGTTTGTTTTTATGGGGAGCTGGTTCCCTTATTCAAAATAACTGGAACGGTGTTCAATTCGCATTTCCATTCATTATTTTTTCTTTCCTAGTTTTACTATTCATGTCACGTAAGCTTAATGTCCTCTTACTCGGCGATGATGTAGCTGTTTCACTTGGAGAGAAAACCGTAGTAACACGGTTTATTGCATTTATCGCCGCCATCTTTTTAACAGCAGTAATTGTAACTGTTGTTGGACCGATTGGGTTTGTCGGCTTAGTTGCACCACACTTAATGCGCCTTATTGGTTATCGGCAACACTTTACCCTCCTTCTCTCCTCTTTCTTATGGGGAGCAATATTATTACTAGGAGCAGACGTTGTTGGTAGATTAATAGATCCAACCGGTGCTGAACTTCCTGTCGGAGCAGTCACGGCAATGATTGGATCACCTTGGCTTATTTATTTAGTGTATCGAATGATGAAATCGAAACAATATATGAATGATAACGGAGCGAATACAGCTAGAGCTAGTTCCCGTTATTACTCTTATAAAAAAGTAATCATTATATCTATCGTGCTTTGTATTGTGACGATTTCTCTTGGTGTTACAATCGGTAGTAACGCTTATATCGAAAGCATTACAAATGCCATAACAGGACAATTAACACAATTTGATAAAAATATGATGATGAATCTTCGTTTACCAAGAATGCTCGTTGCCGCTATTGCTGGAGCATGCCTTGCGATAAGCGGACTTGTTTTCCAAGGTATATTACGAAATCCACTTGCCGATCCTTCTATTATTGGTATTTCATCGGGAGCAGGTGTTGGCGCTTTAACCATTATGTATGTCTTCCCTGCACTTCCTGGTTTCTTCCTACCAATTGGTGCATTTATTGGTGGACTACTTGCAGTTGGAATTGTCCTCTTCTTCTCATGGAAATCAGGATTTAGTCCAACAGCTCTTGCTTTAATAGGAATTGGCATTTCAGCGCTCGGCTCAGCGATTATTCAAATCTTTATCGTTAGGGCAAATTTGAATGTTGCTGCGGCCTTAACATGGTTGTCAGGCAGTACGTATGCAAGAGGATGGAATCACTTAGAAAATATCATTCTATATCCATCTCTTATTCTTATACCAATTATCTTTTTCTTAATGAAACAACTTGACGTTCTTGTACTTGGAGATGATTTAGCAACCGGACTCGGGCAGCCTGTAAATAAAACGCGTCTTGCTCTAATTGTGTTAGCGACACTACTTGCATCAATTAACATTGCTGCTGTCGGTACAATTGCCTTTTTAGGTCTTGTTGCACCTCACTTAGCACGAATCGTCGTTGGTATGAATCATCAAAGACTATTCGTTTGTTCCGCACTGTTTGGAGCAATACTTCTTTCCATTGCTGATTTGCTCGGACGAACGATTGCATATCCGAAAGAAATCCCTTCTGGTCTTGTCGTTGCTGTACTTGGAGCACCTTATTTCTTGTGGTTGATGAGGAAGAGTGGGAAGAAGGTTAATTAAAAGCTGGCTTCATATATGAAGCCAGCTTTTCTATTATGGCATAAAGCGAAACTTTAATCAGTTAGGATTTTACGGGCATCCCGACCCCCATCTACCTTCTTCTCTCCAGCCGCACTTAGAGATGAGATTTTTACTGCCCGTTAATGCGGGATAAAATTAATATAAGCTTTGTACATAAAATATATAACAAGTGAATACATGATTATATTGAACACACTTCGTTTTAAAGTTAACTGTCTCTTTAATTTCTTATCCTTTAATTTTAGTTCTATTCCATTCGCTACTTTCAATCCACCAAGTATTTGAAATAACTCTCTATAATCATCAGCATTTCCCAACAATACATATTCCTTATCATTTTTATACTTTATATGCAGAAACTCACTTCCACCTTTACGGTCTAATATTGTTTTCATAGAAGCTATTTCATTTAATACACATACTTTTAGATCAACGTCATTATAATAACGATCTACAAAAAACACGTACAATCGTTCATTTGTAACGATTAGCATATTATTAATACCGAAGTTCATCGCAAGAACGCCTACCCCTAAGCTCATCGCTGTTCCTGTCTGCCAATTTTTCACGCGAGGATTTTCAGCAAACATACTATATAAAATCTCTTCACTTCCCTGTAGCCCTTCTTGTACAACCTCATGACATCGTTTCATTAAAATTTTTTTTGTTACAACTTCTTTTGTACGATTTATTTTCTTTTCATCTATTTTTTCATCATTTATATCGTCATCTACAAAATCATCTCTATACTGCAAATTATTTAATTCCTGAAGGAACTTCTCTTTATTCATCCCTATTCCCTCCCAACATCTTCTTCAATTTCTTTCTCCCTCTTGAAAGCCTACTATACACCGTATCTCGCGTCATACTGAACTCAAGCGCTATTTCTTGTACGCTATATTCATCTAAATACCTTTTTATAAAAATTTTCTTATCTTCTTCGTTCAATTCTTTAATTAAAACGAAAAAATTACAATCTCGCTCTTCTTTTGTTAAATTA
Organism: Bacillus nitratireducens; assembly: GCF_001884135.1. Taxonomy (GTDB): domain Bacteria; phylum Bacillota; class Bacilli; order Bacillales; family Bacillaceae_G; genus Bacillus_A; species Bacillus_A nitratireducens. Next base: position 160,232 of record NZ_MAOC01000084.1, on the reverse strand, counting down.
ACATTTTTTCCTTCTACATATATTTCTTGCTGAAACTCTTGTAATTGATAGACCTTATTACTTTTTCGTTTATAATCAATGGCTTTAAATTTCGCGACAGATATAAGCCAATTTCTAAACTTCCCACGATTTTCATCATAACTACTAATGTTGTACCAAACGATTAATAAAATATCATCAACACATTCATCCACTAACACCTTACTATGCGCCGTATCTAAAACACTGTGAACTACCCTATAAATTAAATCTCCATATCGATCAATTGCTGTATGTAATGCTAACATATCTTGTTTCCGAAGACCTTCTACTATTTCTATATCCTTCACCCTTATCACCACTCTTTACTCCATTCTCTATTCATTATATATACGAATGCATAGGGCGGTTTTCTGACACTTTTACAAATATTTTCTAATTATTTTTATATTGTAGCAATATGCATTGAAATTTTTTCTATAAAAAGGGAATGAATTAAGTATCTCGAACTTAATCTATGAACATAAGTAGGGGGGATAACAATAATGTACCAAACTATTGAAGGTTTTCTACAATCATGGACATACGAGGCTGAGTCTACTCAAAAGATGCTCGATACATTAACAGATGAATCTTTATTACAAGAAATTGCACCTGGGCACTGGACTTTAGGGAGAGTCGCTTGGCATATCGTTACAGCACTTCCTGTTATGCTATCAGGGACAGGACTTAAGTTTGAAGGAGAAACGAAAGATTATCCTGTACCAACTTCAGCAAAAACAATTGCAGATGGGTATCGCAAAGTGAATGTAGCTTTTGTTGAAGCTCTTCAAGGCGAATGGACAGATAAAGACTTAGCTACTATTAATGACTTCTTTGGTCGTCCTATGCCGAATTCTATATTTTTGATGACACTCATTAATCATCAAAATCACCATCGCGGACAAATGACTGTTTTAATGCGTCAAGCTGGCTTAACAGTCCCTGGCGTATATGGTCCTGCAAAAGAAGAATGGGCTGCTACTGGAATGGAAGCTCCCCAAATGTAACGACAGAAAAAGACAAGGTGTTTATGCACCTTGTCTTTTTCTGTAACTTGTTTCATGTGAAACTATTTTCTACTAAATGGTATTTTATGAGAAAATACGTTAAGATAAATTCATATTAATTGGAGGGAACTAAATTGAATACAACAAACAAAAAAGTAACAATAAGAACTCTCTTACTAACTTCTATCATTGGAGTTATCGGTGTATCTCTTTATTTCACAAGTTATGGTACCCCTTGGGGAAAACAAACAGCAGTTGCTGAATCAAAAGAGTATATTACAAAATACTTTAATCTAGATGCAAAAGTCAAAAATACTTCTTACGATTCTAAAATGGATAGCTATGCAATCGCCTTTGAAACAATTGAAGATGGGGAGTTTACTATCGAATATAAAGGTCCTAATAACTTTAACATTTCTCCAGGAGTGCAAGAGTATTTAAGCAAACACTATAAATTTACAGAGTAGTAACGAAGCATACATATACAAAAAAGAGTTGGTATAACGCCAACTCTTTTTTACGTATTCTTGTCATACTGTTATATCTTCCTTCTCTATATTTTTAACTCCGTAATATGCAATCGCAACTCCAATTGCTGCCAATGATAGTTGAAGGGGAAGAAAGGTTGCTGTAGAAAACATTGGAGTGTTATTAATTGCAATTGATACAACGATAAGAGATGAAACAATTGTAGTTGGCACTGAACGTTTACGCATTCCGAAATATAGAGGTATTAAACTTATTCCAGCAGTGGCAATAGCTAAAGGAACAAGGTTTATCCCTTCTCGCGTCAATTGATCTACTGTGAATGAATTAGGAAGAATTGAAAAATAACTATCTATCCCAAAGAAAACTCCTACTACTAAAATGTTAGATAAAATAACTGTTATAAATGTTAATATTGCTGTAATAGCCAACTTACTAACCATCATTTTCTTTCGGTTAATTGGGTAAGAAAACATAAGTAGTATTGTTTTATTTTTATATTCACTAATTATTAACCTTGCGATTAACACACTACCAAAAATAATAAATGTTGCCCTTACTACTGTACTGGCCATCAACAAAATTGTCTGTGGATCCCTTATTTCCGGATCACCTTCTACTTGAGCAACGATGCTCGTAAAGATCATTAATGCCAGTATAGCGATATTTGCAATAATCGCTCCCCTCACATACCATCCAAGCTTAAACTTCTTCAATTCTAGCTTCATAAGACGTAGCATAATAGTCCTCCTTTCATTTACATTTTAATCGATATAAATCGCTCCTGTTTTACTTAAAATCTTCACCTCGTTTTTTGCATCACCGATGGTTCCTGCTTTTACCTTTTCTGTATTTTTATCTTTCTTAAGTCCATTTACATTCACCATTACATCAGACGAATTACTTTTAGCCGTAAGTTTTAAAGAAATCGGAACACCTTTATACCGTACGCCAATATCGCCTGATTTTGTTTCTACAAATAATGATTTTCCTTCTTTCATATCTTTCAGTAATACTTCACCGGATGTTGAAGTGATGTTCATATTTTCATTTTTTATGTTTTTCACATAATTATCGCCAGTAGTAGAAGTTATATTTACTTCTTGTAATGAACTATCTTTTAACATTAAATCTCCACTTTCGGATGTGAACTCACCCTTCTCTGCCGATAGTCCTGTAATCATTTCATCTCCAGACTTGCCTTTTGTCACGATACTTTTTACTTCTATATCGCTTATTTTCACATCACCCGATTTATTATTTAATACAATTTTATCTATTTCTTGCTTAGGAATAGATATAGATATACTATTTTTCTTCCTAAACGTAAAACCATTAAAAAATCTAGTCGCCTTTTGTTTTTGCTTAATCACAACTTTATTTCCTTCATGTTCTATTTCGACGGGATCTAGATTTTTATCTGCTCGTTGACCTTGGGCGAAGATCACTATTTTGTTAGCGTCTGTACTTTTAAATTCAATATCCCAGTTTTCATTGTCCACTTCTATTTCTTTTATATGATTTATCTCAAAAGACTTTTCTTTCTTAAAATCTTTCCCCTGAAATGTCTTAAAACCAAAAACTACACTAGCAATTGTCAGAAATAAAATTGCAATTACTATTATTTTTTTCACCATGCATACCCCTGTTCATTGTTGTTTTAAGCTTATTTTACGCCACATCAATCTTGTCGATCTTACGATACGAAAGATAACTAATAAAAATTCCTAATAAGCAGAGTACAATTGGGATAAATATAAAATCATACATACTTACTTGACCGTTTCCAGGACCAACGTTACTGTTCACTAACATCCCAATTATTACTGCAGAAGTAATCGTTGTCGGTGCCGATTTCTTTCTCATCCCAAAAAATAAAGGAATTAAACTAATACCAGATATCATAAATGCACTTATAAAAGTAGCTGGAACGGTAGCTATTATTTCCCCCATCGTCATAGGTGTTTCAAACAGCTCCATCATTGGGTTCATAAAAAATATGAGCAAACTAATACTGAAAGTAGCAATAATCATGCTCACAAAACAAAAACTGAAAACAATTGTTAATTTCGCTCTCATTAACTTTTTCCTTTGCAGTGGATACATAAACAATAGTTGCATTGTTTTGTTCTTATACTCATCAATTACTAAACGTGATAAAATGACCGCACTAAAAATAAGAAATGTTATCCTTATAAAAAGGTTCGCTAAAGTCATATATTTTGTGAAATCAGTTAGCGCCGCATCTCCTTCACCTTTCGCTCCCAACCCCATAAAACTTACCGCAGCAAAAATTGCTATAATACAAATGGCTACCCCTTTAAAATAACTAGATAATTGATGTTTCTTCCATTCAAGTTTCATTAATTTAAACATATAAACCACACCTCCATTACTGACATAACTATCTCTATGCTACTAACATTCTAATTCCAGCCGTAACTACGCTTAACATTCCTATTACTATTAGAATTAACAACCATTTCCGCTCTGGTTTTCTATAATATAAAATTCCACTTATGAACATTACGATCAATCCACTTACTAGATTCACTAACAATCCATTAAGCATGAATGCCCTCTCCATCCATTACATTTAAGAAATATTCTTCTAAGGAACTATGTTTCTTATTAATACTTTCAATTTCTACATCATTCATAATAAGTGCTTTTGAAATGGCTTGCTGCGTCGCCTTCAATTCATACACACGAATCATGTTTCCACTCATTATTTTGTAATTTTTTATAGCGAGTTTATCTTCTAAAATATAAGCTGCACGCTTCACATCAGGAACTGTGATTTCAATGTACTCTGTTTGTTTTCCGTTAATACTCTTCATCGAAACTTCTTTTATTAGTTTTCCATTTTGAATCACACCAATTGTATCTGCCATTAGTTCCATCTCACCTAAAATATGACTAGAGACTAATAAAGTAATGCCATATTCTTTGCAAAGCATTTTAAATAAGTCTCGTAATTCTTTAATACCAATTGGATCTAAACCGTTAATTGGCTCATCTAAAATAAGTAGTTCTGGCTTTGTCATGATCGCCCTTGCAATACCAAGTCGTTGCTTCATCCCTAATGAAAAATCTTTTACTTTTTTATCATCTATACCGTGCAGTTTTACTAAATTTAAAGCATGATCAATTGCGTTCTTATCGTAATACCCCATATATTCACAATGTAATTCTAAGTTTTCCTTCGCCGTTAATTTATCATAAAAGATTGGATATTCGATAATTGTCCCCATGCGCTTTAACAATTCATAAGATGTATCTGTTAACTTCTCACCGAAAATTTCAATATCACCGCTCGTCGGTTTGATTAAATTTGTGATCATTTTCATAATCGTTGTTTTACCTGCACCATTCGGCCCTAAGAAACCGTATATCTCTCCTTTTTTCACATGCATGTTAACGCTAGAAATAACTTCTTTCCCTTTAAACACTTTCGTTAGCTGATTCGTTTTTAATATATATGTCATGTCACTGTCTCCTTTCGCACTACTTTATATTTCTATAATAGACAACGGAAATCTCTTTTTTCTTACCCGTTCCTTACAAATTCCTTACACTGAAAAAAAAAGCTTGTAGAATCTACTTCTCTACAAGCTAAAACAGCATCTTTGTTAATACAACTGTAAAAATTGTTTTTTCATACGGCTTACTAGAAAGATGTATTTCTCCGTCTATCGCTTCCACAAGCCTTTTCGTAATCGTTAACCCTAAACCACTTCCTTGGTACAATCTATTTCTGGAATCTTCAAGTGTGTACATACGCTCAAACACTTTATCAATATGAGATTCATCAATTCCTTTTCCTGTATCCCATACATCTATATACACACTCGTTTCATCATCTCTTAACGTCATACCAAGTGTCTTTCCATCGTCTCCATATGTAATCGCATTTGATATTAAATTATTCAATACCCTGCCTAATACTTCTACATTTCCAAGTGCATATATATTTCTTTCTGGTATACCAATATGAACTTGAAACCCTTTCGCCGTCACTAAATCATAAAACGATAAAATCTTCTCGCGACAAACTGCATTCATATTTACTTTTGTTATCTCGATTGCTTTGTCACCAGATTCTAATTTTGCTAAATCAAAAAACTTATGAATTAGTTCCATTACCTCTAATGTTTTCACATGCACCTTTTCAAGTAATATTTGCTGTTCTTCCTTGTTAATCGTTTTATCCTTATTTAACATTTCTGTATATCCAAGAATAACTGTTAGTGGCGTCTTTAAATCATGTGAAATATTTGAAAGCATTTTTCTCATCGAAATTTCTACTTTTGCATGATCTGCATTCGTTTTCTGTTTTGCATCTAACAAATGATTGATAGCCACTAATAACTTTTGCAATTCTGTATCATCCGTCATAATTAATAGCTTCTCACCAGTTTGTTCTTTTACAATTCGATTTAACTTCTCATACGTGTAGCGTAAATTCCTACTACTATTTTTCCTAATTTTATATTGCACGTAAATAACGATCAGCAATATAATAATCACCACGGTTAAAAATACAACCATACTACATCACTTCCAACTTATAGCCGATGCCCCATAATGTTTTAATATATTCTGGATTAGATGGATCACTTTCAATTTTCTCACGTAATCTTCTCATATGAACATTAATAACATTATCATCACCATAATATTCTTCATTCCAAACAAGCGTATATATTTGTGCTTTCGTAAAAACACGATTTTGATTCTTCACGAATAGCTTTAAAATCTCAAATTCTTTTAAAGTAAGTTTAAGCTGTCTTCCCTTTTTCTCCACAGTAAAATTAATTGGGTCAATTATTAAATCACCAATCTGAATGGCCTCATCTTTTGATTCCACAGCTGAATACTTTGTAGACCTCCGAATACCCGCTTTTACACGTGCAGCTAGTTCAATCATAGAAAACGGCTTACAAATGTAATCATCTGCTCCAAGTCCTAATCCAACAGCTTTATCAACATCTGTATCTTTTGCCGACATCATTAAAATCGGAACGGCACTTTTTTCTCGAATGATTCGCACAACCTCTAAGCCATCTAGCTTTGGCATCATAATATCGAGGATGATCAAATCAAATGAACCTTTTAAATATGTGTTCACGCCTTCTTCTCCATCAGATGCGATTGTAACTTGAAAACCTTCTTTTACTAAATATGTTTCAACCATCTCTTGAATTGAGATGTCATCTTCAACTAATAAAATATGATGTGACATATTTCTATCCCCTTTTTTACAAACATTAACATTTTAATTGTATCGTAACGAAGGAATGCTGGAAAGAATTATATGAATTTTTAAACCAACTTCCCTTCCTTCCTTAACAATGATATGATAAAATTCACTACTATTGTTCATAATTAACTTTATATAAAGGAGACTTATCATGTCAGAAAACAAAAAAGTAAGCTTAGCTGATTTAATGCGCGAACAACTTGCAAAGAAAAAGCAAGGAAATGGAAATGGTTCAAATAATACAAATCAAAGCCAAGCAACAAAAAAATTACAAAACCAACAAACGAAGAAAACAAACAACCAACGTAGACGTACAGGTGTGTAAATGAACGGACAAAAACGATCTAACATTTCATCAGGTCTTGAAGTTGATATTGTATTAAAACAAGATCAACGTACAGGCAAGCTAACAAGAGGAATTGTAAAAGATATTCTAACTAACTCCCCCTCTCATCCGCACGGTATTAAAGTACGATTGCAGGATGGGCAAGTTGGCAGAGTGCAAAATATCGTTCAATAAGAAAAGGAGCTCATTTAAACTTGAGCTCCTTTTTCTTTATTAACCTTTAATTTTCTCGATGAAAACTACTTTTAAATAGTCTCCCTCTTTAAACTGATCAATTGTACGGAAATCTTCTGGTAAAGAATGTTCTTCTAATATTTTATATTTGCCATTCATTTCTTTAAATGCTGTATCGATAAAACCTTTAAACTTTTTCATATCGAACGCGCTACAATTTGTAGAAGCAACGATAATACCGTTATTTTCTGTAATCGCGATTGTTTCTTTTAATAAGTTTTTATAGTCTTTCGCTGCGCTAAATGTATATTTTTTAGAGCGTGCAAAACTTGGAGGATCAAGTACCACCATATCAAATTTCATCTTTTTCTTAGCTGCATATTTGAAATATAGAAATACATCTTCTACAATAATGTCTTGTGCTTCGTAATCAATTTCATTTACACTGAACTGCTCAATCGTTTTACTTAAACTACGATTGGCAAGGTCAACACTTGTTGTTTTACTTGCGCCGCCAAGTGCTGCAAATACAGAGAACGCTCCTGTATAAGAGAACATATTTAAAACCGTTCTTCCTTGTGCATATTTATCACGAATTTGTTTTCGAACGTTACGCTGATCTAAAAATACACCAACCATCGCCCCGTCATTTAAATATACAGCAAAGTTTACACCGTTTTCTTTTACGATAAGTGGGAACTCACCGCGCTCTCCTGCTACAAAATCATCATCTTCAATGTATTTACCTTTCGTATCAAAACGCTTTTTCTCATAGATGCCTTTAAAGTTCGCTACTTTTTGAAGTGCTTCTACGATTTCATCGCGGAAAGTATAAATCCCTTCACTATACCAACTTATTACGTAATAACCGTCATAATAATCGATGATTAAACCACCAAGGCCATCACCTTCACCATTTAGGACACGAAAAGCTGTTGTATCATTTGATTTATAAAAATGTTTTCGTTTATGTAAAGCAGATTTGATTTTACTTTCAAAGAAAGGTTGATTAATTTGCTCTTTCTCTTTTCTTGTTAAAATCCATCCATATCCTTTATTTTGTCTTCCATAATAGCCTTTTCCGATGAATTGGTTCTTCTCATCTACTACTTTGATGATTGTCCCTTCTTCACGTACATCATTTAAATTTTGAATAGCATCTTTTAAAATAAGTGGATATCCACTTTTAATTTCTTTTATAAATTTCGGTTTTATTTTTATAGTTACTTCAGATCGCATGTAATGTCTTCCTTTCCATTTGAATGCTTTCTAATTAGTAGGAAGCATATAAAAAAACAAGGCTAAAAAACAGCCTCGTTTCACTATACCATATTATTGCTTTGCTAGTACAACTAGCTCATTCTCTCCCTTAACCGCCACATATTTACTACATTTTGAAACGGGAATCTTACTGTCCAAAATAATAAAAAAACTTATTTATTTCACATTTACCATTGACAATGATAATGATTTTCATTATCATTTAATGTATATGAGTTCTCGAAAATAAAGGCTACATTTATAGGAGGAATAAAACATGATTATTGTTACAAACACAGCTAAAATTACAAAGGGCAATGGACATAAATTAATTGAGCGTTTTAATAAAGTAGGTCAAGTCGAAACGATGCCAGGCTTTTTAGGATTAGAAGTTCTTTTAACGCAAAATACAGTTGATTATGATGAAGTAACAATTAGCACACGCTGGAATGCAAAAGAAGATTTCCAGGGTTGGACGAAGAGCTCAGCATTTAAAGATGCTCACTCACATCAAGGCGGAATGCCAGAATATATTCTTGATAATAAAATCACTTACTACAATGTTGAAGTTGTACGTATGCCAATGGCTGCAGCACAGTAAACATATTTCTTTTTTAAAGTATAGAATATGAGAAGCGTTACCACTTCTCATATTCTATACTTTTTTTACTGTCTCTTTACTAGTTTCGCATGCACGACTAACCTTCCCGCTTCCGGATCAAGTGCATAGTCACACGTCGAAAGTGTTACGATTTGATCACTTGCTGTCAATTTTGTATCCGTTTTGTACAGCGATTTTTCTTGAATTTTCTCCAAAAATGATGTGTATTCCGTATCGTTGCTAAAATCCGTTTCAATGTAATAAAAATCAGTTGTTGTTGTATACACCGAGAACACTTCAAGATCATATCCTTCAAATAATGTATCGTAATATAATTTACGATGCGACATGAAGAACTCTTCATCTAACATTTTCTTTAAACTTCCAAACATAGAACCATCTTTCATACGGTGACCATATAAAATAGTATTTTGATTTTGAGATTTCACATCATTACGATAGTCCATAAAAATGCTGCCTGCTCTCATATCTTCACCTTTATAATTACGAAATAAATAGTAATCATTGTCTTTCGCCTGAACGATTGGATAATTAATTTGTGTATCGTCCATTGTAATCCATCCAACTATTTCTTGGTTAATTTGCTGCAGAGCTTTGAACTGTTTACGTACTTCCCCATCTTGTGATTGCTCTTCCATCGGACTCTTTTCATAAATGTTTTGTGCTTCGGCCATTACTTTACGATTTTCATAGTAATCCATGAAAATATCACCTAATTCATATACTGAATAGAAAAAGGTACCTAAAAAAACAACTGTAAGTATTCGTTGAAAAAAAGAATTCTTCTTCCGTTCTTTTTTACTACTCAAATTATCACCTCAAAACGGATTGTTCGTATATTTAAATACCCATTGGGACCATATACAACCCTGTATCTTCATCTTGCTTTACAACGACATCTACACCGTATATCGTCTTTATCATACTTTCTGTCACAACATCATTTGGCTTACCTTTCGTAACAATTTCGCCGTCTTTCATAACGATGATATGATCACTATAGCGAATCGCCTGATTGATATCATGTAATACCATAACAATCGTCAATCCATGTACTTCATTTAGCTCTTTTACTAGCTCTAATATTTCAAGTTGATAATAAATATCTAAATAGGTTGTCGGTTCATCTAAAAAGAGCATTGGTGTTTTCTGAGCTAACGTCATGGCAATCCAAACTCGTTGTCTTTCTCCACCAGATAAAGCGTGAATCTCTTTATCACGTTTACTTAGCAAATTCGTACATGCTAAAGCCCTTTCGATTGCTTCTCTATCTTCATCAGTTTGCGAGGAAAAAATATTTTTATGAGGCATACGACCATAACTTGTTAATTTCTCTACCGTCATGTCTGCCGGTGCTTCATTTTGTTGATGGACAACGGCTAACTTTCTAGCAAACTCTTTCGGTTTATATTGACTTATCGCCTTCCCATCGAGTATTATCTCTCCGCTACGAGGGTCGTGATTTCTTGACATCACGCCAAGTAATGTCGATTTCCCGCAACCGTTTGGACCAATAATTGTTGTAATTTTACCAATTTCTATTTCACTACTAACCGACTTTAATCGATCCGTTACATTATCATACGAAAAGGTTACATTTTTAATTTCCATGAACTTTATCACTCTTTCTAAGCAAGAATATTAAGAATGGGCCACCAATCACTGCCATAATCGTCGCTGCTGGAATTTCGTTAGGTGGCACAATTAACCTTCCAATCGTATCCGCCGTCAAAATTAATAACGCTCCTGCAAGAGCAGAAAATGGAATTAATACTTTATGATCCGAACCGACTAGTTGTCTTGAAATGTGCGGAACGAGTAATCCTACGAAAGCAATAACACCTGCAATTGCTGTTGATACTGCTGCTAAAAGTACTGCAATAGCAGAAATAATAAGACGAACTCTCGTCACGTGCAAACCTAAGTTTTTCGCAGTCTTATCTTGTAGCGATAATAAGTTACACCAAGCTCCTACAAACAGAGCAAGAATAAGACCAATTGTTCCATATGTAACCATTATTTCTACATCGCCCCACGTCTTCATCGTTATGTTAGAAGTCGTCGTTTGCTTAATACTCTTAATGAAGTATCCGCAAATCGTAATGAACGATTCATTTAATCCAGTGAACATTGCATTAATAGCTATACCAACTAAAATAATGCGAAGCGGACTTAACCCTGACTTCCATGAAAATGCATAAACGAGATAACATGCAAACGCACCACCTAAAAAGGCGAATACTGGTGTCCAGAAAAAGAATTGCGGGAATAGCGTAATAATAACAAGTGTCATAAAACTTGCTCCAGAAGATATCCCGATTACCCCAGCATCAGCAAGTGGATTTTTCATAACAGCTTGAAAAAGCACACCTGAAACGGCCAGAGCTGCTCCAGTAAATAGTGCAATAATAATACGTGGGAAACGTAAATCTTTAATCACTTCAACATCTTCATTCCCCCCTGTAAATATCCCTTGCACAAGCTCAACAATACCTATTTCTAAACTCCCTTTCATCGCTGACAATGATGTCATAACAATAAGCAATGCAGTAACAATGAGGAAACTCCAAGTTTTTTTATTCATTCCACTCTTCCTTTATATTAAAATGCATCACGGATACATCATTTTTTTCAATTCATCTAACGCTTCAATTGCTGCTAAATTACCTGTCGTCCCAAATAAGCGCTCTTCTAAATCGTAAACACGGCTATTTTTAACTGCAGCGAAATGTTTCCAAATATCATTTGTTTTAAATTCTTTATCAAACATTTTCACAACTTCATCAGGCATACCATGAGCTGCTCGTAAAATAATATCTGGATCAGCTTTTTTTAAATACTCTGTATTAGAAGCTAAATACTCTACTTGTTCACCTTGCACAATATTTTTACCACCTAGTTGTTTCACTAAATCTCCAATATAAGAATGCTCTGTTGCTACTAAATAACTCCCTGGTACACCTAATAAAATAAGCACTGTCGGTTCTTTCTTTCCCTTTACTGCTTTTTTAATTTCTGCAACCTTGTTATCTAACTTCGTTACAACTGCTTCAGCCTGCTTTTCACGTCCATATTGCTTACCTAAATCGCTAATGGAATTTTGCATATTTTTCAAGCTTGTTAAATCTAAAAAGTTTGCTTTCGTGCCCACACCATCAAAAACTGGCTTTAATTCATATTCAAGTGTTGTCACGGATAATACTTCTGACGGCTTTAATGATTTTACCTTTTCCATATCAGGACTCATCGGATTCCCGACTTCAGGTAAACCTTTATATCTCTTTGGTAAATCTTTCGTACTTGTTGGAACACCAACTAAATCTACTTCTAACGCATCCATAATTTCAGTAACAGCAACTGTCGTTGCAACAATTCTCTCTTTACTCTTACTCTTTACCTGTTTTGCTTCTTCTTTTTTGGGCGCCGAGCATCCAGCTATACTCACTAATAGAATGATAGCCATTAGTACACTAGCAATTTTCTTCACTCTCAATCACCACTCCTTTCCAAACAATATGAAACAAGTCTTGATGCATGCGAACATGCATCAAGACTCCAAAAATTACAATCTTCCTGCTCTATATTTACGAACTAGTAAAGCAAGTGACCCAAGCAATAGCACCATGTATAAACCTAGTTGTGCTGTATCTGCCGTTTTTGAGTTTTTCTCTTTTTTCGAATCATTTTTTTGATCTTCTTTTTTCTTCTTAACATCTGCATTTCGGTTAAAATCAGGATTATCTACTTTTTTTACATTATCTACTTTCGGTGTAATCACTGGATTGTTCGGATCATTTTTCGGGTCTTTTTTTGGATCCTCTTTAATCGTTCCTAGCGCACCAATATTGTTTGTATCAAATTGAATTTGTACATCGTAGAAATGGTGGTAGTTCATCTCATCGATGTCTACCTTTACTTTTGCGTTTAATTTTTTAAATAAGTCGTCTACTTCAAATTGCACTACTCGCGTATTTGCATTTTTATCTTCGCTTACTACTTTCGCATCAGCAAATAGCTCATTGTTTTCCGTTTGGAATTTCGTAATCCATGCACTATTTTTCAGCGTCATCTCAATGTACTTTTTACCATCTTTAACGATTAATTTTGCTGGGTTTACAGTGTAGTCATGCATCTTTGAAAGTTCTTCTGTTTTGTCTTTTAACACTTTAAATGTAATATCATATTGACCATCTACTAAATTTTTCGGATCTACTATTACTTTCGGTTTATCATTTCCATCTTTGTTTTCATTTTCACCTTGGTTATCGTTTCCTCCCTGGTTGTCGTTTCCACCTTGGTTATCGTTTCCGCCTTGGTTATCATTTCCACCTTGGTTCCCTAAAGCTTTGATACTATCTTGATCAAATACAAATTGAACATCGTAGAGATGGTGATAATTCATTGAATCAATATCTACTTTTACTTTTGCATTTAATTTTTTAGATAAATCGTTTACTTCTACTTCTACTACTCTTGTATTTTGCTCTTTATTTTCACTTAATACTTTTGCATTAACGAACGAGCCATTCTTCTCAAAATCAAACTTTGTAATCCATGTACTATTTGTTAATGTAAACGATACATATTTCTTACCATCTTTTACTTTCAATACACCTGGGCTTTTTGTGTATGTATTCATCATTGATATTTCATCTGTTTGATCTTTTAATACTTTAAAGCCAATGCTGTATTCACCATCTTTAAGGGCTTTTGGATCAATGGTTGTGTTGTTACCTTGGTTATTGTTCCCGCCTTGGTTGTTGTTTCCGCCTTGGTTGTTGTTTCCGCCTTGGTTATCGTTTCCACCTTGGTTGTTGTTTCCGCCTTGGTTATCGTTTCCGCCTTGGTTATCGTTTCCGCCTTGGTTATCGTTTCCGCCTTGGTTGTTGTTTCCGCCTTGGTTATCGTTTCCACCTTGGTTATCGTTTCCACCTTGGTTGTCTAACGGTTTAATGCTACCTTTATCAAATGCAAATTGAATGTCATAGAAATGGTGATAATTCATTGAATCGATATCTACTTTTACTTTTGCATTTAATTTTTTCGATAAATCTGCTACTTCCACTTCCACTACACGTGTATCAGCTTTCGTATCTTCACTTAATACATTCGCATCAACAAACGAACCATTTTTATCAAATTCAAACTTTGTAATCCAAGCGCTATTCGTTAACGTAAATGATACATACTTCTTACCATCTTTTACTTTTAACACACCTGGACTTTTTGTATATGTGTTCATCATTGATATTTCATCTGTTTGATCTTTTAATGTTTTAAAATTGATGCTGTATTCGCCGTCTTTCATTGTGTCAGCATCTGGCTTTTCTACTTCTGGTTTCTCTACTTCCGGTTTCTCTACTTCTGGTTTCTCTACTTCCGGTTTCTCTACTTCTGGTTTCTCTACTTCCGGTTTCTCTACTTCTGGTTTCTCTACTTCCGGTTTTTCTACTTCTGGTTTCTCTTCGTTTTTAATTTGTTCAAGTTTATCTTGTTCAAATAAAAGTTGCACATCATGTGTTTGCTTATAGTTTCTTGATGCCATTTCGATAAATACTTTTGTATTTAGTTTTTTAGATAAATCGTTTACTTCAAACTCTACTACTCTTGTATCTTTTTCTTTATCTTCACTCACTACTTTTGCATCGATAAATGCACCATCTTTTTCCGTTTGGAAATTTTTAATTAATGAGCTACTTTTTAGTGTTACAATTGCTTTTTTCTTACCATTTTCTACTTTTAATACTCCTGGATTTACCATGTAAGTATTCATCTTAGATTCTTCATCTGTTTGATCTTTTAACACTTTAAATGGAATGCTGTACTCTCCATCTTTAATTGTGTTAGAATTTGGTTGTTGATCTGGGTCAGGCTTTTGGTCGGGCTTCTGACTCGGATCCGGATTTTCATTTGGATCTGGCTTATTAGCTGGGTCCTCTTTTTCATTTGGTTGTTCTACATGAACCGGTGTAATACTATTTTGATCAAATGCAATACGAACATCATAATCATGATGATAATTTAAAAAGTCAATGTCTACTTTTACTTTCGCATTTAATACCTTCTCTACATCGTCCACTTCAAATTCTACGACTCTTGTATCTTTTTCTTTATCTTCATTAATTACATTTGTCGCAACAAACTGACCACTTTTTTCCGTTTCAAACTTTGTAATCCATGAACTATGTTCTAACGTAAAGGATACTTTCTTTTTCCCATTCTTTACTTTTAAAGTTCCTGGACTTACAGAGTATTGATTCATCATGGATTCTTCATCTGATGTGTCTTTAAGAACCTTGAAACCGATTGAATATTCACCGTCAGCTAGTTGACTAGCAGCTTGAACCGCAAGGGGTTGTAATGTTGATACGAATGTAAATACCATTAAAAACATCGCAGCAACAATTTTAAGATATTTATTCAATGGAGTACCTCTCCTTTATTTAGTTTTGACGTACTTTACGAATTAAGAAAACACCTGAAATAAGAAGTAATGCTGCAAATAATCCGATACGTGCTTCATCACTTGTTTTTGGGTTATCTGTTTTTTCAGCTTTCCCACTTTCATTTGTTCCTTTATTTACATCTTTGTTTGTTTCTTTGCTCTCTTCTTTCTTCACTTCTTCTTTTACTTGTGTATTTTTTTGAGTTTGATCTTCATTTTTTGTTGCAGCAGTTTCCTTATTCTCTCCACCTACTGCTTTTACATTTGCATCAAACGCAAAGCGAATTGTGTAGTTATGGTCATAATTTACGTTCGGTACAACAACATGAATTTTTACAGCTGCTGGTTTAGATAGGTCGTCAATTTTAAACTCTACAGTTCTTTTATCTGCAGATTCATCTTTACTAACAACTTTTGCATCAACAAAGTTTCCATTCTCTGGTGCTTTAAATTCTGTAATCCAAGCACTATGATTCATAGGAATTTGTACTCTCATCTCACCATTTTTTACAATTAACTTAGCTGGTTTTTCAAAATAATCATTTGCCATTGAAGCTGAATCATTTTCTGCTTTTTGTATGACATAGTTAATATCGTAAGTACCGTCAGCTACATTTGCCGAAGCTTGTCCACATGGCACTACGAAAAAAGCTAGCATACATACGAATGTCATAATAAAAGCGGGTAATACCGAAAACTTTCTCATTTACCTTACTGCCTCCTTGTTTTTCTTTTTTGAAAATGATAATTATTCTCAATATATAAGAAAAAAATAATCTTTCCATCTCTATTTTATAACGAGTAACAATATGTAGTTAGAAATGTATTGATTATCATTCTCATTGATAGACAAAAAAATAATCCCATCAATTTTTTCTATAAGAATAAACATAAAACTCTTTCATCATTTTATTGATTATCATTCTCAACGAAGTTCAAAAAAAATAAACCGCCTAATTCTATCGTTCTATCACCTCTTCTTACAAAAATGATATAGTCATAGAAAACCTCTTCCCTTCCAATATTTCCACAACTAATTCAATCTTAGCCTACTGGTAAATTTTTTGTCAACTGTATTACGTATAAAATTTTTAATATCTAAATTCTTCTATATATAATTTTTCTACAAAAAAAGAGACTTTCTTTTAAAGAAAGCCTCTTTCCCTTATTTTTCTACAGCAATTTCTTGCTTTTGAAATAAAGAAACTACATATCCAATTGCAATTCCAATGATACCCGGAACTAGCCAACCAATCCCTACACTATATAATGGAATTTTATCTAAAATAGGAGCAAGGGCCGCTACTTGAAGATTTGCATTATGCAATCCATCAAAGAAGCTAATTGCAAATGCGCCTACAATACCGCCTACATACATAGCTAATGGAAGACGAATATAGTTTTCAACAAGTGATAATACGATCAGTACGATACCAATTGGGTAAATTGCAATTAAAATCGGCAATGCTAATGCGTTTAACTGAGTTAAACCAAGATTTGCTACCATAAATGCTAATACAGAGAAAATGAAAACGATTTTTTGATAAGAAAGCTTTGGTAATAACGAAGAAAAATATTCTCCACAAGCTGCAACAATACCTACAGAAGTTGTTAAACATGCTGCTGTAATTGCGATCCCTAATAATAAAGTTCCGTAACTACCAAATAAATGATTCACTACGTTTGTTAAAATAATTCCTCCGTTTGCCCCCATTCCGAGTGAAACACTAGAAGCTCCAAGGTAAGCAAGCGCTAAATAAACTAGTAGTAAACCAAGTGCTGCAATAAATCCTGCAAAGATTGTTACTTTCGCAATACTGTTCTTATTTGTAATACCTTTTGCTTTTAAAGCATTAATGACAACATTTCCGAAAACAAGTGCTGCAAGTCCATCTAAAGTTAAATATCCATCAATAAAACCTTTAAAGAGTGGAGCACTATATGCTTCTGTCGGTGCACCAAACTCTCCCATTGGCGTCATAATTGCTTTCGCTACAATAATTGCAATAACAGCTAATAAAATTGGAGTTAACACTTTACCAATGCGCCCCACTAATTTCGATGGGTTTAAAGCTAAATAGAAAGTTACTGCAAAGAAAATAAATGTAAAGATAACAAGTGGATAGGATTGACCAGCTATCTCACTTGGTAAAAACGGTGCAACACTCATCTCATAAGCAACTGTTCCTGTACGCGGAACACTTACAAATACGCCTAAACATAAATATATTGCAGTGATAAAAACTAGTGCGAATACAGGGTGTACACGTCCCGCTAGCTCATTAATATCTCCCTTTAGAGCTATAACAATTACCCCTAATAAAGGTAATCCAACACCTGTTACGATAAAGCCAAATAACGCGATCCATACATCAGTTCCAGCACCTTGCCCTAACGCCGGCGGGAAAATCATATTACCTGCACCAAAGAATAGTGCAAACAACATTAAACTTATTGCAAACATCTCAGAAAACTTTAAAGATGATTTCATTTCTACTAACCTCCTAATTATTTGATTTACAAAATATTCTGAATTAAAATCCGTCACATATCCTCTTTCAAGCATACTTCCCCGTAAAAGAACGCAAAAAACACCCGTCCCTAACAAAGGGACGAGTGTTGAAATCGTGGTTCCACCCTTATTCTAATAAAATGAATTTATAACGAAATAAGCTCATTTTATAGCTCGTGTAAATTGATAACGGTTTTATCCGCCAAGAATTACAATGCATCATGCATGCAGTTCACTCTTGAAGTTTAGAGGTGGTAAGATTGTCTTTTCGTATTAGGAAGCTCACAGCCTAAGGCTTCCCTCTCTGAGAATCGTAGAAAACAACTCATGTCCTCATCATTACTTTTATAAAATATCTTGTCGAAACTTGTTGTTTTTTATTATATGGGCTATTTTTTAAAAAATCAATAGTTTTATTTTTTCTGACAAAAAAATATAGGGAGAAAATTTTTCCTCCCTATAACTGCCCTATTAAAATTTCTAACTCTTCAGCTGTAACGCTCCGCCACTTTCCTACTTCAAGCTCATTTAATTCTATATTCATAATGCGCACTCGCTTTAGCTTTGTTACAGTAACCCCGAAAGCACGGCTCATTCTACGAATTTGTCTGTTCATTCCTTGTGTTAAAACGATGCGAAAT
Organism: Bacillus nitratireducens; assembly: GCF_001884135.1. Taxonomy (GTDB): domain Bacteria; phylum Bacillota; class Bacilli; order Bacillales; family Bacillaceae_G; genus Bacillus_A; species Bacillus_A nitratireducens. The sequence goes on along the minus strand of NZ_MAOC01000084.1, from coordinate 141,455 downwards.
GTAGATTGGCCGACTCTCGTCACTTTGCATGGCTTCGTCATTCCATCTTTAATCTTTACACCGCTGGACATCTCATCAATAAACCAATCTGTAAAAGGTTTATCCACCGTCACAACATATTCTTTCTCGTGCTCATGATCTCCGTGTAAAATTTGATTCGCAATAGCGCCATCATTCGTTAATAAAATGAGCCCTTCCGATGCTTTATCTAATCGTCCAACGGGAAAGATCCGCTCTGGATAATTAATATAATCAATAATATTACCTTCAATATGATCGGCTGCTGTACAAGTGATTCCGACCGGCTTATGAAAGGCGATATACACCTTTTCTTTCTCTTCTTTTGCAATAACCTGTCCATCAATCGTTACAACATCACCATCGCTCACGAGTGCACCGTGCGTACAAATTTCACCGTTAATAGCCACGCGTCCGGTTTTAATAAGACGGTCTGTTTCGCGTCTTGAGCAAGATTTTGCTTCGCTTATGTATTGGTTGATTTTCATAGCTTATTCCTTTTCATATATATTAAAAGCGTCAATCTATGGCAATATCATTATGCCACGATTGACGCTCTTTTACTTCGCAAAAACAACTAAATAAATAACCCCAATCACCAGAAATATTCCGCAACAAGCTAACAATACTTTTGCAAGTTTGTCCATAAACATATAATGGTTTCCCCTTTTGTTTGGTTGTTTGCTATTTTAATTCGACAACTGTTACGCCTAGGCCTCCCTCGCCCATGTCACCGTAGCGGTAGTTTTTCACGCCGCGATGCTTCTTCAAGTAATCTTGTACACCTTGGCGAAGTGCTCCTGTTCCTTTACCGTGAATGATTGATACACGAGGATAACTTGCAAGCTGTGCATCGTCTAAATATTTTTCAACGCGCATCATTGCATCTTCATAACGTTCACCGCGAAGGTCAAGTTCTAATGAAACGTGATAATCTCTACCCTTCACACTTGCGACTGCTTTTTTCTCAGTTTGCTTCGGTGTATTAATGTATTCCATATTGGATTCTTTCACTTTCATCTTCAGAATACCAATTTGTACGCTCCACTCTGTATCACTTACTTTTTCAAGTAGTTGACCTTTTTGACCGAACGTTAACACTTTTACTTCATCGCCTGCTCGTAATTGTTGTTTCGGCGCAGTGTTTTTCACGTTTACTTTTTGTTTCTTCACAAGCTCTGGCGCGGCACCTTCTAGACGGCTCTTCGCTTCAATAAGCTCATGGTCTTTCACGTTTACAAGCTGTGCTTTACGCAATTGACGAAGTTCTTGAATAATGCCTTCTGCTTCTTTCTTCGCAGCTTCGACTTTTTCTTCCCCTTCTTTTTGCACTTTTAATAATTTTTCATCGCGCTCATCGTTAAATTCAATAATTTGTCGCTGTAATTCGCGATGAAGTTTTTCAGATTGCTTACGAAGCGCTTCTGCTTCGTTCCAGTCACGCTCTGCGTTCTTTTGACTTTCTTCTAACTTCGCAATCATATTTTCAATTTTGTTTGTATCTGTACTAATGTGGTTACGTGCTTGATCGATAACTCGATCAGATAATCCAAGGCGTTTCGAAATTTCAAAGGCATTACTACGTCCTGGTACACCGATTAATAATTTATACGTTGGGCTTAATGTATTCACATCAAACTCAACACTCGCATTAATAACTTGCTCACGGTTATATCCGTATGCTTTTAATTCTGGATAATGCGTCGTTGCAACAACGCGAGCACCGCGGTTACATACTTCATCCAAAATTGAAATCGCTAGTGCAGCCCCTTCTTGTGGATCTGTTCCAGCACCTAATTCATCGAATAAAACTAAGCTTTCAAAATCAGCTTTTTCTAAAATATCTACAATGTTCACCATATGTGAGGAGAACGTACTTAAACTTTGTTCAATCGATTGCTCATCACCGATATCAGCAAAGATATTTTTAAATACACAAATCTCTGACTCGTCCATTACTGGAATGTGAAGACCAGATTGCGCCATTAATACACAAATACCAACGGTTTTCAGCGTAACTGTTTTACCACCTGTATTCGGTCCTGTAATAACAATTGTTGTGAAGTCTTTACCGAGCATAATATTATTTGGCACGATAATTTCCGGATCAATAAGCGGATGACGTGCTTGTCTTAAATCCATGTAGCGCTCGTTATTTACAATTGGCTTCGTTGCTTTAATTCGCTTCGCATAAAAAGCTTTCGCAAATATGAAGTCAAGATTAGCAACTACTTCTACGTTAGATAAAACGATATCCGCTTCTACTGCTACTTCTTCTGTTAACATCAATAAGATGCGTTCGATTTCTTGTTTTTCTTTCACACGTGCTTCTTGAAGCGCATTATTTAATTCTACGATTACTTGCGGCTCAATAAATAACGTTTGTCCAGAAGCTGATTGATCGTGAACAATACCGCCATATACGCCGCGGTATTCTTGTTTTACTGGGATTACGTAACGTTCGTTACGAATCGTTACAATCGCGTCAGACAGCATCTTTTGCGCGTTTGAAGAACGCGTCATGTTTTCTAACTTTTCACGAATACGGCTTTCCGCAGTACGGATTTGAGTACGAATACCACGCAGTTTATCACTTGCGCTATCGACTACTTCACCACCATCACCGATGCAATTTGTAATTTTCTTTTCTAAATCATATAAAGATACAATTTGAGCGACATGAGTTTCTAAAATTGGAAGCTCGACACCATTATCAACCATATCTTCAATGAAACGTTTCATATTACGACTACCATACATCGTATTTGCGATATCAAGCAGTTCATTTGGGCTTAACATACTTCCAATCTTTGCACGTTTTACATTTGAGCGAATATCTGTAATACCACCTAATGGTGCACTACCTTTCAGACGAATGACTTTCGCAGCTTCATCCGTCGTATCTTGCAGTTCTACAATTTCTTCAAAATCTGTGCTTGGTACTAAATTCTTCACTTTGTCACGGCCAAGTGAAGAGGCTGTATGTTCAAGTAATTGTTCTTTTACTTTATTGTATTCTAATACACGCAACGTTCTTTCTAACATGTTGCAGGTCCCCCTTGTGTTACTTATTACGTTTAATATAGTCTAATAAACGTTCAATATCCCATGTGTTAATTACGTTATCTTTTTGAATCCAACCTTTACGTGCTGCTGCTACACCTGTTTCCATATCTTCTAACATTTCAAGTGTATGAGCATCCGTATTAATCGCCACTTTTACACCAGCATCTTGTGCTTGTTTTAATAATTTTGCGCTTAAATCTAGACGGTTTGGATTTGCATTTAATTCTAAAACTGTATTTGTTTCTTTTGCGAGCTTGATTAATAAATCTGTATCTACATCGTAACCCTCGCGGCGCCCAAGAAGACGACCTGTCGGATGGGCAATCATTGTGACATGCTTATTCTCCAGCGCAGTGCGAAGACGTTTCATAATCGTTTCACGGTCTTGTGAGAAGCTAGAGTGAATCGCCCCAATGACATAATCTAATTCTGCTAATACTTCATCATCAAAATCAAGTGTCGCATCTGGTAAAATGTCCATTTCAATTCCGCGTAAAATTGTAATGTCTGGATACTTTTCATTCATACGCTCAATTTCTTTCGCTTGCTCGCGAAGACGCTCTTTCGTTAAACCATTCGCTACTTTCAAGTATTGTGAGTGGTCCGTAATCGCCATAAACTTATATCCACGAGCGCGGCATGCTTGTACCATTTCTTCAATTGAAAAGGCACCGTCACTCCATGTTGTATGCATATGTAAATCACCTTGTATATCAGAGAACTGAATTAAGTTTGGATACTCTTTAATTAATTCAATTTCTTTTCCATCTTCACGTACTTCTGGCGGAATAAACGGAAGACCGAAATGAGCAAAGAACTCCTCTTCTGTTTCAAATGTCTTTACTTCGCCTGTTTCTAAGTTTTCCACACCGTACTCACTAATTTTCTCGCCTCTATCTTTCGCGATTTGGCGCATTTTTACGTTATGGTCTTTTGATCCCGTGAAATGGTGAAGAGTTGTAATAAACTCTTCTGGTTTTACTAAGCGGAAGTCAATTGAAATATCATATTCATATTGAAGACGAACAGATACTTTCGTATCTCCACTTGCAATCACTTCAATCATATTATCGAATTGTAATAAATGTTCGCGTACTACTGCTGGCTCCGTCGTTGCAATAATGAAATCTAAATCTTTTACTGTCTCACGAACACGGCGTAAACTACCAGCGCGAGAGAAACGAATTATTTCAGCAACATTCGACAATTTCTCCTCTATTTCCCCGGCAATAGGCAATACCATTGCGATTGGTAAACGCTCTGGACGAGATCCTACTTGATCGATTGCTTCTAATATTTTCTCTTCTGTCTTCTTACCGAAACCTGCTAAAGCTTGTACTTTATTTTCCTCACAAACCGCTTTTAGCGATTCCATATCAACAACACCAAGTTCTTTATATAACTTAGCTACCTTTTTACCACCAAGGCCTGGCAATTTTAATAGCGGTAATAAGCTACTTGGCACTTCTTGTTCAAGCTCTTGTAACACTTCAGATGTTCCCGATTCTATATATTCTTGAATAACTGCTGCTGTTCCTTTTCCAATGCCCGGAATCTTCGTGAAATCTTCAATCTCAGAAAGACTACGATCATCACTTTCTAGTGCTGCTGCCGCTTTACGAAATGCAGATATTTTAAATGGATTCGCGCCCTTTAGTTCCATAAACAGGCCGATTGTCTCTAATAATTTAATAACTTGTTTTTTATTTACTTTCATCATTGCCCCGCCTTTCTTTCATAGAAAAAAACTCCTCTTTCCGAAAAAAGAGAAGTTATACTTTGCTACCTGTCTGCCATAGTTCCTTCACCTTTTCAGAGAGAATCGGTGTATCGTCTACAATTATTTTGCTAATTGATGATTTTTGTAATGGTGTTTGTATTTGTTCAATTGGAAGGATGTTTCCAACGATAATTAAAACAAACAAAATAATATATACTTCTAAAAATCCGAGGATTGCCCCCGCAAACGCATTGACTTGCTTTAAAACCGGTATTTCTGCAAATATATTTAACAAATTACCAAGTAATGAAAGTGCAATTTTTGTAATAATAAACAATATGATAAACGCAAGTGCTTGATAAAATACTGTCTCAATATTATTTGCATCAATCCATTCTGGAACAGATACGTTTTTATCAAATGGATACGGAATAAATTTCGCAAGTGCTGGCGCTAAATCTTTACAGTACCAGTATGCAACAAGGTATGCGATAATAAAGCTTGTTAACTTTACAAGTTGCAGAATAAACCCTCTGCGTAAGCCGAGGAAAAATCCCATAACAAGCAGTAAAATGATAATAATATCAATCATGTTATTCCATTCCTTTTTTTGTCATACTTTCTTTCAATTTCTCATGTTCTTCTTTTAATTTTATGTAATCGTGTATGACGTTTACCGCCGTCAATACCGCTAGTCTACTCGTGTCAAGCGAAGGATTCTTGGCATTGAGTTCGCGCATTTTATCATCCACAATCGCTGCTACCATGCGGATATGACTTGTACTTTCATCGCCAACAACTGAATATTGTTGACCATAGATTTCTACATTAATTCGACTTTTCTTTCCCTTTTGTTGTGACAACTCACCGGCCTCCAATCACGTACAGAATCCTAAAGTTTATCATACCATGAACCATCATATTATGGAAACAGAAAGAACAATCCGATATGATAAAAATAACAATATAAAAAAAGGGGCGACCACTATGTCAAATTCTATCGTAATTCAAACAAATTCTACAGTAATTGAAGACATGAAACAACAATATAAACAATCGCTTAGCCCGAAAATTCCACAAGGCGGAATCTTCATGGCAAAGGTGCCATCTTGCACAATTACAGCGTATAAATCTGGAAAAGTAATGTTCCAAGGTGGACGCGCTGAAGCAGAAGCTTCTCGTTGGCAAACTGTCTCTCAAACACCGAAAACAACTGTAAAAAAATCTGTCGATTCACACCGTTATGCACCGCCCGCTTCCATCAGTACAATGTCTATCGTAGGATCAGATGAAGTTGGTACTGGTGATTTCTTCGGACCGATGACAGTAGTTGCTGTATATGTGGATGCGAAGCAAATTCCACTTTTAAAAGAACTTGGTGTAAAAGACTCTAAAAACTTAAATGACGATCAAATTACTGCCATTGCAAAACAACTTCTACACGTTGTTCCTTACAGCTCTCTTGTCCTTCATAATGAAAAATATAACGAGCTATTTGATAAAGGAAACAACCAAGGTAAGTTAAAAGCTTTACTACATAATAAAGCCATTACAAACTTATTAGCCAAAATTGCACCTACAAAACCTGAAGGCGTCTTAATCGACCAATTCACACAACCTGATACATACTACAAATATTTAGCAAAACAAAAGCAGGTACAGCGTGAAAATGTTTACTTCGCAACAAAAGGTGAAAGCGTCCATTTAGCAGTAGCCGCAGCTTCTATTTTAGCTCGTTACTCATTCGTAAAACAGTTTAACGAACTAAGCAAAAAAGCTGGTATGCCACTTCCAAAAGGTGCCGGTAAACAAGTTGATATCGCCGCTGCTAAATTAATTCAAAAGCTTGGTAAAGAACGATTACCCGAGTTTGTGAAAATGCATTTCGCTAATAAGGAGAAGGCGTTTCGCTTATTAAAATAGTATCGACAAAAACAGGAGCCTACAAACTCCTGTTTTTTTGTTTCAACCTACTATTGTCCTTGTAATTTTGTTACAATTATAATATACAGATTATTCTAACACGGGAGGAGATTCCCATTGCTACTTCTACAAATGATTCTAAATATCTTACTAGGCGATCCACACGAAAGACAGTTCGAAATTAGAGAAAACATTCAGCTACTAAGTGAACAACCAGCGTTCAACGATTTAATAGAACGATATGGTCGATCTTTCTTATTAAACTTTCGGATTCGAAGATTTATCGGGAAACACGATGCCCGCTTGTTAATACATAATCCAGCAAAACTACAACACTTCTGTGAGGAACTTGAGTTTATGATTAGAAGAAAAAGATTGTTTACATAAGGAGGGAATTCATATGAACGCTGTAAAAGTTAAAAAGTTATTATATGTTTTCGTACACCTCGTGGGCCCACTTTCTTACCTTACCATTTCTACCATTTGGGGAGTTTTTTTCACTACTAAATCCACATTCGAAAATATATCTGATAATCTTGGTGTGATGGCCATCTATTACGTGCTCATGAGCTTACTATGGTTTTTCTATTTAGATCGATTAGACAAAGATGTAGATAACATTACAAAAGAGATTAATGATAATAAGATGTAATTCATAAAAAAAGGAGAGTCGCCAAGACTCTCCTTTTTTATGTTAGCTTCGTTTCTGCTTCTTATTTGATGAAGATACTTTATGAGAACCTGTTTCATGTGTCGTCGTTCCTTGTCCTTCTACTTCTGGAGAACCTAGGCTTGATCTTGAATGATCTTTTTTCACTTTTCCACTCATTTATATTCACCCCTTCGCATTACTTTTTGCTACGAGGTAATAAACTATTCAAAATAAAAAGCGAGAGGAAATCCTCTCGCTTTTTTATATTTTAGAATTCAGAAGAACCTGGAGTTCTTGGGAATGGAATTACGTCACGGATGTTAGCCATGCCAGTGATGTACATTAGGAAGCGCTCGAAACCTAGACCGAATCCAGCGTGTTTTGTACCGCCGTATTTTCTAAGTTCTAAGTACCACCAATAATCCTCTTCGTTCATGCCTAGTTCTTTAATTCTGTCTACTAAAACGTCCATTCTTTCTTCACGTTGACTTCCGCCGATTAATTCGCCGATGCCAGGAACTAGAAGGTCAGTAGCAGCTACTGTTTTACCATCTTCGTTCATACGCATGTAGAATGCCTTAATGTCTTTTGGATAGTCTGTTACGAATACAGGGTGTTTGAAGATTTCTTCTGATAAGTATCTTTCATGCTCTGTTTGTAAATCAATACCCCATTCTACCGGGTATTTGAAGTCAGCACCTGATTCTTGAAGTACTTTAATTGCTTCTGTATATGTGATACGACCGAAGTCAGAGTTAATCACGTTGTTCATGCGCTCTAGAACTGTTTTATCAACGAAGCTGTTGAAGAAGTCCATTTCTTCTGGTGCATGCTCTAGTACGTATTTCATTGCATATTTCAGCATATCTTCTGTAAGATCCATTACATCGCCTAACTCAGCGAATGCAATCTCAGGCTCAACCATCCAGAACTCAGCTGCGTGACGAGTTGTGTTTGAGTTTTCCGCACGGAATGTAGGTCCAAATGTATAAACATCACGGAATGCTAATGCATAAGCTTCAGCGTTCAGCTGTCCACTTACTGTTAAGTTTGTTTCTTTAGCGAAGAAGTCTTTTGATTCATCAACTTGTCCGTCTTCACCTTTTGGTACGTTGTTTAAATCTTGTGTTGTTACACGGAACATTTCGCCTGCACCTTCTGTATCACTACCAGTGATGATTGGTGTGTGAACATGTACGAATCCACGCTCTTGGAAGAACTGGTGAATCGCAAATGCTGCGATAGAACGTACACGGAACGTTGCAGAGAATGCATTTGTTCTTGGACGTAAGTGAGCGATTGTACGTAAGTATTCAAACGTATGACGCTTCTTTTGAAGTGGGTAATCAGAATCTGATAAGCCCTCGATATCAATTTTTTCTGCTTTAATTTCAAATGGTTGCTTCGCTCCAGGCGTTGCAATTACTTTACCTTCTACTTTAACTGAAGAGCTAAGTGGAAGCTTTGCAATTTCTTTGAAGTTCTCTAATTCTGTATCGAAAACGATTTGAACGCTTTTGAAGAAGCTACCGTCGTTTAATTCGATGAAACCAAAAGCTTTTGAATCACGTAAGTTACGAATCCACCCTGATACTTGTACTGTTTGATCTGCATACTTTTCTGTATCTCTATACAGACTTTTTACTAATGTGTTTTCCATAGTGAAATTCTCCTTTGCTGATTATATTTAAATACAAAAAAACCTTTCATCCATAAAGGGACGAAAGGTTAAACTTCGCGGTACCACCCAATTTGTCATAAAGACCAACTTTAACTCGTATGTAATACATACTTCCCGGTTTGTAACAGGCCGGATTCCCGTCTAAGTCTACTCTTGAATACAAGCTTCAATTTCGGTTAGCAACTCCAAGGTGTTCTTCACATATACCGCCTCATCAGGCTCTCACCGTCCCTGACTCGCTTTGGATTATAGTATATACTACTTTTCCTTATCATCGTCTTTCATTTTGTTAAACTAAAATTAATGTACTACATTCGAGAGAAAGATGCAAGATGCCTTGATATACATAGGCGAAATTTCGAATATATAGTCGATTCAACAATCATCCCTGTAAAAATACCCTCTATTTAACAAATCTAATATTTTGGCCTCATCATCATAAAGTGATTTACAAAACCTGCCACTATTTTTCTATATCTTTCTTCTTCATGATCTCCAATCTCTAAAATCCCTGGTTCATTATCATTGACATAACTCTTTTTTGCTAATGCAGCTAGCGTTTTATCTGTAATAGAACTACTCATTATTCCCATCTCCCCATAAATCATATATATTAATTATATAGCTTTTTTTAGGAGGGAAAATAGTGACTAAAACAAAAAAGAGAAATATTATAATTTTAACTATTTTAATTCTACTAATAACATGTACCGCATATATAATCCATAATAGAAATACAACAAAAGAAAGAGCTGCTGAAGTTGCAATAAAACATATGAAAACAGAGGAAAATATTGATGTAACAGTTACTAAAGTTGAAATTCAACACATGATGCGTGAAGGTTTTATCGATATCAAAGGTCATACTAAAAATGATAAAAATAGAAAGTTTCATGTCACAATAAATAAAACTCAAAATTATTCAGTCATGGGTTGGGGATTAGATGACCTAAAATAAAAGAACACACAGTAATTAACTATGTGTTCTTTCAGAGTGTTGAGAAACCCTTTAGGACTTCCAACACTCTGAAAAGCCAATACCTTATAAGATATTAGCTTTCTTCAAAATTAAAGTGAATTATATTTTTTTACTTGTAAAGGAATAGATATAACATATAGATCTATAGCATAAGTAATAATTAAAATCCCTTTACCTTCATCAGCAAATTTTGCTTGCAGAAACTTTTCTGCGACTTTTCTTTTCCCCCATTTTTTCGGCAACCACTCCCACCCTATGAACATAATAATAATTGTCCCCCACTTAACTAATTTAATATTTTGGACCCATCATCATAAAGTGATTCGCGAAACTTTCCACTGCTTTTCTATACCTCTCTAAATCACCTTGTATTTTTCTAAATTCATCAATTCTATAGACTAGTTCTTTGTCTACTTCACTTAATCTTCTTTCAATTTCTTTTGCTGTATTCCCTTGCCAACTATGTTCTAATAATATCTTAATTGAACTTACGTTTTTTCTATGATTCTCTAAATCTAAAATACATGATTCTAAATCATTTTTTGCGCCTACTACATCGATAGCATGTCCAATAACATCATAATTTTTCACAAAAATCCCCCATCCCCACTTAACCTTGCTCATCCACATTTTTAAATTTATCGGCTTGTTGTTCAATAAAATCGGCTTCTGAACGAATACGCTCCATATATCCCCTTTGAAACCCATATACGCCATATGTAATTGTATTAATCAGATTCCCATCTACGCTAGCCGGCGATTGATGTAATATATTAATAATTTTGTTACTCGTTTGTACCAACTTTTGATTAATGTCATCAATTTCTCTTTTTAAATCCTTAGCAATTTGCTTAACCTCTTCCACTGATAAACGAATTGTTATTTCACCTGCACGAGGTGAACCCAAAATCCGTTCTCCAGTTTCTCCATCAAATATATTCTCCATATTAAAGTGGCCATATTTATCAAACATATAACGATCCATACTATGATATTTTGGTAGCGGACCACCAACGAACGATGCAATACCTCTTAATGCGTTATAAACAAAAAATGAAGGTTTCAAAAGAAAAGTAAACATACTACTTGTTTCTTGAACTATATCATTATTTTGTACACCTGTATCATTTGTATGATACACATGTCCTATCCTACCTCTTTTATCATTATCATTCCCTTTAAACCCTGTAAATACAGTATCATAGGGATCTCCCACACTTGTAATTTGGTTCTTATAATCACCACGTAAAGCTTTTTCTTTCTTATCCTTAGGTAACAGATCAATTACATTTGGTGCTTCATAACTTACAGCATTAATATCATTCATAACACCTGTATATTCTGATAAACCGCCACCCAAAGAATGGCCTGTTAAAGTTAATTTATAACCTTCAAATTCTTTTTCACCAGCTATTTGATTTTTAACTTTCTTCACTAAATCATCAGCATAAGTAAATTGATTTTCCGCAATTACTTGTTGTGCCCTTTCTTTTGCCAGAGCAAAATTTGCTTGATACGTTAAAGGAAGAGAAGACGTATCCAATTTATTCAATTGATCTAGGCTATCTTGGTTTTTTCTTAAACGATTACCAACAACGTCTAAAAGATCTGCATCATAAAAATCAGGGCCTTCTTGAGAACCTCTAAAAGCGATTACAATTTGTTTTGTTTCTTCATTTTTATAAACAGTAGCATCAAAACTATTTTTCTCATCGTGTAAAATTGCACCCTTAATATTTACAGGTCTCCAAACTTCTACATGGTTTCCAATCTTTACACGTTCATTAGAAGCATCACGATAACTACTATCTGCTAAATGAGCAAGAGTTTTATCTGTAACAGAACTAGTCATGACTTTCATCCCCTTATACATTATATAACTTATTTCAGGAGGGAAAATAGTGACTAAAACAAAAAAGAGAAATATTATAATTTTAACTATTTTAATTCTACTAATAACATGTACCGCATATATAATCCATAATAGAAATACAACACATGATGCGTGAAGGTTTTATCGATATCGAAGGTCATACTAAAAATGATAAAAATAAAAAATTTCATGTCACAATAAATAAAACTCGAAACTATTCAGTCATGGCTTAGAGATTAGATGACCCAAAATAAAAAACACATAGTAATTAACTATGTGTTTTTTATTTTTAAATCCGGCATTTTTTAATTACTTACGTAACTCCGCACCAAATTTCTCTTCTACCGTTGTTAATACACGGTTATGTGCTTCTGTTACTTCTTCGTCTGTTAACGTACGTTCTGCATCGAAGTAGGTCATAGAGAATGCAAGTGATTTCTTGCCTTCTTCCATTTTTTCACCTTCGTATAAGTCAAATAGTGTTACTTCTTTCAGAAGTTCTCCGCCAGCTTCAGCAATTACTTGCTTCATTTCACCAGCTTTTGTTTCTGTTGTTACAACAACAGCCATATCACGTGTCATAGATGGGAAACGTGGAATTGCTGAGTAGTAAGTTTCCTCTGCGTCTGCACCGAATACTTTTACAAGAGATAGTTCGAATACGAATGTATTTTTCACATCTATTTGTTTTTCGGTTTCTGGGTGCAATTGACCGATGAATCCGATTACTTCGCCATCTAATACGATGTCAGCTGTACGGCCTGGGTGCATACCTTCACGTTTTGCTGGTGCATATGTGATTTGGTTGGCAACGCCTAGTACGTCGAATAATCCTTCTAGCACACCTTTCACAACGAAGAAGTCTACAACTTTCTTCTCACCTTGCCATGCATGGTGAAGAGCCAGACCTGTCATAACACCTGCAAGATGTTGTTCTTCTTTCGGAAGTTCTCCTGCTTCTGTTGGTAAGAAAACAGAACCTACTTCGTATAAAGCAACGCTATCGTTTTTACGTGCAACATTGTATGAAACTGCTTCTAACAATTGTGGCACTAAGCTTAAACGAAGTTGGCTACGCTCTTCGCTCATTGGAAGTGCAAGATTTACAGGAGCTTTTTCGTTTGGCTCAACCATATATTGTTTCGCTTTGTCAGCGCTTGTTAATGAATACGTGATTGCTTCATATAAACCAGCGCCTTCTAAGAAGCGGCGTACTTTACGACGTTTCGTTTGTGCCGATGTTAATTTACCACGTGTCATCGTTCCAGAAGGTAATGTAACTGGAATGTGGTCATAACCGTATAGTCGACCCACTTCTTCTACTAAGTCTTCTGAAATTGTAATGTCAGGACGACGTGCTGGTACATTTACATGGAATGTTCCTTCAACTTCTGTGAATGGGAATTTTAAGTTTGTGAACATTGTACCCATTTCACTTGCAGAAATATCTGTACCTAATACACGGTTTACTTTTTCAGCAGTAACAGATACTGTACGCTCTTGTACTTGTAAGTTATCAGCTTCTACTACACCTTCAAGTGCTTCACCGCCAGCGTATTTTGCCATTAAAGCAGCTGCATGTTGAATCGCTTCAAATGTGCGTGTTGGGTCGATCCCTTTTTCGAAACGTGCACTTGATTCACTACGAAGACCTAAATCTTTTGATGTACGGCGCACAGTTTGTCCCGCAAAGTATGCAGACTCGATTAGAACGTTTACTGTGTCATTTGTAACTTCAGAATCAGCTCCGCCCATTACACCAGCAACAGCTAAAGCTTTTGTGCCGTTTGTAATTACAAGGTGGTGGCTTTGTAATGTACGTTCTTGATCATCTAACGTTTCAATTTTTTCGCCTTCTTTTGCAAGACGAACAACGATTTCTTTTGAACCTAATTTATCGTAATCAAATGCATGTAACGGTTGACCGTATTCCATTAAAATGTAGTTTGTAATATCAACTACATTGCTAATTGGACGAATGCCAGCTGCCATAAGACGAGTTTGCATCCAGATTGGTGATGGACCAATCTTTACGTTTTTAACCATTTTTGCAATATATAATGGGTTTTCTTCTTTCGCTTCTACACTTACAGAAATGTAATCAGAAGTTTTTTCTGCTGTTTCTTGTAAGTCGATAGCTGGAAGTTTTACTTCACGGCCGTAAATAGCAGCTACTTCATATGCAACACCTAACATGTTTAAGCAATCTGCACGGTTTGGTGTTAAACCAAGCTCAAGTACTTCATCGTGTAAGTTTAAAATTTCAAGTGCATCTGCACCAACTTCAGCGTCACTTGGGAAGATGAAGATACCATCTGCATATTCTTTTGAAACTAACTTTCCATCAATACCAAGCTCTTGAAGTGCACAAACCATACCGTGAGAAGCTTCACCGCGTAGTTTTGCTTTTTTAATCTTGAAGTTACCAGGAAGTACAGCGCCAACTTTTGCAACTGGTACTTTTAAACCTTTTGCAATATTAGCAGCACCACAAATAATTTGTACTGGCTCTTCTTCACCGATATCAATTAAGCATTTGCTTAATTTATCAGCTTCTGGGTGTTTTTCACATTCTAATACGTGACCAACTACAACACCTTTTACACCTTTATTTAATACTTCAACGCCCTCTACTTCAATACCACTTTTCGTGATTTTGTCTGCTAGTTCTTGTGCTGTTACATCTTTAATATCTACATACTCTTGTAACCAACGATATGATACGAACATATTTATCCTCTCCTTCCCTTACGCTCGTTTGAATTGTTGTAAGAAACGTACATCATTTGTATAGAAATGACGAATGTCATCTACGCCGTATTTCAACATTGCGATACGCTCTGCGCCCATACCGAATGCGAAACCTTGATATTCTTTTGAATCATAACCAGCCATTTCAAGTACGTTCGGGTGAACCATACCTGCGCCTAAAATTTCAATCCAGCCAGTTCCTTTACAAGTGCCGCAACCTTTGCCGTGACACATCATACAAGAAATATCCATCTCTACAGATGGCTCTGTGAATGGGAAGAAACTTGGACGAAGACGGATTTCACGATCTTCACCGAACATCTTTTTCACGAATACTTGCAGTGTACCTTTTAAATCACTCATGCGAATGTTTTTATCAATTACAAGACCTTCAATTTGCATGAACTGGTGTGAATGCGTCGCATCATCGTCATCGCGGCGATACACTTTACCAGGACAAATAATTTTAATCGGGCCTTTTTCTTTATTATTTTCCATCGTACGTGCTTGCACAGAAGATGTATGTGTACGTAGTAACGTTTCTTCTGTAATGTAGAATGTATCTTGCATATCACGCGCTGGATGATCTTTCGGTAAGTTTAATGCTTCGAAGTTGTAGTAGTCTTTTTCTACTTCTGTTCCTTCAGCTACTTCATAACCCATACCGATAAATACATCTTCAATTTGTTCAACAACAGCTGTTAACGGATGGTGACAACCTGTCTCAACAGGACGACCTGGTAGTGTAACATCAATTGTTTCAGTAGCCAATTTCGCTTCAATCACTGCTTTTTCTAAGTTACCAATTTTGTCGTCTAGACGCGTTTGAATCGCTTCACGTACTTCATTTACTAATGCTCCCATACGTGGACGCTCTTCTGCTGATAATTTTCCCATGCCGCGTAATACTTCTGTAATTGGGCCTTTCTTCCCTAAATACGCTACGCGTACATCGTTTAAGCCTTTTAGCTCTTTCGCTTCTTCAATAAGCTCTAACGCTTTTTGCTTTAGCTCTTTTAAACGTGCTTCCATTTGGAACCCTCCTAATTTTAAAAATAAAAAAACCCCGCTCCCAAAAAGGGACGAGGTAAATTCGCGGTACCACCCTAAATTGACAGAACAAGTCTGCCCACTCATTAGTTATAACGATCAATTCTGACCGGAACGCCTTTACATATAAATGGTCCTGGCGTCAACTCCAGAGGTGAATTCACTTCCGTCTACCATAAGAATGCTTTCAGTCTATGGCACTCTCTCCCTATATGGCGATTTTGTAAGCTACTCTTCTCTATCAACGTTTTTCGTTATTTAACTTTTATTGTATGTTCATTACAAACATATACTTCAACTTATTATAAGAAGTTTTTTATTTGTTCGCAACCGGGCTTTGTAAATAATACGTTAAAATCCCTGCTGCAACTGCAACATTTAATGATTCTGCCCCGCCATAAATTGGAATATACAAGTTTTGATCCGTTTTCGCAAGAATTTCTTGGCGTACGCCGCTTCCTTCATTTCCTACAATTAATGCAAAACTTCCGGCCGGTGTTACTTCACCATACGGAACTCCATTTTCAAGAGCTGTTCCATATACAGGGACGTTATTTTCTTTTAACTTGTCTACCCATTCTTCTAAGTTCCCTTTTACAATTGGTAAGCGGAAAATAGAACCTTGTGTAGAGCGGAGTACTTTACTATTATAAACATCAACGCATCCTTCTCCAAGCACAACGGCATGAATACCAGCTGCATCAGCTGTACGAATGATCGTTCCTAAATTACCTGGGTCTTGAAGGCCGTCTAATAAAAGAAACTTCCCATCAGTAAGAGCTACTTCTTTCTCATGCTTTTCACAAACAGCAAATACACCTTGCGTTGTTTCTGTTTCACGAAGTATTTTTACAATTGCTTCAGGCACAATATACATTTCCACATCATTAACTGTCCAATCTTTCGGAAGATCTGTCTGATCAGAAACGATAAGTTCTGTTACAACTCCCGCCTTTAAAGCTTCCTCTACTAAATGGAATCCTTCTACAAAAAATAAACCTTTTTTATCGCGCTCTTTTTTCGTCTGCAGCTTTTTCCACTGCTTCACACGCGGATTTTGTACTGAATCAATGTTTTTCATAATATGTATTTCCCTCTCTTCTTGTCTTATCATTATAGCCTATTTTTCATACATATTTACATAAAAAAGAACAAAAACTAACGTCAGTTTCAATTCTGAAGAAGAGGTGAAAATCATGAGTTTTAATTTACGCGGCGCTGTATTAGCGAATGTAACTGGGAATTCACAAGACCAATTACAAGAAACGATTGTCGATGCAATTCAAAGCGGTGAAGAAAAAATGCTTCCAGGTCTTGGCGTTTTATTCGAAGTCATTTGGAAAAATGCTGATGAAAATGAAAAACACGAAATGTTAGAAACACTGGAGCAAGGATTAAAAAAATAAGCAATTTGAAAATCACCTTAGCATAAGCCGAGGTGATTTTTTTACGAAAATTTTTTTCTTCTCCTAAACATTTCTACTTTACTAACGCTGATTGATGGAGTACAATGTTCAAAATACATTTAAACCGATCGATTTTCTTCATATACACCATTAGATAAAAGGAGTGAATGTTTTATGCACCGTATTACGCTTGAACAAGTTTTTAAACATCACATTACACAAAAATATGTAAACCGTTCTGGAATGGTCCACGCGATTGCTGTCGCTTACCATGCGTTTCACCTAGCTAAAAAGCATCACGCCTCAGTCGATGCTGCGACAAAGGCTGGTTTCCTTCATGATATCGGACACCATACGTGGTACACAGGCGGCGAATGGGACTATGACTTGTATAAAAAGAATGATATACATGCAATTAAAGGAGCAGAAAGAGCTCATAAATTGCTTATTAGATTAGGAGAACATCCGAAACTAGCAAAAGAAATTTCTGTTGCAATTCTTCTGCACACCGATTCTTTCCTACTAGAACAAACGCTTGAAAGAACACCTCTACAAAACGTTATTAAGTGGGCGGATGAAGCCGATGAGGAACCGGGTGGCGCACATCATTATAGAACGATTTCTTATGAAAAAGCATTGAAAGCTATCCAACAATTAGACCGATTGGTAGAGCGTGAATTGCAAATAGAGCAATCGAAATCGAATAGCAAGGCAAAACATAGTTATCAATGAGAAAGAGGCATCACTACAGAGTGATACCTCTTTTATTATTTCCCCCTAAAAAACAAACGGAATATTTCAAATTCGAATCTTGTATGTAATATTTAAACGTAACATTCCAAATTCAAATCAACTATAATTTTATATATAAATATAAAGAGGTGATTTGAACATATGCAACCCGCTACACAAATTCCACACGAACAGAAAAACTCTATGTCATGGTTACAATTTCTTGGAGTTTTATTCATTCTCTTTCCGTGTCTCTCATTAATAAATATACTCTTTACATTTTTACCTATTGAGTTATATGGATATATTAACCCAGATACAAATAAACCTTTGCTTGAATCTATAAAAAATGTAAGTTATGAATTAGTTGCCCTACTTTTACTAATCGTATATATCATGAAATATAAACCACTGAAAGAACTAGTATTACCTACATTCGATTTTCGAGTTTTAAAATCTTTTCAGATGTACATCTATGTTCTCATTTATTATGTACTCACCCTGTTTGTAGATATGTTTGTACTAGATAAATTATTCCCTTCATCCGTACAAGAACAGTCTGATGCATTACAACTTTCAACACTAGAGCACTATCCACTTCTCTTACTTCTAGCTGGTGGGATTTTTGCACCTATTTTTGAAGAGCTTGTATGCAGAGGTATTCTTCTTCGTTTTTTCGAAGAGAAGTTTACCTTTTGGCCAGCTGTAATTCTCTCAAGTTTAATTTTCGGTATTGCTCATACGTACTCTGTGGGAGTTATGATTAGCGCATTTATGACGGGAATATTTGCTTGTTTATTGTACAAACAAACTAAATCTATTATTCCCGCTATACTATTACATATTTTGACTAATATAATCGCCTTTTCAACGTAAAAAAGAGGTATCATCCCGATACCTCTTTTACTCTTTTATAACAACTTCAAACGCTTCTCCCGTCACACTATCCCCTAGCTTTTCTAAGAGCCAATAACATATCATCCATACATTCCTATCAAATTATTCATATTTATTTACAATATCCAAAATAAACCTCATGTAGTAAAATATTACTTAATTAACATAAAGGCGTTTACCTATGTTAATTAAGTAATATTTGGATGCTTTTTATGCCACTTCTCATGTTGTGCGGAATTGCTGGTGGTATTTTTTTAGTGGTAACCGGAATTATTCATCGTAAATTCCTTGCTATTTTAATGGGGATTATTTGCTGCTCATTCGTTATAATGCCTTTTATTTGTTTGAACAAAGGTATAAACGGAGAGGATGTTCTTCATATTCCAGCGGTTCTATATTGGATGCTTTTCTCTCTAGCTGGTTTATTAGCAGGGATTAATGGGGCACGTTCAAAAATTAAAAGTATACGTAATATGGGATTCATTATTTTCTCGTTAGGACTGTTCGCAGCTATTTGTTATCAGCTCATGTCTATGCCTGATTCATATTTCATTCATTAAGGAGTTATTACACATGGAAGTTACCGGATTGTTAGTTTGGATTATCTTAGGCCCTATTTTGATGCTATGTGAAGTCATCGTGGGCATTTTTTTAATTGCTGCCGGAATTAAATACCGAAAATTACTTACCTTTATAGCGGGATTGATTAGCATATCGCTTATCGTTGTTCCTATCATTTGTATAGGCTATGGAATAGATTTAGAGCGGATGCTCCCAATTTCAGGAACTTTATATTGGAGCTTCTTCCCTTTAGCCGGACTATTAGCTATTATAAGCGGGAGACAATTCACACATATTCGTTCTATGGGGATAATTTTGTTTATAACGGGATTATGCTCTTTGACTGCTTATCATCTTTTATATTTAACTACATAAAAACATAAAAAAGCAGGGAAATTAATTCCCTGCTTTTCTATTTGGTTTATTGCCTGATGGTAAGAAGAACGATAACACCCAAGCAATACCGGCTAATATTGTTGCAATTAAGAAGGCATCGTTAATGCCATTAATCGCAGATAGCTTAGAAATTTGTCCGAATAATAGTTGCGTGCTCATCGCATCTCCTGCTTGAGCTGATCCGGCTAATGCCGCTAAGCTTTGGCCCATACCGTGTACTTTATCAACTAAAATCGGGTTTGACGTTGTTAACATATTGCCATAATCCGCTACGTGAGCAGTAGTTTGTTGCGTCATAAGCGTAATTAATATCGCCGTTCCAATTGAACCAGCTACTTGTCTTGACGTATTTTGCGTTGCTGTACCGTGAGAAATTAATTTCATCGGTAACGCGTTCATACCAGCTGTCATAATTGGCATCATAATGAATGACATACCAATTGAACGTATAATATAATCCGTCATAATAACGCTATACGGTGTATCCATTGATAACGTTGTAAATTTATATGTCGCAAATGTTGTAATGGCTAATCCGACAATTGCTAACGGACGAATACCATACTTATCAAATAGTTTACCTGCAACTGGTCCCATAATCCCCATAATTAATGATCCCGGAAGGAGTAGTAGACCAGATTCCATTGGCGTAAAGCCGCGAATATTTTGCAAATATACTGGAAGTAATAACATACCTCCGAATAATGCCATCGTTACGATTGCGTTAATTACTAATGTGAAAGTGAACGTTGGATATTTAAACACTTGTAAATCAAGCATTTTATTGTCCGTTGTTAACTCTCTCCAAATAAATACTGCTAAACCAATGACACCGATGATAAGTGTTATAACAACTTCTGCACTAGTCCAGCCATTATTTCCAGCTTCACTAAATCCGTACAATAAGCTTCCTAGTCCAATACTTGAACTAATAACACCAAATACATCTAACTTTGTTTTAGACACCGGCTGTGCTAGTGTGAAGAATTTTAAAGATAAGAACGTAATAATTAAACCAATCACAAACATACCGTAGAACATTAAGTTCCAGCTATAATTTTCAATCACCCAACCTGTAATAGTTGGTCCGATAGCTGGCGCTAAAATCATTGCTACCCCTAGTAGTCCCATCGCTGCTCCGCGCTTATGAGGCGGGAATAATGTCATGAAGATATTCATACCAACCGGCATTAAAATACCTGCACCAACCGCTTGAATAATGCGGCCCGTCATCATCATTGTAAAGTTACCTGATGTAGCACAAATGATAGATCCTACCGTGAAAAATAACATTGCCGCTACGAATAATTTACGATACGTAAATCGCGAAACTAAAAAGGCACTAATCGGTACTAAAATTCCGTTTACAAGCATGAAACCTGTAATTAACCATTGGGCCGTTGAAGTTGATACGTTAAATTCGTTCATTAATGGAGGCAACGCAACATTAATGATTGTTTGGTTTAAAATAGAAACGAACATACCAAGAATTAATACAGCTACAACTGCCTTTACATTCACATTCTCTACCGGCAATTGTCTCTTCAGCATTTCTTTTTCTTGCTTTACTTGCTCTTGCTTCCCTGTTTCTAATTCCACTACGTTAGAAGCTTCTATTTCTTGTTTTTGTTCAAGTTCTGTTTCTGCTTTAGTTACCTCTATTTTACTTACGGCTGGGACTTGTTCTTCTCCCATATTCGTTTTTTTCTTTCGTAAAAGACGATTTACAAGGAAGAAGACGATTATACAAAATAGTGCATATCCTACAATTGCAATTGAGGACATCTCATCTCCCCCTTACTTATGAATACGAACTGACACATTCATTCCAGGAACAATATTTACTGATTTACTATGATCTAAAGAAATTTTAACTGGTACAACTTGCTTTACTTTCGTATAGTTCGCTGTTGCGTTACTTGATGGTAACATCGAGAATGTATTCGCTGTTGTTAATCCAACTTGTTCTACTTTTCCTGTTAACGTTGTATCTGGGTATGCATCTACATATACATCTACTGTTTGACCTTTTTGAACATCATCAATAGTTGTCTCTTCAATGTTTGCTGTTACCCATAAATTACTCATATCAAATGCGTATGCAATTGGGCTACCTGCTCCAACGAACGCGTTTGTTGTTGCGTTTGATTGTACAACCGTAGCATTTTGCGGAATTGTTACGTCTACTGTTTGTTCGCCATTTGCTCCTGCTACAGTGACAGCACCTAATTTATCGTTTTCATTGTAGTTTTTTCCTACTTCAGCTTTCCAGTCTGTTAACTTACCTGCTACTGGTGATGCAATCGGAATTACCTTTCCGTCAATTTTTGCATTGTCTGTTTTTAAATAATTTTCTGCTTGATTGTAGTAGTAATAACCGCCGATACCGCCGCCAACTAATACAATTAATGTGATAATGTTGATAATTACCATTCTTCGAAACTGATTCATTGCATTCCTCTCCTTATATCGCATATAATTTTTTTCTAAACTATTTACATCCTTATTGTTTATATTGCTTAATTGTTAATTATATTAACTTTTAAACAAAAAAATCACACCCTTTGCAGTACAAACCTTATTTCGTCTGTCTGCGAGCGGTGCTGATTTCTGAAGGACTATCGTTTATAATTATAAATAATTATGCCGAATCTACAACCAACAATTTAAACCTATATGTTGTTTAAACAACATTACACTATATATGTGTTGTTTAAGTTAAAAAAATTAAACGAGGTGAAGTAAAATGTCTATTAAAAATACAAATGATCCACGTGTAAAACGAACGAGACAACTCATACAGGATGCTTTTGTCGCTTTAGTAGGCGAAAAGGGCTTTGAAAATGTAACTGTGCAACATATCGCGGAACGCGCTCCTGTAAATCGCGCTACATTTTATAGCCATTACCATGATAAATATGATTTATTAGACAAAAGCATAGAAGAAATGCTAGAAAAATTAGCTGAAGTAATTAAACCACAAAATCGAAATAAAGAAGATTTTCAGCTCACTTTTGATTCACCGCATCCAACTTTTTTAGCTTTGTTTGAGCATATCGCAGAAAATACTAATTTCTATAACGTTATGCTCGGCGATAAGGCAGCTGGAAACTATTCTTATAAAATGATGAAAACAATTCAAACACATTTAACATTAAGCTTATCTATTTCCCAGCCAGATGATGAAGACCTTATGGTCCCTCGTGATATTCTTATTAGTTATGTTACAGGCGCTCATATCGGAATGATTATGTCATGGTTAAAAAGAGGCATGATTTATACCCCACATTTCATGGCAATGCAATTAACTCGCTTAATTATTTTAGGAGCCCATACTGCAGCAGGATTAGAAAGACCGTTTTAAAAATGTAAAAAGCGAAGGAGGTTATCCTTCGCTTTTTTCTATTAATTAAATGTAATGTTATGTACAGCCTCTTTATCAAGACGTTTAATAACTTCTACAATTAACTTTACTGCATTTTCATAGTCATCACGGTGTAACATTGCCGCATGAGAATGAATGTAGCGTGTCGCAATCGTAATTGCCATAGACGGAATACCGTTTACAGAAATGTGAATTGCTCCTGCATCTGTTCCCCCGCCGGCTACAGAATCATACTGATATGGAATTTGTAATTCATCAGCAACATCAACTACAAAGTCACGTAAACCTGTATGACCAATAACAGAAGCATCATATAAAATGATCTGCGGTCCATCGCCCATTTTACTTTGCGCTTCTTTTGACGTTACACCCGGTGTATCTCCAGCGATACCAACATCTACTGCGAACGCGATATCTGGTTTGATATAATTCGCAGATGTTTTCGCACCACGAAGACCAACTTCTTCTTGTACAGTCCCAACGCCGTATACAACGTTTGGATGTTTTTCATCTTTTAATTGTTTTAATACGTCAATTGCAATTGCACAACCAATTCGGTTATCCCATGCTTTTGCAAGTAACATCTTTTCATTCTTCATTACTTGGAATTCAAAGTAAGGTACAACCTGATCTCCTGGTCTTACGCCCCACTCCATTGCCTCTTCTTGGCTAGAAGCACCAATATCGATGAACATGTCTTTAATGTCAACTGGCTTTTTACGAGCTTCTGGAGGTAAAATATGCGGTGGTTTCGAACCAATCACACCTGTTATATCTCCTTTACGCGTTACAATTGTTACGCGCTGTGCCAGCATAACTTGCGACCACCAGCCACCAACCGTTTGGAAACGAAGGAAGCCTTTGTCATCAATTTGCGTAAGCATAAAGCCAACTTCATCTAAATGACCTGCAACCATAATTTTCGGGCCGTTTTCTTCCCCAACTTTTTTCGCAACTAAACTTCCTAAATTATCAGTAGAAAGTTCATCTGCAAACGGCTCAATATATTTCTTCATTACTTCACGTGGTTCGCGCTCATTACCCGCAATACCTCGTGCGTCTGTTAATTCTTTTAGCATTGTCAATGTCGCGTCTAATTTTGTCATTGCCAACACCCTCCTTTTTCTTCAGTCACTTTATTATACAAAAGGAAATTGAAATATTCAAAAATTAACTTAGTATCCTTGTGTTTGACGCTGATGATTTACTTCATTTTTGTCTAAATACGCCTTTTCAATCTCTTCTTGTTCAAATTCAAGCGCTTGTCCAAGGCGAAGATAACTTGTAAATAGTTCAATATAGTTCGTAATAGAAGGTTGATCTGTAAATCGAATCACTTTTGCATATGTGTCTAAGAAAATTTCTACTTGTGTTTTATTCGTTTGCGCACATTTATAGAATAAGAAGTTTTTATCAATTCCTAAATCGATTCCGATTGACAAGATAAAATGCAAACCATCTACGTACTCTTCTAATATTACTTCACGCTCTGATGCTGGTTTATTGCTCCAATATTTAAAACAACGTGTTTCATTTGCAAGTTCTCCAATTTCTACAAGAAGAGCTAACATTTTTTCTTTTAACAATTTTTTCGGTTGTAAGTCATGTTCTTTCACAATACGGTCATCTAATTCTTTTTGTAGTTTAAATAGTTGTAGTAAGTCCATTCTATTGTCCTCCTCCAACATCGCATTTTACGCAACAATGTTGTTTCATCTCAAAGTTCATTATTATTTTTCAGTTCTTATTAACAAGTCAGCTACCTAACTCTTTATAAAATAGCTTGTCCTTAATTTGCAAATACGTTTCAATCATCGCTATTCGATTGTTCACCTCATTGGTGATGGCTAATATTTAGCCGAGGATAACACCACACTGGTTAAAGTTTTACTTTATCTGATGAAAGTTCCATATCATCTTTCCATTATAGCAGTGTCGTTTCTGCTAGGAAAGATACTCTTCTTTCCAAAGGAGCATAAATAAAAAAAAGCCAGGAGGATTCTCCCGACTTTATACACATATTCTTCTATATCACTATAGTTTTCGCATTGATTTTGTCATATCGATAACGATAATAAGTAAATGATTTTGCAAATCATTTACTATTTGCCATGAATGTAAATAAAAAAACCTTAGAAGAAAAATCTTCTAAGGTTTCAACTAATTAATTAGTTAATGTTGTTTTTTGCAACTGTTGCTAATTCAGCGAAAGCTTTTTCGTCATGAACAGCTAAGTCAGCAAGCATCTTGCGGTTAACTTCGATGCCAGCATTTTTAAGACCGTGCATTAAGCGGCTGTAAGAAAGACCATTCATACGAGCTGCTGCGTTGATACGTGTAATCCATAATTTACGGAAGTCACGTTTCTTTTGACGGCGGTCACGGAATGCATACATTAGAGATTTCATAACCTGTTGGTTAGCAACCTTGAATAATGTATTTTTAGAACCGTAATAACCTTTTGCTAATTTTATTACTTTTTTACGACGTTGACGAGTAACTGTACCACCTTTTACTCTTGGCATAATATTACCTCCTAATTGTTCTATATATCAGCCGAACTTATTTTAAGTTGTCAAGCATTTGACGAATGCGTTTGAAGTCACCAGCGCTTACTACACCAGCTTTACGTAGTTTACGTTTAGCTTTTGTAGATTTGTTAGCGAATAAATGGCTTGTGTAAGCGTGAGAACGTTTCAGTTTACCTGATCCAGTCTTTTTGAAACGCTTTGCAGCGCCGCGATGAGTTTTTTGTTTAGGCATAGGTATTTCCTCCTCTATCTATTACTTATCGTTTTTCGGTGCTAAAACTAAGAACATACTACGTCCTTCCATTTTAGGCTTAGATTCGATTGTACTAACTTCAGCACAAGCTTCTGAGAAGCGATCTAAAACACGTTGACCGATTTCTTTATGAGTAATGGCACGTCCTTTAAAGCGAATTGACGCTTTAACCTTGTCGCCTTTCTCTAAAAACTTGATAGCATTACGAAGTTTTGTGTTAAAGTCGTGTTCATCAATTGTTGGACTTAAACGAACTTCTTTCATGCTGATTACTTTTTGATTTTTGCGCTGTTCTTTTTCTTTCTTCTGTTGCTCAAAGCGGAATTTACCGTAGTCCATAATGCGGCATACTGGCGGTTTCGCATTTGGAGCAACTAATACTAAATCAAGATTAAGATTTGCAGCTAAGTCTAAAGCGTCATTACGAGACTTGATTCCAAGTTGATCGCCATTTGCACCAACTAAACGTACTTCACGTGCACGAATTTGCTCGTTAATCATCATATCCTTGCTAATAGTAAGCCACCTCCAAGGTTTTCTCAGAATACGTTTTGTAATTGTAGAACCCGAACAAAAAAAGCGCGGGCATACGGCACCCACACTTGTAAGATCTTAAGTAAGAAATACATTTACCTGCTAACTGCGAATGCGTCCATCAGGTGAGAAGCGGGTGCTTCTACTTGTTCCAAAACCATATTCTATTATCCTTGATGAGTTTATCATAGGACATGACGTCTGTCAAGAAGACGCGATGTGTTTTACTAACAACAAGAAATATTGTAACAAACAACTAACATACTTGCAATACTTTTTTATGATAAGTATTGTTTGGTTATTTTTTCTAAATTTAATTATTTATAATACATAAGAAAGCCGCGGTATACCGCGGCTCTTTCTTATCGTTTTCCTTCTACTTTAATCATGTCAACAAAAGCATCTAATGCAATTGTTTCTGATTTTTGTTCACCATATTTACGTACGTTTACGCCGTTTTCAGCCACTTCATTGTCACCTACTACAAGCATGTACGGGATTTTTTGCATTTGTGCTTCACGGATTTTGTAACCAATTTTCTCTTCACGAGTGTCTAATTCAACACGGATACCAGCACGTCGTAATTCATCTTGTACTTTCTTCGCATAGTCTAAATGCACTTGCGGAGAAACAGGAATTACTTGCGCCTGAACTGGAGCTAACCAAGTTGGGAATGCACCTTTGTATTCTTCAATTAAGAAGGCAACGAAACGTTCCATAGTTGATACAACACCACGGTGAATTACAACTGGACGATGTTGTTTACCATCTTCACCAACGTAAGATAGTTCAAAGCGTTCTGGAAGTAAGAAGTCTAATTGTACAGTTGAAAGTGTTTCGTCTTTTCCAAGAGCAGTACGAACTTGAACATCAAGTTTTGGACCGTAGAATGCCGCTTCACCTTCAGCTTCGTAGTAATCAAGACCCATTTCATCCATAGCTTCTTTTAACATACCTTGTGCTTTTTCCCACATCTCATCATCAGCATAGTACTTTTTAGTATCAGCTGGGTCACGATAAGATAGACGGAATGAATAGTTCTCTAAACCGAAATCTTTGTATACTTCTAGAGTTAAGTTTACAACACGCTTTAACTCTTCTTTAATTTGATCTGGACGAACGAAAATGTGCGCATCATTTAAAGTCATTCCGCGTACACGTTGTAATCCAGATAACGCACCTGACATTTCATAACGGTGCATTGTTCCAAGTTCCGCAATACGGATTGGTAATTCACGGTAGCTGTGAATATCATTTTTATAAACCATCATATGGTGAGGGCAGTTCATTGGACGAAGAACTAATTCTTCATTATCCATTTCCATTGATGGGAACATACCATCACGGTAGTGGTTCCAGTGACCAGAAGTTTCATAAAGCTCTCTACTTCCTAGTACTGGAGTGTATACGTGATCATAGCCTAAGCTTGCTTCTTTATCAACGATGTAACGCTCGATAATACGGCGGATTGTAGCACCTTTTGGTAACCAAAGTGGTAAACCTTGTCCTACTTTTTGGCTATTAGTAAATAGTTTTAATTCTTTACCTAATTTACGGTGATCGCGCTCTTTTGCTTCTTCAAGCATACGTAAGTGCTCATCTAATTCTGCTTTCTTAACGAATGCAGTACCGTAAATACGTTGCAACATTTTATTATTGCTATCGCCGCGCCAGTAAGCACCAGCAACGCTTAATAATTTAAATACTTTAATCTTCCCTGTAGATGGAAGGTGAACACCACGGCAAAGGTCGAAGAATTCGCCTTGCTCATAGATTGTAATAACTGCATCTTCTGGAAGATCGTTAATTAAATCTAATTTTAACTCATCGCCGATTTCTTCAAAGCGACGAAGTGCTTCTGCACGTGGTACTTCATGACGAACGATTTCTAAGTTCTCGTTCACAATTTTTTGCATTTCTTTTTCGATTTTCTTGAAGTCTTCAACCGTAATTGCTTCTTCCATATCAATATCGTAGTAGAAGCCATTTTCGATTACTGGACCAATGCCAAGCTCAAGCTTAACATCTTTATATAAACGTTTTAACGCTTGTGCTAAAAGGTGAGCTGTTGAATGGCGTAAAATGTATAAGCCATCTTCAGAATCTAATGTAATAATAGAAACTGCACCATCTTCTTCGATTGGTGTAACAAGATCGATCATCTCATCGTTTAATTTTCCAGCCACAGCTTTTTTCTTTAAGCCTGGGCTAATAGAAGCTGCGATTTCTTCAGTTGTTACGCCTTTTGGAAACTCCTTCACAGCTCCATCAGGGAAAGTAATTTTAACTACATCTGCCATCACTGGTCACTCCTCTTTTTTTTCAAAATAAAAAACACTCATCCCGTAAAAAGGGACGAGTGTTGAATTCGTGGTTCCACCCTTGTTCCAATTAACCTTATTGTTAATTGCTCAAGTTCAACATAACGGTGTTGTCCGTTAGCAATTACTAGAAAAACGTTCACTGCTAAAGTTTAGAGGTGGTAAGTAATAATCCCGTACTAGGAAGCTCACACCCTAAGGCTTCCCTCTCTGAAAATCGTAGATAACTACTCATGTCCTCATCATGACATTTCAATATATTTCATTTATGTAGGTAATTATATGCTCAAAAACTTAGAAAATCAAGGGCGTTACCTTTATTTTTTAAATTTTTCACATTGCGCTCAAACTCATGTAATCCATGCAATTGGACCCGTTCTTGAAATACATTTCGCAAAGTTACAATCATGTTATGATCTTGTTCTTTCGTATATAAATAAATCTTTTTCGGCGAAATAGAAAGAAGTGGCGCAATTACTTTCGTATCGATATATACATCCTTTTGCTTTAATAATTCTTCATCTATATATTGGACCAATCTCTCCTGTTTTAAACGTCTACCTTTATCATCATAGAAAATAAAACTTTCATCAAAAATAAGATGTACACAGGACAAACGTGATTTCCGGCCACTAACTTGTTGACGAAGGGTCTCAATGAACATTTGGTATTCTTGCTCCATTTTATACTCATCAATTGCAACTTCAGCAAGTCTGGCTACCATTTCCCTATATGTACGAAGGCGAAAACGGACATATGATGAAAACGAGAATGAAAGCGGATCACAAAGCCAATCATTTAAAGATGACATAATATATGTCTCAAATTTATGACGCGTTAAATCATGAGCCACTCCTTTTCTTCTTTCTTTTAATATCTCCTGTGCCATATGCAAGATTTGATGACACTCTTCTTGTTCTTCGTAAAAAAACTTTTCCTTTAAAATGGTATGAATCCATTCATTTTGTTTCACATTCATAATGAAATATAGTAGTACTGGCAATAAAATCTTTTCAATATAATTCGATTCACATAGTGGTATATGAATAATAACCTTTTGCCCATCTAAATATACACTTGTTTCCTTGTATAAAGATTCCGTTCTTTTCGTTAGTTGTCTGTATACGTGCGCAGCATCATTTTTTTCTTCGAAGCAAATTTCAATCACTTTTGTCCCCCCTTTTATCCCCGCTCTAAAGGATTGCATCTATACGTTACACATCCTATAAGAGTCCGATCTGTGGAAGTTCACTCTTAGTAGAAATATATCTCCCATCGTTAGAAAATCCACTCGATATGGCTTGCTAATTTTATATATATTAAGGGGGAGAGAAAAAAATGATACAAGCTACTATGAATTTTCAACAATTTGACCATTATGATAAAGTGAAACTTTAATCAGTGGGGGTTTTGTTCATCCCCTACTGATTATTAGCCCTCACGAATTAGGATAAACGGACGGTATTAAGATGTTTGAGTATATAAAAGATTCCTCCGTCATATGTAAACCGCTTAAGAGTTACTACATCGTTATGAAGAAAGCATTAGTTTTAGACACCTTGAATACTTTAATCTTATCGCCAAGAAATCATCACTATAATAAAAAAAGAGCAAGCTTCTCAGCTTGCTCTTTTACTTATGACGACGGTTCTTCCCACCAATTGGAATTGGCTTCGCTAAATATTTAATTCGTTCCATAATACGTGCTGCTTTCATTTGTTCTGCCTCACCGCGTTGTGTATACGTTAAATGATGTTCCAACTCCTTGAAATCAAAGTTAGACGTAAAGAACGTCGGTAAGTTCTCTAACATACGGAACTGCAAGATTGCGCCAAGCACATCATCACGTACAAAACTTGACATCGCTTCTGCTCCGATATCATCTAACATTAATACTTGTACGCGTTTAACTGCATCAATCTTTTCACCAATCGAATTATCTTGAATCGAACTTTTAATTTCACGTAGAAATTCAGGGAAGTATACGAGCATCGAACTAATTTTCTTTCGAGCAAGCTCATTTGCAATTGCCCCTAAAAGATACGTTTTCCCTACACCAAATTTACCGTACAAATATAAACCTTGTACTTTTTTACCTGGTTCGAATGTGTTTAAAAATTCATTCGATGCACCTATTGCATCAATACGTGCATCTAAATCTGAAGGGTCTAAATTTTCCATAGTTGCCTGTAAAATGTCAGCTGGCATATATACACTTTGAACAAGTTTTTCATATTTTTTTCTCTCATCATATGCTACTTTTCTAATGCAACGATCGTATTGAATATCAATCATCTTACCTTGGATGACGAGCTTCGGCTCATATCCTTCTAGCATGTTTTTACATGATCCTAAATCCGGACAATCCGCACACCCTACACTTTGTCCAATATATTCATACAACTTCACAAGGCTACGCTCAATCATAGAAGTCGTTACTTCACCTTTATGTTCGTCTATAAATGCTTTCACACGCGGATGCGCCATCACTTCTGTCTTTAAGACTTCATATCTATTTTTAAAATTTTCATTTTCCATTAATTTCGTAAATGAATTTTGAATATGCTCCATTTCCTCACCTCAAAGAGCGTTCATTCTCTTTTATTAATCACGCTTATATTTTTTCAACACTTCTTCTAATCGCTTCCGTTCATCTTCTAACGAACTTGTATTTTTCTCAACACTCACGTCCGTTTTCACAGTTTCTTTCACTTCTTCTTTCGGCTCTTCTTTAAGCCAATCTGGTACCATTTCTCTTCGCACTGTTTTCTTCGCCGTACGACCTTTTTTCTTCGTCTCAGCCCACTCTTGATATTGACGGTTTTCTTCTTTCGCTAACGCCATCGCTTCAGCTACTGTACCGACCTTTTTTCGTGCCCAATGTCCAGCAATCTTCTCAACATACGTTTTCGCAAGTTTCATATCTGAGCGTAGCATAACATAATAAATAAGTACATTCACAACCCCCGGCGTTAACTTTTGATTTATCATTACATCCTCAACAATTTGCAAGTCTGCTTTCGTTGCTTCTGCACCGCCCGAAATTTCTTTCAATAGTTGTTTTGGCGATATTTCCTCTAACTGCTTCATCAGCATTTCTTCTTGCGTAGATGGCTCTTTCTCTTTCATCGTACGCGCGGCATGAGGTTGCACTCTTTCACTTAATATAGGTAAAGTTTGACCATTTTCAAATTGATACCAATCACGAGCTCCTTTTCGAAGTCTTTCGATATCAATTGTTTGCACCTCTGTCACCGTACCAAGAACGATATTTTGCATTGATAACACATCCACACCATACACATAAGCGAGTGTAATGACACATTCTCGTACTTGATCTGTAATTGCCTTTTTAGGAACAAGCGCTGATAATCCCTCCACAAATAAAGAGAAATCAAAGAAATCATTCCAAACTTTCGGAGCATCCCCTTTCTTGTTACTTGGCATAGTTGTCGTTTTCGGGATACGAAGTTCTTCTTGCGCATGCTCAAACTGACCTGGGTTAAATGAATCAAATACATCGTTGAAGGAGCGCGTAACATTTTCATAAGAAGCAAAATCAAATTCTTCTTCTAAGAAATATTGCTTTACTTGGTTATATTTTGTCCGACTCAATCGATTGTATAAAAAGATACTTAAAACAATATCATCAAAAAACTGCTTCGGAGATAACGGTGGTTGCAACTCATATATAAACATTCGAATATCTTTTTCTTTTTTAATATATACATTTAAAAGCCCAATCGCCTCTAACTTTACTCGTTCCTCATATATTTCAGGAAGTTGCATTTGCATGGTCACCATAAGGGAGTGATGTGTATTCTCTTTTCCAAATACACGATCTTGCTCTAACTCTCCCCATAGCGTCATGTATAAGCTAAAAGCTCTACTACCTATTAATGGCTGATACAACATTGTTAAAACTTTTCGGTCGTAATTATGTAACAACCCTTTCGCACTTACCTTATAACGATCAATCGGTAATAGCTCCATCCATGACTGTTTTTCCATTCTTGCTTTTCCTTTCTCTCATCCAATCTAACCTATATTTCACTCGTTCTATCTTTATTATATAATTCCTTAGCGAAAAAGAGCTATTAGCTTCCGCTTCTAGCTCTCTTATCTCATTTACTTACAGTATATAAAGAGAATATACTACACCTTCTACTCTCTCTCTTTTTGCAGTATATCTTTTAATTCTTCAATAAATACATTTAAATCTTTAAATTGACGATACACAGAAGCAAAACGTACGTAAGCAACATCATCAATATCACGAAGTTCTTCCATAACAATTTCACCAATCATATCACTTTTCACTTCCGATATACCTAAGTTACGAAGTTCACGCTCCACACTTTGTGTCACTTCCTCTAACTGCCTTAAAGATACAGGTCTTTTTTCACACGCTTTAATTAAACCGCGTAAAATCTTCTCTTTATTAAACTCTTCTCGTGTTCCTTCTTTTTTAACAACGATAAGAGGTGATTCTTCTACTCTTTCAAATGTTGTAAAGCGACTTAAACAACTTTCACACTCTCTTCTTCTTCGAATAGAGCGTCCCTCGTCTACCGGACGCGAATCTAACACTCTTGTGCCATTATGAAAACAGGATGGACAACGCAATTCATTCACTCCTTTACAATATAATCTTTATTTTTTCGCTACTCACCTACATGTGAAAATATATATACAATATTATATAACTCATTCTTATATACTGACCACTCTAAGTTATTACATATCATGATCCTATTTTATATAAACTAAAAAAGAGGTGCATTATACACCTCTTTACATTTTAAATCAATTATGTTCTTTTTTAAAGAGCTTTTGTTTCTCTCTGCTTAATCTCGAAGCTACCAGTGCCTCGAGGAAGCTCGATGCTCTCACGCGTTTTCGCGTTTAAACCTTCTGCAATATATTCTGCAGCAACATTTGGATCAATACGATCCCCACAAGTATAAACATCAATACTTGCGTAACCGTGCTCCGGAAAGCTATGAATTGTTAAATGTGATTCCGAGATAATTACTACTCCACTTACACCTTGTGGTGCAAATTTATGAAAAGCAACCTCACGTACTTCAGCACCAGCTCTTAGTGCTGCATCCACAAATAATTGTTCAATATACGGCATGTCATTAAGCTTGTCGAAATCGCAATCCCAAAGTTCAGCGATCACGTGACGACCCATCGTATCCATAGTATCCATTCTACAGTTCCCCCTTGTAAATTTATTCTAACTGTTCGAATTGAAAACTAATTTGCAATTTGGCTTGCTCCACTACCACGGGGGAAAGTTAGTCCAGAGAGGTCCTAACCCTTTAAGTAGTGACTACGTACCTCAGCTCTTAAGTTTACGAGTGTTAGTATACTTTGTTTATTTTCATTTTGCAACAACAGTTTTTTCGATTTTCTGTCATATTTTCCTCTTTACTTTTCCCTAAAAAAAATTAATGATTCACGAATACAGTAATCCCAACGTTTCGTGGTATGTCCACTTTCCAAAATATACTCATATAATTTTTTTCCTTTTCAGAAAAAATTAAAAAGAGAGGGCAAATTTTCACTTGCCCTCTCCCTCGTTCACTTAAATATGTTGCACATTTTTTTGTTTCGCTAATTCATCAACAACTAACGTTACAAGATCTACAACACGACGAGAGTAGCCCCACTCGTTATCATACCAAGCAAGTACTTTCACTTTACGATCACCCATTACCATTGTAGACAAACCATCAATAATAGCTGAGTGTGTATTTGTATTAAAATCGATAGACACTAAAGGCTCTTCACTAAATTCTACAATTCCTTTTAATGCACCGTTTGCAACAGTTTTGAACGCTTCATTAATATCTTCAACTGTTACATCACGTTTTACGTCTACTACTAGGTCAACAAGAGACACGTTTGGTGTTGGTACACGAAGTGCCATACCATGAAGTTTGCCGTTTAAGTGCGGAAGAACTTTTGCAAGCGCTTTCGCAGCACCTGTCGTTGTCGGAATAATTGATTGTCCGCAAGCACGTGCTCTTCTTAAATCTTTATGTGGGTTATCAATATTTTTTTGGTCATTTGTATAAGCATGAACAGTCGTCATTAAACCGTTTTCAATTCCGAACTGCTCATCTAACACCTTTACAACAGGCGCTAAACAGTTTGTTGTACAAGATGCATTTGAAATAACAGTATGTTTTGTAATATCTAATTGGTCTTCGTTCACACCAACTACAATTGTTACATCTTCATTTTTACCAGGCGCTGTTAAAATAACTTTTTTCGCTCCAGCTTCAACGTGAAGAATTGCTTTTTCTTTCGAGTTAAATTTACCAGTTGCTTCAATTACAACTTCAACACCTAAATCCGTCCAAGGCAATTCCTTTGGATCGCGGTTGTTTAAAAGGCGAATCATTTTCCCATCAACTAATAAGTGATCCTCAAATGCTTCTACTGTTCCGTCAAACTTACCATGAACTGTATCATATTTAATTAAATGTGCTAACGTTTCTGATGGATAGCTTGCATTGATTGCTACAATTTCGAATGCGCTTTCTTTTATTGCTTGACGAAATACCATTCTCCCAATACGTCCAAATCCATTAATTGCCACACGAGTCATAATATGTTATCCCCCTTGAATGCGTTATACTATTTATCTCCAATCCCAATAATAGTATAACACAAAAAGGAGATATGTCACTAAGCATTTTCATTAATTTCACAATTTTTTAGTTAATAATGTTCCACTTCTTCAAAATTACCTGTAATTGTGTTTTCGTTCCCATAATTGTGCCGTCATTATTTATCACTTCATCTGCACGCTTTACTTTTTCTTCTAATGGCATTTGAGATTGAATACGTGCCGTTGCTTCTTCTTCTGAAAAATTATTCCGTTTCATTAAACGTTCTAATTGCGTACTCGGCATAACTGCTACAACTAAAATACGATCAACGAGATTTGTTAATTTACTTTCAAACAAAAGAGGGATATCTAACACAACCGCTTGCATACCTTCTTTTATGTACATCTCCTTTTGTGCATTCATTTCTTCACGTACCGCAGGATGTACAATTTTGTTTAACTGCAATCGTTTTTCTTCATTATAAAAAACAACACTTCCTAATTTAGGTCGATCAAGCTCCCCATCTTCTTGTAACACTTCCGTTCCAAATACCTCTACAATTTTGTTATATGCTGGCTTTCCTCGTTCTACAACTTCTCGTGCAATAATATCAGCATCAATAACTGGTATATTTAGTTCACGAAACATTTCTGATACCGTACTTTTTCCGCTTGCAATGCCTCCCGTTAATCCAATTACTACTGTCATAATAATCCTCCTCATAATAAAAGGCGCGAAACTAATGTTCCACGCCCATACTTACATTTTCCAAATTCCAATAATAATGAGTAATACCCCAGGCAGGAATGTAAATTTTTGTAACCACTTCATATTCGATAAAACCGTACCAAGCTTCATTCCAATAAATAAAAATAAAGAACTCATAACCGCGACTAATATCGCCATCATAGCAGGTGCATAACCTAATAAGGATGCACCAATTCCAGCACCAAACGAATCGACAGAAAGAGCAATACCGAGAAGTAGCGCTTCACCTGCAGATATAGTTCCTGATTTATCAAAATCCGCAACAGTCGGTTTCCTCAAAATTTGAATCACTAGCCCTAGAGAAGCAATTTCTAATTTCCAAACCTTCTCCTCTTGCTTCGGTTCTTCTTTTTTATCACTCCGAAAAAATTGATATAATACCCAAATCCCGATTCCAATAAGAACAAGCCCACCGATACGCGTTGCGATAACAGGTGAAAATATTTTCGCGATCATATGTCCAATTCCCATGGAAACGAGCATGACAGCCGCTGAACAGATCCCGATAATTATAATTGATCTTAGTGGAATTCTTACACTCCTTAATCCGTATGTTAGCCCTACACTACAGCTATCTAAGCTTAATGTAAAAGCTAATAAAATAAGAGATAAATAAAGGTACATCGGTAAGCTCCTCCCTTATACATAGCTCTGCTGTATGTATATGACAAATGCCTATCCGATGTTATCTCTTTTCTATATTCTAGGCTGACAAATTGGGCAGTAATGTGTTCCCCGGCCGCCAACAACTGTTTTTTCTAAGATCGTACCACAAGTCACACATGGTTCTCCTTTTTTTCCGTATACATTTAGAAGTTCTTGGAATGAACCAATTTGCCCTTGTGAATTGATATACGTTCTAATTGTACTGCCGCCTCGCTTTACTGCTTCGCCTAGCGTTGTAACAATTGCTTCGTACACTCTTTCTATTTCTTCTTCTGTTAAAGACGCTGCTTCTCGTTCTGGGTGAATTTGAGAACGGAATAACACTTCATCTACATATATATTTCCAAGTCCCACTAAAAGACGCTGATCTAATAATACAACTTTTATTTTACGATTTGTTTTTTGCAATCTTTCTTGTAAATACTGCGGTGTCAATTCAGCATCAAATGGCTCCGGGCCTAAGTCAGCAAGAGGCATTTGATTCAACTCTTCACCTTTCTTAAAGAGATGCATCGTACCAAACTTTCTCACATCTTTATAATGTAATTCAGTTCCATCTGTAAATAAGAAACGGACGTGCGTATGTTTATCAATTGGCTCATCCTCTTGATGAAGTAAAAACTTACCTTCCATACGCAAATGTGAAACAATGACATAATTCGTTACATATAAAAGCAAAAACTTTCCTCTTCGCTTTATATTTTCAATCGTCTCGCCTCTTAGCATTTCTTTAAAGATTTCTGCATCATCCGGTCGTTTTACTATTTTTGGATAAGTAATAACGACATCTTCAATCGTTTTTCCTGTTACAAGATTTTCAAGCGTCCGTCTAACGTTTTCAACCTCTGGTAATTCTGGCATTTCATCACGTCCTTATTTCGCGTCGTACCAAGTTGGACCGTAAGAATAATCAACTTTCAATGGAACGGCTAGTTCAATTGCATGCTCCATTACTTCAGGTACAAGCTTCTCTAATTTTTCAATTTCTTCTTTTGGTGCTTCAAATATCAATTCATCGTGTACTTGCAGAAGAAGACGTGCTTGTAATCCTTCTTCTTCTAGACGATCTGCCATAATAATCATCGCTTTTTTAATAATATCAGCCGCACTACCTTGAATTGGTGTATTCATAGCTGTACGTTCAGCAAAGCTACGTAAATTGAAATTACGACTCGTAATTTCCGGAATATAACGGCGACGATTTAATAATGTAACCACATATCCTTTTTGTTTCGCATCTTTTACGATTTCATCCATGTATTCTTGTACACCAGGGAAACTTTCTAAATACTTTTCAATAAATTCCGCTGCTGCTTTTCTTGTAATTCCTAAGTTTTGCGAAAGACCATAATCACTAATGCCATACACAATTCCGAAGTTAACAGCTTTTGCTTGTCGTCTCATGTTAGATGTTACTTCATCTTTCCCAACACCAAATACATCCATAGCTGTTTTCGTATGAATATCCATGTCATGTTGGAATGCTTCAACTAACCCTGGATCATTTGCAATA
Organism: Bacillus nitratireducens; assembly: GCF_001884135.1. Classification (GTDB taxonomy): domain Bacteria; phylum Bacillota; class Bacilli; order Bacillales; family Bacillaceae_G; genus Bacillus_A; species Bacillus_A nitratireducens. The sequence goes on along the minus strand of NZ_MAOC01000084.1, from coordinate 103,153 downwards.
TGAGCAAGCACACGAAGTTCGATTTGTGAATAATCCGCCGCGTACATGATCCATCCTTCTTCTGATGGAACGAATGCCTGACGAATCTTTCTTCCTTCTTCTAATCGAATCGGGATATTTTGTAAGTTCGGATCTGTTGAACTTAATCGACCTGTTTGCGTTAACACTTGATTGAAACGAGTATGGATTTTAGATGAATCTTCATGTACAACTTTCAATAAACCTTCAATGTAAGTTGAATTTAGCTTTCCTAATTGACGATAATGTAAAATATTTGGAATAATTTCATGATGATCCATAAGTTTATCTAATACATCCGCCGACGTAGAATAGCCTGTTTTCGTCTTTTTAATAACTGGTAAGTTTAAGTTCTCAAACAGAATAACCCCAAGTTGCTTCGGTGAATTAATATTAAATTCCGTTCCCGCAAGCTTATAAATTTCCTGTTCCATTTCCTTTAGTCTACCTGCAAGTTCTTCTCCCATATTACGAAGACGCTCCGTATCAACTTTTACACCTTTTACTTCCATATCAGCTAATACACGCGCAAGTGGTAATTCTAACTCTGTAAACAATTCATATTGCTCGTTCTTTTTTAACTCTTCAATGAATGTTTGCTTTACATCATATAATACATGCACTTTACGAGCTACATGCTCCGCTACTACATCTAACTCTGGAACTGCACGCTTCGCACCTTTTCCGTAAACTTCTTCATCAGATTTCACGGCATGTGTTTCTTTCATTTTTGCTACAGCACGAAAATCTTTATCTGTATCAGCTGGATCCAGTAAATAAGCAGCAATTAATAAATCAAAATCAATCCCTTGAATATCTACACCTTTCCACTTGAGAGCAACGATAGCTCGCTTCGCATCAAATGTATGCTTTCTCATTTCTGCATTTGCAAGCCATGCTTTGAAAGCATCTGATTTAAGGGCAATGTCTGCCGAAATAAAGTAACAACCATTTTCATTTTGAATACCAAAACCTTGAATATCCGCTTTATGATAGTTATCTTCTTGCACTTCTACAATAAGCGCACTATCTTGCTGAAGCATTTCTTCTGTAACTTCTTCCACAATATCAAATGTAATATCATCTAACTCAGCTGGAGCTGTTTCTTCAGGCGTAACACCTAGCTTATTTAAAAGAGATGTAAATCCTAAATTCTCAAACATCGGAATAACATCACTTGGTTCATACCCTTTATATGCCATATCATCTACATGCACAGTAATTGGTGCGTCTGTAATAATCGTCGCAAGTTCTTTACTCATAAGTGCTTGTTCTTTATTTGCTTCTAACTTTTCTTTTAATTTCTTTCCGCTCACTTGATCTAAGTTTTCATACACTGCTTCAACCGTTTCAAATTGCGTTAATAATTTAATGGCTGTCTTCTCACCAACACCTGGTACACCTGGAATGTTATCCGATTGGTCTCCCATTAAACCTTTCATATCGATAATTTGCTTTGGTGATAAGCTATATTTCTCAAATAAAGCTTCTTTCGTATATTCATCTACTTCTGTAATCCCTTTGCGTGGAATACATACAAGTGTATTATCAGAAACAAGTTGAAGTAAGTCTTTATCTCCTGAAATAACTTTTACATAAGCCCCTTGCTCACTCGCTTCCTTCGCTAGCGTTCCCATAATGTCATCCGCTTCATAGTTTTCTAATTCATAGCGCGGAACATTAAATGCATCAAGCATCTCACGAATAAACGGGAATTGCTCTGATAACTCAGGTGGAGTCTTTTGACGTCCTCCCTTGTAATCACTATACGTTTTATGACGGAATGTTGTTTTCCCCGCATCAAACGCCACAAGCATATGCGTCGGTTTTTCTTCCTCTAGTATCCTCATTAACATCATTGTAAAACCATAAATTGCGTTCGTATGTATACCTTTGTCGTTATTTAAAAGCGGTAGTGCAAAGAAAGCACGATACGCGATATTATTACCATCTACTAATACGACTTTTTTTTCCAAACTACAAACCTCCCCATACATATTTGAAACGATTTTTTCCACAGAAAAAAACCGTTCCTGTCCTCTCTCTATATTAACATGACTAATAGAGAGAAGAAAAATAACGGCTATTTTCTATCATATATACAAACGTTTACTAACATAAAAGGGAAGTGACGAGAACAGCATAACTATTCTCGTCCAAAATTACTCCTTGGATGAAGGGGTTTTCATCTATTATATTAACAGAGCTTTATTAATATTTAATTAAGCCATTGTTAATATATTGTAAATATCCTTCACCCTATTTTTCAGTAGCTGATTTTGGCAAAACAACCGTAAATGTTGTTCCCTCCCCAACCTCACTATCCACCGTAATCGTACCTTGATGTGCTTCAACTAAATGTTTTACAATTGATAAACCAAGACCCGTTCCACCCGTATTTCTACTTCTCGCTTTATCAACTCGATAAAAACGTTCGAATATACGAGGGATTTCTTCTTTACTAATACCAATTCCTGTATCCGACACCTTTATATACGCATTATATTTATCCTCTAATAATTCAACTGAAACAACACCGCCAGCCGGCGTATACACGATTGCATTATTAATTAAATTAATAAAGATTTGTTTTAAGCGGCTCGGATCTCCAATAACGGAAACTCGTTTCAATCCATTCACTTGTAAAGAGATTTCTTTTTCACCCGCTTTATTATCGAGCACCATGTGAATGTCTTCAAGAATCCCCTTCATATCAACCGTACCCATATTTAATCTAAACCCTTGCTGCTCGATTTTTGATAAATCTAATAAATCTTCAATTAATCCTTGCATGCGCTCACTTTCTTTTAAAATAATATGTAAGAAATGTTCGCAGAATTTTTTATTATCCATCGCTCCGTCCAAGAGTGTTTCTGAAAAACCTTTAATAGAAGTAATCGGTGTCTTCAATTCATGAGAAACATTCGCTAAAAAGTCTTTTCTCATTTGTTCTAATTTCTTCAACTCCGTAATGTCATGGAATACGAGAACAATTCCTTTCCACTCATGGTTCGTCCCAATAATTGGCGCTCCGTATACTTCAAAATGCTTTCGCTCAATACCAAGCGGCAATAACATTTGTTTACGCACTTTCACTTCTGTCATAAAAATTTCTTCTACAAGCTCAATAATTTCCGTATGGTGAAACGATTCATAATATAAACGATCTAAATATTCTTCGTCTGTTACGTGGAAAGTCTCCTTATAAGAACGGTTTACAAGGTTTATATAACCACGACTATCAATTAAAATCATTCCGCTTCCCATATTTTCAATTAATGTGTGCAAACGATCTTGTTGCATTTCTTGTTCGAGTGTCATCTCTTGTAAATTACGAGCTAAAATATTAATTGCTTTACTTAGCATTCCTGTTTCATCCGAATGACTTTCATATGCACGCGCTTTATAATTACCCTTCGCTAATTCAATCGCAACTTTCGTAACTGATTCAATCGGCCTAATATATTGTCCTGTAATTTTAACACCTAGGAATACAACGACAAGACAAGCAATGACAAATCCGATAATTAATAATCCCCACGTTTTTTGGTGAACGTCCCTCAAAGTATCGATTGTACTTTTCACCAAAATGTATCCTTGCTTCCCTGCTACATCCTGAACGAACACAGCATGATAAAACTCATTCTTTTGATCCGCTTCTTTCGTAATAACTTTATTTCTTTGTTTTGCTGTTTCAGAAGAAAGTTCTTTAATCATCTCTTGACTAAATGCAGATTGTTGCCCTCCGCTATATTGAACTTTCTTTTTTTCATCAACAAATATAATAGAAGCTGGTATTTGTTCTTCTAACTTTTTAAATACATACGGATTTTTTAAAACAGATTCAAACCCTTGCTCCTCTGCTAATACAGCAACATATCTTGTCTCTTTTATCATTCTTTCTTTAGCATGATCTATATAGTAATTTTCAAATACAGTTTCTAATAATACACCTAGTCCAACTAAAATAAAAACGATAAGAGAAACAAATGTAAAAAGAAGCCTGGAGCGAAATTTATTCATCCCCTTTTGGCTCCTCTAATTTATAACCTAAACCACGTATCGTTTTAATGTACGTCGGTTTTTTCGTATTTTGTTCAATTTTATCGCGCAAATGGCTAATATGGACATCGACAATTCTAGTATCACCAGCAAAATCATAATTCCATACAGCACTCAATAATTGGTCACGAGTTAATACACGACTTTTATTTTTCGCGAGATAAACCAGTAACTCAAATTCTTTCGGTGTTAACTCCAGTTTCCTACCTTGGAAGTACGCTTCATAAAACTCCGGTAAAATTTTAAGCTCTGCAATTATGATGCTCTCTTCATCTGGTGCTTCCGAAACTTGTTCTTCTTGCTGTAATTTCGTGCGGCGCAAAATCGCCTTCACACGAGCAACAACTTCCCTCGGGCTAAATGGCTTCGTCATATAATCATCAGCCCCAAGTTCAAGACCCAGTACCTTATCAAACTCATCATCTTTTGCTGTTAGCATTAAAATCGGCGTCATAACACGCTGCAATCGTAATTCTTTACAAACTTCCATACCATCCATTTTCGGAAGCATTAAATCTAATATAATTAAATCTGGGCGTTCTGTTGTCGCTTTTTGAAGCGCCATTTCTCCATCCATCGCTGTTATAACTTCAAACCCAGCTTGTTGTAAATTAAATTCAATTAAAGTTAAGATAAACTCCTCATCATCCACTACTAAAATACGATTGTTCATTCTTTTCCTCCAAGTTATAGACTTGAAACCTTCTTCATCCTAGTATTTTCCCCGTTATTCTCATCATACTAGAAAACAAGGTCCCCCTCAATATAATTGTCTATTTGTGGGGTTAGATTACAGTAGATTTACTCTAGAAAATCGAAATAATTACACTTTCGCTATTCATTAGCTATTCATACCCTGTAAATCATCCTATCAGCTTCACAAATCACCCCTGTACAAACTGTGAAGCCTTGATTTTGCGCTAAAAAAAACGAAAGAGCATACGCTATTTTATAATCTGGTGTTTCATATCCATCAAATACAATCCCGTACATTTCATTCGCGATTGAATCAGCCCATACTTCAGCCTCTCTCATCGTTTCAAAAATAATGTCTTCCCTTTCCCATTTCACAGTTATCATCCCCTCTTCCAAACAAAAAGTAGCGCCAGCATATCCTTAATAAGAATACGACCAGCGCTACTTTTATATCATTCTAACTTTCATTTTTTAAAAATTATCTAATGCTTTTTCCATAATAGAAACAGATTTAAAAGGTGGCGTTACTGTTAATGAACCTTTTACAACATGCTCTCCTTGTTCATCATAAGCTGATACGAGCATATCAATTGTATGTTCCTCCTCTGAAACAGCCACAACTTCAAAGTGGATTTGTAACGTTTCATAATGGTGAACATGTTTCACGAACGTAAGGTCCTTCCTAGTAATATGACTACCTGGACCCGGTAAATATTTCGTAACCGCCGTTGTAATGAGCCCTGTTAGCATAATGCTTGGCACAATCGGCTTTTCATACGGAGTTTGGGATGCGTAATCATGCTGAATATATAATGGATTGGCATCATTCGTTAACCCTAAGTACAATAACAAATCTTTATCCTCAATTTTTTCAGTGATAGATAATTTCTCTCCTACTGTAATTTCATCCATTCTACGACCAATTTGAACTTTTTTCTTTAACATGTTACAACCCCCTCCGATTTTTTCACCTTATTATCCTACTAAAAGCGATACCTTATCCGAAATTTACTATGATGAGGGCAATATATAGTATAAGTCTATAGTTTCATTATAGGATACACCTAATGATAGCGTTTTCATATTATTTCAAAAAAATATTTCGATAAATAGTAGAAAAAGATTCGGGGCCCCGAATCTTTTTCCGCTTATATTTAATTATCAAACAAGAACTTTCATAACGTTACGTACAGATTCTACAGAGCGATCTAACGCTTCTTTTTCATCTGCAAGAAGTTCTAATTCAATAATTTTTTCAATTCCGTTACCACCTAGAATTACTGGTACCCCTAAGTAAAGGTCACTATAACCATACTCACCTTCAAGGTATGCAATAGCAGGTAATACACGGCGTTGATCTTTCAAGATTGCTTCTGTCATTTCAACTAAAGAAGCTGCTGGCGCATAATATGCACTACCGTTTCCTAATAAGCCTACAATCTCACCGCCACCTTTACGTGTACGTTCTACGATTGCTTCTAAACGCTCTTTTGGAATTAATGTTTCTAACGGAATGCCACCTGCATAGGAATAGCGTACAAGAGGTACCATATCGTCACCATGTCCACCAAGAACAAATCCTGTAATGTCTTTCACAGAAAGATTTAATTCTTGTGAAATGAATGTACGGAAACGAGCTGTATCTAATACGCCCGATTGACCGATAACACGCTCTTTCGGGAATCCTGCTTCTTTAAATACAGAATATGTCATTGCATCAACCGGATTTGTTAATACAACAATAATCGCATTTGGTGAATGTTTTGCAATGTCGCGCGTAATACTTTTCATAATTTTAGAGTTTGTTGCTACTAAGTCATCACGGCTCATACCAGGCTTACGCGCAATACCTGCTGTAATAACGACAACGTCAGAATCAGCAGTATCTGCGTAATCAGATGTACCAATAATGTTAGCATCAAAACCTTGTACTGGGCTCGCTTCTAACATATCTAACGCTTTCCCTTTTGTTGGATTTTCCAGCTGTGGAATGTCCACTAATACAACATCTGCAAGTTCTTTTTGTGCTAATAAGAATGCTGTTGTTGCTCCTGTAAATCCTGCACCGATGACTGAAACTTTCTTGCGTTTGATTGTCATAATTTACCCCCCGCTTTAATTATGCGTTTTTGATTATCGCTACATCCATGTTTTTAATAAGTTCATTAGCGAACTCAGAACATTTCACTTCTGTTGCACCTTCCATTAAGCGTGCGAAATCATATGTTACTACTTTTGAAGCAATTGTTTTCTCAACTGAATCAGTTACTAAATTCGCAGCTTCGTTCCATCCTAAGTGCTCTAATAATAATACACCTGAAAGAAGAACTGAAGATGGGTTTACTTTATCTAAACCTGCATATTTTGGAGCTGTACCATGTGTAGCTTCAAAGATAGCATGTCCAGTCACATAGTTAATGTTTGCACCAGGTGCAATACCAATTCCACCTACTTGTGCAGCAAGTGCATCAGAGATGTAGTCTCCGTTTAAGTTCATTGTTGCAACAACATCGAACTCACGTGGACGAGTTAAAATTTGTTGTAAGAAGATGTCTGCAATAGAATCTTTTACGATGATTTTCCCAGCCACTTCTGCGTCTGCCATCGCTTTATTCGCTGCATCTTTTCCATCTTTTTCAACGATACGATCATATTCAGCCCAAGTAAATACTTTGTCGCCGAATTCTTGTTCCGCTACTTCGTAACCCCAGTTCTTGAAAGCACCTTCTGTAAATTTCATAATGTTTCCTTTATGAACTAATGTAACAGAAGAGCGTTTTTCGTTAATTGCATATTGAATTGCAGCACGAACAAGACGCTTTGTCCCTTCTTCTGAGATTGGTTTAATACCAATTCCAGATGTTTCTGGGAAGCGGATTTTATTAACACCCATTGCTTCTTTTAAGAAAGCAAGAACTTTTTCTGCTTCTGGAGAACCTTGTGCATATTCAATTCCAGCATAAATGTCTTCTGTATTTTCACGGAAAATAACCATATCAGTATCTTCCGGACGTTTTACAGGTGAAGGAACACCTTCAAAGTAACGAACTGGACGTAGACATACATATAAATCTAATTCTTGACGAAGCGCTACGTTTAGAGAACGAATACCACCGCCAACTGGAGTTGTAAGTGGACCTTTAATTGCGATTAAATATTCACGGATTAAATTTAAAGTCTCTTCTGGTAACCACTCGCCTGTTTGGTTGAATGCTTTTTCCCCTGCAAGCACTTCTTTCCAAACGATTTTCTTCTCACCATCATAAGCTTTTTCAACTGCTGCTTCTAGTACGCGAGACGCTGCAGCCCAAATATCAGGACCAATTCCATCTCCTTCGATAAATGGAATAATCGGATTGTTTGGTACATTCATAACACCATTAGTTACAGTAATTTTTTCACCTGTCGTCAATGTGATAACCCCCATGTTTGAAATTTCATATGTATGAAACTGAGGGAATAACCCCTCAGTTCAAACCGTTAGTCAAATTTAAATATTCTAATCATTACATCTTCCCGGAAAAATCAGACTTTTGAAAGCGTATTTTTACTATCGAAATAGTGTTTTTCGCTTATCGTTGTGCAATTGGAACATACACTTGATGCGTAGGTCCATTATAATCAGCACGTGGACGGATTAAACGGTTATTTTCATATTGTTCTAGAATATGAGCTAACCAGCCTGACATACGGCTAATTGCAAAAATAGGTGTAAATAAGTCATGGTCAACTCCTAAACAGTGGTATACAGAAGCTGAATAGAAATCAACATTTGGTGGAAGACCTTTTTCTTTTGTTACAATGTCTTCAATTTTGATAGACATATTATACCATTTGTCTTCTCCTAAAAGCACGCATAATCTCTTAGACATTTCACGTAAATGTTTTGCACGTGGGTCACCATGCTCATACACACGGTGGCCAAAGCCCATGATTTTCACTTTATTTTGAAGAGCATTATGAATATATGCTTCTACATTTTCTTCTTCGCCAATTTCAGTTAACATCTTCATTACATTTTCATTTGCTCCGCCGTGAAGAGGACCTTTTAATGCACCGATTGCTGCTGTAATACCAGAATACACATCTGAAAGTGTAGCTACGCAAACACGTGCAGTAAATGTAGAAGCGTTTAACTCATGATCTGCATGAAGTACAAGCGCCTTATCAAAAGCCTCAATTTCAACTTCATTTGGCTCACGATCATTTAACATGTACAAGAAGTTTCCAGCTAATGATAGATCTTTTCTTGGCTCAACAACATCTAAACCTTTGCGGATTCTTGCATAAGCAGCAATTAAAGTTCCTACTTGAGCCTGTAATTTAACCGCTTTCAAATAATTGGACTTCTCATCCATAATTTCAGCGCTCTCATCATATAATGATAGCATGGAAATCGCAGTTCGTAAAACAGACATCGGATGCGCGATTTTTAAATCTACTTGTTTCAAATATGTTAAAATTTCACCTGGTACTTTATAGTATTCAGATACAGTTTCACTAAATTCCGCTAGTTCTTTTTCGTTAGGAAGCTTGCGGTGCCATAATAAGTACACTACTTCTTCAAACGTAGCATTCTCAGCTAAATCATCAATATTATACCCAACATAAGTTAATGTATCATCAATAATAGAGCTCACAGATGATGTTGTTGCTACTACCCCTTCTAAACCTCGAATAACAGTCATGACATTCTCTCCTTTTCCTGAAAATTCTCCCAACCTTGCTCCTTATATCTATTTGCTCCCCTTATAAATTATGAACGCTCGTTCACTCTTTAGGCAAGCAAAATGCACGTTCATGCAAATTTGTTGCGATGTTCCCCTCTTATTGTCCATTGCTACATGGAAAGCATGAGCGTGAATGTCTCCCCGAATCCTCACGCTCAGAACAACAAGTTAGTGAGGAAAATGAATCCCGAAGAGTTTATGATAAAAACAACATAAAACAATATCATTATAAAATTGTTTTATGTTGTTTTTATTTTATCTGGTGTATAGTCTCTGCTGTTATGTAACTTTTCAAAGTTTCTAATCCTATTATAAACAATTATCTGACTTTTGTGAACAGAAAGAATTCAAAAATTTTATATTACTATAAAATTCCTTATTTAAACATCTGTATAATACTCATAACTGCATAGGCAATTCCAGCCCCAATTAACGGACCTACAGCGACTCCATTAAATAAAGCTACAGCTATAATTGTCCCAAAAACAAGCGCAGTTGTAATATGTGGGTCCGTCGTCAATAATTGCACGCCGCCTTTCGCTAACAAAGCGACCGCCACACCTGAGGCTAAAGCAATCCATGCATAATACGATTTCGCTGCTTCTCCGAGTTGTTTAAAGCCTATTTCCCCTGTCGCAATCGGTACGAGCACTGCTATTGTAATGACTGTTACACCAAGGTTAATCCCTTTCGTTTGTAAATAAGGAAAGACTTTATCTCCTAAAAACGTAAACTTCAATAAGAATAACACTCCAATAGCTACAGTAAGCGATTGGTTTTTAGCAATAAGTCCTATAATAAGTAGTATGAATAAAAATAACGTTGACTGACTAATCATGTTTTCACTTCCTTTCTGAAAATAATGAACTCGCTTCCAAACAAAAATACCTTTAAACCTATCGTTATACATGTCATATCGATGTCTATTTGCCAATGAGAATAAGGCAACAATTTCATTTTTTCATGCATTTTTAACTTACAGAATGAGACTGTAACCAAAAAAATCAAAGCATGTATACATTTTTGAAAACGATTGTCTCTCCTTTCTTTTCTAACAAGAAACAGGTAAAATAAAAAGAAGAGAAAATGAAGTTTTTACCATATAGTAGAAGCATCATCAACAAGCTTTTACAGTCGTTCATGTACTGAAAAAGCAGGGAAAATCCATCATTCCACTATAACATAAAAGTGAAACTTTAATCAGTGAATGCTACTCGTTATAAGTTGAACGAATTAGGCTAATACAAATTGGAATGGGAGGTATACATCTTTGAACCGAAACTTACTATATATGATATTGCGACTCATATTTGTCATTGTAGCAACGGTAGCTGGGTTCTATGTATTACTATACATGTCAGGACTTATCTATCCTTTTATTATCGCTTTTGCATTCGCTTATTTGATTAATCCTGTCGTCAATTTCCTTAATCAAAAACTACAATTCCCTCGTGCATTAGCAGTACTCGTTAGCTTAATTCTCGTATTCGGGGCTATCGTCGGACTTGTTACATACCTTGTAACTGAAGCAATATCCGCCACAACATACTTACTTCAAATTGTTACAGTGAAGTTCCCAGATATCGTTGCATTCGCTCAACAATTTGCGCTTAATCATATTATGCCTCTCTACGATGATTTAATTTCTAAATTTAATCATCTCGGCGAACCCCAACGATATACTATTACACAAAACATTCAAAACTTAGGCACTGAAGCAACGACACAAATGAAAGAACTTTTAACCGCTATTATAAGCGGATTAACAAATTTCATTAGCGCATTACCAACAACTTTAACTGTCCTTGTATTCATTTTATTAGCAACTTTCTTCATTAGTTACGATTGGCACCATCTTGCTCATAAAGTAAGAAAATTTTTACCTAATCGTGTACACGGATACGGAAAAACTATTTTTGTCGATTTAAGAAAAGCTTTGTTTGGTTTTGTTAAAGCACAACTTACACTCGTGTCTATGACAACTGTCATTGTACTAATCGGCCTTTTAATATTACGCGTGCCATACGCGATTACTATCGCGATTATTACAGGAGTTGTAGATTTACTCCCATACTTAGGAACTGGAGCCGTCTTCGTTCCTTGGGTTATATACGTATTTTTCACAGGCGACACCGCATTCGCTATCGGTCTTCTCATCTTATACATCGTCGTGATTGTCCAAAGACAAATCATGGAGCCGAAAGTACTTTCATCTAATATTGGACTTGATCCATTAGCGACACTCATCGCTTTATTTGTCGGCTTTAAGCTCTTTGGTTTTTTAGGATTAATCATCGGTCCAGTCACATTAGTACTACTTAACACATTACACAAAGCCCACGTTTTCCATGACTTATGGAAATTCATTAAAGGCTCACCATCAAAATAATATTTTCTAATTCACATACAACAAAAAACTTAACTGTAATCAGTGGGAAATTCCCACTGATTATTCATTGTACTTACTTTTATACTAACTACAGTTCAAACGAGAGGATTTCCCAAAAAAGGATAATTCTCTTGTTTTTTTCATGGAAAACGCATATTTCGCGGCATTTTTACATTTTTATTCTATTTGTTTTATAATTATTACTTACATTTATTACTTTTTATGTAAATGAATAAATATACAAAATAGAGCGAAATACTCCTTTAATCAGTAGTTTTTTTCTCTCATCTAACTTTTTCACACTAATCGAACACTAACAACACAAAAAAATATTACCCTGATGTAAAACTTCCAATCCGTAACCCCTGTATTCCACCTAACATTAACTACCAGAGGTATAAATAGAAAATACAATAAAAAAATAACACTTAGATTACAGCAATCTAAGTGTTATTTCTGAACAATAATAGTAGCCTTCTTTCTCAATTTCCAATCAATCCACTTCATAACAATCGGCTTCAATAAAGCCCTCGTTACTGGGATAACAAAGATAAAACCTATTATATCCGTCACATATCCAGGAAGTACTAAAAGAATACCTCCTATAAAGACGAAAATACCATCTAGGACGGCATCACCCGGCATTTCTCCTCTATTTAACCTAAATTGAATCTCTCTAACTATTTTAAACCCTTGTCGTTTCGCCAAATACACACCTACAATACCTGTAAATACAATCATAGCGAACGTAGACCATAAACCTATTACATGACTTGATCCAATTAAGACCGTAATTTCAATCGCCGGTATTAAAATAAGCAAGAATAGTAACCACTTCATAGCTCACACTCCTTCATATTTCATTTCAAAGATTTAAGTATCTTCCTTTCACCTTACCAAGCCCCTTATAAGTCCCTTACGACGCCCGTATAAGCCTCATAAAAGATAAACAACCCTCTCCAATAAACGCTATAACAAACGTTTCCTGGAGTGATTTCAGGCGTTTAAAGTTATCTCTATCCTTTTTTGTGTAAAAAAAAGAGAAGGACTCCGCTCCTTCTCTCCGTATTACTTCTTATAGCACTTCCGCATGTCCATTATAAACAATTCCGCGTGCTGCATCAACTGTTACTTCTTGGCCATTTTTTAAAGTTGTTGTTACGCCGTTTACACCGACGATAACAGGAATACCGATAGATACACCTACAACAGCCGCATGGCTTGTTAAGCCGCCTTCTTCAACAACTAAAGCAGCAGCTTTTTCAATTGCAGGAATCATATCTTTATCAGTGCTTGTTGTAACAAGGATATCACCTTTGTTTACGTTCGCTACAGCTTCAGCAGCTGTTTTTGCTACAACTACTTTACCTTTTGCAGCTTTACGACCGATTCCTTGTCCTTTAGCAACTTCTTCACCAACAACGTGGATTTTCATTAAGTTTGTTGTACCAGTTTCAGCAACTGGAACACCAGCAGTGATTACTACAGTGTCTCCAAGTCCGATTAGACCTGCATCCATACCTGTTTGAATTGCAGTATCTAACATTTCGTCAGTAGAAGCTGCACGTTTTCCAGCCATAAACGCTTGTACACCCCAAACAAGTGCAAGACGACGTCCTACTTGCTCGTCAGATGTTACAGCTACGATTGGAGATTTTGGACGGTATTTAGAGATCATTTTCGCAGTATGTCCACTTTCTGTTGGAGCTACGATTGCAGCTACATCAAGAGCAAGTGCTGTATGCGCAACAGATTGGCTAATTGCATCTGTAATTGTTGGAGTGAACTCTTTAATACGTTTTTTGAACATATCTTCATATTGTAATGATTTTTCAACACGCACTGCAATGTTAGCCATCATTGTTACAGCTTCTACAGGGTATTGACCCGCAGCAGTTTCACCTGAAAGCATAATTGCATCTGTTCCATCGAAGATTGCGTTTGCTACGTCACTTGCTTCCGCACGAGTTGGACGTGGGTTACGTTGCATAGAATCTAACATTTGTGTTGCAGTAATAACCGGTTTGCCTAATACGTTACATTTTTTGATTAGACGCTTTTGTACTAATGGTACTTCTTCTGGTGGAATTTCTACACCCATATCACCACGAGCAACCATTAAACCGTCAGAAACTTCTAAGATTGCATCGATGTTGTCGATACCTTCTTGGTTTTCGATTTTTGGTACGATTTGGATGTATTGAGCGTCATGTCCTTCTAATAATTCACGAATTTCTAATACGTCAGATGCTTTACGTACGAAAGATGCCGCGATGAAATCAACTTTTTGCTCGATACCGAAAACGATATCTTTTACGTCTTTTTCAGTGATACCAGGAAGCTTAATGCTTACGTTTGGTACGTTAACACCTTTTTTATTTTTTACAGTTCCACTGTTTAATACTTTTGTACGGATGTTTCCATCAGCTTTTTCGATTACTTCTAGTTCGATAAGACCGTCATCGATTAGAATACGAGAACCTGGATCAACATCATCATAAAGACCAGCATAAGATACAGAGAACTTCTCTGCAGTTCCTAATACTTGTTCAGTAGAAAGAATTACTTCTGCACCTGTTACAAGCTCAGCTTGTCCGTCTACGAAGTCGTGAGTACGGATTTCTGGACCTTTTGTATCAAGTAAGATACCAACTGTTTTACCAGTTTTCTTTGAAGCTTCACGAATGTTTTTAATACGAGCGCCGTGCTCTTCATGGCTACCGTGAGAGAAGTTTAAACGAGCAACGTTCATACCCGCTTCCATTAATTGTTCTAATTTCTCAATACTTTCACTAGCAGGACCTATAGTACATACAATTTTAGTTTTACGCATATTGCACCTCCGAAAATTATGAAACCGTTCCCAAATACAAGGCATTAAGCCGATTAGATGGATAATTCTTTAGATAATTGATACATATCTTTATCGATTGTATGCTTTTGAGCTAACGCTTCGATAATGTCATGATCAACAAGTTTATTGTTTTGAATACCAACACAACGTCCGCCATTACCAGCAATTAATAATTCAACTGCTCTTGCACCAAGACGACTTGCTAATACACGGTCTTGTGCACTTGGTGATCCACCACGTTGTACGTGACCTAATACAGTTACACGAGTATCAAAGCTTGTTGCTTCTTCAATGTGCTTACCGATGTCAATCGCACTTCCAACACCTTCAGCTACAACGATAATACTGTGCTTTTTACCACGTTCACTACCGCGTTTCAGACGAGCAATAACATCATCCATGTCATACTCTTCTTCTGGAATTAAGATAGTTTCGGCACCATCAGCTAAACCAGCCCATAATGCGATATCTCCAGCATGACGCCCCATTACTTCGATAACATATGTACGTTCATGAGATGTAGCTGTATCACGGATTTTATCAATTGCATCAATAACAGTATTTAAAGCTGTATCGAAACCAATTGTGAAGTCTGTTCCAGGGATATCATTGTCGATTGTACCTGGTACACCAACACATGGGAATCCTTGCTCAGTTAATTTTTTAGCACCTTGGTAAGAACCATCTCCACCAATAACAACAAGTCCTTCAATACCATGTTTCTTTAATTGCTCGATTCCTTTAAGTCGTACTTCTGGGTCTTTAAACTCAGGACATCTTGCTGTATATAATTTTGTACCACCACGGTGGATAATATCGCCAACAGAACCAAGTTCTAATTTTTCAATATGACCAGAAATTAAACCAGCGTATCCATGGTAAATACCATATACTTCAATATCATGGAAAATCGCTTTACGAACAACTGCACGAATGGCAGCATTCATACCAGGTGAATCTCCACCACTTGTTAATACACCAATACGTTTCATTTGTACTCACCTCATAAAGATTATTTGCCTTATAATAAAATAACACGAAAAAATACAAAAACACAATGGAGAAGATGTGTCTTTTCATAATAAAAACGTGCATTCGCGAAGAGGAACGCACGCTTTTCTTATTTTATCCCAATGGAAGCGTTTGAAAACGAAACTTGCCCAATTTTCATATATTTTTCATAACGTTTTTCGATTAATTCATCTTTCGAAATTCCGCTTAATTGTTCAAAAGTTTTCTTAAGCATTAAATCTATATTTTCTGATTGTTTTAAAACATTACGATGCGCTCCGCCTTTTGCCTCTGGAATAATTTCGTCAATTACACCTAATTCTTTCAAATCTAATGCTGTAATTTTCATCGCTTCTGCAGCTTCCTTCGCTTTTCCTGCATCTTTCCAAAGAATTGCCGCCGCACCCTCTGGTGTAATAACAGAATACGTGGAATTTTCCAGCATATGAATGTAATCTCCTACTCCAAGACCTAACGCACCACCGCTACCACCTTCACCGATAACAATACAAATAACAGGTACAGTTAAACCCGCCATTTCAAATAAATTACGGGCAATTGCCTCACTTTGTCCACGTTCTTCAGCTGCTTTACCAGGATAAGCTCCCTTCGTATCGATGAAACAAATAATAGGACGATTAAACTTTTCCGCTTGTTTCATGAGACGCAGTGCTTTTCGATAGCCTTCTGGATGAGGCATCCCAAAATTACGACGAATATTTTCTTTCGTATCTTTTCCGCGTTGGTGCCCAATTACAGTTACAGGCATCCCTTTATATTTCGCAATGCCGCCGACAATCGCTGCATCGTCGCCAAATAGGCGATCTCCATGACATTCAAAAAAATTAGTAAATAAGTGCTCAATATAATCGAGCGTTGTCGGTCTTTCTGCATGACGAGCAATTTGAACACGGTCCCATACTTTCATATTGCCGTATATATCTTCCTCTAATTTTTCTAGCTTGTCTTCCAAAATACGAATCTCCTCACTGAAGTCCATCTGGCTGTTTTTCGTATAGTCTTTCAGTTCACGAATCTTATTTCTTAGCTCAACAACTGGTTTCTCAAATTCTAACTCTGCCATACAGCCATTTCCCCTCCTTGATGAACTTCTAAAATCTTACGGAGCGATTCTCTCATATCATCACGATGCACCACCGCATCTAATTGACCGTGCTCTAGTAAAAATTCTGCCGTTTGGAAATCTTCCGGTAGTTTCTCACGCACTGTTTGTTCAATTACACGTCTACCAGCAAATCCGATAAGTGCACCTGGCTCTGCAAGATTGTAATCACCAAGTGAAGCGAAACTCGCTGAAACCCCGCCCGTCGTCGGGTGAGTCATAACAGAAATAAATAGTCCTCCTGCATTACTATGCTTTTTCAAAGCTACGCTTGTTTTTGCCATTTGCATTAAACTTAATATCCCTTCTTGCATACGGGCACCACCCGACGCAGTAAAGATAATAAATGGAACTTGTAAGTCGTACGCTTTTTCAACTGCACGGGCAATCTTCTCTCCTACAACAGAGCCCATGCTGCCCATTCGAAAACGAGAATCCATTACTGCAACAACAACAAGCATGTCATCAATTGTTCCTTCACCAGTTACAACCGCTTCGTTCAATTCAGTCTTCTTACGATCGCTCTCTAGTTTCTCTTCGTATCCTGGAAACTCGAGTGGATTTAATGAAACCATTTCTTTGTCATACTCACGGAATGACCCTTCGTCCAATATACTATCAAGACGTTCCCATGCATTCATAGGATGATGATATCCACAATTCACACATACTTTTAAATTTTTTAGCAGCTCTTTCGTATACATGATTTTTTTACATTTCGGACATTTTGTCATAACGCCATCCGGTACATCTTTTCGTACTTGTTCTGAAGGTATTGCAGCGTACTTTTTCTTTTTCACGAATAAATCTCTTAGCACAATTTGACCCCCTTCGTTGAGAGCTAAGGTTAGCGCAAGAAGAAAATTGGGCTAACACCAAAGTTTGATGTTAGCCTTATCTTCTCAATCTGTCTAATAACCTCACTCTTTACGTTTAACTTTAACCGCTATGCGGTAGAATGTTTGTCATAACGTGTCATGGTCATTTCGACAAATTTTATACATTACGAGTGAAACTGTATATTCTCTACTAATTCATCGTAAATTTTTAACGCATCATTTTCTTGCTTCTCTTTCAAGGCAGCATAAAGCTTTCTATATATTTCGATAGAATCTCCTGAAATTTCACAAGAAAGCGTTGCAACGTAATCATTTACGATCATCCAAATGCGATAAAGTAAATAATTATCGAATTGTTCAATAAGTGTTTTAAAGAACGTTTGATGAAGCATTGGAATTGAGCTTTCATTTTCTTCAAGCACTTGGTGTAATTTACTTAGCACTTTAGAAAACGTTTCTTTCGGCAAATTACATACAAGTCGAATCATATCTTTCTCAAGCAATCGTTTTGTTTGTAATAAATCACGAATTGTTTTCTCATCTTGCAGCAAGAACGGAGCAATTAATTGTACAAGACCGTTATCGTAAAAGTTTCGAATAAACGTCCCCTCACCACGTCTTGTTTCAATTAACCCTACAAGTTCTAAAGCACGCAATGCTTCTCTTACAGAGGAACGTCCAACGTTTAAGCGTGAACTTAACTCACGCTCAGACGGCAAACGATCCCCCGCTACTAAACCATCCTCTTCCATTATGGAACGGATTTTTTTTACAATTTCGAGATATACTTTTGTATTTGATGATGTCAATGGAAATTCCTCGCTTATTCTTTACCAATCAGCGCTAATTGTTTTGTTTTCTCAGCGACTTCATTTGGATCTACTTGACGGCGAGCTACTCCTGTCTCCATTGCCGCTTTCGCAACGTAAGCCGCTACTTGAGGCGCTACACGCGCGTCAAATGGCGCTGGAATGATATGGTCCGCATTCAACTCATCTTCTGATACAAGCTCTGCAATGGCTTGTACAGCTGCCATCTTCATTTCTTCATTAATTTGTGTCGCATGTACATCAAGTGCACCGCGGAAAATACCAGGGAACGCTAGTACATTATTTACTTGGTTCGGGAAGTCAGAACGACCTGTTCCAACAACAGCTGCGCCCGCTGCTTTTGCCAATTCTGGCATAATTTCTGGAACCGGATTCGCCATTGCAAAAATAATTGCATCGTCATTCATTGTACGAACCATCTCTTCAGTTAATGCACCTGCTGCAGATACACCAATGAATACGTCCGCACCTTGTAAAACGTCAGCTAAAGAACCTTCAATACGATTCTTATTTGTATATTTTGCAACTTCATCTTTCACCGGATTCATACCTGTAGGGCGACCTTCATAGATTGCACCTTTACGGTCACACATAATAACGTCACGTACACCATAGCGATATAAAAGTTTAATGATTGCAATACCCGCTGCACCTGCGCCATTTGCGACAACTTTAATGTCAGACATTTTCTTTCCAACTAATTTCAGCGCGTTTACAAGGCCCGCTACTGTTACGATAGCTGTTCCGTGTTGATCATCATGGAAGATAGGAATATTTGTTTCTTTTTTCAAACGTTCTTCAATAACGAAGCAGTTTGGTGCTGCAATATCTTCTAAGTTTACACCGCCAAAAGTTGGCTCCATTAATTTTACAGTTTCAACAATTTTATCTACATCGTTTGTATTTAAGGCAATCGGGAATGCATCTACACCAGCAAAGCTCTTGAATAATACAGCTTTACCTTCCATTACTGGAAGAGATGCTTCAGGTCCAATGTTACCAAGACCAAGTACAGCCGTTCCATCTGTCACAACTGCTACCATATTTCCCTTCATTGTATATTCATATACCTTACTTTTATCGTCATAAATTTCTTTACAAGGCTCTGCAACCCCTGGAGAATATGCAAGACTTAAATCTTTTGCATTTTCTACTTTTACTTTTGATACAGTTTCTAATTTTCCTTGATGCACTTTATGCATGTGAAGTGCTTCTTCACGAAGTGTTGACAAACTATCCACTCTCCTCAAATTATTCTTGCTGATATCAATTTCTCCAAGTGGTCTGACCACGAACACTACTACTATAATAATCGAAGTGTGGGGAAATTGTCCATTATATTTTCACAACGACGTTTTCGCCGCCGACAATTTCACGAAGTGCTCCTAGACATTCTTCACTCGGATGAATTGATAAACTTCGAGATAATTGTACCATTTTATGTTCCTTTTCATAATAAATTAGTACTTTCGCAAAACCTGAATAGTCAAACAATACTTTTGTAACCTGATTTAAAAGCTTTTTCTCATACTGAGATGGCAATTTCACGTAAACAGATGCGTCTTTCTTTTCTTCATAAGCATCCATTTCCTCTAACGGATAGAGTCCATTTACAATCCATTGCAGCTTATGATTCCTTAGCTCAATCGTACCGTCAACTAAAACAATTGCCCCTTCTTGTAACTTGTCTGAGAAATGTATATACGTCTCCGGGAAAACAACCGCTTCCATTTCATCATTTTGATCACAAAATGTAATAAACGCCATCTTTTGAAACTTTTTCGTACGAATCACTCTCACACTTGTTATATATACAATCGCTCTTTGTACTTTTTTCTTATGTCGCATCGCCTGAGCTAGAGATGGGATTTCTAATTCTTTTCCTAACTTCGCATACTGCGCTGTCGGGTAACTAGATAAATAAAAACCGAGGGCTTCTTTCTCTTTATTTAACTGTTCAATAAAGGGTAGCTCTTCTCCTTGTACATATTTTGATTTTGGAACAGCATCTCCTAAATCACGTGCAAGGTTCGCGTACTCTAGCGCTCCTTTAAGACTTTTCCATAAATTCGTTCTCGAAACACCAAAATCGTCAAAACATCCCGACCAGACAAACGCTTCTAAATTTCGCTCCGTTACAAACTTTGATGGCATACGAAGACAAAACTCAAATAAATCTTCGAACATTTTTCCCTCTCGTTCTTCGAGTAACGCCGTCACTGTAGCCATCCCGATATTTCGAATTGAAAGTAAACTGTAACGTATCGCATTCCCTTCCATTTGGAAGTTATAACCACTTCTCTGAAGAGACGGCGGCAAAACATGAAACCCTTTTCGTTTTGTTTCTCGTATATACTGCACAATCTTATCTTCATTTCCAATTGCACTTGATAATAGTGCTGTCATAAATTCTAGCGTATAATTCGCTTTTAAATAGGCAAGCTGATATCCGATCATACTGTAAGCTACAGCGTGACTTCGGTTAAAACCGTAGTTCGCAAATCTTACAATCAAATCGTAAATTTGTTCTGAAGCTGTCTCATCGTATCCGTTTTTCAAACAACCTTGAACAAAATGCTTACGTTCTTGATCTAAAATATCACGATTCTTTTTACTCACTGCACGGCGCAGTAAATCCGCTTCTCCAAGCGAAAACCCGGCTAACTTCGATGCGATTTGCATAATTTGTTCTTGGTATACAATTACGCCATATGTTCTTTCTAAAATCGGCTTTAAGTCCGGATGTAAATATTCAATTCGTCGTTTTCCATGTTTCGATTCAATAAAGGTTGGAATTTGTTCCATCGGTCCCGGTCTGTATAACGAGTTAACAGCAACTATATCTTCAAATTCATTCGGTTTTAACCCACGAAGTACATTTCGCATACCACCTGATTCAAGCTGGAATACACCTGTTGTATCCCCTCTTCCTAACAATTGAAACGTCTTTTCATCTTGAAGAGGTAAATTTCTTATATCAATGTGTTTCCCCGTTTTTTTCACAATAAACTTTATAATATTTTCAAGTAACGTTAAATTACGTAATCCTAAAAAGTCCATCTTGAGCAACCCAAGCTCTTCTAATGCATCGGCTGGATATTGCGTAACATAAACATCGTTATGCCCTTCTTGAATTGCTACACTTCCTGTTAACGGTTCTTGGCTCATAATAACGCCGGCCGCATGAATAGACGTATGACGCGGTAATCCCTCTACACGTTTTGCAATTTCAAACACACGCTCATGCAAAAGATTCCCTTGTATAAACTCACGGAGTGACTGAGATTCCTCATATGCATCTTTTAATGTTATACCAAGCTTTGATGGGATAAGTTTTGAAAATATGTCAATATCTCTTGGCGGAAGCCCCATTACACGAGCGATGTCCCTAATTGCGGCTTTCGCTGCAAGAGTTCCGAACGTTACAATTTGAGCAACACGAAGCTGACCATATTTATCTTTCACATATCGAATCATCTCATCACGTCTTATATCTGGAAAATCAATATCAATATCTGGAAGTGTCACACGTTCAGGATTTAAAAACCTTTCAAATAGTAAGTCATATTCAATCGGATCGATATCTGTAATCTCCAATACGTAAGAAACGAGTGAACCAGCTGCCGATCCACGTCCTGGTCCTGTTAAAATATGATTTTCATGTGCGTATTTCATAAAGTCCCATACGATGAGGAAATAGTCACTAAATCCCATACTAGAAATCACATCTAATTCATGATTCAAACGCTGTATGTGCACTTCTTTCGGCGTACCATATCGTTTGCGCAAGCCTTCTTCACAAACACGGCGCAAATACGTATCATTCGTCTCATTAGATGGAACAGGAAATTTCGGTAATTGATTTACATGGAAAGGAATTTCTACTCGGCAACGCTCCGCGATTTTTATTGTATTTTGAATCGCTTCCTCAGCATGAGAAAATAGTGCTTCCATTTCATCCGATGACTTTAAATAATATTGATCCGTTTTCATTCTCGGCCTATCTGGATCAGTCATTTTCGTTCCGCCTTCAACAGATAATAAACATTCATGAACAAGTGCATCACTTTGATTAATGTAGCGTACATCATTTGTCGCAACGACTGGAACGTTTACCTTATTAATAAATTCAGGCAGCTTTTCTTGTAAAAGCAGTTCATCTTGAATCGCATGATGCTGCAAACTTATATAAAAATTGCTGAACATATTTTGATACGTATGAGCTACTTCTTCAGCCTGACTCTCTTTGTCTTCTAATAATAACTGTTCAATCTCTCCGTCTTTCCCTGGTGAAATTGCAATTAATCCTTTCGCATAATGAGCGAGCCACTTCTTTGGAATACCCTCTTTTGACTTAGTCATAATGCTGCTAGAAATTTTCAATAAATTTTGATAGCCTATTTCATTCTCAGCAAGTAAGACGAGTGGATAAGACTTTTCTTCTTCTTCACTAAAAATAGAAGCTGTTAAGCCGATAATAGGCTGTATACCATTTTTCTTGCATGCTTTATAAAACGGAATAACTCCATACATAACATTTTCATCTGTAATGGCCAGCGATGAAAATCCAAGCTCTTTCGCCCGAATGACAAGCTCATCAATTTTACAAGCACTTTTTAACAAACTAAAAACGGTTTGACATTGTAAATGCACAAACTTCACTGTTGTACCCTCTCTTTACCTATTTGACTACTTTTATTATAGGTGATGAGGAAAGCGGAAATCAAAACATACTTCTCATACTTTGTCCATATATATGAAGAAGAAAGGGGAATGACGATGGATGTAAGAGAACATACTTTTTTCTCTCTGCTTATTATTAGTTACTTTATTGCCTTTGGAGTTATACTTGGTGGTTCATTAATTGGCGGATTTGGTGCATTTCTCATTGGAAAACCAGCTCTAACTTATATTAATCAATTTGCTCAAAATTTAAGAATCTGGGCACTCGTTGCAGCGATAGGCGGAACGTTCGATACCTTTTATAGCTTTGAAAGAAGCTTCTTTGGCGGAGATATGAAAGATATCGTAAAACAAATTCTCCTTATTTTTTTTGCAACTGGTGGTATGCAAACTGGTCTTATTATTATTAAATGGCTAACGCAGGAACATGTATGAGAGTACCAAGTGCCAATACAGCCAAAAGATGGTACTTAGTTTTAGCAGGTGCTGCTGTTGGAGGCGTTTTGAGCTGGTTTATTTTTTTGTACATATATGGTGTTTTTCAGCAGGAACAAGCTAGTGAAATAGCAGAACAAAGAGAAATTATAGAAAAGCAAGAAGCAAAACTCCACGTCCTTCTCGAAGATCAAGAGAAATTGAATACAGAAAATAAGCGGCTCTTAACAATTCAAGAAATTAAAATAAAAATTATAAATCGTGAAAAATATGATTTAGACAACCTTACACTCGAAAACATGACTACTTCTATCCATAATGATCTCCAGCATCTTTTAACGAAAAACATTCAAAGCATCGCAAAAAATAAAGACCTACTCAAAAAAGTGATCGAAAATAAAACGTACAAACATTACGATCGTATATATCGCTTTAAAGTAGACACAGTCTCTTTTGATACCGTACTAGAAATTAGTATTGTTATTGAGAAAGAAAAATAAAAAATACCTCCTCAAATCTCCATTTAATGATATTTAGATTTAAAAACAAAAAAGGAGGGCTTCAGTGCCCCTCCTTCTCTTTCGTTCGACATACACTTTTTATCTACACAGCTCACGTAAATCAGCAAAAAGACGATCCGCTTCTTCCCAAGAAGATGCTTTTGCACCCGAAGCCATCGGATGTCCTCCACCATTATATTGCATTGCTAATTTATTAATAACTGGTCCTTTTGAACGAAGACGAACACGAATCACATCGCCTTCCTCTAAAAATAGAACCCACGCCTTTAATCCGTCAATATTACCAAGCGCTCCGACAACACCAGATGCTTCAGAAGGAAGTACATCAAACTCTTCTAGTACCTCTTTCGTTAATTTAATATACGCTGCACCTTCTTCTACCATCGTAAAGTTTTGTACAATATAACCGTTTAAACGAGCAATTTTTTCTTTCGTCTTATACATTTCATTGTATAAATCTGTGAATTTAACACCCATGTCAACGAGCTCACTTACGTAACGAAGTGTTTTTGCTGTTGTATTCGGGAATAAGAAACGACCTGTATCACCGACAATACCCGCTAAAATAAGGCGAGCTGCTTCTGTTGTTATCTTTAATCCTTTATCTTTTCCATAACTGTAAAACTCATAAATCATTTCACTTGTAGAACTAGCTGTCGTATCCACCCACGTAATATCTCCGTATGGATCTTCATTCGGATGATGATCAATTTTAATTAACATCTTTCCTTTTGTATAGCGTTGATCGTCAACACGCTCTTGGTTCGCAGTATCACAAACGATAACAAGTGCATTTTCATATACACTATCTTCAATATCATCCATTACTCGTAAAAATGATAAAGACGGTTCATTGTACCCAACCATATAAATATTTTTCTCTGGAAACGATTCTTGTAGAATTGTACCAAGACCGCACTGAGAACCTAATGCATCTGGATCTGGACGTACATGACGATGAATAATAATCGTATCAAACTCTTTAATTGCTCCTAAAATTTGCTCATGCATATGTATAATCTCCTTTTTATTCAACTTCTTCACTTTATCCCCCATTATAACGGAAAATATTTCATACATGCGAACAATTGCTTTATAATAAAAATTAGAAAGTTTAGATATTTCTTTTTCTTTACCATTTTATAAGAAGCGATGGGAGTGTGCATTATGCCAGTATTAGTCTTTTGTATTATCGTCTCATTTATGTTGTATCTTTTCTATAAAACAAAATTCTTTCGTACAAACCGTCCGATGGAGAAAGGGTGGCTCTCCGGAAAATCCGCAATGGCACTCGGCTTATTCGTCCTATTTTTCGGGATAAACCAATTCTTTTTAGAACTTTCAACTGCCCGCATTATTGTTGGTGCTTTATTTATTTTATTTGGCAGCGCGAGTACATTTAATGGATTCCGCCAATATAAACACTTTCTACCATTGGCAGTCAAAGAAGCCGAATCTTATAAAACAACGTAAAAAAGCATCAATATTGTGATGCTTTTTTACGTCCCTTAACTTTCAAAATCATATATGCAACAAACGCGGATGGTATATTAAAGAGGTTACCTTGCACATGAAAATGTAATTGCTCTTCTTCAAAGGACATCTTTTCATATAGTTCTCGCTGTGATAATCCTGTTCGTTTCTTTTTTTCATGCAGTCCTTGTAAATATAAATATTGAATCGGTATCATTACAAGAAAGTAAAATAGTGCGATACCACCAAAAAGGAGTAATTCTGATGACATATGGTATACCACCTTCCGAAAATCCATTATCTTACAATACAATTATAACATAGTATAAAATCAAGTTGAATTAATATTCTGATTTTTAACCGTATAATTACTTCTCCACATATATATCCTGCTACTTCTTTGTCTTCCAGCTAAAACCCTCCCATATCTTTAGCAGCAGCTTCAACACCCAATAAAACAAAATAAAGTTAAAGAAAAACCCTAATGGATTAAACCAGACTTCCCAACCACCATAATAAACAAACGTTTCAGCTGGTACACCAAAATAAAGGAAATCAGGCTCATTTTCTCCTGATATAGGAATAAAGGAACCAATACTTGCGAGAATCAAACTTACAAAATACAACTTCTTTTTAATACCATTCATTCTTCTATGTGTTAACACATGAACAATTATGATACATACGACAACTAAAAAGAAAATTATCCCAGCCATTCAACACCTCCTTATCACTACGACATTTCCTCCACTTTCAAATTCCCGAGTATTTCTACTATGAATATGAAATAATACGCAATTTATTTTCTTTTTTGATTCTATCCTTTCAACAAAAAAAGATGGAACAAATCAAAACGATTTGTTCCATCTTTTTATTTATCGATTAACTGCACCATAAGTAATGCTTTCCCGACAACATTACCTTCATGATGCACTTCCACATCAACCTTACCAAATTTACGGCCAATTTCTAATACTTTCGGATGAACCGATACAACATTATCAATTTGAACCGGCTTTACGAAATAAATTGTTAAGTTCTCAACAATTAAATCGCTCTTCTTCTGCGCACGAATAACACGGTTTGTCGCTTCCGTCACAATTGTTGCGAATACACCGTAAGATAACGTTCCGATTGAATTCGTCATTTGTGGCGTCACTGAAAATTGATACAGATGCTCATTTTTCGCTTCTTTCGGTGTCATAAATTGATTTGTTACAATGTCATCAATTGTTTCGCCAACTTGTGGTTGGCGCTGAATCATTTGCAGCGCCTGAAGTACATCTTGGCGACTAATGATCCCTTGCAATTTATTCCCTTCTTCCACAACAGGAAGTAACTCAATACCTTCCCATACCATCATACGTGCCGCAGCTGCAACAGACATTTTTCCATTTACCGTAATCGGATGCTTTGTCATCACTTTATCAATTGGTGTTTCTTTTACGACACCAATCATATCTTTTGAAGTTACGATACCTAACACCTTTTTATTTTCATCAACAATTGGATAACGTCCATGCATCGTTTCTTCATTATAGGCATGCCATTGCTGTACTGTATCATTTGGCTTTAAATATAACGTTTCTTCAATTGGCGTTAAAATATCTTCAACGAGTACAATTTCTTTCTTAATAAGTTGATCATAAATTGCACGGTTAATTAACGTTGCGACCGTAAATGTATCATAACTACTCGAGATAATTGGAAGCTTTAATTCGTCTGCTAATTTCTTCACATGATCTTCCGTATCAAATCCGCCCGTAATTAACACTGCAGCTCCAGCTTCTAACGCTAATTGATGCGCGTTCGTACGGTTACCGATAATCAGTAAGTTCCCTGCTTCTGTATAGCGCATCATCGCTTCTAATTTCATAGCTCCGATTACGAATTTATTTAATGTTTTATGTAGTCCTTCTCTGCCCCCAAGTACTTGACCATCGACAATGTTAACGACTTCTGCATATGTCAGCTTTTCGATATTTTCTTTCTTCTTTTGTTCAATTCGAATTGTTCCGACACGTTCAATTGTACTAACATACCCTTTATTTTCTGCATCTTTAATTGCACGGTAAGCTGTCCCTTCACTTACACCTAAATCTTTTGCAATTTGCCTCACAGAAATTTTATGCCCTACTGGCAGGCTATTAATATGTTCTAAAATTTGATTATGCTTGGTAGCCAAATGGTTTCACCATACTTTCTTTTCCCTAAATTCTTCATGTGTTGTATTTTCAGTATACTATATTTTCAAAACTGTTACACTCTCTCTTTATATACCTGTACCATTTTTTTTATAACAAAATACTCCTTACATTACACCCGTCGTTCTATTACAACAATGTAATGGTATTGTCATCTCGTTCGATAGTTTGTCCAGACGCTTCAATATACAATTAAGACAAGAAATGAAACAAAGGAGCGGATAAATGATGAGAAAATTTTTAGAGGTTATAGGTGCTGTATTTTTAGCTTTCGTGGATGGAAAAAAAGTTGCGATGGAATTGAATGAAACACCTGAACAGCCACTTCCAAAAAGAAAAGAATCACCAAAACAACCACAAGCTTTCAAAGCTATACTGAACACGTAAAAACCCTTCACTTGTCTTTTCAAATGAAGGGTTTCTTTTTTATAATGTAATACTTTCTCCAGCTTTTAATACTTTCCCTGTACAATTTTGTAGTTTTTCTACAAATTGATATGGATCTTGTTCGATAACTGGGAACGTATTGTAATGCATTGGTACAACTGTTTTCGCACCAATCCATTTTGCAGCTAAAGCAGCGTCTTCTGGTCCCATTGTGAAATTATCGCCAATTGGTAAAAATGCTACATCAATGTTATTCAGTTCCCCAATTAATTTCATATCAGAGAATAGAGCGGTATCTCCTGCATGGTACACAGTTTTTTCGTCCGATGTAAACAAAATACCCGCTGGCATACCTGTATATGTAATCGTCTTATTTTCTTCATCAATATAACTAGAACCGTGGAATGCTTGTGTAAACTTCACTTTGCCGAAGTCAAATTCATGCGAACCACCAATATGCATCGGATGTGTATTTACACCTTGCCAACTTAAAAATGTCGCTAGTTCAAATGGTGCCACAACAACTGCATTATTTTTCTTCGCAAGCTCTACTGTATCTCCGACATGATCACCATGTCCATGCGATAAAAGAATCGCATCAACTTTTACATCTTCAGCCTTTAAATCTGTTTTCGGATTTCCCGTTAAAAATGGATCAATTAAAATAACTTTTCCATTCGTTTCAATCTTTACAACTGAATGCCCGTGATAAGATACTTTCATCATTACATTCCTCCCCTATTCACATTCACACTTTTTATTCTACATGATTTCTTAATTCCCTGTCTTTTCTCACATCTATTTACTTGTCATAACGCTTTCGTCCGATGTAAAGTTATATTTGTAATTAAATATCTCGGGGGTGCCAATCGATGAATGCTAGATTAGAAAATTTAATGCAATGGCTAAAAGAAAAAAACGTAGAAGCTGCGTTCTTAACTTCTACACCAAACGTTTTCTACATGACGAACTTCCATTGTGAACCACATGAAAGACTACTTGGTATGTTTGTGTTCCAAGAAAAAGAACCTATTTTAATTTGTCCTAAAATGGAAGAAGGCCAAGCACGTAACGCTGGCTGGGCACATGAAATTATCGGATTTACTGATACTGACAGACCATGGGATATGATTGCAAAAGCAATTAAAGACCGCGGCATCAATGCAAATGCAGTTGCAATTGAAAAAGAACATTTAAACGTAGAACGTTACGAAGAATTAACAAAATTATTCCCAAATGCAGCTTTCAAATCAGCTGAAGAGAAAGTTCGCGAGCTTCGCTTAATTAAAGACGAAAAAGAACTTTCTATTTTACGCGAAGCAGCTAAAATGGCAGACTATGCTGTTGAAGTGGGTGTAAATGCAATTAAAGAAAATCGCAGCGAGCTAGAAGTATTAGCAATTATTGAGCATGAATTAAAAACAAAAGGCATCCATAAAATGTCATTCGATACGATGGTATTAGCAGGTGCAAACTCTGCTCTTCCACACGGTATTCCAGGTGCCAACAAAATGAAACGCGGCGATTTCGTACTATTTGATTTAGGCGTAATCATTGAAGGTTATTGCTCTGACATTACACGTACAGTAGCATTCGGTGACATTTCTGAAGAACAAACTCGCATTTATAACACTGTACTTGCTGGACAACTACAAGCAGTTGAAGCATGTAAACCAGGTGTTACACTTGGCGCAATCGACAACGCTGCTCGCTCTGTTATCGCAGATGCAGGTTACGGCGACTTCTTCCCACACCGCCTTGGTCACGGACTTGGAATTAGCGTACACGAATATCCAGATGTAAAAGCTGGTAACGAGTCTCCATTAAAAGAGGGTATGGTCTTCACAATCGAGCCAGGTATTTACGTACCAAACGTAGGTGGCGTTCGTATTGAAGATGATATTTATATCACAAAAGACGGATCAGAAATTTTAACGAAGTTCCCGAAAGAATTACAATTTGTGAAATAATAAAAAAGGTAGCGTGATCGCTACCTTTTTTCTATCTTCTCTACTATTTCAAACTTCTCTATAATCATTTTTGCTGGATAGCTTTCTAATATTTGAGAAGACCATACTTTTATTTTATCCCCTGTTTTTAATTGATTATATGCGTCTTTATTCTTAAAACTCAAGACTGTATGTGATGGATGCTCTTTATTCATTTGTTGTTCCATATAATTTTGCAACTCTACTTTTGTTTTAAAAGTTTTATCACTTTCAAAAAATATTGTGCCATTTCTCAATATTACATACCCTTCTTTAGGTTCTTCTTTTACTCCTACTTGCTCTACTGTTTTCGTAGTACACGCTGATAATATGATTAGAAGTACACTTAAAAATATATGAATAGAAATTTTCATATTTCTATTCATTTTTAATCCCTTGCTCTTCGCTATTTCCGCTTTAAAACCATCTTCTCTTCATACTTATCATCCCATTTAATCACAACCTCTATCGGTTCATCTTTAGATAGAGGCGCACAACTTACACAAGATGATTTCATTTCAATCCTTGCCCCTTTATGACTTTCTGACGTTTGTGTCATTGTACGAAACGCTTCATTAATAGCAATCTCTAAATTTTTAAATTCTGTATTTCCATCTCCGCCCTTATACTGAAATGTAAACATTCCATCTTCACTGTCATCCTTAATATAGCCCTTATATTGTCCCGTCCAACTTTTGCTCTCGCTAGAAAAAGTAACATACCAAATTGAACAACTCCCTAAAAAGAAAATAGTAATAAAAAAGACTAATGCTCTCTTCATCATGCCCCTCCATTCAAAAGCATTTATTGTCTATTTCTTCCTCTTATTATACTATTAAAATACAGAATTTTCTAAAATAGGAGGTTTATATGTTACAACAACAGTTAGAAGAAATTCGTAATAATAATTACATAATGGATAACACAATTAACATTGATTCTTTAAGTTCAAATATGCTTGAGCACATCGGTGTTACTGATAGCTATTTAAGAGACAAACTTATTTACTCTACTTTTTACCATCTCATCAAAAAGGACTACATTTCACACACACACTTACAGAAATTATTATTAGAAAGCATTAGTGAAAAATATTTATTGTATAACATTCATTCAGACGACAAAGATGCTGTATTTACCCGTGCATTTACAACATTATTACTTGCGCTCATTATTGATGCTGATACAAAATATAATTTCTTATCACAGACTGATATTTTAACTGTAAAAGATCAATTAATTCTATATATGAACAATGAACATGATTTCCGTGGATATGTTCAAGACCACGGCTGGGCACATAGTATCGCTCACGCTTCTGATACATTTGAGGCGCTCGTTCGTAGTCCTAAACTGGAAACTTTATATTACGAAGAAATATTACAAACTTTATTAAACAAAGTTTGTGTCCATTCCATCTATTACAAATATGAAGAAGACGAGCGTCTCATTTATCCGATTGTCGCAATGCTACAAAATGGTCTAAAGGAAGAGGTACTCATATTAGCCCTTCATGATTTAGTAGCTCAATTACCCGTCCAAAAACAAACATTACATATCGAATCGTACGAGTACCTATACGGAAATATAAAATCTTTCTTACGCAGCTTATTTTTCAGACTACGCACACTTTCTATATGTAAAGAAACCGAATGCGAAATTGAAAAATTATTGCAAGAGCTTCCCAAATATTATTAAAAAAAGAAGGCACCTTAAAAAGTGCCTTCTTCTATTTCACTAATATTTATTTGAAATTTCACGATCCAAACTGAGAAAAGGTGGACAAGAAACGCAATCACCATACATGCTCCACTCAAAAAGGTTAATACAGGATGCGAATACACATGCCCTAAACCATAAGATGCGCCTACGAAAAACATTGTTATGTAAATATAAATTGCTCCATGTATTTGCCTCATATAAACCTCCTTTTCCCATATTATAACATAAATTTTCTGATTATTCACATTAATTACTTGTAATCAATATTTCTCAACTGTTACACCTCTAACAGCAGCCTTAATATATGGTGCTCCTTGTAAACTTTGTAAATCCTCTGTTTTGCCTGTTACAAATACACCATATATTGGTAGGTCTTTTGATTCGAAGTTTTTCATCTCATCATAGTTTGTCCTAAAATATTCTTGATATCCCCCCTTTATTTTCACTTAAAGATTTCATAGAACCAATCAACTCGTACTCGCCTTTCTATCAGCATAACTCCCCTGAAATCCAAACACAGCTTTTGATTTCTCTATTAATAATGATTCAAACGTATCATGACTCATCTAGCTCTCCTTTCTATATACTCAACGTTTGAGAGCACAAAATGTATACAGCCTTTCTGAAAATTTTTTCATAATAAAAAGCACATCCATTTTGATGCACTTCTCACAAAAATACTATTCTATTATTTCATCGCTTCTTTCACAACATCTTGAATCATAACGACTTCTGTTTTCATATCAATAGCCGGCGCTTCTTCATCAATACACTCATACCAAAACGCTAAGTGCTTTTTATCAATTTCATGATGAGAATTTTCGACAAGAGCCCCACCTTCCCCTTGCACAGAATACCAATATAAGTACTCTTCTCCGTCTCTTATTTCCCGGAAAATTGTCTCAACGTACATCTTTTCGTCGTTTAGTGTCAAAAGCACTTCTTTCATATTGTCATTAAGAAGCTGCATCCATTCATCTACACGATGACTTTTACCTTGTTTCACGTTAAATCTCGTTAACTCCACATTCATTTTTATTCCCCCGTTCTCTTACGTACAAATAAACTATATTCTATCGGGTTATGAAAACTTAATTTACTAGCTAATTTTCGCGAAGGAATATTGTCTACATAACAATCCCAGCACGGTGTAATATCATTTTGCATGCAATGTTCCATGAACCGTGTTGCAACTGCTTGGGCTAATCCTTTCCCTTGATATGCTTTATGCGTCGCAATATCAATTTCAGCAAATCCATTCCCACTAAATATTGAAACACATTCGGCTACAATCACCCCATCTTGCTCTATACAAAAACCAAATCCACCATTTAAAAACGCTTCTTTTGATCCCCAATACTCTTTGTAATAGTCCTCTGTAAATTCATTGCTTCGTTCTATATCTTCCCTATCAATACGCTTAACTTCATATGTATTTTTATTTACATATCGTTTTCTATCTTCCAAAATCCCTCTTTGAAATTTCATTCGTGGGATTTTCCGAAGTGTATTACTAAAATGCTCTTCAATCATCATTTCCCACTCTACACTAGAAGTGAATAATGTAAATCGTTTCTCTGTTTTTTCAATAGCCGTTTTTATATACGAAAATACAGCTTCGTTATAACTTGAATCATGAGCATCACCAAACAAATAATAAATACCGTTTACTGTGATGATTAGTCCTGCTGTTAATTGCTCGTTTACAAAAAAATCACCATCTATCATTTGATCACATACCGCATAAGCAAAAGTCGTCGTTCTTGTATTACCTTCTAAAATCGGAAGAATTTTTCTATATTCGGCTATGGATAATTTTTTCATAGTTGCTCCACTACAATCGTATCAGCCTCTATATTTTCAAAACAAAGATTTACCGTTCTCTTTAATGCTCTCGTTCTATGAATCTTGCATGCTGGAATTAAAATCGAATCATTTGGCTTTAAAACCGCCGTTTCTCCATCTTGAAAATCGATAAGTAATTCTCCCTCTAACACAATAAATAATTCATCCGAATTAGAATGATAGTGCCAATCATATTCACCAGTAAATACAGCGATTCGTAAGCAATGATTATTCACATTTGAAACGACGAAGTTTTTATGTTGATCTTGAATGTCCTTTGTTAATTCTACTAAGTTCACAATTTCCACCTTTCATCACACCCTTTCATTAGTCGTTCTTCTGAAAAAACTAATTTAATCTCCACCACCTCCGCAATCTCCTCCACTATCACTTGAGCTACTACAATCGTTACTACTGTAATCACCAAATCCACTTGATGAACTTGAAGCGTGTGACGAATTTTTTCTCTTTTTTCTTTTCCTATCTCTCTTACTTTCATAACTAGGCCATACTGTAGCAAAGAGTATAACGAATAAGGCTAATTCTATTACGACAAGTATAAATTCTAGAATACTCTCAATAATATTGGGAGTTATCCCAAAACTGTAAAACACCCCAAATGAATACATACACAAAATTACATACAGAGCCATACAAATATACCGAAATGTTTTTTCTATCATAATGACTACTTTTTTTGAAATTGGTATGTTCTGTTCCTGTTTTTTCTTTATGTATTTCTGTCTCCTAGCTTGCTTTTTCTTTCTATTTTTGCTCCCCATCAAATCTCCTCTTTTGACTTTTAATTTTCATTTAATTCCAAATTATCATAAAAAATAACATCAAAACAAGCTATATTTCTCGTGAAGTTTTGTTTACTTTTTGTAAAGTTTTATTTACTTGTTCCCTAAAAATGGATATAGCAAATGTAACAAATTCACAAAAAGGAGACTTTGTATATTTGATACAAAATAAAGTAAAACAATTCCGCGTCGTTAGAGACATCACCCAAGAGCAATTAGCTTCCTCTGTTCAAATCACTAGACAATCCCTCATCGCTATCGAGAAGAATAAATACAACCCAAGTTTAGAATTAGCATTGAAATTATGTGAGTTTTTCAACTGTAAAGTAGAAGATTTATTTCAATTAGATAAAACTGGGGAGGAAAAAGAATGAAAAATACTTTTAATCAAGAATTCTTTTCAAATCTTACCATTTTAGTGTTAGGAACGACTTTTCTTTATTTCAATAGTAGTGATGGAGAATAGATTCGTTCTGTCCTTCTATTCGCTGGCGTATACATACTCTTAGCCTTGGTACTATTTGTAGTGAAACGAATATTCTTTAAGAAAAAAAAGAAAGAATCCGAGAAATACCCATTACCTGAGATGGATGAACGAATTGAGAAAATGAGTTTAAAGCTTATGGCCCAAATTTTCGGTCTCTCTCATTTAATCGGCTCTGCGATACTATTTGTTTTATATATCACCAACGAAAATCCGACGATACGAGTAGAGTATGCCCTGTATTACTTGTTTGGAATTCTTTTCTTCACAATGATGTTCGGCTTGAAAATTGTGAAGAAATTAGATAATTAATTTAAACAAAAAGACCCTTCCTACAGAGGAAAGGTCTTTATTTTATTTCTATTATGATAAAGCAGGAGCTTTTTCAAGAAGCTCTTTTGCATCAGCGTATTGTAAGCCGTGAGCTTCTGCAACTGCTTCGAATGTTACATATCCATCTAATGTGTTAATACCTTTTAATAATGCAGCATTGCCTAAGCAAGCATCTTTGTAGCCTTTGTTAGCAATTTGTACTGCATATGGTACTGTTACGTTTGTTAATGCAAGCGTTGATGTACGTGGAACCGCACCTGGCATATTTGCAACTGCATAATGAACAACGCCATGTTTTTCGTAAGTTGGGTTGTCATGAGTTGTAATACGGTCAGTTGTTTCGAAAATGCCACCTTGGTCAATCGCGATATCTACAACGACAGAACCTGGCTCCATTGATTGAATCATTTCTTCTGTTACAAGTTTTGGCGCTTTTGCACCTGGGATTAATACTGCACCGATTACAAGATCAGATTCTTTTACAGCTTCTGCAATGTTATACGGGTTAGACATTAACGTTTTTACTTGGTTTCCGAAAATGTCATCTAACTGACGAAGACGTTCTGCACTTAAGTCGATGATTGTTACATCTGCACCTAAACCTACTGCAATCTTCGCTGCGTTTGTACCAGCTTGACCACCGCCGATAATTGTTACTTTGCCACGTTTCACCCCTGGAACGCCTGCAAGCAAGATACCTTTACCGCCTTTGTTTTTCTCAAGGAATTGTGCACCGATTTGTGCAGACATACGACCAGCTACTTCACTCATTGGTGCAAGTAATGGTAAAGAACGATTGTCTAATTGTACTGTTTCGTATGCAATTGATACCACTTTGTTATCAATTAATGCTTTCGTTAATTCTGGTTCTGGAGCTAAGTGTAAGTATGTGAATAAAATTAAACCTTCGCGGAAATAGCCGTATTCACTTGCAACTGGCTCTTTTACCTTCATAACCATATCTTGATTCCATGCTTCTTCAGCAGTTTCAACAAGTTTCGCACCAGCTTGTACGTATTCTTCATCTGTAAAGCCTGATCCTATACCTGCTCCTTTTTGAACAAAAACCTCATGACCATTTTGTACTAAATGTACAGCTCCCGCTGGCGTCATTGCCACACGGTTTTCATTGTTTTTAATTTCTGTTGGAATACCGATACGCATTATTAGTTCCCCCTTGAGTTATGAAATGACCCCTGAATCATTTTTTAAAGCGCTTTCTACGCTCTTATATTCTAACATAATATCTCAATATTTGACAAAAAATAATACAAGTTTTCCGATAGATTTAATCTTACATGAAAGGACAGTATTATCCGTACCTCTCAGTATAAAGGATAAACTGTCCAATTATTTGAAACTTCACTTTATTTAATTCTATCGATGTCTATGAATAACATCAACAGCACCTGTTACTTCAATAATCGTGCCCGTAATCATATCAGAATCGTCCTCACATAAAAACGAAATGGTTCTTGCGATATCTTCACCTGTTCCAGATCTACCAATTGGTGTGTTACTACCTTTCAGATTTCGTGCTTCTTCAATCGTTGCCTCTTTCATTTCACCAATTATATCACCAGGACATACCATATTCGCAGTAATACCGTATTCAGCTTCTTCGTATGCGACTGTTTTCGTTAAAGAAACAAGTCCGACTTTCGCAGCTGCAAAGGCTGAACGATAAATCCATCCAGGCGCGCTATCTGCCCCTTGAAATCCATAGTTAATAATACGGCCAAATTGTTGGTTTCTCATAATCGGTACGACAAGTTTTAATAAATGAAACACCGCTGTTAAATTACCCTGGATCATTTCATTCCATTCATCTTCTTCGTAATCGACTAATTTTTTCCTTTCAAATACGTAAGGACCAGCATTATTAATTAAGAAGTCAACTTTGCCAAAACGGCTCATCGCTTCTTCTACTATTTTATGTAAATCTTCCTTTTTCGTGACATCAGCTTGCACGAACTGTAGACGTTCTTCCATATTTTTATATGTTTCTTTCATTGTTTCCATAGCACTTGTATCGCTATGATATGTTACTGTTACTGAATATCCTTTAGCCAATAACTTTTCTGTTACTTGCTTTCCTAAACCTTTCGTACCGGCTGTAATGAGCGCGTGTCTCACAAACATGCCTCCTTTTAAATTGCTATACTCCATATGTAACAAGTTCTCGCTTCAATTACAACTAAAATGAATTAAAGCAAAGTTTTCAAAATTCTGTAACGTTTCCGACAAGCACATTACCAAAATTTGTTTTATAATAAAGTTGTAAACGGTAATAAAAATGATTGGGAGGAATTTACTATGAATAATACATATACAAATATTTTAATCGCGGTGGACGGTTCTAAAGAAGCAGAAAAAGCCTTTAAAAAAGCAATTCAAGTTGCAAAACGAAACAACGCAACATTAACAATTGCTCATATCGTTGATGTAAAAGCATACTCAGCAGTAGAGGCTTATAGCCGCGCAATTGCTGAACGTGCAAATCTATTTGCAGAAGACTTATTAGAAGACTACAAAAAAACTGCGCTTGAAGCTGGTCTTGAAAAAGTGGAAACTGTATTAGAATTTGGTAATCCTAAATCTAAAATTTCAAAAGAAATCGCTCCAAACCATAAAGTGGATTTAATTATGTGTGGTGCAACTGGTTTAAATGCTGTAGAACGTTTCCTAATTGGTAGCGTCTCTGAACATATTATTCGCTATGCGAAATGCGATGTCCTTGTTGTTCGTGGTGATGAGGAGCAAGGTGATCTTTAATTCATAAATAAAACACCAAGTCCACATAGGCTTGGTGTTTTTCATTTCACAAACTTCACTATAAATACAAGACAAGCCACGACAACAACGGTAACTGCCAACACATAGGGCGGCAGGAACTTCAAAGACCATAATGCCATCATTATCGTCGCAACCGTTAAGTACGTTTGCTTTGCATCTTCTGTCATTTTTTTACGAAGGCAGAATACATACAAATAACCGATTGGCGGCGTGATAAAGCAAAGAACATATATGATTTTTGATTTCAAATACCACTTTTGTTCGCCAAGTTTCTTTATGTCTTCTTCTATTTTCTTACTCTCTTGTTCTCTCACTTCTTCTTCAATAGGATCTTCCTCTTCTCCTCGCCTTTCTTTCATATAAGGAAGAAAATGCATAAAAAAATAACATGCAAATACGATTGCCCAAAATTCAATATCCAATCTTTCTAGTGGAATATGCTCACTAAAAAATGCAGCAGCAATCACTAAAGAAAAACAATACGTTGTCATCCAAAATGAACGTTTTCTCTTTTTCCGTTCTATTTCTGTTTTATCTTGTACATTTTTTCTTTTCGAAAGCCATATCGAAATACAGCAATCTATCACAAATAAAGTAAAGATAAATATCGCAACGTGTACTGTGTCTACATTCTCAAATGAAAATACGATCGGGAATGCAACGTGTAATACAATTAGCGTGTACAAAATTAACCCTACAAAATAAATACGCCTCATTTTCCATTCCTTTCTCATTTCCTAACATTACATTAACATACATTTTTTAGAAATAGACGGACAAAATATATGTGTTTAGAAAAGGAGGATGCTACATGGATGATTATGAACGTATTATTTTAGATGTGAATGGGAAAGAAATCGAAATGTTACATACGATCCGCACACATTTTAAAGAGAAACATGGTGTGGAACTAAGTAATGGTGCATTACTTAGAGACTTGATGGATATTGAGTATATTCGAATTACGAAAGATCGGCATAAGTATGATTAATCGATAAAACCTTAAGCCTAGAACATATTGTTCTAGGCTTAATTAAATTCATACGAAAAATGTTATAATTAGGAAAAATGTTATAATTAGGAAAAATGGAGGATACCAAAATATGCAATCTGAAAATATCTCAAAACATTTTCATACATTACATGTACAAAGGAACGAGTTCCTTCCTCATCTCCATTCCCTTTCACACGAACAACTATGGTATAGGAAAGATGATGGAAAATGGTCTATCGGTGAGCACTTTTATCATTTATATTTAATTGCAAAGATGCTAAAAGTAGCGATTAAATTCTCTTTCACTCTTATCCCTTATGCCAAGCTAAGAAAAAACACCCCATTTGCAACTGACATACATGACATTTATGCCGAATATAAAGAAAAACACGGTAAAGGAATGAAAGCTCCTTGGATTTTAATCCCTTCAAAAAAAATCTATTACTCTATGAATGTAAACGAATTAGAAGAATTACTCTCACGTGAAACAGATGAAATAAAGAAACTAGTTCAAAATATAGAAGAAAATATTGCAGGTCATATCGTATTTTTAGATCCAATTGCTCACTACCCTAACCTTATTCAATCTATTCAGCTATTAGCGATACATGAGATGCATCACTTTATGATTATGAAAAACAATTATGAAATGATAGATACATACCTAAAAATCTAAACACAAAAAGGTAAGGTACTTCTAAAAAAGCACCTTACCTTCTATATCATGCATCATTTAACTTCCAACAAACTCTCCAACTAACCCCTTCGCCTTCTCCAAAGCCTTTTCAATTTGCTTAAACCCTGTCCCACCAGCACTGTTACGGCGCTTTACAGCTGCATAAGGTGAAAGAACTTCATATAAATCTTCTTCAAATAACGGACTCATTTCTTTATACGTTTCAAGTGGTACATCTAATAAATAGATTCCTTTTTGCGTACAATGAAGAACTAGTTTCCCGACAATTTCATGTGCTTGACGGAACGGCAGTCCCTTGCTTGCTAAATAGTCGGCAATTTCTGTTGCGTTAGAAAAGTCTTGCGTCACAGCTTGCCCCATTTTTTCTTTGTTTACAGTCATCGTTTCAATCATGCCTGCCATAATATGAAGGCATCCTTCTACTGTTTTCACTGTATCAAACATTCCTTCTTTATCTTCTTGTAAGTCTTTATTGTAAGCGAGCGGCAATCCTTTCATTACTGTAAGTAAACTGAATAAATTACCGTATACTCTGCCCGTTTTACCACGAATAAGTTCCGCCATATCCGGATTTTTCTTCTGCGGCATAATACTGCTTCCTGTTGCGTATTGATCGCTCATTTCAATAAATTGAAACTCTTGACTACTCCACAAAATAAGTTCTTCGCAAAAGCGTGATAAGTGCATCATAAGCATAGATGAGTTACTTAAAAACTCCAGTATGAAATCACGATCACTTACCGCATCTAAACTATTTTCATAGATTCCATTAAATCCAAGAAGCTCCGCACTATATTCTCGGTCAATCGGGAATGTTGTACCAGCTAGTGCTCCTGCTCCTAATGGTGAAATGTTAATACGCTTTAACGAATCTTCATAACGATTCACATCGCGCTCTAACATCCAAAAGTAAGCAAGAATATGATGCGCAAATGAAATCGGCTGGGCACGCTGCAAGTGCGTATAGCCAGGCATAATTGTTTCAATGTTATTTTCCGCTTGATGAACAAGAACGGTTTGCAATTGTTTTGTAGCTTTTATAATATGTTCTACTTTTTCTTTTAAATATAAATGCATATCTGTCGCTACTTGATCATTACGGCTTCGGCCAGTATGAAGTTTCCCTCCTACTTCACCGATTTTTTCAATTAACATCTTTTCGATATTTAAATGAATGTCTTCAGCTTCAACTGAAAAATGCAATTTATTTTGTTTCGCTTCTTCTAATAAATATTGAAGACCTATCTTTATTTTCTCGGCTTCTTCTTTCGTAACGATGCCTTGCTTTGCTAGCATCGTTACGTGTGCAATACTCCCATTTATATCTTGATTTACTAATTGTTGATCGAAGGAGATGGATGCTCCAAACTCTTCAACCCATGCCTCCGCCTCTTCTGTAAAACGTCCGCCCCAAAGTTTGCTCACGCTTCCACCTTCTTTTGATTCACTTGGCTGTATACTTTCGTCGGTAAACCAAATAACGAAATGAATCCAACTGCTGCATCATGATTAAATTCGTCCTGGGCAGTATATGTTGCTAGCTTTTCGTCGTATAAAGAGTACTCAGATTTACGTCCTTCTACAATCGCATGACCTTTAAATAATTTCACACGCACTGTACCTGTTACATTCTTTTGCGTCTCTTGTAAAAATGCATGGAGCGCTTGTTTTAAAGGAGAGAACCATAAACCGTTATAAATAAGTTCTGTTATTTTCTGCTCAATCACCGGTTTAAAATGTGCTACTTCTTTTACGTGTGTTAAATCTTCTAGCTCTTTATGTGCTGTAATTAACGTCATTGCTGCTGGGCATTCGTATACTTCACGAGATTTAATACCGACAAGACGATTTTCTACGTGATCGATACGTCCAACGCCGTGTTTTCCAGCAAGCGCATTTAACGTTTTAATTAATTCTGAAAGTGGATATGCAGTGCCATTTAAGGTCGTTGGTACGCCTGCTTCAAAGCCGATTTCTACAAATTCTGGTTTATTCGGTGTATCTTCTAATGCCAATGTCATCTCATATGCATCTTCTGGCGGCGCTGCCCATGGATCTTCTAAAATTCCACATTCGTTGCTGCGTCCCCATAAGTTTTGATCAATTGAAAATGGGCTATCTAAATTAATCGGAATTGGTACATCATTTTCTTTTGCATATGCAATTTCTTCTTCACGTGACCATTTCCATTCACGCACAGGTGCAATCACTTCTAAGTAAGGATTTAATGCTTGAATAGAAACTTCAAAACGAACTTGGTCATTCCCTTTCCCTGTACATCCATGTGCAACTGCAGTTGCGCCTTCTTGTTCTGCAATTTCCACTAACTTTTTCGCAATAAGCGGACGAGATAATGCAGAGACAAGAGGATACTTCCCTTCGTATAATGTGTGTGCTTGCATCGCCATCAATGCATATTCATTCGCGAATTCTTCTTGAACATCCACCATATACGATTTAATTGCACCTACTGAAAGTGCTTTTTCTTTTACAAACGCTAAGTCTTTACCTTCCCCTAGATCTAAGCAAAGCGCGATAATATCATAATTCTTCTCTTGTAACCATTTAATTGCAACGGAAGTATCAAGACCTCCAGAATATGCTAACACAACTTTTTTCTTCTCCATTTTGCATCCCCCTAAAGAATAAATATTCATTTTCTTTTATAATAATTCACACTTTAACACCTTTTACAAAATGTATCAAGGGTCATTTTCAAATTTTTTCAAACAATTTCATCGAACTTCTTTCTGTTTTTATGTAAAATAGAGGCAGGAAAATGGAGGGATGTCTATGAAAAAGTATTTTATATACAATGAACATCTAGGAATTGAAGTGCCGAACATACAAGACGAATGGGAAAACATCTCTGAACAAGCGCAGCATTCTATTTTATTAAAATGGGAGCAAGTTCGCGGGAAGATTCCTGATCGTATAAAAGAACTCGAACACTCTATTAATTCAAAACAGCATCATTTAAATAACGAAGAAAACTTCGAAATTTCTTGCAAACTTAATTCAGAAATTGCCGATCTCGCTTCCATCATTAATGACCTTTGGCTTTGGTATCGACTCACTCAAAATGTATCTGAGGGAAAAGCACACCAATGAAAAAAGCATGCCCCTCAATTACTTTGGGTCATGCTTTTTTGTCGTAACACGATTTACAATATATTTCTTGTGCTGTTTTCGCCAAACACACATCAAACGGTCCAACTAATATACTTCTTTCCTTTGGCAACTTTACAAAAGCAACGAGCTCTTCTTCATATTGAATCTTTTTCTGACATGAAACGCATATTAATTCTTTTCTTTTAAACATGTCTTTTAGCATATCTTCTCTCCCTTTCATCTATCTATATTGATATATCTCATAACAAGTAAGACTTGTAAAAAAATGACACATTCCGAAACAAATTATTCATATACTATGTACAAAAGGAGGTCTCAACTTCATGCGAGCTTTCATTATTATCGCTTTAACTTTTTTAAGTGTGATTAGCTGGGATACGTTTTTTAAAGATAAAGGTGACCAGAAAGATACAACTGAATAAACGCCATTCCTTTCTTACTTATTGGACAAACTTTTAAAAACCGTCCAATTCTGCAAAATAACTTAGGCTTTTCTACAAAAATATTTAAACATAATAATTTTTGTAGATTTCCTCCGTTTATTGTCGGTTTCCATCCGCATACATTTTTTGAAAGTATGATATAATAATATAAATCTTGAAGGAAGGGATTTTGATATCATGATCGCTCGAAGGAGCATGTGGCATCGTATTGACGAATCATACACGTAGCGTATTTTTCAGCTCAGATACTTTAGTCTAGCGAAAAAAATACGAGAGTGGGGAAATTATGATTGCCCGAAGGATAATTTGGCAAAAAAAAGACTCTTCTTACACATAGCGTTTTGTTTAGGACTTAATTGTTACTAGCTAAGCAAAACAAAGAAGAGCAGGATTGCTAAATGAAGAATCCTACTCCACGTTTTGTTTAGTCGTTTTAAGACTTAAACTAAAACGAAGGTAGGGAGAATTGATGGACGAGAGGATTATTCGTTATTTCTTCAGCGACATATAGCGTAGTTAGTTTTTTTCGTAAACTAACTGAAAGCTACATGTGAGCTCGTAGTTAGTTTACAACACAACAAGGACTACTAACTACGGAAAGAAGGAATAACGATGAGGAACATCCAAAGTCGACAAATTATTAAAGAAGTTTTTATGGTTTTAATCGGTTCATTTATTTTAGCAGCAGCGCTATATCACATTCACTTCCAAAACCACTTAACAGAAGGTGGCTTTGTAGGAATTGCACTATTTATCCAAAATTTTTATGATATTTCACCATCTATTTCAACTGTATTAATGGATATCCCTATTATTTTACTATGTGCTTCATTTTTAGGTAGAAAAATGGTTGGCTATTCATTCTTAGGTTCACTTTCATTCGGAGCATTTTATTCCCTTATGGAAAATTATTCTCCTTTTACGGTAGATTTATCAAATAATTTATTTATAGCTGCAGTAGTTGGCGGTGCGTTAGCTGGTATTGGACTCGGTTTTATATTGCGATTTGGCGGTGCAACCGGTGGAGACGATATTTTAACAATTGTATTAAGTAAACGAACTCGTTTTACAATTGGGCAAATTTTCT
The DNA here is from genome assembly GCF_001884135.1 of Bacillus nitratireducens. Classification (GTDB taxonomy): domain Bacteria; phylum Bacillota; class Bacilli; order Bacillales; family Bacillaceae_G; genus Bacillus_A; species Bacillus_A nitratireducens. The sequence continues at coordinate 58,574 of NZ_MAOC01000084.1, read as the reverse complement.
TCGTCTTTGACGCGATTGTTCTTGCGCTTTCATTATATTATTTAAATTGGACAGAAATTGCTTTTACTATTCTTTCGATTGCCGTACAGGCAAAAACGTTGGATTTAATTTACTATCCAAAAACAGAAAAGAAAGCAGCAAAGCAACCAGTATCTATTCCAATGTCCAAAAAACATGCGACAAACTAAAAAGCGAAAGGCTTCGGCCTCTCGCTTTTTTTTCATGCTCTCTTTTCTTTTTCTAATATGTAGCGTACTTGATAAAACTTATTTGCAAATTCAGTAACATTCCTCGTTAAGCGATAGTTCACTGTAGAGCCAATTGCCATTCCGAGTACAGGAATCCCTTGGAATAATTTACGACGAAGAGCATAAATCGAAAACGTCTTCAAAATTTGTTTTAATACAACCTCAGTAGAAGCTGGCTTTAACACCGCTTCGTCTCCTTCATAGAAGAATGAATCCTCTTGTTCGAGTTCCCTCAGTAAATTGTACCATGCATATTGCTGAAGTCTCGCCGGCAATAATGATGCATGGAATACTTTTAATGCAAGCATCATTTCATACGGCTTGTTCACATCATGCCCAAATGATGTCGCAACAAGTTGTACAGCCTTCACATTTAACGCAATCATAACCGGAAAATCAGCCGTTAATAATAATAAACCACCAGCACCAGTTGCTCCGCCTTGTACGAATGAATATAGGCGATGACGTGCTGTTTGCTGCTCTGCTATGTATGTTAATTGATCAATAGATAACGCCTTCAAATCTTCAAGTTGCTCAATGGATTCATCAAATACTCTCGACGTTCCTAAAATACGATTACGTGCATCTAGCTGTGATTGTGAACTTTGAATAAGCGCATGCAAATGAAAGAGCCATCCATCTGCTTTCGTAAAAAAGTCTTTTCGTTTTTTCTCAGGCAGTTTCGCAATTGTCGTATGCAACCACTTATCAAACATCTTTTGAAAGTCAGTCGCTTCTTGCTCTACTAATTGCCCTTCCCACTCTTTTATATTGTCTAAAATGGCTTGTTCTCGCTTCGATCGCATCGCAACAACCACCTCGTTCGATTTTTTTCCATTGTAACATATTTCCGCTTGTTCTTTGCAAATATGCTTGTCTATCTTTATTCACATACCATTTTTTAATGACATAAAATATTAGCAAAAAGGATGAGATGACTCACATGAATCTATCCAATATAAAACAAAATTATAATGCAGTATTCAGCTTAGGACAAAACTGTTGGCCTGCTTGGGCATTATTTCAATTCAAATTATCACCATTTTTTGGCGTTATTGATTTTATGCTAAGTCCTTCATTAGAGAAAGTAAATTTATTATTACAAAATCGCTTTCACCGTTTTTTAGAATTAGAAAATTTGTCTTTCATCTCATTTTGGGATGATAATGCTAAGTTACGACTAAGAGACAAGCTTTATGAAATCGACTCCTGTCATGACTTTAAAACAGATGTAAATACACCCACTTCTTGGCCTTCCTATACAGATATTAAATTAAATTATGAGCATCGGATTAATCGTTTTCTAACTACAATTGAAATGGAAGAATCAATATTATTCATTCGAACTGGAGGAACATATGAAGAAGCACGTTCCTTGGAACACATTTTATCTCAAATAGTTAAACATACATTCTCTGTCCTATTACTCATTCCTGAAGATGTACCAACTGTTGTAGAAGAAGATTGGGGATTACAAAATATTTGCGTTCTGAAATGCCCTATTATGGACGTATACCAGTACAATGAAGCATTTTGGAATGACTTATTTGATGGGATCACGATTAGACCACACTGTTAAATACACGATACTTTTTATTACACACTGCCTTATAATTATCCTTATACAAAACAAATAAGGAGCGATTGCAATATGTATCCACGTGCAAAAGCTTTTGGTCTTGCTACACATCAAGATCGCCTTCTCGTACAAGAATATCATACAGCCGATGAAACATTTTACCGACCTCTTGGCGGTTCAATTGAACTTGGTGAAAAATCAACACATACCGTTATTCGTGAATTTAAAGAAGAGCTTCATACAGAAGTAGAAATCACCCATTATTTAGGCTGCTTAGAAAACATCTTTCATCTTGATGGAGAAATTGGTCATGAAATTATTCAACTATATTCTTTACGTTTACTAGACACATCACTATATGAAATGGAAATACTGAATATACAAGATGAAAAAACAGTATCATACGCAAAATGGGTTCCCATTACTGCATTCACTCAGAAGGAAAAAGTACTATATCCGGATGGCATTTTAAACTATATACAAAAGAAAAAAGACGAGATCCTATAGGGTCTCGTCTTTCTTTTCATATATTAACCAATGTCTCCAAGACGTAGTACGTCACGAGCGATCATAACTTCTTCGTCAGTTGGAATTACAATAATTTTTACTGGAGAGTGTGGGAAGCTGATGAATGCTTCTTCACCGAATACATTATTACGTTTTACGTCGAAGTATACGCCCATGTACTCAAGGCCTTCTAATACGCGTTCACGAATAATTGCACTGTTTTCACCTACACCAGCTGTGAAGATGATTGCGTCTACACCTTTCATACGAGCAGTGTAAGAACCGATGTATTTGTGGATACGGCTTACGAATACATCAAGTGCTACTTTCGCACGGTGGTCGCCTTCTTCTTCTTTCGCAATGATGTCACGTAGATCACTAGAGTAACCAGTAAGACCTAACATACCACTCTTCTTGTTTAATACGCTAACTACTTCTTCTACTGTTTGGCCTGTTTTTTCCATGATGTATGGAATTAACGCAGGGTCAATGTTACCAGAACGTGTACCCATTGTTACACCAGCAAGTGGAGTGAAGCCCATAGAAGTATCGATTGATTTTCCGCCTTCTACTGCTGCGATACTTGCACCGTTACCTAAGTGACAAGAAAGTAGGCTTAAGCTTTCAAGTGGACGACCTAATAGTTCAGCCGCACGCTCAGTTACGTATTTATGAGAAGTTCCGTGGAAACCGTATTTACGGATACCGAATTTTTCATAGTACTCATATGGTAAGCTGTATAGGAATGCAGATTCCGGCATTGTTTGGTGGAATGCTGTATCGAATACTGCTACTGCTGGTACGTTTGGTAGTACTTCTTGGAATGCTTTAATACCAACAAGGTTTGCTGGGTTGTGAAGTGGTGCTAAATCGCTTAATTCTTCGATATCAGCTAATACTTCATCAGTAATTAAAACAGAATCAGCAAATTTTTCGCCGCCGTGTACAACACGGTGACCGATACCGCCAATCTCATCAAGAGATTTTACGATTCCGTTTTCAGTTAACTTCTTAAGAAGCATATTAACTGCTACTGCGTGATCTGGGATATTTGTAATTTCTTTTTGTTTTTCGCCATCTACAGTAATAGTGAAGATACTATCTTCTAAACCGATACGTTCTACTAAACCTTTTGTTAATACTGTTTCACTTGGCATTTCAAATAATTGGAATTTTAAGGAAGAGCTTCCTGCGTTAATCGCGATGATTTTTGACATCTAGTCTTTCGCCCCTTTTTCTCTTGGTAGTTGTGTGGATCATTCCACAAACCGCTCGATTTTATCTAATTAAATTCACTCAATATGAAAACGTTTCATCATCAGTAAATTTTATACTCACGATTTTAATTTAAACATCGTCCGACATATATTTCAAGTGAAAAAATTGTAACACCAAGAAAAAAAATATATTACAGATTTCAAAAAAATTCAGTTAAATCTTGTATATATTAAAAAATATGACAAATCCTATAAATCTGTACTACATTAATCACTACCCCTGTTACATATAACTTACCTTATTTATGTGTTGCAAACCAAGTATTTAATTGATCCATAATGTTCTCCATCGCCTTCATGTTGGAGAATTTAGGTAACTCCACTAATAACGCCTGTTTTGGCATTATTACACTAGGACCTTTCTTTTGGAGAACAAATATACTTTTTGCATTTTTCTCGTTTTTAAACATGGAAACAGGTAGCTGTAACAAACCTTGAATAAAGCATGTTTCTTTAATAAATGCATGTAATTTTGGCGCTTGATCACTTTCAAAAATGAAGTTTGGTACTAAGAAGAATAAATACCCGCCTTCTTTCGTATGTTTCACACTTTGTTCAATAAATAAGTGATGCGCATATGACATTCCTTCATTTGCTTTTAACGTATATTCACTTGCACCGATTTCATTTGGATAGTAACCAATTGGTAAATCTGAAACGACTGCATCAACTGGATCGATATAAAGTGGTGCTAGTCCATCTTGGTGGAAGAATTCAATTGCATGCTTTTGTAAATTCGCATTTACTAAAGCAAGTTTAATTAGTACTTCATCCACTTCTACACCAAATCCACTCATTGCTAGTTCTTCTTTGGCACCATTAAATATTGTAGTCATTAAGTTACCTGTTCCAATTGCAGGGTCTAAAACTGTAATTTCTTTTTGCCCTTGCATAAATTTATGGAATAAATAACTCATGAACATTCCAACTGCATCAGGCGTCATTTCATGATTCGCTTGCACGCCTTCTTTCATTCCTTTTAAAATGGCTAGCTGAAATGCTTTACGAATTTCTTCCCCTTTATATGTTTCTTCATTAAACGTACTATATTCACGATTCAACCTTTCAATTGTTGATTCGGATAATTCCTCTTGTAAAATCGCTCCCTCAAACAAGTTATCACCTGTTTCTACAAGCGCCTCTAAATATGTTACATCTAATTCTTTACGTAAAACTACCGTAGAAGAATCAAAAATAGAAAATAATGTTTCTACTGCCTGACTCACGTACATTCCTCCTTCTCTCTTTTACACATAACTTACATCATACCATAATCTAAATTTTTCCCAAAAGAAAAAGCGACCTCTTGCAAAGAGCTCCCCTTCAAGTTGTTTATGATGTAACGTCTTTTCTCATATATTGGTTCAGTTAACAATATATGAGAAAAGACGACCTCTTCTAAAGTAAAACTTTAATGAGAGGTCGTCTTCATTTACATTACTTCGCAGATTTAGCTGCTTCTAATGCTGCTTCATAGTTTGGATGGCTTGTACCTTCGCCTACGTATTCTGCGTAAACTACTTTGTCATTGCTATCTACTACGAATACTGCACGAGCAAGTAAACGAAGTTCTTTCATTACTAAGCCGTAAGCCTCACCGAAAGAAAGGTCACGGTGATCAGAAAGTGTTACAACATTTTCTAAACCGTTTGCTGCACACCAGCGTTTTTGAGCGAATGGTAAATCAGCGCTAATTGTTAATACTTTCGCGTTTTCAATACCTGCTGCATCTTGGTTAAAACGACGTGTTTGTGCATCACAAACACCTGTGTCGATTGAAGGTACAACACTAATTAATTTCACTTCGCCTTTGTATGTTTCTAAACTTACTGGAGATAAGTCGTTTGCTAATACTTGGAAGTTAGGCGCTTGATCGCCAACTTTAACTTCTGTTCCAACTAAAGTCATTGGGTTACCTTTAAAAGTTACATTTGCCACTTAAAAATCCTCCCTTATTTTAAACAAAATATGTACAATGTAAATGATAGTTTGTCCCTATCGATAATGCAAATAAAATCGCTTTATTTACAAAAAAATAAAAAAGCTAATCCATTGATTAGCTTTTTTACTCGTTAAATTTGAAATTCCGGATCATCTTCTTTTCGTTTATCCATCATTTCTTTCACTTTATCAACAGCTTGTGGTGCTAATTCAATTATTTTGTCAATGACATGTGTTTGTTTATCTAAATGTAAAACTTTCACACCTTCTCCATTTATAACGAGAAAGGCAACTGGATTAATGGAAACTCCACCACCGCTACCTCCTCCAAATGGATGACGGCCTGAATGCTCTACCTTGCCAAATTCACTTCCACCAGCAGCAAAGCCAAAACTTACTTTCGAAACGGTAAGAATTACACTTCCATCTGCTGCTTTAATCGGGTCACCAACAATTGTATTTACATCAGTCATTTGTTTTAAATGCTGCATTGCGGTTGTCATTAAACCTTGAATTGGATGGTCCATTCTATATCCCCCTATGCTTGAACAGATTTATCTGTCATACCAGACTTTTGTTTTCTCATAAACATGAGTAGTTTTACCGCTGTTTTCACAGTACGAAATATATGAAAGGAAGCTGTTAATTCACACCTTGATGCAAATCCCTTCCCTTGAAAAACAGGTGTAATTTCAAATTCTGGTACGTCGACAATATGCATATATTGTCCTACAACTCCAGCAGCCATTCCTTTTGTCCCCCATGCATACCCAGTGACAATTCCAGTACTAGCCGCATCGCCTGCTCCAATTTGCGTGTGCCATCTCCAACCATTGATTTTCACACGTTTGAGAAAATCTTTAACAATAGTATGAACTTCTTGAAGCTTTTTTATCAGTTCTCCAATGCTATCAAGTTGTGCCATAATTTTATTGTCTATTCCGCCATCTTCCTCAGCTTTTTCGATTTTCTGCCCCGTTTTTTTCTGTTGTTTTTCAATTCTTTCCAATACATCAAACGTATATCGAATCATCCATATTTTCACTTGAAATAAACATTGCTTTTCCATTTCTGAATATAAAAACGTCACCTTAAGCGATATTTTCGATAATAGTATTAGCAAAATAAAAAGTAGAAGAATTATCATTCCAATTACGAGCCATTTCATTCGTACCATCCTTTCACTCCATACCCATTATCGACAAGTTTATTCATCATTAAACAACCTTTTATAAAATTGAATATAAAAATTTTTCTAAAAATAAAAAGGGATTTTGACATTTTATATCGAAATATACTATTTGAGCATATCATTCAGAACACACTCTGATGGTATGCAGCACTAAGACTAGAAAATTTAACTGCAGTGGAGGGATACATAATGGCAAATCGTCGCAATTTATTTTTCTTTTATGGTGATGACAAAGTAACGCTCGTTGAAAAAATGAAACCAATATATCGTATTTTAGAGGAGAATGGATTTACCATATTAGATCATCCAAAAAATGCAAACGCTATCGTCAGCGTTGGAGATGATGGAACTTTCTTACAAGCCGTTCGTAAAACTGGTTTTAGGGAAGATTGCTTATACGCAGGTATTTCTACGAAAGATGAAATTTCTTTCTACTGCGATTTCCACATCGATCACGTTGATACAGCCCTTCAAGAAATTACAAAAAACGAAATTGAAGTGCGAAGGTATCCAACAATTAAAGTTGATGTAGATCACGGTACATCATTCCATTGTTTAAATGAGTTCTCATTACGCTCTAGCATCATTAAAACATTTGTCGTAGATGTACACGTCGACAATTTACATTTTGAAACATTTAGAGGTGATGGATTAGTTATCTCCACACCAACAGGAAGTACCGCTTACAATAAATCATTACATGGTGCAGTTGTCGATCCACTTATCCCATGTTTCCAAGTAAGCGAACTAGCATCTTTAAATAACAACACATACCGTACACTCGGATCACCGTTTCTTTTAAATCACGAGCGTACGTTAACTTTAACACTTAAACCAGATGGCAATGATTACCCTGTTATCGGAATGGATAACGAAGCACTTAGCATTAAGCAAGTGGAGAAAGCCGTTGTTCGTTTAAGCGATAAACAAATTAAAACTGTTAAATTAAAAAACAACTCTTTCTGGGAAAAAGTACAGAGAACATTTTTATAGTATTAAAATAACCGCAGAATTATGGGATTCCATAATTCTGCGGTTATTTATTTCTCAACTGAGACTTAACGATGTTTCACGATTTTTTCGGACCAGGACAACAGTATATGAAATTATATGAACGATTCCATCCAAAATATCGATTTACCGACAAAAGGTGACTACATCATCAACCTATCTAAAAAGAGGAAGCATCACCAACATGTATTTTCGGAGCCGCTCCCTCAAACTTTTAGACGTCTTTTCTATAAACAATCTTCCCATCAATGACGGTCATTTCGGCCTGTACTTCTTTTATTTCTTCCGCCTCAATTTCAAAAACATTGTGGTCTAATATCGTAAAGTCTGCTTCATATCCTTTTGTAATTTGTCCTCGCTTCGCTTCTTTTCCGATTGCATAGGCACTTCCTGTTGTAAATAAAGAGACAGCTTCATATACCGTTAATCTTTCCTCTGGCATATAGCATACACCGTCAATAAAACTTCTACGTGTAACAGCACTATATATACCTAAAAACGGATTCACTTGTTCAATCGGCGCATCAGATCCACCGTTGCAGTGTAATCCTGCTTCCAGTAACGTCTTCCAAGCGTACGCATAACGAAGACGATGCTCGCCTATTTTTTCAATGACTGACGGGAAATCCGATGAAACAAAGACTGGCTGTATATCAATAATGGCTTGCAAGTTTTTCATTCTCTCAATCAACTCTTCACGAGCAAGCTGACAATGAATAATGCGGTCACGTAATCCTTCTGCTGGTGGGTATAATTCAAGTGCATCAATAACATATTCAAGCGATAAATCACCGATTGTATGAATCGCAACTGGCATATGTAAATCACGAGCTTTCTTCACTAACTCCGCAAGCTCTTCACGTGAAAAAATTGCAACCCCATTTGTTTCCTTCGCATCTTCATACGGTTCACTTAATAAAGCTGTTCTTCCGCCAAAAGATCCATCAGAAAAAATCTTCATCGCTCCAAATTCAATGTAGTGCTCATTTTCATATTCTTTTCGCTCATTCGCTACTTCATGATGAACAAGCAAATGTGCTTTAAATGGCATTTCTTTTATAACGTGCGAAAACGCATTATGTGTCTTTCTAAAACCACCGTAATAATTTAAATCTTCCGTATGCCCACCAACGAGTCCGTATTGCCAGCAATCTTTTATCGCAGTTTGCAAAGCTCTTTGTAAGTAAGCTTCATCAATTTCTGGCTGCACATGTTTAATTAACTCTTGTCCTTGTTCATATAAAAGCCCTGTTAACTTATTTAATGAGTCCCGGCCAATTTTCCCGCCTTTCGGGTCTTGCGCCGCTTCTGTTATTTTCGCTTGTTCCAATATGTATGAATTCACCCATGTCACGTGACGACAAACGCGCTTTAATAAAATCGGATGCTCTTTAGAGATTTCATCTAAATCACGTACATGAACTTGTTTTGTATCTGTAAAATTATTTTCATTCCATCCTTCCCCAATAACCCAAGAGCCTTTTGGCGCTTCTTCTACTCGCTTCTGAACGAGAGTAAGCATCTCGCTATAAGATGTGCAATTTGATAAATCTAGACGAAGTAACCTCTCCCCATGGCCAATAAGGTGCATATGGCTATCAACGAGACCTGGAATCATCGTTTTACCTTCTAAATCATGCAACTTCTCCGTAGAATATCGATCTTCTAACTCTTGTTTCTCCCCTATATCAACAATCCTGCCATTTTCGACGTAAACAGCATCCACTTTTTCGTTTTCTTCTCTCATCGTGTAAATGGTGCCGCCATACCAAATTTCTCCCATATACTCATCCCCTTTTTCCTTAAGTCTACGAAATTAATCCGTATAAAAAAAGCACCATTTCGATTAAAAATGGTGCTTTTCCAAAAATTAATTTTGTTCAGTAGGATTCGTTGTAATTTGCCATTCAATGCTAAATTTATCTTTTAGTTGTCCGTATGCTGGGCTCCAGAACGTTTCTTGAAGTGGCATAATAACTTCTCCACCTTCTTGTAACTTTTCGAATACTTCTTTTGCTTTTTCTGCATTACTAATTTGAATTGCAATTGTTACTTGAGATCCGATTGCATGCCCTTGGCCTGGGAATGTATCAGAAATCATAAGGTCCGTATTACCAACTTTTAAAGTAGCATGTAAAACGCGCTCTTTTGCTTCAGCTGGAATCGGGTATTCTGGATTTTCAGGCATGTCACCAAAAGTTTGCATGACTTCTACTTTTGCGTCTAACGCCTCTTTATAAAACTGTACAGCCTCTTGCCCACTACCATCTAAAACTAAGTACGGATTAATACCTACAATCATACGGACACCTCTTTTTAAGTTTATAAAATCGAACTTGTGTTCGTTTTTATATTATCATTGTTTGCCATTTCATTCAACTATTTCCTTCACTGTTTTCAAAATTATTTTGACGGAATCTCCATCTCTTGTTTTCTAAGTTCAATACGGCGAATTTTTCCGGAAATCGTTTTTGGTAGTTCATCTACAAATTCAATTTTACGAGGGTATTTATATGGTGCAGTCAGTTCTTTGACGTGTTGTTGGAGCACTGGAATTAATGTTTCTTCGTTCTTCTCTATATTCTCTCTTAATACGATAAATGCCTTCACGACACTTCCACGAATTTCATCAGGGCTTGCGACAACCGCACACTCTCTTACGTAAGGATGTTTTACAAGTGCATCTTCTACTTCAAAAGGTCCGATTGTATAACCAGAGCTAATAATAATATCATCACCGCGCCCTTCAAACCAGAAATAGCCGTCTTCATCCTTTTTCGCTTTATCGCCGGTAATATAATAATCACCGCGGAATTGCATCGCTGTACGCTCATTGTCTTTATAATATTGTTTAAAGAGTGCTGGTGTTTCAATGTGAACTGCAATATCACCAACTTCTCCTACCTGCACCGGAATACCTTCCTCATTTACGATATCAACATGGTTGCCTGGCGTCGGTTTTCCCATTGATCCTGGTCTAATGTCCACCCCTTTCATTATCCCAACGAGTAATGTGTTTTCCGTTTGCCCATAACCGTCTCTTACCGTAATATCAAAGTGCCTTTGGAACGTTTCAATAACTTCCCTGTTTAACGGCTCACCAGCTGATACAGCGCTATGTAACGCTTCTAAATTGTACTCACTTAAGTTCTCTACCTTTGCCATTAATCTATACTCAGTCGGCGTACAACAAAGTACATTCACCTTGTTATCGCCTAATAAATTTAAATACGTTTTTGGTTCAAACTTACCATTGTATACAAATCCTGTTGCACCTGAACCGAGAGTCGCTACAAACGGGCTCCAAATCCACTTTTGCCAACCTGGACTAGCCGTCGCCCATACAACATCCTCTTCTTCGATTCCGAGCCAGTTCGGGGCGCTTGTACGTAAATGAGCGTATGCCCATGCATGCGTATGAACAACTCCTTTTGGATTTCCTGTCGTCCCTGACGTATAAGATAAAAAGACCATATCTTCTTTATCTGTCTTCGCCATTTCTAACATGTCACTTTCTGTTTCTAATGCTGTTTTTAAATTTTTCCAACCATCTACTGAACGCTCGCTCAAGACGAATTTCTGAAGAGATTCCACCGCTTCTACGCCGTCGAATTGTCCAATATACGGTTCGTAACTTACGATTGCTTTCACTTCTCCGTGCCCAATACGGTACTCAATATCTTTTTTACGTAACATTTCTGAGCTTGGAATAACGACAAATCCTGCTTTAATCGCAGCAATATACGTCATGTAAGCTTCAATTAAGCGCGGCATCATAATAAGGAGCTTGTCCCCTTTTTGTAAGCCACTTTTTATAAAAGCGTTTCCAATTTTATTCGCGCCTTGCATTAATTCAAAATATGTAACCTCTCGTCTATTTCCTTTATCATCTTGCCAAATTAAAGCAAGCTTCTCTTTATCATTCGTATATTTCTCTATTTCCGAAACTAAATTATAAGACTGCGGCGCCAATAATTCCTCTCTCTTCATAAACATCCTCCTTTATTTCTATGCCTCCCTTATATAATAAAGAATTTTCAGTAAATTTTGAACCCTCTTCTTTTGACAATTTTTTTATATCCATGTCGAACCGTTGAATAAACTTATATCGATTTATCGATAAACCATGACAAAAAAGAAAGAGCGGGAGAACCCGCTCTTTCTAAGCCATCGTATATGGGATTATTTTTGGTAACCGCCTAATTGTTGCTCAGCTAGTGAAACTAGACGTTTAGTGATTTCGCCACCAACAGAACCGTTAGCGCGAGATGTTGCATCAGCTCCAAGTTGAACACCAAACTCTTGAGCGATTTCGTATTTCATTTGATCTAATGCTGCTTGAGCACCAGACACTGCTAATTTATTTGTGCTTGCCATGTTGTATCACCTCCTTGTGAGTATAGAGTGTGATAAACAACATGACTTCATACACATTTGAATGTGGTAATTTATGGGTTTAGAAAAGTTCTTCGAATTTTTCTTCTTCCGCCACTACTTCTACTGTTTGTAATACCATTGTTTCTTTGTTCGCTACAGCCTCTTCGATTAACGGCGCGAAATCATACTTCGCTTCAAAACGATTTGCTTTCTCACGCTTCGGTTTCGTCGATGGACTTGCTGGTGTAAATACTGTACAGCAGTCTTCATATGGACGAATTGAAATATCATACGTTCCAATTTCATTTGCAATTTTAATAATTTCTAATTTATCCATCGTAATAAGCGGACGAATAACAGGATAATTTGTCACTTCGTTAATCGTATGCATACTATCTAACGTTTGGCTCGCTACTTGTCCAAGACTTTCACCAGTTGTAATCGCAAGTGCGTTACGCTCCTCTGCGATACGCTCTGTAATACGCATCATCATACGACGCATAACCGTCATAGAATAGCTAGATGGAATTTCTTTATTAATCGTTTTTTGCACTTCAGTAAATGGAACAAGGTGAAGTGTTACACGTTTACAGTATTTCGTTAACTCTTGTGCTAAATCGATTACTTTTTGTTTCGCGCGCTCGCTTGTGAAAGGTGGACTATGGAAGTGAACTGCTTCCACAGATACGCCGCGTTTCATCGTTAAGTAAGTTGCTACCGGGCTATCGATACCACCAGAAAGAAGTACCATTACTTTTCCGCCAACGCCAACTGGTAAACCGCCAGCTCCCATGTGCTCACCACACATAATATAGCTGTAACCACTGCGAATTTCTATACGTACATTCACATCTGGATTATGAACATCTACTGTGATATCCTCTGTATTTTCTAAAATGTGCCCACCGATTTCTGGAAGTAATTCCATCGTCTTCATTGGGAATCGCTTATCAGAACGGTGCACTGTAATTTTAAATGTTTTCACATCGCCTTTTACTTGTAAGAAAGCTGCTAATGCACCTTTTTTAATATCTTCTAATTCTGATGGTACTTTCATCGCTAAGTTAAACTTATGAATACCAAATACATCTTTCAATCTTTCAGAAATTGCTTCATGGTCTTCACCATTTAACTGAATGTACATGCGATCATGTGTTGCATCGATTTTAATATTTGGGAATTTCTTCAGTTTGAATTTCACGTTATCTTTTAATGTGCTTACAAATTTAGAACGGTTCTTACCTTTTGTCGTCATCTCTCCATAACGAACTAAAATATATTCATATGTCATCATATTTCTTTACCTCATCACTTCATATAATTTTGGCATCGTCTCTTTAACAATACCTTCAAATTGTTTTACTTCTTCCATCGTGTTTTCCGGTGCTAGACTAATGCGGATTGCGCTTGCAGCTGCGGCATGCGGTATTCCCATTGACACTAGTACTCGGCTCACTTCATTTGCTTTTGAAGAACAAGCAGACTTCGTTGATACATATACACCATGCTCTTCTAAAGCATGAACGACCACTTCTGGTTTTAAACCAACAAATGATACATTTAAAATGTGCGGTGCCGCATATTCAAGTGACGTATTAATCGTTACATCTTCCATCTCTTTAAAGACACGGACAAGCTCTGCTTGTAAATTTTGCAAATGAACTACCTTTTCTTTCACTTGCTCCATCGTCATACGAAGTGCTTTTACCATCGCTACAATACCAGGTAAATTTTCTGTTCCTGAACGATACTTAAGCTCTTGTTGACCACCTGATAAGATTGGATCTAACCTTACACCATCACGTACGTAAAGAAGACCTGTCCCCTTTACGCTATGAAATTTATGCCCAGATATTGAACAAAGGTCAATATGAGAAGCGTATAAATCAAGCGGTACTTTTCCTATCCCTTGCACATGGTCCACGTGGAATCTTATTTTCGGATAGTTCGATAACATTGTTCCAATTTCAGCAACAGGCTGAATCGCTCCAGTCTCGTTGTTCACGTGAATAATTGACACAAGAATCGTATCTTCACGAAGCGCTCGTTTTACATCCTCTACCGATACAACACCGTGCTCGTTAACCGGTAAATATGTTACATCAAAACCGAGATCCTCTAATTGTTTATATGCCTCAAACACAGACGCGTGTTCAATATTTGTTGTAATGATATGTTTACCGCGCGAACGATTCCTCATCGCTATTCCTTTAATCGCAAGGTTATTCCCTTCCGTTCCACCCGATGTGAAAATAATTTCAGAAGGTTTAACGTGAAGGAGCTGTGCTGCAATCGTTCTCGATTGTGTTAATAGACGCTCTGCCTCTCCTCCAAGCGAATGAATAGAAGAAGGATTTCCAAAATATTTCCCTGCAACCGTTACGTAAGATTGAAGAGCTTCTGGATATGGCTTTGTCGTCGCACTATTATCAAAATAGATCATCGTTCTTCCCCTTTCAGCGCTGTCACATCGTATAATCATATCATAAATACGTGTAATTACGCTAAAACTACTCAAAGGTTCCGTTATATTTTAAAACGAATAACCTTACTGTATTCCGCTATTCATTATAGCAACATCGCCTCCAAAATTACACAAAAAAACAAACCCTTTATTAAAGGGTTTGTTCATTGTCTACATATTCAGCTATTTTTTGAACAACGCCAGGTTCAAGTTGCTCTAGTACAGAAGCCGCTTGTTCTAAAGCTGCATCGTATTGATATTCACGGAATAATTTCTCCGCATAATCTAAGCTTTCTGCAAGATTCTCATCATGACTGCGGTAACGATTACCGTATTGAATTAATTTTTCAACTAAATATGCTTGTCCAATTAACTCTTCCGTCATTTCAGATACACCATTAACAGTTGTGTATGCCTCTTCTAAACTGCTATTTACAGCATTCATATTTAACGGCTTTACTTCTAATTGATCATATACAGCTTGCATTGCCATTTGTCCTCTTTGTAAATCCTCCATAATACTCTCTGGAAGACCTGGCAAATTCGACTTTTGCATAAAGCGTTTCGTTTCGAAAATAGTATTACGCATTTCTTGTAACTTCTCACGCGCTTCGAATTCTTCTTTACGCATCGTTTGCAACATTTCTTTATATTCTGCATGAAGTACTTTTAACGTTTCACATTGCTCATAAATCTCTTCTAGTTCTTCACGAATAATAGAGAATGCGATATCTTGTTCAGCAACGCGTATTTGCAACACTTCAAAACGTTTCATTAAAATATGCATTTGCTTTTCAATTACTTTTTGTGACTCAATATCTTTGTCTTGTAATTGATAACTTTGTTTTACAAGTTGTGTTTCTGCTTTCGTTTCAATTGTTTCAGTGCGAATTTCTTCTAAATCTTCATAAACAGAAAGTGTTTTTTGCTCCACATAATGTTTCGCATGCACTTCTTGTTCAAGTTGATCATAAAAACTGTCTAAACGAGTTTTTAAGTTCTCTACTTTTTCTGCTGCTTCCGTTATATAAAGCTCCTGTATATCCATTAA
Organism: Bacillus nitratireducens; assembly: GCF_001884135.1. Taxonomy (GTDB): domain Bacteria; phylum Bacillota; class Bacilli; order Bacillales; family Bacillaceae_G; genus Bacillus_A; species Bacillus_A nitratireducens. The sequence continues at coordinate 42,927 of NZ_MAOC01000084.1, read as the reverse complement.
ACATGTGTGTAGTTGTGTCGTCATATCGCGGACTTCTTTAGGAATTTCCAAATACTCTAATACATAGCCTTGTCTTATCATATCATCATGACCTTGTAATAAGTCTTCCAGTTGAACTGGTAATGTCGCTTGACACTCTACTAATAAATCTGGAATTTGATGAATGATGATTTCTAAACTTGCTAAACCTTCTTCTAAACTAATAACAATTTCTCTCGCTTTTAAATAATCACCATTATCTGTTGCCTCTTCAAAAGTTTTGAACTTCTCGGATTCAACGTCTAACATCTCTTCGATTTTTTGCTCAGCTGCTCCATACATGTGTCGATGAGCAAGAACGCTCTTTTTCATACTACGATATGTATCACGTAACCCTTCAATTTCCGAGCTATTTTTTTCATGGCTTTCTAACAATTGCTGTAATTCATTTAAAATGTCTGTAATACGATTATCAGCGTCATCTAAACCACTTATGGATTCATTCATCGCATGCTTTGCTTTTCGGAAGGAGAATTGCGAGGCGAATTTTCGCGCTTGCGCTAAATCTTTGTCAGCTTTCGGAAGGGTTGTTGATACAATTTCATCCCATTCTTCACGCCATTTACCAAACAGTTCTTCTGTTTGACCTGTCATATTTAAGTCTTTCACCCGTTTTAGTTCATCTGCCACAGGCTTATCTTTTATTTCTTGTTTCCACTGCTCCAGTGCTTCAATATCTTTATATGAACGATTTCTTATCACAAGCTCTATCATGAGCAGCACTAGAATAGAGCTTACTACAATGATAACGATCGTCAGGATAGAATCCATGCAAAAAAGCCTCCTAGTTATATCTCTTTTTTTGTCCGTTCCGTTTATGAAATGGAAGGCATTATGTATAAAAAGGGAATCCCCCTATATTTAACAACTAACAATGTACTAATCATACCATGTTATGACGTGTTTTTGACCTAGTTTTTTTTAAAATTTCATGTTTCTTTAAATGCACTTGTAATCTTTCTCAACATTCCGCTTATTTCATTCTCCAGCCTCAAATGAACGCAAGAACGAGCACTCTTTCAGATGAGATACGAAATAAATTTTTCGTGTTAGTGGTGGTTCTACAGAAATCGCACGCACGTTACCTTGCATTACCGCTTGCTGTACAGCGGTTTCCGGAAGCAACGTTATACCAAGTCCAGCTCCTACCATCGCAAGCATCGGTTCTGCATAAGACGTTTCAAATGCAATGATTGGTTTCGCACCTATCCCTTGAAACATATTCGTAATCATTTTCCTTACATCACAGATTTCTGGATATACGATTAACTTTTCATTTTGCAAATCTTCCATTCGGATCACTTTTTTCTCTTTATAAAGATGATCATTTGAAACTACACAAACAATTTTTTCTTCTCGCACTTCTTTTATACACGTAACGTCTTCTACTACTGAATCGACGAACATCGCTTCAATCTTCCGTTCTTTAAAGAGTCCCATTAGTACTTTCGTATGCTCAATTTTCCATTCTACTTCGAATCCGTCACCTAATATATCTTTACATTTTGAGATGTAATGCGCTGCTAAACTTGGCAATATGCCTATAGAAATTTTCCGCTTCTCTTGAAATTTCTTCATTTCGGCTTTCACTTCATGTATGTGTTCCAGAATCGGTAACATTCTTGTTATAAATAACTCTCCAGCCTCTGTTAACTCCACTCCTTGCGCGGAACGCTTGAGTAAAGTAACCTCTAAATCCGCTTCTAATCTTTGAATTTGTTTACTAAGCGCTGGTTGTGAAATATGTAAAAGTTTACTCGCCTTCGATAAACTTCGCGTTTGCTTTACTTCAATAAACGATCGTACTGCCTCCAAATCCATCATACACACCTCTAACAAAAAGTTATAACTGTCATAAAAAATCGATATTTCCTTTTAAGAAGAATCAATCTCTATACTTATTTCATCAACTTACTATAACGAAATGTAAAGGAGAATGAAACTCTTGGACAAAAAACAAATACTACTCGGCTCTCTTCTATGCCTGCTTGCTGTAACTGCTTGGGGATTTATGTTTCCTGTAATGGCAAATGCCTTGCAATTTATCGATCCGTTCTTCTTCACAACTATCCGATACGGATCTGCAGCTATTATTTTTCTTATTTTGCTATTCATTACTGAAGGAAAAACTTCACTCCGCTTAGAAAAAAGAACACTTTCTTTATTCTTTTACGGAACAGTCGGTTTCGCTGGATATGGTTTTCTAATTTTTTATGGCCAACAACTTGCCGGGCCTTCTGGAGCCATCCATGCCGCGATGATTCAGTCTCTTATGCCACTCATCGCTTTATTATTGCAGTGGATAACAAAAAACAAACGCCCACAAAATTACACATTTCTTTGTATGTTCGTTGCATTACTCGGTGTTATGCTTGTCATTTCAAAAGGAAATATTCATTTATTATTTGGAGCAGCAAGCCACTTATCAACAAATATATTTATGTTATGCGGCGTTACTTGCTGGGTAATTTACACGAACGGCGGTGCTCGTTTTCAATCTTGGTCACCACTCAGGTATACGACGCTAACTTGTTTATTCGGCTCAATTTCACTCATCATTATTGTCACTTTCTTAACTTACACAAACGTCGTTAATGTACCATCATTATCTACACTTATGAGCGTTCGTTTTGAACTCTTTTATATGTCGATTATCGCCGGCGTTATCGCTGTATTTTGCTGGAACACGGGGAATCGATATATTTCATCTATTAACGGCATATTATTTATGAATTTAGTTCCTGTACTTGCACTTATCGGTTCTATCTTTCGAGGTTATACAGTCGACAAAATTGAAATTGCCGGCGCCTCATTAACAATTATTGCGCTATTATGCAACAATTTATGGCAAAGAAAACAAGACATAAAAATCCCCACCTCAGTTCGTTAGGTGGGGATTTTTCACATATGAACAGCTCTTGGCAATTCATAGTACATATTCGCTTTATATAATGTCTGTTCCATCCATTGCTCAATTTCTTTCGTGTACATTTCTAGGAAAAATGTCTCGGACGGAAAAGAATGCAACACTTCTGATATATATTGCGGATATAAAAACGGCATATTTATCATGCCTTTTAATTGCGTCATAAACATTGTAAAAGATACCTTTTTAAACTCTTGTTTCATTTGTCCCTTTTTAATGATTTGCTCTATATAATATCTTTCTCTAGAAAAATAAACGGTCATCACTTCACGAATTAATGTCGTATCAAGCGAAAGCTCTCTATAAAAAAAACGTGTCAGTTCTCTATTATCAAATTGATATCGTAAAATTCCGCGCACCATTTGCGCCATCACATCTTTGGCCGATAAATATTCTCTCTGTTCAAATGACGTTTCAATTACATGAATATATCCTTCTAAAAAGTCAGTAATAAGCTGTTCTAATAAACCTTGCTTTCCAGCAAAATAATATGAAATATTCGCTACATTCACATCCGCTCGCTTTGCAATTTCTCGCACCGACGTTCCATCATAACCTTTCGTGTTAAACAACGATATTGCCGCATCAATTACTTTTTGTTTCGTCTGTTTCATGCGCTCACTTCCTCTCACTGAACAGCTATAGTTTAAATTTCTTGACTTTTAAGACAAATTCCTTTAATTTTCTATCGACAAAGTCATGTGAAATACATCGTATTTTGCTATCGTTTTACATATCTCGCTAAAAAGGGAGTTGTTTCCATGTTTACAAAAGAAAGTTATGCAGGATCTCGTGAAGAGCAATATGAGACAGTAATTAAACAACTGGATGCATTATTAACTGGCGAACCAAACGTAGTCGCAAACTTATCAAATGCGTCCGCACTATTAAACCAATTTTTAGATCGTGTGAATTGGGTTGGCTTTTATGTAACAGAAGGAAATCAGCTTGTTCTTGGACCATTCCAAGGAATGCCTGCTTGCGTACGTATTCCATTTGGACGAGGCGTTTGCGGCGTTGCAGCTGAAACGAAAACAACGCAGCTTGTGGCGGACGTTCATCAATTCCCAGGACATATCGCTTGCGATAGTGCTTCTAATTCAGAAATCGTTGTACCGATTCTGAAAGAAGGAAATGTCATTGGTGTACTTGATATTGATAGTCCTGAAAAAAATCGTTTTGACGAAGTAGATCAGCACTATTTAGAAAAGTTTGTGGAAACACTCCTAAAACATATTTAAAAAAAGAAAAGAGTGAGTTGTCGATTTAGTACGTCATGTACGAAACCGATAACTCACTCTTTTTTATTGATTCACAGTAGATATTTTCTTTAACGCTTGCTCTAAATCAGAAACGATATCTTCCCATGATTCTAAACCGACAGATAGACGTATTAAATTATCATAAATGCCCATTTCTTTTCTTAAATCAGCTGGAATCGCAGCGTGCGTCATCGTCGCTGGATGCTGAATTAATGTTTCTGTATCACCTAAACTTACCGCAATCGTAATAAAGTAAAGGTCATTGATAAACGCTTGCGTCTCTTCTTTTCCGCCTTTTATTGAAAAAGAAATAACACCGCCGCCACGTTTCATTTGGCGAGATGCTAATTCCCCTTCTGGGTACCAAACACCTTCTACCGCGTCATGATTTTTCAGGAACGATACAATTTTTTCTGCATTATCACAATGACGATCCATTCTTACCGCTAACGTCTTTAACCCGCGTAACAATAACCACGCATCAAACGGCGCCATAATACCACCGATATCTTTTCGCATCGGACGGATTTTTTCAGCTAGCGCTTTCGTTTTACAAATCGTTACACCGGCTACAACATCACCGTGACCACCAATATATTTTGTCGCACTATGAACAACAGCGTCACAACCGAGTTCAAGAGGTCTTTGTAAATAAGGTGAACAAAATGTATTATCGACAATAACAAGCAAGTCATTGCGCTTCGCTACCCCAATCACCTTTTCTAAATCAATTAATTTCATCGTTGGATTAATCGGTGTTTCAACGAAAATGAGCTTTGTATTTGGACGAATTTTATTTTCAATATCAGTCTCTGTCTCCATATCACAAAACGAATGCGTAATCATAAACTTCTCTTCTAACACTTCTAAAAAACCGTACGTACACCCATATAATCCATTTGAACAAATAATATGATCTCCAGCCTTTAGAAAGCCAATCAAGGTTGCTGAAATAGCCGCCATGCCAGATCCGAAAGCAAGCGCTTCTTCTCCCCCTTCTAACACCGCCATACGTTCTTCAAATAATTTCACAGTTGGATTTCCAAGTCTTGAGTAAATATACGATGGATCCACTCCTGCGAAACTCGCCTCTCCTTGCTGCGCAGTCTCAAATGTAAATGTAGATGTTTGAAATAAAGGTGGTGTTAAACTTCCCTTATGTTCCTCTGATGTATAACCGTGATGAATTAACGCTGTCTCCATATGCTTCTTTTTCATAAAAACATCCCCTTTTATGTTTTTATCCCGCTATTGGCCGGGCAGTAAGACCCCCACATCAAAATTCAGCGAAAGCAAAAAAGTTAGGCGTGGGGATCAACTGCCCGTAAAAGCCCGATTCGTTCAACTAATACTCAGTGGTGGGGGATGCCCCCACCACTGAGTAAAGTTTCACTTTATCGCCGCATATTCATCAACAAAAAATTAATGAACATTTTTTACTACATTTTATGTAAGCGTTTTATTTGTGTTTCTATCTCTTCTTTTATATTGTTTTAAATTCCTTCTTGTTAATTTCCAAAATTTATATGCATAAAACAAAAAGGGAGTCGCTTGACGAAACTCTGGGTAAAAGATATAATAGCGTTTGTGTAAAATAAAAAGGCAGCCTTGTAATGTGAGTTTATCGTTTGTATTTTGTTCCTCTACGGAGGTGTATCTCGTAACTCCCTGCTGCTGGAGCGAAGGTACATGAAAACAAAATGCCCGTAAATATCGATTACGTCTGTTTTTATTTTACGTAAATAAAAACATTTTTAAAGGAGGAGTCAACTATGGCTCGTTATACAGGTCCAGCTTGGAAACTGTCTCGTCGTCTTGGAATCTCTCTAAGCGGCACAGGAAAAGAATTAGAAAAACGCCCTTACGCACCAGGTCCTCACGGTCCTAACCAACGTAAGAAACTTTCAGAATACGGTTTACAATTACAAGAGAAACAAAAACTTCGTCACATGTACGGCATGACTGAGCGTCAATTCCGTCGCACATTTGACCAAGCAGGTAAAATGCCTGGTAAGCACGGCGAAAACTTCATGATCCTTCTTGAAGCTCGTCTTGACAACTTAGTTTACCGTATGGGCTTAGCTCGCACTCGTCGTGCAGCTCGCCAATTAGTAAACCACGGTCACATCACAGTTGATGGATCTCGCGTAGATATCCCATCTTACCGTGTAAAACCTGGTCAAACTATCAGCGTTCGCGAAAAATCTAACAGCCTTGTTGTTGTTAAAGAAGCGATCGAAGTTAACAACTTCGTACCAGAATACTTAACTTTCGATGCTGATAAGTTAGAAGCTACTTACACTCGTCACGCTGAGCGTTCTGAGTTAGCAGCTGAAATCAACGAAGCATTAATCGTAGAGTTCTACTCTCGTTAATCTCGGTACTCTGCAAAGAGTAGTATTAAAAGCCTTAGAACCCTTGTTAATTCAAGGTTTCTGGGCTTTTTTTATTTATCATTTATACTGCAAGATAGAGCATAAATAAGAATACTACTGGGGCTAAGTGGGGCTAGTTTGGGGCTTAAAAATCTAAAGGCTGGCGTGTGTATAGGAATGGATAAGTGCAAAAAAACAAATGATAAAAGGAGTTAATTGTTTTGAAAGAGAAATTCACCAAGATCCCTCTTCATGTTCATGACTTTCAAACATTAAAATCGTTATTAGAAGAAGTGGTACAAGATGAAATAGATTTCATTGAAAGTTTTTCTAAATATGCTTTAATTATTTCTTCTAAAGAATCTTTGGTCACAATTAATCTTAGAAGTGAATTTTTCCCCGATCCACACTTAGCAATAACTGCTATAAGTATTACTCCAAGCAATCAAGGAAAGGGAAGTATTGTCCTTGATTGGTTTAAAACATTTGCGAAAGAAAAAGGCTTCAAACGCTTAGTATTACAGGAAGTTATAACTGAAGAAGGTTACCACTTTGCATTAAAACATGGATTTTCAAAAAATGTTAGTCTATATGAAGAAATGTTTGAAAAAGAAAACCGTTTTGAAGGAAATTACGAACTGCATTTAACGTAAAGAATTAAGATGAAAAGTGAACGAATACTCTCCATAGACGTTCACTTTTTTACTCAATGGATTACCTAATATCACCTATCTTATCCTTTCCACATACAAGCACATCCATTGAATAATAAAAAGCCACACTCCATTGAATGTGACTACATTAATTCTTCAATTAATTTATTTTCTTCTTCAATAATTTATAATAAAGATTGATAAAAAGACCTATTTTGTAGAGTATTTCTTTATTCAACAATCGGGCCATTTTCTCAAATAATATTAATTAACAAAATAGATATTTATGTTAATATTTAGGGGGATGTGAAGAAAAGTAGATCTGATGACACAGAAATTTAATTAAATTAGGAGATATGGCGATATGAAAATATCAAAAGCGATTATACCTCTAGTAGTAACAACAGTTTTTGGATGCTTTGCAGCAAGGAGGAAAAATTCTAGAAAATCATCTAAGACGATTTCTGAAATAGCCAAATTTGCTTCTGATGCAACAGTTAATGCTGCAGAAAAGACGTTTGGTGGACTCAAGCAAAGTACGATAGATGAGATAGTTTCAAATACATCTAGAGGTTTGAAAGCAGTAATTAATGGTGACAAATTGGAGTATTGGTATAAGTCTGCTTCTGGGAAACATAATTATAGTTTGAGCCTTACACTGGATTCAACAGGAAAAGTAATTATTGATATTTTAAAAGGCCAGTATGTCGCTAATTCACCACGTATTTTTGCGGAGAACTTAATAGAAGCAATGAAGAAAGCCAATTAGAATTTGTAGGATTGATTATATGATTGAGGTCCCAAACATTCTTATTCAATTATAGGGCGCTTTAATAGAATAAGGATCACAGAAATAATCAAACTTTTTTATAAAAACAAGATTTAAATCTACTTGATAAGAATCCATTTTAATCAATCTTTTTTCAAAATGGATTCTTTTTATTTATCGTAAAATACCGGTTTGTGAGGTGCTTTTGATCAAACTTTATTTCAAAGCTACAACAAAAACTTCTCTATCATATTGCGATAAAATTTCTTCACGATTAATCATTTCTACTTTCTCACCAATTTACCAATATCCAGCACGAAGTAAAAACTCAGAAAAACCTTCTGGAATCGGCAATTCATAACCATCTAAGGTTATTCTAGTTACCTCAATTCCTTCTCTAATAATCATCAAATCACCCTTTCATTTTGGTTATGGATAAGTTCGATTTGAGATGTGTTGATACCTTTATAAAAATAATAAGCTACGCAAATAACTTATTGGACAAATTTCATTTCGATAAAAAATGAATGTATGGCGAGCATCTATAACATAATCCAATTGTGATATAATGGTTCAGTTGGAATATTAAACCTATTTTTTAAAAAGGAGGATATATAAGTTATATGTCATTTACCGAAATTGCTGATATCGCTAAAATTGTAGGTGCAGCTGTAGGGGTGTGGGGAATCATAAAAGGATTCGGTTCATTTTACATGGAATCTTCCATTACCAATGAATTCGATCAATTATTTAAGGACAAAACTAAACGTAAGCAGATGGATATTTTTATGTTTTGGCAAGATATAATCCTTGCTGCAATATGTGTATTTATTCTCCCTGCACTTTATTTTAAATTTTTTATACCTAGTGTACCAATTGACTATTCTTTCATTTTAAAAAAATTATATCAAGTAAGTGCGCTCTTATTTTCTTTGATATTTTTAATACTTTTAATAATAGCAGCTACCCTTCCCTTCATTAAAACTAATAGAAATAGTCTATTCTGTAGAATTACTAGATATGTTGGCCTACTTAATATGATTAATTTTATGTTCATTTATTGGATCCTTTTCAATATCAAAATTGATATTAATCTCTTTCAAACTTCAAAGAATACTTTGGTATTAATCGCCATCTTTCTCCCATTATTTATGAGCTTCTTTTATAAATATTTAAATCAACAATTAAGGGATAGACATCAAACACAATATCTTGTAGAAAGCTTAAGCGAAGAAAAAATAAAAGAGTTACAATTAATACATAATTTTATTATCGATGATAAAAGAAGTGTATTCCACGAAAAGTACAAAGAAGAAGAGGGACCTTTTTATGTATGCGATTTTTCATCCAATGTATATTTAAAATACTCAAAGATGAAAACAAGAAAAGCTTCTTCACACAAAAAGTAACTAATCAAAAAAAAGCAACCAATCCTTTCATATTGAATATGGATAAGCTCCCTTGTATCTTTATCTCGGAGAGCGCATATTCGCGTTAAACTTATACTACCAAAAAATTTAGGGATTAAAAAATCAAAAGAAAAACGAAAAAGCTGTATTCCTAATGGGAGTACAGCCCTATTCAATAAAATCTGATCAATATGCTTTATTTAAAAATTCTCATATCGCCGTTAATTATTTACCACCATATATGAGCCTATTTGTCCACTTCCTCTTGTTCTCTCTCCTTATGCTCTTTTAAAAACTCAATGCCACTTGAAACTGCATTAATTGTGAAACATTGGAATAAATTATAAACAAAGCTTTTTAATTCAATTAAAGAATGCATTAATATCCCTAAATATAACGTCATTAATACCGATGCAATTATCTCATTTACTTGGTGCGAGACAAACGGTAAACTCCAATCAGCAGGTACATTCTTAAAAAATAACATTAATAATAAATTTAAAATTATTATCCCTAAATATAATAGACTAAGCCCAAAGAAATATAAGTTATATTCTTCAAACTTACTTTTCTCAGCTTCACTTACTGCCATTAGATTAATTAGTGTTGATCCATTTACAAGAGCCTGAAAAATCGCATAACCTGTAATAATTACTGCAAAAGTAGGGACAATGATATCATTAATATTTCCTAAAAGGTCAGTAAAATTCTCAATGTAACTTTCAGAATGTACTAATAGAAAATAATGTATTGCGAAAAAAGCTAATGATACTACGACCAAAAATAAGAATCTCCGCATTGAAGGAATTTGTAGAGCTAAGCTCTTCTTCACGAACTGATCCGACTTAACATTTGGGTCAGTTAATCTTCTTATACTTTCAATTAACTGGTCCTTTTTCTCTTGGTTCATCTTTACCTCCTATCTACCCTCAAATATACTCATCAATTTTCCAAACCATCTTTCGTATATATTCTGATTTTCCTCACTAGTATCAGTAAATTGTTCTTCATTTATAACCCTACCAGCTATGCTATCTAGATTCTCATAAAGATCCTCTGTATCTTCTAACTGAATTTGCATTTCTTCCGTAAAAGAATCGTCCCTTAAAGTTCTAGCTGAACCATTATTATATACAACCCTAAGAGTCGGTCTTACCAAACCATTTGTATCATCAAGGAGATTTATTACATTTTCTCTACTATCAGGCGTATTTATTTGAGTATGCCCACTTTTACTATCTACTTCTTCTAACATCTCTCTCATATAAGTAAAGACTTCGTTCCCATCAATATCTCCATTCAACGGGTAAAAACGAAGAATTACATTTTGGATTTTTTTAACATTTTTCATTTCTTTCCTAATGGCATCTTTAAATGGAATTGCTACAATGTTAAGGTTTGCCGCAGGTAACCTCTCCTCTTTATCCTCAATATCTCTATTAATTTTACTAACATAATCTTTTAATACATATTTTGCAGTTGCAGAAAAGTTTCCAAGATTAGGGCTTCCTTTTTGATTTTTCACAAGTACCATTCTATGATTCTTTAAATTTATTAGAAAATAAGAATATGGATCTGAAGGATGAATTTCATTAGTTAATGTTAATTTTCCTTCAGTATATAACGACTTCACTTCTAATTTTGTACGTTTTATTAACAATCCCCCTAACATAAATTCCCCTTTAACCATGATTAACTTTACATTGTCAAAGAAGTATTTATTACCGTCACTTTCTCTTACTTGAGACTGTTGAAATGCCGGCATAACAATTTCTTCAAAATAATCTAACATTGGTTTATTTTCTTTTCCAAACGTACAATTAAAATTAGCAATATACAAACTCTTTCTTTCTATCATTTAAACATATCCCCCATTTTCATTATTACTTAATCTAGGACCATGATATCACCTTAATAACATAAAATGTAGATATTTGTATTTTTTATACAAAATATACAAATTAACAAAAAGAACACTGAATAATTTTAATCAATCATTCAGTGTTCTTTAAAACTACAGCTATGTTAGCATAGTCCATTTATACGGTCTTATCGGATCTAATTTCTTCTAAGTGCTAACACAACGTTAGAACTATCATTTCTAAATTCAGCAAGTGTACCTTCTTCTAAACCAGTCAATGCCTCAAACATATCTTCACGTAGGCTTAATTGATACTGATTCGAAAGTTCTTCTAAAATACTACTACCATCAAAAACATCATTTTCAAGTAATGCAAGAATTGATTTTTTAATTAAAACTGGGCTTGTAGGCTTAGATTGTCCATCTAATGGTTCTTTTCTTCTCCAACCATTTTTACTCATTTGTCTTTGCAAATACGAATATTGATTGAAAGTGATTACCCCTAAATTGTATGCCCTTCTAACCATTACTCCTACAGAAACATGCCACTTCTTCTTCATGAAAACATAATGGTCTAGATCAATAGGAAACATACTAACGTCTCTAATAAAAGGTTCTTTGGGTAATAGAAACGCACTAGCAAAATCATTGGCTTGCTGTTCCATTTCTCTTTCTTCCTCTTTAGACAATGTAGATAAGTCAAGATAAGGTTCATGAATCAATATATGAGCAAGCTCGTGCGCCGCATCAAACTGCCTTCTATACTTACTCCCTTTATCATTGCCTAATACCACAAAATAAACGTCTGAACCATCTATTTTCCTTGTCTGTGTATAAGCATCGATTTCTGCAACATTAATTCTTGAGGTGGAAACAATTATTCCATTTACTTCTAAGAGCTCGACCATATTTTTAATTGGTTTATCACCTAATCCCCAAAACTCTCTTGCTTGTACCGCCATTTCTTCTATGCTCATATGATCTATATCTAAAGTAGGTAAATTCTCTTTAGGCAATTCAATATACTCATTAATAAGCTGATAAATAATTGAAAGAAAATCTAGTCTCAACTTCTGAGCCTCAAGATCTTTCTTCAAAGTTTTTGCAAGCGCTCTAAAATAAGCATTCCCTACTTTATCTGTAACAGTATCATCTTCAAAATAGAACTTTCTTGGGAAGCCTAGAACTCCCTCCAATTGAAGCATGATTTCTCCACTAGGTGGACTGATATTTTTTTCATACTTAGAAATCATTTGTTTAGATATTGAAAGCTTTTCCGCTAAATCCAATAAACTCATTGCATTAAAGCGCCTAGCTAATTTCAATCTTTCACCATTAAATTTAGATGTAATCATCTTAAAAAATCCCTTTCTATGAGAAGAGCGCGATTTTATTCAGATGTTTTCTTGTGCTTTCTTTTAAGTGAAACCGCCATATCATGCTGTTCTTGCTCTTGTTGTTTGTCGTCCTTATCACTATCATCATTAGAAGCAACAGTAATAAAGTCACTCCAATCCTCTTCATAAAGCGTATCCAAATTTTCATTTAACATATTAGCTTTAACGGATTTTAATTCATAGCCTTTCATATCAAGACTAATCACACAAAACTGTTCAATCTCACAAGGACTTGCTTGAAGCATTTCCTTATATATCTGACGAGCTTCCTCTTCATCGAAATCCAAGCCAAATGATATCTGTATCGCTCTTCTCTGACTCAAATCTAATTTCTCCTCAAAATCCGCATTACATACCCCTGAAATGGCAGAAATGTAATGCATTACTTTAGGCTTTATCTTTCCTGTCTGCCTAGCATCAAGATTGTCTTGAGACAAAAGGAAAAATAAAGTCTTACTTGTTGTATCAACAAGCCCTGTAACTTTCCAGCCATTTCTCTTTGTTTTGAACGAAACAAGCTCTTCTGCGTCATTCCCAAGTTGATGAGAATATATAAAACTCCATTTTGCCATCCCATGACCATTGTTAAATCCATAATCATTTGCTAATCTATCGCTAGCCTTAGACAACGATGCTTGAACCCTTTGAATGATTTGTCTGATACTATCTCCGTCAACATTCAGTTTAAAAGGCAAAGACGACACTCCCATTCTTCAATATTTTGTCCTCTTATTTTTACATTTTATTTAAAAAACGTCAACCTATAAACTTATATTTTTGAAAATAGTCAATAACATTCTTTTTCCAATTAAAATGGATATCAACTTCACATCAATATCCCTAAAAAACACACCATACTTGCAAATATAGTCAAACCATTTAATCTCTAAACGATACACAGTTGGTTCTACCTCTAAATATATTAATTACTGTAAATTCACTTATAACTTTCATCGAGGTTTGCAAAAAAGTATTAACATACTTTTTAATAATTACACTAAATCCCTTATCGAATAAGTCTTAGCATCCCTTTGTTTACTTTCTTCTGGTATTAAATCCGTAAGTTGTTTTATTATTCGTTGATAGGACTGATCACGAGTATTATATAATCTAGCAACTGGTCGCTCTCTTTCATACGGATCCGTTTTATCGGATTGTGAAAACATTTCATAATCACCATTTTCAGATATATCTACCCACATCTCATTTAATAAAACACGTAACCTTGCTGCCTGAACAATTAATCCCTCCACCACTTTCAATTTGCTGTGCGGGATATCTTTAAATAATCCTCTCAAACGATTTTTTTCTTTATTTACTTGCGCCTCACGCTCCGCAACATTCGCCATATTATCACCTCGATTCAATCATATTTCTAATTAGAGGGAGGGGTCCTATGCGGGATACTCAAAAAATTGGAGAATCGACCCCTTCCTCCGGTGCCCCAGTTTCTCAAAAAGGCTAAAACTTTTACCCCGGGGGGATGTCCTATTCTTTTCCCCCTAATACTTTAGCAAACTTAATCCTTTTCATAATTTCAGCATGTTTATGCTTTATGTAATCTGGATTGTAGTTTAGTTCACTTTCTATAGCATCTAATGTCATTCCATCTCTATATTTCATCTTAAGTATTTTATTTTCTACTCCTTCAAATTTGCTCATCAAATCAATTAACATTTGTAATTTTTGTTTTTTCAAAAGTAACTCTTGTTTGACTTGCTTAATAACTTCTTCCATTTCCACATTACCTAAATCACCGGTTAATTTATCTTCAGGTAAATCGCAGCTGATCTGACGTTTTAATTCAAAGCTTGTTCTTTCTAATTTGTATTCTAAATACATAATTTCTTCTTCTAATTTTTTATAATCATTTAAACAAGTCAATTATCCATCACCTACTTAGATTCAATTTTCTTTCCTAACAATCTCTTTACCTGATAGTTTCATTTTCTTTAGAACATAGCCTGTATAGATATAAGGGCTATCTTCCTCAAAACAATGTGCATCTCTGTGTCCTTCACCTGTTCCGTGATGATGAAACTTTCTACAGTATTGACACCATGTACTAAGATTTCCTTTTTCATCACGTTCAATTGCTAATACGATTGGAGCTTTTTTAGTTGCCATTGACTTACCTCCATTTTTTTAGTTTGTATCCGGAAAATTAACCTCACACGCACCTTCACACTGGGTGAACAGCATCTAGATTAACAGTGAACACCAAGGTGAACGCATATTTAATGTAAACGTTCTACCCCAAAACCTTGATATGACTAGGTTTACGGCAAGGTGAACACTATGAACAACAGAAATCGGCAAAAGTAACAAACTATGAATTCTTCTGCTACTCTCTCTACCTACTTCTCTATATTCTTACTTTTACACTTTTATATAGATTATGGTGTTCATGGTGTTCGCTTTTCCTTCTATCCATTGGTATGATTGGGTTTAAAGGTAGAACAGCGACTTGTGTTTTACCTGTTCACCTACGTGTTCGCTTGTGTTCACCATAACAATTACCTGTTCACTCTATTAACATGAAGGTTTACCAGCAAAAGGCGGTGTTATCCATCCTCTTTCTCTGTCTTTACCCTTTTGTTTTCTTACTGCACCGTACTTCTTAAGTGCTATAGCTGCATTTTTCGTATTCTTAGTTAAATCCAATTCCTTGAAAATAACTTTACTGCTCTTCCACGTCCACAGTTCTTTAGATGCCCCCCAAGAAAATCCACTTAAAATTTCAATTTCCTCATGTGTCTGGAGTTCACTTTCTTCGTTGTGTTCTTTTTGTTTCTGCGCTTCTTCACTAGTAAGAAGGTGGGAAGCATTTTTTAACGCCATTGTGGCGATTTCTCCCCAAAACTGGTCAATATCAATTGCTTTTAAGTCACTTATCTTATCGCCTACGTTTATTACAGCGTATCTTCTATTTCCTGTCTTATCTTTCAAAAATTCATCGTCATTAACAGTTGCAAAAAATACTGTCATCCTCGGATATTTAACTGATAACCTCTGATATGGTCGTCTAAACTCGTCAACATTCTCTGTAAAGAATGCTTTTAGTGCCGCCTGTTCAAATTTCATTGTGGAATCTAACTCACCTAACTCAACAGCAAAGTTGCTTACTGCTTCGATTACACTGTCTTTGTTCTCTGGGTTAAGTCTTTTACCTGTTTTAAAATAATCATCACCTAGTGAGTTAAATAACAACTTGAACCAGAATGTTTTCCCACAACCTTGAGAACCTTGAAGGACAAGTACAAATTCTTGATTCATTTTCCCATTTTCGTTAAATGCAAGTTTAACAGCTTGGATCGCCCATTTTTTTAAATATGCAATTCCTAATTCTCTATCTGATCTAGCGTTTAATGTGGTAAAGATTTCCTCGATACGACTCTTTCCGTCCCATTTCTTAGATACGTTTAAGAAATATTCAGCTACTTTGTTCTTCTTATTACAGCTAGCTAAATATAAAAGATGGTCAATTAGTTTATCCTTTGTTATGAAATAATCCATATCAATAGCTTCTTCTATAATCCCTTGCGCATGATGATCTGCTATTTCACCATAAAAATATAAAATTAGGGATGATAAGTATTCACGTTTTCTTATAACATCGTAATAAACCTCTATGCCCATTGAATCTAATAACTTCTTAGTATTTTCAGCTTTAACAAGGATTTTGTTTCTGCTATTTCTTTTAAAATCTATTTCATTTTGTACTTTTGGTTCTTCTTGTTTACGAATGCCTTGTCCACCACTTATATGTTCCTCGTAATACGCCCTCACTTTTTCGTCTTTCTTACAATGCTCAATCATGGCTTTATAACTAGGCTTGTCCTTCATATCCTCTGTGCCGTTATCTAGGTGGGAAAATTTATGTAGCCTATATAAGTCAAAACTGTTTACATTCTTACCGCTTATCGGATCTGTTGAATGATTGCTATGCGCATGCGTACCATCGTCATAAACAATTAATCCACCTTTAGAGCTTCCTTCAACATAGGTATATCTATTGTTTCTAAATGGCTCATATTTATCTGACAAGAAGTTGTCCAAAACGTCCATTATCGAATAAATATTTGTCCATGCCCCAATCCAGTTTTGTTTTGTGCGTGGATCCGCTTTTTCATTATTTTTAAAGGTCTTGATTTCTTCATGTTGTTTTGTAATGAAGCTAGCATCAAAGAAAGGGAAGTCTTGATAATAAAATTCATAATTATCAGGGTTACTACAAGTCGGATAGTGCATGTGTCGCTCAAATTCACATGAAGTCTCATCTATCCACACTTGAAGAATATCCACTAAATATCGTGTGACTTCTTTGTAGTGCTCCGGCTCAATATCATGATGCAAAGGTATGATAACCCTGTAACGTGGATTCTCTTTTGTATGATTGTGTGTTGAATACATAGCAATCGCAAAATTTGTGAAACCCTCAATGTTCTCCCATACATTTACACCTTCCGGCACTTCATCTATATCGATTAATATAATGCTTCTGCTTTTTACATTGGCTTTATTCCTACGATTTTGAACATATCCACCTATAAAACCACCTGCATTGCCTTTCTCATTGGTTATCATAGGCTCGCTTATCCTATTTAAAAACTCTCCGTATGCTACCTTTTGGTTAATAGCATTTGTGTTGGTAAGTGATTTAAAATTAGTTATATCTATTAACCTGTCATATTTAAGCTCTATTTTTTCTTTATGTGATGTTATAGTAGATAACACTTTCTCACCTCCTTGTTGCTGAATAATGTTTTTAAAAGCAAATATCATACTTGCTTCAATATTCGATTAATTCCTTTTAAAGCTTTGATTGCTTTTGGATCACCGTTTTCCGCTTTTTCTAAAATCATATGTAACTTGTCTTCACGTATTTCAGCAGTTGTCATTAAACTATTCACCTCAATCGTTTCCAAATCGACGTTGCTATAAAATATCAAGCAATTTGAATTAATAAGTATTATCCACCTAATCTTTTATGGACTTTGTTTCCTATGCACACGCCAGCCAAAGCGTTGTTGCTTACCATTCATCTACAATTTCTGTTATTACTTCAAGAGCTCGCTTATAGAACCACCAACGTTTTCTGTTGCGACGTCGCTCTATTAATCTCATACGTGGATCAGATAAAATCTCATCTTCTAGGAATCTCTTACTCATTGATGTAATTACTGCTAATTTTTCAAGATCAACCATCAATAAGGTTTCGTGAAGTTGTTGATCTATTTGCTGCAGTATGTATTCCTTAATGGCTTTTTCATCAATATTTACTTGCACATTTGCAGGAATCATATAATTACCTCATCTCAATAATTTCTTTATATAAACAATTCTTATTTACCTTTCTGCAAATAGTTAAACAAGGTTAACAAGGATTATAAAAAATTTTTTCCACATCCTCTTCAAGTGAACGGGCTATTGAGAGTGCAATGGAAACACGTGTATCACCACCCTTTTCAATATTATAAAGAGTAGTTCTGCTCACACCAGAGCGTTTCGCCAATTCAATCTGCGATATTTTCTTTTTTTCTCTAACTTCTCTAAGTTTGTTAATCACGTTTACCACCTCTTGCTAATAATATATCATGGTGTTAAACTTATGTAAAGCACGATTAACAAAAAATGAGGAGGTAATCCAATGGATGATTTCGGACAACTTTTAAGAGAACTTAGAGGTAATCATTCTTTAAGGGAAATGGCAAATTTAATAGGAATTAGTCATGTACAATTAAGTAATCTAGAAAAGGGTGTTGATCCTCGGACAGGGAAAATCAATCGCCCATCCATTGAAACAATAAAAAAGCTAGCCAAAGCTTACAACTATGATTGTGAAACACTAATAAAGAAGGCTGGATACTTTTTTCATTTCGATGAAAATAATGCAATGAGTGCAGAGGAATGGGAAAAAGCAGAGGAGGAATGGAAGAAAACAGAGGAATATAAAGAAATAGAGGAAGAAACTCAACGAAAATGGGAACAACACTGGGAAGAGTTAGAAAAAAAAATAAAGTTTGAAAAACAAATGATAGATACATTAAATAAATTGAACGACTCCAATCTACGCCTCCTAAACGAAATGGCAAATATCATGCTTAAAGCACAAAACTAAATTTACACATGTTTTTGAATAAATCCAATACCTATCCATTCCTATGCATACGCCAGCCAAAGCAACGAAAGGAATGGTAATGGTGAAGTTACACAAATCAGCAAAAGAACCCGAAATATACTATTATTTCAATACAAAGAATGAAAAACTATGGATGTACCGTCATAAGTATTATGACAACATTGGAAAGCGTAAAGAGAAGAAAAAAAGTGGGTTTAAAACAGAAAAAGCAGCCCTAAAATCACTATTAGAAGTGAAGGCTGCAACACTACGTGGCGAATCTAAACAAGTCGAACATGATCAAATGACCATTGGGGAATGGTTAGATATTTGGTATAACACTCATAAAAATAGTTGGAAACCAACCTCTCGAGCGCAACGTGAAATGGCTATTCGCTTACAAATGAAACCATTACTTGGCCGTTACAAGTTGCATACATTGGATAGAACCACATATAAGAGAGAATTTTTGAATGTACTTGAAAAGAAATATAAGCCAAGTACAGTTCATTTATTTCACACCCTATTCAAGATCGCTATTAACGCAGCTGTAGAAGATGAAATATTGTCTCGTAATCGCTTCACAAAAATTAAACTTTCAAGCCAAGAAACTGTTAAAGACGAAAACAACAATTATTTCACACCTGAGCAATTAGTTGAATTTTTAAAAGTAGCGAAACAAGGAGAAAACACTACAAACTACACATTTTTATTAACCGTTGCATACACAGGAATTCGTAGAGGCGAAACCTGTGGTTTGCAATGGAAAAACATCGATTTTGATAAAAAAACAATTACTATTGAACGTACCAGGGATAATAAAGGTGTACGATCACCCAAAACAAAAAATAGCTATAGAACAATTCTAATAGATGATGTATTAGTAAATCAATTGAAGGTCTATCGGAAATGGTGCATGGAAACAATGCTGTCTTTTGGATATAAACTACATGATGAATCTTTTGTATTTACATCATATCAAACTGGGAAACCTATAACAGATAGCAGTGTCCTTTATGCCTTTAGAAGAGTATTAAATAAAACAACCCTTCCTTCTATAACAATACATGGCTTACGTCATACACACTGTACTATATTATTAAATCAAGGTTTAAATGTAAAAGTAATTGCCGAACGTTTAGGGAATACTCCACAAATGATCTATGAAATTTATGGCCATGTATTAAAGGAAATGGAATCTATGTCAGTAGAGTTATTTAGTCAAAGCTTAGCAGAAAGTGGGGCTAATTTTGGGGCTAGTTAATAATAAATATGCTATAAACACTGATATAATAAGGCTTTTTAATACTATCGAGTTCTACTCTCGTTAATCTCGGTACTCTGAAAAGAGTATTATTAAAAGCCTTAGGAACCTTGTTTATCAAGGGGCCTGGGCTTTTTTTATTTATATAAATGCCTTATGTATAGTAAGATACTTCAAGAAATTTTTTTCATGAAGTATGGATAATCGTCCTTACTTCTCTTTTATTCATTCCAACGATTGGATTCTCTTTAATACTAGCTCCGTTTATTGTACAAAATTTTATAATTCATCTTCATTACATGCTGTTATACTTATGCCCTTAAACATATAATCATTTCGTTTCCAGACTACCCCTTTTTTCATTACTTCCACATTATATCTCAATAGAAAAAGCTACCAAAGAAACTAAAACGTTCTCTCTGGTAGCCTTTATTTATATATTAAAGTTATTTATTTTCCTCTTTTTGAACATATACATAAGCATCTTTCTGCTCTTTATGTACATCAACCTTCGAATGCTCTGCAAGCTGACCCGCATTTAGCAAAGAAAAAATAATGAGCGCTTCTAGTGACATTTTGTTTTACCACTCCTTTCTATTTGTTATACGTTTATCATACCGCTTACATGTGATTTCCGTATGAACTCGAAAAGGAGATTAAAACAAAAAAGTTACAGAACTGCTAACTGTATTTTATTGCTGAAATGGTTTATTAAAGTAAATTCTTACGATATAATACCAAAAAATGGGAGTGTGATTCATTTTGACAATAAACCAAATGGTTCAATTGGGTAGTGCATGTATGCTGTTTATTACTTCCGCGCTTATTAATTGGTATCAGGGGAGTAATTTGATAGATTATCCTGATGAATGGAAATATAGCGCTAAGTTTACGAATTACTTTAAAGGCACCGTTTCAAATTACCAAGATATTTATCAAATCGATTTCTTTATATATGCAGCAAAATTTTATCCAACAGCATTTATTGTTATGCTCATTAGCTTACTTTATATGATCGTATTAATTCTTCATATTCTATTTAAAAGAACTCATGAGGTAATCTAAATTCATACATAAAAACCCCGAATCATAGACTTTTCATCCTACAATTCGGGGTACTATTTGTTTTATATTCGTTTCTGATTAGTAACGAATTAAGAAATATTTCTTTTTACCGCGGCGAATGATTGTAAATTTACCTTCGATGCGGTCGTTTTCTGTTACAACGTAGTCTAATGCTTGTGTACGTTCACCGTTTACGTAGATTGCGCCGTTCGTTACATCTTCACGTGCTTGACGTTTTGATGGAGAGATTTTGCTTTCTACAAGTAAGTCGATTAATACTGTATCTTCTGCAGTACGTTCTACAGATGGTACGTCTTTGAATCCTTGCTCGATTTCGCTTGCAGTCAGTTCTGCTACAGAACCACTGAATAATGCAGCTGAAATTTTAATCGCTTGCTCTAACGCTTCTTCGCCGTGAACAAGTTTTGTCATTTCAGAACCTAATGCTTTTTGTGCTGCACGTTTTTCTGGTGCTTCAGCTACTTGCTTCTCAAGCTCAAGAATTTCTTCATGAGATAAGAATGTGAAGTATTTTAAGTATTTAACTACATCGCGGTCATCTGTGTTAATCCAGAATTGGTAGAACTCGTAAGGAGTTGTTTTCTCTGGGTCTAACCAAATTGCGCCGCCTTCTGTTTTACCAAACTTCGTACCGTCAGATTTTGTAACAAGTGGAATTGTTAAACCGAATGCTTTCGCATCTTCTTCTGATTTACGGATTAATTCAAGACCAGCTGTAATGTTACCCCATTGGTCACTACCACCGATTTGTAGACGGCAATTATGGTTTTGGTATAAGTTTAAGAAGTCGTATGATTGTAAAATCATATAACTAAACTCAGTGAATGAAATACCAGTATCTAAACGAGATGCTACTGTATCTTTTGCTAACATATAGTTTAAACCGAAGTTTTTACCGATATCGCGTAAGAATGAAATTACATCTAAGTTACCAAGCCAATCATAGTTATTAGCCATTGTTGCTGGGTTGTCCACGTTTTCAAATTCTAAGAAGTTTGAAAGTTGATTTTTAATGCTTTCTGTGTAGTAAGCAACTGTATCTTTCGTATTTAATGTACGTTCTGCTTTTTTACCACTTGGGTCACCGATCATACCAGTACCACCGCCAACAAGTGCGATTGGTTGGTGACCAGCTAATTGGAAACGACGTAACATTAATACTGGTAACATATGACCGATGTGTAAGCTATCCGCTGTCGGGTCGAAACCACAGTATAATTTAACGCTTTCTTTTTCTAATAATTGCTCAAGGCCCTCAGCATCTGTTTGCTGATTAATTAGACCGCGAAATTCAAGATCTTGTAAAATACCCATATCCTACATACTCTCCTTTAAGTTCATTACTGGCGTGAAGGTTGAAAACATAAAAAAATCGCCCCTTTAAATAAGGGACGATTTTGATTATCGCGTTACCACCCTAGTTGCAGGCAAAAAAAAGCCTACCACCTTATTTACATAACGGCTTAGCACCGTCTTTTCCCTTTTGAATACAATTCAATCGAAAAAAGATGCTCTAGGGGCGTAATTCGCGATCATCTATGTGCTGATTTTCACCGACCATCAGCTCTCTAAAACAGGGAAATGATCACTACTTCTCCCTTTCCACGCTCAATTATTCATATACTTTTCTTTATACCATCATTTATATAGGCGTGTCAAATAGAGGTCGGGTTTCTCTCCTTTCCAATCCTTTACAACGTCGCAAAGAGTATCGTAATAAGAGAAAGAATTGGAACCCCAACTAATAACGATACATGAAACACAACCGATAAATCATTCCCAATCGTCGCCTCCACAGGATCTTTCGCTGGAGAACCAAGAAATCCGATTAATCGATCGAAGCGACTTACCGTTTTTGGAAAATCTGGTATTTCTACATGATCACTATCTAAATGCTGTTTTAATTTGTATTCACTCTTAAAGGGATTTTCGCTCAATTTCATCCACCTCCAGCAATTGTTTCAATTTCTTTATTCCGTTATGGAGTCTCGATTTCACTGTTCCAATCGGAATGTTTAATATCTCTGCAATATCTTTTTGCTGCATATCATGATAATAAGAAAGAATAAGGACAGCCCGCTGTTCTTCAGGAACTTTCAAAATTGCCTCTCTTACCGTGAGCCGGTCTTCGATAGAAAATTCTTTTTCCTGAATCGGCACTAAAAACGGCAAAAGCGTACGCCACTTTTTTCTTCTATTTAATTTATTAATCATAAGACGATAACCAATTTGAAATAAATACGTTTTTATTTTGCCTTTTTCAGGTTCATACATATGTTTCTTACGTTCTAGCGTCAAAAACGTATCTTGCACGAGATCGATACTTAATTGTTCATCTCGGTTAAATCGATATAAAAATGTGTATAGCGCTGGTTTGATCAAAACATATAGTTTTTCTCCCGCCTGTCTATCTCCACTTTGATACGCAAGCATGAGCTCCTCCTCAATCCCAATCTGCGCCATGATTTTTGATCTCCTTTATTCCTTTTAACGTTAACGAAATGCGGGAAATTAAATATGCACTTGCGACAATAATCCATACTTGCGATTGATTCGTAAAAAATTGAACATACGGGTTTTGTATTGTATGACCGGTTGAAACTAACAAGTTTAATGCTTGCACACATATGCATGCATACACTGCCAGACAAGCCGAAATCGTATCAAATACATTCCAGCGAAAATACACTTTTGTTTTTGTAAAATCAATTTTATATCCATTTTTCCTTACTATATGTTTTCTATCAAATGGAATAATGATTAAAAACATAACACTCATCATGACCCCAGCTGTAATCATTGATACTTTAAATCCGATTGGCATCGGTAATAGCGAACCACAAGAAAACACAACTATAATTCCAATTAAAGCAAAAGCAAGAAGTAATTTATTAGACATAAAAAAGCCTCCCTCATCTATTCTTTCATAAATGTATACAGACGAGGAAGGCGCTTCGTTCAAATATTATTTTATTTTTTTAATAATCTTTGCAGGATTTCCGCCAACTACTACATTGTCCGGCACATCTTTCGTTACAACAGCACCAGATGCGATAACCGCATTGTCTCCAATCGTTACACCTGGATTAATAATTGCTCTTCCACCAATCCATACGTTATCGCCAATTGTAACTGGTTTTCCGTATTCTGATCCGCTTATGCGCTCTACTGGATCAAGCGGGTGCGTTGCTGTATAAATGTGAACACCTGGAGCTAACATGCAGTTCACTCCGATTGTCACCGGGCATACGTCTAAAATTGTACAGTCAAAGTTTGCGTAAAAATTTTCGCCAACGTGAATGTTATAACCGTAATCACATCTAAAAGAAGATTCAAGATGAATGTTATCTCCAGTCGTTCCGAATAGTTCTTTTACGATTTCGCTACGCTCTTTTAATTGTACTTCTGGCGTATCATTTAATTTTCTCGTTAATATACGAGCCTGCTCCCTCTCTTGTACTAAAACTGGATCAGCTGGTATGTACATTTCCCCTTGTATCATCTTTTCTTTTTCTGTTTTCATCATACTACCCCCTCCGACTTATATATATAAGTTTATAATAACATAAAAAAAGGTCTGAACGTTATTTCGTTCAGACCTTCCTTTCTTAATCTTCCATCGTTGATAAGTCACCTGTCGGTAAGTTTAATTCCCACGCTTTTAATACGCGGCGCATAATTTTACCGCTTCTCGTTTTCGGTAATTTATCTCTAAATTCAATTTGTCTTGGCGCTGCATGAGCTGCTAGGCCTTTTTTTACAAATTGACGAATCTCTTCTTTTAATTCATCAGATGGTTCATATCCTGCACGAAGCGCGATAAAAGCTTTAATGATTTCCCCGCGCACTGGATCAGGAATACCAATTACACCAGCTTCTGCAACAGCAGCGTGCTCGATTAATTTACTTTCTACTTCAAATGGACCAACGCGCTCACCTGACGTCATAATTACATCATCAATGCGCCCTTGGAACCAGAAGTATCCGTCTTCATCCATATAAGCTGAATCACCTGATACGTACCAATCTCCTGGCATAAAGTAAGATTCATACTTTTGCTGGTTATTCCAGATTCCACGCATCATAGCTGGCCAACCTTTACCAATTGCTAAGTTACCCATTGTGTATGGAGGAACTTCATTTCCTTCATTATCAACAATCGCTGCTTTCACACCTGGAATTGGTTTACCCATTGAACCTGGACGGATTTCCATACAAGGGTAGTTACAAATAACTTGTCCACCTGTTTCTGTCATCCACCACGTATCATGAATACGAAGTCCAAATGCGTTCATACCCCAGCGAATTACTTCTGGATTTAACGGTTCACCAACGCTTAATACGTGACGAACTTGTGATAAATCATATTTTTTTATTGCTTCTTGTCCAGCTCCCATTAACATACGGAACGCTGTTGGTGCGCTATACCAAACTGTTACACCGTAATCTTGCAGTGCTTCATACCACGCTTCTGGACTAAATCTCCCGCCTAAAATAACATTTGATGCCCCTACTAACCACGGTGCGAAAATACCGTAAGCTGTTCCAGTTACCCAGCCTGGGTCAGCTGTACACCAATATACATCATCTTCTTTTAAGTCCAGTACCCATTTCGCAGTTTGATAGTGCTGAACCATTGCATTTTGTGCATGAAGGACGCCTTTTGGCTTACCAGTAGAGCCAGATGTGTAATGAAGGATTAAACCGTCTTCACGGCCTAACCATTCGATATGTAATTCTTTTGAAGCTTGTTCAAATAAAGGATTAAACGCTACAAGTTTACCGCCTTCTTCTGCATTGTCTCCAACAAGGAAGACAGTTTTTAAAGCTGGTAAATCATTTAATGGTATGCGCTCTAACAATTCAGGAGTTGTAATTAACACCTTTGCTTCGCTATCTTCTAAACGATCGCGAACTGCGCCTTCCATAAATGCTTCAAATAACGGTCCAACAATTGCCCCTAATTTCACTGCACCTAGAAGTGCGAAATATAATTCTGGGGAACGCGGCATAAAAATAAAAACGCGATCGCCTTTCTCAACATCGCCATAGTTTTTCAGGACATTTCCTGCTTTATTAGAAAAATCCTTCATTTCCTTAAATGTATATTTCTCTTTTCGCGATCCATCTTGATAATAAAGTGCCACTTTATTCTTTCGATCGGATTTCGCATGCTTATCAATTGCCTCATACGCCATATTCACTCGGCCTGTTTCATTCCAAGTAAAATTTTTATTAACCTCTTCCCAGCTAAAATTCGCGTATGCCTCTTCATAATTCGGCAAATTATTTTCTCCTTTAATGACAGGAAGCGTTTCCACTTTCATACTTTACATCCCCCTCCTATGTATTCTATTATCTATTATAATGATATTATTTAAAATTTTCAGTATATTTGTTGATTTTTAGACAAATTTTTAATGACAAAATTCGATTCACATCGCATATATTATAAAGTACGATATTAATAGATTCACAAACCCTCAAGGTGGTGAGCAATAAATTGATTCATAAAAAAATATATAATGCCAGAAGCTTAAAAACAGCGAAAGGCACTTTAATTATTGAAGGCCCTGTCTCTACACATAATCTTGAAATGTATGAATTTCATCCAGACTTAATTGCGTTTCGTCCTGCCGAGCAGCAATATAAAGCAATTGTCGAAATTTCTAAATTACCAGAAGCTCGTCTCATTATTGCTAGACATGACCAAACGATCGTTGGATATGTTACATACTTGTATCCTGATCCGCTCGAGCGATGGTCAGAAGGAAAGATTGAAAACTTAATTGAACTTGGGGCGATTGAAGTTGTCCCAGCCTTTCGCGGTTGCGCTGTCGGAAAAAACTTATTAGAAGTTTCAATGATGGACGATCATATGGAGGATTACATTATATTAACGACTGAATATTATTGGCACTGGGACTTAAAACAAACAGGCTTAAATGTTTGGGAATACCGAAAAGTAATGGAAAAAATGATGAATGCTGGTGGCTTACAATGGATGGCTACAGATGATCCTGAAATTTGTTCACATCCTGCTAACTGTTTAATGGTCCGCATCGGTAAACGTGTTGATACGGATTCTATTCAAGCATTTGATCGTCTACGTTTTCACAATCGTTTTATGTATTAATAAAGGGGGCAACTGGAATGATTGTAGAAGAAATTATGAATCAAGATGTAGTGACACTGCATCCAAACGATACAATTGAAACAGCAATCCGAACAATACGCACGAAAGGCATTCGGCACATTCCAATTGTCGATCAAAATAATCATGTCGTAGGCATTATTTCTGATCGGGATGTAAGAGATGCAAGTCCGTCTATTTTAGATGAACAAGTTTCACTCGATATGCTGAAGCAACCACTTGAACTTATTATGAAACATCCTGTTATGACTTGCCATCCTCTTGATTTCGTTGAGGAAATTGCTACTTTATTTTTTGAAAATAAAATTGGCTGTCTCCCTGTTACAAAGGCTGGAAAGTTAGTTGGAATCATTTCTGAATCTACGGTACTGCACACGTTAGTGAAATTAACAGGAGCACATCAACCAAGTTCACAAATTGAAATTCAAGTAAAAAATGAACCTGGTATTCTCGGAAAAGTTGTTGCTATTTTTAGTGATTTACAAATCAATATCGTGAGCGTTCTCGTCTACCCAGCAAAAGATGAGAATGATAAAGTACTCGTTTTCCGCATTCAAACGATGAATCCTTTAAGGGTGATTGAAGCACTTGAAACAGAAGGCTATCGTGTTTTATGGCCGAACATAATGGGGATGCAAGCATGAGTAGCGCCTTCATTTATTCGGATGACTTTCGGGGCTATTCATTTAGCCCTGATCATCCTTTTAACCAACTGCGCGTCACACTCACGTATGATTTATTACAAAAGAGCGGTTTTATCTCTCCCTCTCAAGTCATCGCGCCACGGATGGCTACAGATGAAGAGATTGCCTACGTTCATACAGAGGAGTACATAAATGCGGTAAAACGTGCTGGAGAAGGTAAGTTAGAAAAATCAATTGCGATGACATATGGACTCGGAACAGAAGATACACCGATGTTTCCAAATATGCACGAAGCAAGTGCATTACTCGTTGGCGGTACATTAACAGCTGTCGATGCTGTTCTTTCTGGAAAAGTAAAGCACGCCCTCAATTTAGGCGGCGGCTTACATCATGGCTTCCGTGGTAAAGCATCTGGCTTTTGTATTTATAACGATAGCTCTATCGCAATGAAATATATTCAGAAGAAATACGGTTTACGCGTTTTATATATTGATACAGATGCTCATCACGGTGACGGGGTACAATGGTCTTTTTACGACGATCCTAACGTATGCACCATTTCATTACATGAAACTGGGCGTTATTTATTTCCTGGAACTGGCGCAGTAAATGAACGTGGACAAGGAAATGGATATAATTATTCTTTTAACGTTCCACTCGACGCTTTTACAGAAGACGAATCGTTTTTAGATTCATATCGAACGGTTGTAAAAGAAGTTGCAGCATACTTTAAACCGGATATTATTTTAACGCAAAATGGCGCTGACGCACATTATTACGACCCACTTACACACCTTTGCGCAACGATGAACATTTACCGTGAAATACCGAAGCTCGCTCGCGAAATCGCTAATGAATATTGCGATGGTCGCTGGATCGCTGTCGGCGGCGGTGGCTATGACCACTGGCGCGTCGTCCCAAGAGCTTGGGCACTTATTTGGCTCGAAATGAACAACATCCAAAACATCTCAGGTTATCTCCCTCCAGAATGGATTGACGCTTGGAAAGGACAAGCCGAAACAGAACTTCCCCTCACATGGGAAGATCCAGACAACATGTATAAACCTATCCCCCGTAAACCAGAAATTGAAGAAAAGAATGCATTAACTGTAGCGAAATCTCTTGAAATTATTCGGAATAATATGACAAAATCTTTGTACTAAACGAAAAGGAGGCTCGTTTTTGAATAGCCTCCTTTTATTTATTGTCGGTTTTTGTTGGTAAGTCGATATATTTCAGTTACTAACGGACTGGCCCAACTCGTATAAGAAAAGGTAGTGATATTATGTGGACACAACAAATGATCCACACGAAACGTGGCACATTTGAACTCTTTACAAAAGGAAATGGCGAAACGCTTTGTATTACACATCACTATTCACAATTTAATGAAACTGGCGATTACTTTGCAGATGTTTTCACTTCTACACATCGTGTATTCCTCATTAATTTACGAGATGCTGGTAACTCTGTAAAAGCCAAAGTAGAAAACGAATTAAGTATGATTGAAACGATTCACGACTTAGAAGCAATAAGAGAAGCTTCACAACTTCCTACATGGCATTTCGCTGGTCATTCAACAGGCGGTATGCTTGGGCTTTTATACGCGATTACATATCCAAATTCCTTACAATCATTAGTCGTTGTCGGAGCCGCAGCAAGTAACTATACCGAAACACCATTTTGTATTTATCATCCAGAACATCCTCAGTTTCATTATATGCAAAAACTCATCGAAAACTTGAAGGACCCTCATCTTACAAATGAAGAACGAAAAGAACTATCTACTAAGAGAACAAAATTATCATTGTATAAACCTGAAAACTACAACTCTTATTTTTGTAAACCAATCAAAAAAACAATGTCTGTTAGCCGGATGAACGCTTTCTCTCAAGAATATCCTTCATTTGATTTAAGAAAGTACTTACCTTCTATCAACATAAAAATGCTAATTATTTGCGGAAGACACGATGTGCAGTGCCCAATTCAATATTCTATCGAAATGCATGAGGGCATTCTTAATTCTATTTTTGTGCCGTTTGAGGACAGTAACCATTATCCTTTTTTAGAAGAAGCCAGTCGGTTTACTTCTATTACTCAAGAATTTTTTGGGATTAAAAAGAAAATTAAGGACTCACAAAGGCAATAAGTCTAGGAAGAGAGAACAAGTTTATTAGTGCTGTTTTGCTAAAGGAGGAAAATAGGATGAAAGAAAAATTATTAAGAGTTGGAACGACTTATATTCCAGTTACCAACGTAGAACTTTCTTCAAATTGGTATGTGAACAAATTGGGAGCAGAGTTGCACTTTAAAGACGAAGACAAAGCTATTATTAACTTTGCAAATCAAAGCTTTTTTCTAGTTAAATCCCAAGATAATCAAACCTTAAATTTTTTTGATTTTCACGGTGAAGAACGCTTTTCTATAACATTCGAAGTTAACGGATTACATGCACTAGAATCAATTCATAGTGAATTTATTGAAAAGGAAATTCTAGTTGGGGAGATTGAAAACAGAGGGCATGTTGGGAAGAATTTTGTTTTTTATGATTTAGATGGTAATAAATTTGATGTTTGGAGTGAATTAAGTCCTATTTTCAAAGAAAAATACCTAATATAGAGTGATTTTTTACAATCAAACGTAAGTATTAAATAACATAGAAAGATACGAGGCTTATTCCATTAAAGCCTCGTTAATGAATATATTAACCTTCAAAAGAAATATTTCACACTAAAAACAACTAAAAGAACACAAGAAATAACAACTAAACCTACATCAAGTAATACTGACTTTTTATCTCTATCTTTTAAGCTTACCTTAGAGCTAGAAATACTTTTAATTACCCAAAAGATCGCAAAAAAGAACCAACCGAAATGATCATTTGTATTATCTTTATCGTAAAACATTTGTATTGCACCGATAATTAATAAAATAAGTACGATATTCGTTCCAATCTTTAAAGCCTTGTTTAATTTATTATCTTTTAATGTATCTCCCAAAATGTAGCACGCCCTCTCATACTCTCCTATGTTCTATCTCTCTTTATATTTTAACATAAATTACCTATTTACCCCTTTTAGTCCAGATAACAACAAAAAACCTGCCAATTACTCGGCAGGTACATTACACGTTAAAGCGATAACCAGCTCCCCATACTGTTTCAATATATTGCGGGTGAGCAGGATCTCTTTCAATTTTTTCACGTAGCTTTCTAATGTGAACAACGACAGTGGCTAAATCGCCAGCTGAGTCTAGTCCCCAAATACGTTCAAATAACTGTTCTTTATTTAATACTTGGTTTGGATGCGTTACAAAGAATGTTAGTAAATCAAATTCCTTCGTTGTGAACGCGATTTCTTCATTGTTTATAAAAACTTTTCTCGCTCGCTGATCGATAGAAATCCCATGGATATACAACGTATCGCGTTGCTTACTCACATTTCCTGATAATCTTTCATAACGAGAAATATGCGCCTTTACTCTTGCTACTAATTCACTCGGGCTAAACGGTTTCGTTATATAATCATCCGCCCCTAAACCAAGTCCGCGAATTTTATCTATATCTTCCTTCTTTGCTGAAACAAGTAAAATTGGAATATCTTTGATAGCACGTATTTGTTTACAAATTTCAAAACCGTTCATTTTCGGAAGCATAATATCTAAAATAATTAAATCATAGTCTTCCTGAAGAGCCATTTGTAGACCTATTTCTCCTGAATGCTCTACATCGACTTGAAAATCACTAATTTCTAAATAATCTCGCTGTAATTCTGCAATACTTATTTCATCTTCTACTAGTAAAATTCTCTTCATTCTACTCACCACATTCCTGTACTTTTTTCAATGAGAAGAAAATACTTGTACCTTCCCCAAGCTTACTTTCCGCCCAAATTTCTCCGCCATGTTCTTCAACAATTTGCTTCGCTATCGCTAAGCCAAGTCCACTTCCACCTGTGCTAGAATTTCGCGATTGCTCTGCACGATAAAACCGCTCAAATATATACGGCAGCGTATCAGCTTCTATACCTGATCCATTGTCCATCACTTTTACAATAACTTTATTGTTATCACTCAATACCGTTACAGTAATTTTCTTCTCTTCTTTATCCATGTATTTCACACTATTATGAATTAAATTTGATATCACTCTATTTATCTTTTCGCAATCAGCCGTTACATATAGTGGTGATGAATGTAATTGTAAATGTACTTCTATACCTTCCTCACTTAAATCCATCTGCATCTCTTCTAATAATTCTTGCATAAACACGTTTAACTCTATCGTTTCAAACTGAAAAGGAACTCGATTCAAATCAAGCTTTGAAAACAAAAAGAGCTCATCAATGAGTGTATCCATATGCTTTGCCTTCGTATGAATGGTCGTTAAATATTTATCCATTTTTTCTGGCGTATTTGCGACTCCATCTTTTATACCTTCTACATATCCAATAATAGATGTAATCGGTGTTTTTAAATCATGAGATATGTTTGAAATGAGCTCTTTTCGATTTTCTTCATACTGCGTTTGCACCTCAATCGACTCTTTTAATCTCTTCCTCATTTCCTCAAACCCTTGATTTAATTGCCCGATTTCATCATGGGATGTAACTGGAATTTGAAAATCCAAATCCCCTTCTTTAATTCTCCCAGTCGCATCTTTCAGTACAAAAATTGGTTTTATCACACTTCTTGAGACGAAATAACTTAATAGCCCTATGAGTAAAATGGCTAACAGTAAAAGCGCTCCGAACAAAATCGGAAATAACTTTTGTGTAAGATCGACAAATGAACTTTGCCTTTTTAGTACAAATATACTCCCTTCTTCATCCCCAGGAAAATAAAAATCAAATTTTACATATCGATAAAATGTATCGCCTAGTTCCGTTGTACCACGACTATTAATATTTGCTGATTCAAATTTCGGAAGGGCTTCTTTTAAAGATACACTTTCAAATATTTTTGTAGCATAAGAAATGGTTTCTCCCTTTCTTACAACTATTTTCACACCTTCTTTTTCAAGTGATGAAACGAACGATTCATCTAATAGTTGAGATTGATTTTTCTTTGCCGCTAATTTCAATTCAATATACGTATTCTCTTCTTCGGGCGTAAGCGGCTTTTGAATATAGGAACTTTTATAGAAATTTTTCACTGATTCCAAGTCTCCTGTTATGGAAAAAACAATTAAAAATCCCGCGACTAATATGAGCATAATGGAAACGAGAATAACAGCAATATAAGAGAATAAAAATCTTGTTTTAATAGACATTTCTTACATCCTCACTTTAACAAACCTTCTTTCCCATAAGCATAAAAATATATGTTCAAATACTCAAGCGATTTTATAGTAATTTTAGCGTCAGTTTATAAAAATTTAATGTTCTTCTTTTACAGTTGAAATAAGGAGGTTGAAATTCCATGTTCAAAAAAACATTAAGCATGATCTGTTGCGTAATTTTTTTGCAAGGTTGCTCGCAAGAACAAGAAGTTAAAAAGGAGATGACAAACATGGAGACAGCGCTACTAGCAGCTACTGAAAAACAAGAAACGAATACTGTTATATCGTTACTCAAAAAAGGGGCTGATATGAATATAAAAGACAATAAAGGACGTACCCCTCTTATGATTGCTACATACAAAAATGATGTAAAAACTGCAAAAGCGCTTATTGAAGCAGGGGCTGACGTAAATATCCAAGACGATATGAAAAACAATCCCTTTCTATACGCCGGTGCAGAAGGTTACTTCGATATTTTAAAACTAACGATTGATGCCGGCGCAGATCCATCGCTTACGAATCGTTACGGTGGAACAGCCCTTATCCCCGCCTCAGAACATGGCTATATTGATGTTATTAAAGAACTCCTTACGCGAACAACTATTGATGTTAACCATGTAAATAATCTCGGGTGGACCGCTTTAATGGAAGCCATCGTACTAAGTAACGGAAACGAAACACAGCAACAAGTCATTCGCCTTCTTATCGAGCACGGTGCTGATGTAAATATTCCAGACAACGATGGTGTTACCCCACTAGAGCACGCTCGCGCTCATAACTTTGAAGAGATAGAGAAGATTTTGTTAGACGGACGTAAATAAAAAGCTATTTTTTGCCTTCCTCCCCCACCCTATGCTACATTTAACCCGTTACATTAATATTAATAGGGTGGGAATAAACATGAACAAACCTAAAATTGGGATGATTGGACTTGGAAGTATTGCACAAAAAGCCTATCTTCCAACACTTACAAAAGAAACAGATTGGGATTTTGTAGGGGCGTTTACACCTAACGCGGAGAAAAGGAAACAAGTTTGCCAGCAATACCGTATTCAAGACTTTCATTCTATTGAAACGTTAGCTTCGGAATGCGATGCAATCTTCGTTCATAGTTCAACTGCTACACATTATGAAATCGTTTCTGAACTTCTGAAAAAAGGAATCGACGTTTATGTTGATAAGCCGCTAGCTGCTACTATTGAACAAGCTGAGAAACTAGTCGAGTTGAGCGAGAAGTATAACCGAAAGTTAATGGTCGGATTTAATCGCCGATTCGTTCCTATGTACGTTGCTGCCAAAGAGCAAGCTCATGATATTTCATGGATTCGAATTGAAAAGCACCGCACAAATAAAGTGGGGCCATATACGTATGACTTTACTATGTTAGATGATTACTTACATATTGTAGATACTGCTCGCTGGTTAGCTAATGATGACCTTAATGTCGTTCACAATATGATGCAAATCAATGAAAAAAATGAACTTCTTTACGGGCATCATACATATACAACTTCAAATGGACTATTACTTTCTACAGCGATGCATCGCCATGCAGGTACAAATTTAGAGCAAATTGAACTTGTAACGACAGGGAAAATCATTCGTGTAAAAAATATGAATACATTTGAAATTGAACAGGAAAACTCGTTTTCACAAAGCGGTTCCCCGTCATGGGATACGACGTTAAAACAACGTGGTTTTGAAGATGCTGTTCATCATTTTATCGAATGTGTACATGGAAATACAAAGCCTGTTGTAGATGGATTAGAAGCATTAAAAACGCAGCAACTGTTGCAATCTCTACTGGAGAATGTAAATAAAAATTAAAACGGATACATTTTTCAGAATTTACTTTCATTCCCATTTCCTCTTTATTTCTCTTCCAAATTTCTATAGAATATGTTGATAGGAATTATAAATTTCATAATGAATCGTGGAAAGGATGGGATTGACACATGTGGAACGAGTTTAAAAAATTCGCGTTCAAAGGGAATGTAATTGATTTAGCTGTCGGGGTTGTAATCGGTGCTGCATTCGGTAAAATCGTTAGTTCTTTAGTAAAAGATATCATCACACCATTACTTGGTATGGTATTAGGCGGCGTTGACTTTACAGATTTAAAAATTTCATTCGGTAAATCATCTATTATGTATGGTAACTTCATCCAAACTATTTTTGATTTCTTAATTATTGCAGCTGCTATCTTTATGTTTGTTAAAGTTTTCAACAAACTAACATCTAAAAGAGAAGAAGAAGAAAAGAAAGAAGAACTTCCAGAACCAACAAAAGAAGAAGAACTTCTTGGCGAAATTCGCGATTTACTAAAACAACAAAATTCTTCTAAAGATAGAGCATAATTGAACGGACAAAAGGCATGCCCCTTAGGGACATGCCTTTTTTTATGCTATAACGTTTCCGAATTCATATGAATAAATATAATAATACCTGCAACCATCAGTACCATAATGCTACCTGCAAATAGTGTAATACCAATAAACATTAAGCTCGTACTTAAATCTATCGAAATAATTTCAGTAAAAATTGAAATTACATACGTGATAAGGGCGATTCCTGCAAGAATACTTCCTGGAACAAATCGCTTTAAGCCATTTTGTTTTAACGTCATATATGCAAAAATAGCAGTCATACAAAGCGTAATTATCCAAAGAACGATCATCTCTTCTCCCCCCTCACAAGCCTTTTCTTTCTATTATACATGACATTGCCCTATAATAGGTGAATTTGCACTTGTGTGACATATAACAAGGAATAACCCCATCTATAGCGAACACCTTACAATATAATCCAATAAAATAAGGAGGTTTCATTTGGAAGATAATATTGTGGGATATTTTAAACAAGTAGAGCGATTCGATTATATTACAATCGACTTAGACAAAACGTTTTTTATATCGAAGTTGTACAAGTAGCAACAAATATAGTTTTGCTAAAAATATCACTTAACTTGGATAAGGGTGAAACGATTGTAGCTGGCAATGTAAAGCAATATGATCCTTCTAGGTTAGAGCATTTAGTACAAAGTTTTAAACGCACTGCACAAACATGCCTCGAACATAATTTACGAAATCCCGAAGAACTTTTCGCTTTTTGGGAAGAGAATTAATCCACTTTGAAAAATTGGTTATTTTTTCTATAAATTGATATGATTAGTGCATGCAAATTTTCTTTTTAAGGGAGTGTTCATAATGATCTGGATTTCACTAATTGTATTAGCCTATTTCATCATTCTCGTTCCAATACAGTACAACTATATTAAGATACTTAAGACAAAGCAGGAGAAAATGAACGTTTCGCAAGATGAACTTTACGACAAAATGTCTTATGAAGAGTCCCAAATACATTATCATTATCAAAGTAATATATTTACAATACCAGCCTCACTTGTAGCAAGTATTGTTTATAGAGTAAAACATCAAGCATAAGGAGAACACTCTCATATGTACGCTGTAAAATTATTGTTTGAATCTGTTCATTCAGGTGAGCCTAATCCTAGTAAAATGGATGAGCATTATGAAGAGAATCACGATACGCTTTTTGAAGAAAGTATTATTCTCGTTAAAGCAAACAGTTTAGAAGAGGCTCATGAACTAGGGGAAAAGGTAGCTATACAATCTGTAGATACGTACGATAATATGTACGCTCAGCAAGTAACGTGGAAATTTCGAAAAGTGCTTCATGTTTTCGAGTTAGACGATACGCCATTTGATACAGGAAAAGAATTGTACGCAAGATTTTTACATGTTAAGAAAAATGAAACTGTAGATACAGTAGTAAAAAAATACTACCCTGAATATGAATAAAAGCTCACAGCAATTGCTGTGAGCTTTTTTATTCTTACTTCGTTGAATCTCTAAATTGGATACGGTGAGGTAAGATAACAGTGTGATCTTCCACTTTTTCTTTGTTCATATACTTTGTTAATAGACGCATTGCTACTGCACCGATATCATACATTGGTTGTACAACTGTTGAAAGCTGCGGGCGTACCATTAATGCAAGGCGTGTGTTATCAAAGCCAAGCACTTCTACATCAGTTGGTACGTTTAATCCAGCGTCTTGTGCTGCGTGGATTACACCTAGTGCCATTTCATCAGAAGATACGAAGATTGCTGTTGGCTTTTCATCACTGCTCCAAAGCTTTTCGAATGCTTCGATACCTGAATCATATGTGTAATCTCCATCGATTACAAGATTTTCATCATATGAAATACTTGCTTCTTCTAAAGCTTTTTTATAACCTTGTAACTTCTTCGCGCTTCCCGCTTTATCAATGAAAGGACCAGAGACGAAACCGATACGCTTATGTCCTTGCTCAATAAAGTGCTTCATCGCATCGTAAGCTGCTTGTGTATAATCAATGTTCACTGATGGCGTTTCATTTTGATCATCAAATGACGCTGCTAATACAATTGGTACTGGAGACTTTTTGAATTCTTCAATGTGAATGTCTGTAATATCTTCACCCATGAAAACAATTCCGTCCACTTGTTTTCCAAGCATCGTATTTAATAAATGGAACTCTTTCTCTTTGTTTTGGTCAGAGTTACTTAAAATGATGTTATATTTGTACATTGTTGCGATATCTTCAATTCCACGAGCAAGTTCTGCATAAAACGTATTTGAGATATCAGGAATAATAACACCCACTGTAGTTGTCTTCTTACTTGCTAGTCCACGTGCTACCGCATTTGGGCGGTATCCTAAACGATCAATTGCTTCTAATACTTTCTTTCTTGTTGTAGGCTTTACATTTGGGTTACCGTTCACAACACGTGATACGGTAGCCATTGAAACATTTGCTTCACGAGCTACATCATAGATTGTTACGTTCATCTTTTCGCACACTCCTTCTATTTATGTTATCTATTTTTATGTATCGGTTCACTTGAATGAAAAAAAGACATCAACTCTATTTGCAGATGCCAACAATCGTCCCGAGTTCTTCCTTTTACTAATGATACGATAAAAACGCAGGCTCATACAATATTTTCCCGCAAAAGTTTCGAAAAAATTCGCTTCTTTTCTCGTATTTTCGTATTTTTTATGCAAAAAAGGGCAATTTTTGTAAAAAGTCTATGTAACAAGGGCTACATAGACTAAAAAATCTTTTTATAATTTACTTCCGAATGCTTTTAATTCTTTCATAAACTCATTGAATTCTGGAATATCCATTTGTTGTGCTGCATCTGATAATGCAACCGCTGGGTCCGGATGTACTTCAGCCATAATAGCATCAGCACCAATTGCCATAGCCGCTTTTGCAGCTGGTAATAGAAGGTCACGTCGCCCTGTAGAATGCGTTACATCGACAACGACGGGTAAATGTGTTTCTTTCTTTAAAATTGGCACAGCGGAAATATCAAGCGTATTACGCGTTGCTGTTTCATATGTGCGAATACCTCGTTCACACAAAATGATATTACCATTCCCCTCTGCCATAATATATTCTGCCGCATTAATAAATTCTTCAATTGTTGCGGATAAACCACGCTTTAATAATATCGGCTTATTTACAGCACCAGCTGCTTTTAATAGCTCGAAGTTTTGCATGTTGCGAGCGCCAATTTGAATAACATCAACATAATCTAATGCCATTTCAATATCATTCGGATTTAAAATTTCACTAATAACAGCTAAATCATATTCATCTGCAACTTGGCGTAAAATTTGCAATCCTTCTAATCCAAGACCTTGAAAATCATATGGAGATGTACGAGGCTTGAAAGCACCACCACGCATTAGTTTCAGACCTTGCTCTTTCATTGCTTCTGCAACTTGGCTTACTTGTTCATAGCTTTCTACAGCACATGGTCCCATAATAAAATGTTGGTTTCCATCTCCTATTTTCTCTCCATTAATCTCCACGATCGTATCTTCTGCTTTTTTCTTACGAGAAACAAGTAGCGCTTTGCGATGATCGTCTTCTTGTAGTTCTAAACCAGCTTGAAAAATTTGTTTAAAAATATGTTGTAAGGTCGATGTTTCAAATGGACCATTATTATTCTCCGCAATTAAATTCAGCATTTCTCTTTCACGTACAGGGTCAAAACTTTTCACACCTTGTACTTCTTTTAAGTTTCCAACCTCTTGTACGAGACGGCCTCTTTCATTCAATAATTCTAATAATTGTAGGTTGATTTGATCGATGCTAGAACGTAATCGATCTAATTCTTGTGATGCCATAAGAAAGCCACCTCTTTTAAATTTCTTCATTAACTTTTTTAAGATAACTTATTATAGCTGATACATACGAGGTTGTCACACGATATACAACATAGAATAATGTATGAAAAAGATAGAAAAAAGACGTGGAAATAGCATCATAAGAAAGCAGAAAATCCGTAGTGTAAATTTAAATTACTGTATTCCGGAAAATTTATAAAATAAAAAAAGACAGCTTAAAAACTGTCTTTTTTTATTTTATAGGAAAGAAACGAACGGTTTATCGCTGTTCTTCTCTTTTATAATAACAGCCTCGATTTTATTCTCAGACTTTATCTGTAATTGAACTTTAGCATCTTTAGGGAATTTTTCTAACATACTTTGAGCAGCCATTTGAGAAAGCGCCATTAATTCTGACTTACCATTATATTTAACGACAATATCCATCTTTAATTTATCCATCTTATTTTGCTTATAAGAAATCTTAGCATTAACAGGGATATAATCTCCTGGAGAAAATGCCTTCATTGCTTTAGAAAAATCCTTTAGCTTATCATTATCTTCTCCATGTGCCGCCTCAAATTCTTGAGAAGGATACGAATACGACTTTTCATCAATAGTATCCCAATTTCCAAGGTTAGTCTCGTTCTTTTGAACAGTAGCGCTTGAAATATAAGTACCATTCTTTAAAGAGCTTGTGCTTTCTTGCTTAAATATAGCAAACGTAATTGAAGATTTGTTATATTTATCATTTTTATTAATAGCTTCTATAAGTTGCTTGGCAACTGCAGTACCTTTAGAAATAGCTTCTTCATTAGATACACTTGAAGACATGGCTAAACCAATAACAACACCAGATAAGCTTAGTTCATTTGAATTCTGTTTGCCGAAGTAGTCCTGTTCTATAATATTAGTCAAAACCGGTGCTTCTTGTTTCGTAACTAATTCATCAATTGTTTTCTCTGGAATATATTGATTTAATTGTAATACGTAATTTTCTGTATCGAATTGTTTTGAAGCAATATTCATTAAACCATTTTCATATTCTGCTAAATCTAGTTTAGAATTAGTTTTAACATTAACTGTATTAATTACCTTTTGTTCTTTTAAAGGAATAACCGTTCTATAGTAATCCTTAGAAACAGCAGTTCTTGGAATCATACTTTTTTCTTTCGTATCTTTCTGTACAACTTCATCTTTCTTCTCAATAGTATTATTGCTGCAAGCCCCCAGTAATAAACTTAAGCTTGCGATGAATAACGCCATTTTCTTCATTGCTTCAAACCCACTTTCAAAATTCAATTTACTTAGTTTTAATGTATCTATAGTGTACCATAAATATATTGCAACAAAATAAAAAAGAAGCAAGCCCTTCGCTTGCCTCCCCCTATTTTACATTCTCTTCTAAAGCTTCTTTTTTAATATTCCAGTGCGATGTATGCCATACTACCATTCCATCTTTTATGTATAGCACTTGCGGAGATTCATGCTTAATGCTGTACTGCTCTGCAACATGGTTCGAAACATCCCTCGCTTCTTGTACGTATAAGTAATATGCTGGCACTTCTCTTTCTTCACCACAATACGCTTGAAACTCTGTATATGCACCGTGACTAATTGGGCATGTCGTACTATGTTTAAAAAGAACGTAAGGCTCGTTCTTTTCTACTAACGCTTCAAGTTCTTCAATTGTT
Organism: Bacillus nitratireducens; assembly: GCF_001884135.1. GTDB lineage: Bacteria > Bacillota > Bacilli > Bacillales > Bacillaceae_G > Bacillus_A > Bacillus_A nitratireducens. Next base: position 1,812 of record NZ_MAOC01000084.1, on the reverse strand, counting down.
TCAATCTTCATCATACTCATCATTACTCACCTCTCATGCGAAGTCTAGAGCGTTTCTCTCTCTTTTCAGCCTTCTGCTCAGCTTTCTCAAGTTTACGCTCTTCTTTTTCAATCTTTTTTTCTTGTCTCGTAGCACGGTAATGGTTGTATACTTCAATTGCTGCACTGCTCCATTGCACAACTTGTGCTACTTTATCTGCATTATTTTCAATTTCGTCCGTAACAGACTCTGATACATTGCGAAGCTTCGTATTTAAAGAGTGAATCGTCGTTCCGATTCCATCCACACCTTCTACTACTTTATTTAACGACTGTGACTTCTGTTGAATATCATCAGCTAACGCATTTGTCTTATGTAATAATTGCTCCGTCTCTACGCTTATTCCTTGCATTTGCTTTTCTAAACCTTCTAACGTGCTCGCAACGTTTTCTAACGTTTTCTGAACCGATAACAATGTTCTGCATACATACACTACTAATACAGCGAAAGCAACCGCGATAATAGCCGCACTTACATATAGAAGAACTTGCATTTCATCACTTCCTTTATCTTTTTCATACTTTCTCTCATTATACAATCATTTTCCGTTTCGTTCTAATCCCTATCTTTTCATTAGAATTTTCATACTTATTCGTTAACTTTAACATAAATGATTCAACAAATTCCACTAAGTAGGTTACAATAGGAAAGGATACATAATTAGTAGGGAGGCTTTACATATGAAAGATCCACGCATTGAAAAGTTAGCATACAATTTAATTAACTACTCTATCCGCTTACAAAAAGGCGAAAAAGTATTAATTGAAAACTTTGGCTTACAAAAAGAACTTGTAACTGCACTTGTAAAAGAAGCATATGCAGCTGGTGGTTTCCCATTCGTTTCTTTAAAAGATCATCAAGTAGATCGCTCTTTATTAATGGGTGCTACTGAAGAACATTTCGAACAAATCGCTGCATATGAAGCGAGCGTAATGAAAGATATGGACGCTTATATCGGCCTTCGCTCTGGTGATAACATTAACGAACAAGCTGACGTTCCAAGTGAACGTATGAAAGTTCATGGCCAAACAGTTGGCAAAAAAGTTCATAGAGACATCCGCGTTCCAAAAACACGCTGGGTTGTTCTTCGCTACCCAAATGCTTCTATGGCGCAGCTTGCTAAAATGAGCACAGAAGCTTTCGAAGACTTCTACTTCGAAGTTTGTAACTTAGACTACGGTAAAATGGATAAGGCGATGGATAGCCTTGTTACATTAATGAATAAAACAGATAAAGTTCGCTTAACTGGTCCTGGAACTGACTTAACATTCTCTATTAAAGACATTCCAGCTATTAAATGCTCAGGTCATTTAAACATTCCAGATGGTGAAGTATACTCTGCACCAGTTCGCGATTCTGTTAACGGTACAGTTTCTTACAATACACCATCTCCTTACAACGGTTATACATTTGAAAATGTACAACTTAAGTTTGAGAACGGCCAAATCGTTGAAGCAACTGCAAACGATTCAGAACGCATTAACAAAATCTTCGATACAGACGAAGGCGCACGCTACGTTGGTGAGTTCGCAATCGGCGTAAACCCATACATCTTGCATCCAATGGGAGACATTCTATTCGATGAAAAAATCGATGGCAGCTTCCACTTCACTCCTGGACAAGCTTACGACGATGCATGGAACGGCAACAACTCTAACATCCATTGGGATTTAGTATGCATCCAGCGCCCTGAATACGGCGGCGGCGAAATTTACTTCGACGACGTACTAATCCGTAAAGACGGACGTTTTGTTGTTCCTGAATTAGAAGCTT
>NZ_MAOC01000083.1 GCF_001884135.1 Bacillus nitratireducens | reverse complement strand
AGAGAACTTAAAATAATAATAAAAGCGCTCGGAATTTTATCCGAGCGCTTTTCCATTAATACTCTAATAATTTTTTAGCCACATCTTCTGATACTTTAAAACTATTTTTATTTTTTATTTTATTAATTTTCAATTCAACCTCAACATAAGGAACATCTTTATATACTGTCATAGTACCAATTTCATGTAACTCTTTTTTATCTTTACTCGAATCCAATAATTTTGGTGTATCCTCTTGATACATTTTAAACGTTTTCCCTTGCGGAGTATCCATAGGAGCCGATTCCATTTCCCACTCATCCATTTTGATTGATTCAAACAACTTTGTGATTTCTTTCTTATCGGTAATTGTTTTTTTATCACTCGAATCAATAAGGGATTCAACTTCAATTTTTTGTGCCTTTTCTAAGCTAACGTCAGATTTCTCTTTCTTCGCACTACATCCTATTAAAAGAATCGATGTCGTTAATAAAAATAAACAGAGCGCACAGATTTTTTTCATTTCTCACCCACCATTTCTATTTTCACATATGGATTTTCTTTCTCAATAAGCGCCAAGAATTCATTCATATCTTGTGGCATCCCAATCATATGTACCTTATATGAATTCGTCGTAATTTCAAGAGACTTCCCAACTTGGCGAATAATTCTAATATCTTTCAATACAACATCTTCATTTAAAACGCCGTATTTTAGCACACCATTTTCTACTTTATGTTTTTTAATAAATATTTCCCAAACGAGAGGACCATTTACAATGAAGCATAACCCCATCCCAATTAGAGCTGAAACCCAATCCCCTTTTCTTGTAAAGAACATTACAATCGGATATACCACCATGAAGGCTAACGTTAGACTAACGCAAATTATCGCAGACTTACTTCTTTGAATTGGAAAGTTCATACCCACACCCCCTAACCTAAATTATACCATTATTTCCATTTTAGTTCATAAAAAAAGATCATTTATAAATGATCTTTTTAAACAGTATATCTATAAAATTTCTTATCTACCTCTAGCACTGGAAAACTTTTTGGCAACTCTTCTATATTCACGCTTTGAAAACCATTCTTTTCGTAGAAACGGTGTGCTGCTAGAAATTTAACTGTTGTTCCTAAATAAATGTCTTCCAAGTTCTTTTCCTTCGCCCAAGAAATTGCCGTTTGAAGTAGCGTATGTGATGCGCCCCATTCTTTTCCGCGGAACTCTTTCTTCACAAACATTTTTCTTAGCGCCACTTGATGCTTTCCAATATCTAATAAAGCTACCGTTCCAACTACTTTACCATCATAAGTTGCTACCCAAAAATTTCCGTTGTCCCTTTGATAGAACGTTTCTATTTCTAGTAAGTCCGGCTGCTCTTCTTTCGTAATTGGGACATTGTACTCTTTTTGCTGAATATGAACAATGAGATCTACTACTTCATCTTGAAACTTACTTTCATATGGAATAATACAAATCTTCTCGTTCATCGAATATCCTTCCATTCCGAAGCTAGTAAACTATATACAGTAATATCCTGAAAATGATCGTACACCCATTCTTCATCTCGTAAAATCCCATCTATCTTAAAACCTAAACGCTCTGGAATTGCACGGCTTTTCGCATTTTCAACACCGCAACGAATTTCAATTTTATTTAGCTTTAAATTATCAAATGCATAATGAAGCACAGCCTTCACACTTCGCGTCATAATACCTTTTCCACCAGCATCTTCTGCAAGATAATAACCAAGACTCGTCGCTTTCTTGCCCCAACTCACCGGATGAATGCCTACCATCCCAACAAGCTTTCCTTTATAACGTATACCAGTTTCAAACCCATCTCCTTCTGCAAATTTCTTTAACCACATTGGAAAAATCTCATTATACGCATCAGCAGATTTCGTCCCATCTACCCATGGAAGCCATCTTCTTAAATGGGTACGATTCTGATCTATTAATTCATATAGTTCCTCTTTATGATGCTTTTCTAATAGTTGTAGTTCAATTTCATCATCTACTCGGAGTGTGAACATGTTTTTAGCCCCTTTTAGTTTTCTTATTATTCTAACATTTTAAATTAAAGGAATGCACCATAATATATCAACAATTCTTAAAATATATCGAACACAGCTGTAGTTATATCGACTTACCGACTAGATTCGACAACGCTGTTCAACCACAACAGCACAAAAAAGACGCACAGCCGTAGCTATGCGTCTTTTCTATTACTTCTCTGCAACTTGAACTTCTTTTACGTAAGCCGCTTCGAATTTTTGGATGTCTCCCGCGCCCATGAAAATTAGAACGCCGTTTTTATGTTTCTTTAATACATCCGTTGTTGTATCTGTAATTAGTTCTGCACCGTCAATACGCTTTTGCAGATCTTCAATTGTTAATTCACCTTTGTTTTCGCGCGCTGATCCGAAAATATCACATAAGTATACTTGGTCAGCTTTGCTTAGGCTTTCCGCGAACTCATCTAAGAACTTTTCTGTACGTGAGAATGTGTGCGGCTGGAATACAGCGACAACTTCACGCTCTGGATGTTTCTGGCGAGCTGCTTCAATCGTTGCATTAATTTCTGTCGGATGGTGTGCATAGTCATCAATGATAACTTGCTCTCCCATTGGCTTTTCATTAAAGCGACGTTTTACGCCTTCAAAAGTTGTTAGCTGATGCTTAACTGCTTCTACATCAACGTTTTCATAATGGCAAAGCGCGATTACTGCTAATGCATTTAATACGCTGTGATCGCCATATCCTGTGATTTTGAACGTGTCATAGTACGTATTACGAACAAATACGTCGAATATAGTACCATCTGTTCTCTTTTGAATGTTACGTGCTTGGAAATCATTATCTTCTCCAAATCCATAGAAAATAACAGGTACTTTCGCTTGAATTTTTTGAAGTTCTTCATCATCACCACATGCAATAATGCCTTTTTTCACTTGCAATGCCATCTCTTGGAATGCATTGAATACATCATTGACATCTGTAAAATAATCTGGATGATCAAAATCAATGTTTGTCATAATTGCATAGTCTGGATAGTAAGACAAGAAATGACGACGATACTCACAAGCTTCAAATACAAAATACTTACTATTTTCTACCCCATGCCCCGTTCCATCTCCAATAAGGTATGATGTTGGGTGTGCACCTTGCATTACATGGGCTAACAAACCAGTTGTTGATGTTTTTCCATGTGCACCAGTTACAGCAACACTTGTGTACTGATTCATAAGATCACCTAAGAAGTGATGGTAACGATGTACTGGGATATTTAACTCTTTTGCTGCTACGATTTCTTCATGCGTATCAGGAAATGCATTTCCTGCGATAATCACTTGTCCTTCTTTAATATTATTCTTATCAAAAGGAAGGATGGAAATACCACGCTTTTCCAATGCTGTTTGTGTAAAGAAACGCTTTTCATAATCAGACCCTTGAACAGTATGCTTCATGTCATGAAGAATTTGCGCTAATGAACTCATTCCTGTTCCTTTAATTCCTACAAAATGGTAAACTGTCATCTTAAAGAACCTCCAACATTTCGAACTAATACAACGGCCTATCTATAAGACAGTATATGAATCTTTTCTTATTTTGGTAATCATCATACATTTCTGATGAAGCGAAGTTTTCTTTAATCTTCACTTATCAGGATAACCACGTACGTACTTCTTTTTATGTCCATAACAAACTTATTATAGCAAAAAACCAGCTGTTATACTATGATAACAGAAAAACTGATAGGGTCAATCACCTATCAGTTTTTCTCATTTTTACATATCTTCTTTTGTTTCTAATTGAACACGCTCTAAACGTGGATTTGGACGGTATTTACGACCAGCTTTTGCTTCTGGTTTTCCATTTAATTCTACGTTATCACCAGTAAAGCCAATATTCATTTTTAATAAGCTACTTCCTACTCCGTATATATCGACAGGAACATTTTGAGCTTCAAATTCACGAATACGCTTCTCATCAAATCCACCAGTTACAACGATATCTACATGTTGGAACCCTTCCTCATCAAGAGCCTTACGAAGTGCAAATACAAGCGATGGATTTACACCACGTGGATCAAATGTTCCAAGTACTTCTGGGTGACGAATGAAGTATTGATCAATCATTGTACGAGACGTATCGACACGCACACCTTTTAATGTTGATCCAAATTCACGAGCTACGCGAAGTGCATCTGTAATGACATCATTATTGTAATCAATTAATACAACTAATTCATCTTCTGGGAATTTCTTATGATACGCTTTTGCAGCTTCAACAACATCACCATTAAACATTTGAATTAATGCGTGAGGCATCGTCCCCATACCACTTCTGCCCCACCACTCATTCATTGCATGCGTCGCTTGTGCGCTCATACCTCCGATGTATGCCGCATAACCGTCACCAGCTTGTTGCGTATAATGATCATCACGATCTCCCATGAAAATAACTGGTTTTTCTTTATCTACACTACGTGCAGCTTGGACAACATTATATACGTTTGTCGCAACTGATGTACGACGGGCTAAAATCCCATCAATTACACCTTCTAAAAATCCGAAATTTTCATAAGGACCATGAATTGTTAACACTGTTTCAAACGGACTAATATTATCGCCATCCTTTAAAGAATGAATTTCTAATTCCTCAGGATTTTTGGCAAATGTTTGTAGCAATGCGATTACCTCATCTGTTCCGCAAAGAACTGCATGTTCCTTTTGGAAAAACTGCATTGTTACAACACTTTTCGGGCGAAATTCTTCAATAATTTCTCTAGTTTTTAAAAAGTAAACGGCAGAGAACCATCCTTCTCCAACGCGCTCGTCAAATTTAAATGTTCTATTTGTTAATCGATTTATTTCACCTTTTAATTTTAATTCAATTTCTTTCATGTCGCTTTACTCCCTACTTTACTATCCAACATTTTCTATTAGTATACAGCAAAACCGTTTACTATACATTTGTTTCCTGCATAGCAGCGAATTCATCCTCAGAAATAAGGACATCTCTCGGTTTCGTTCCTCTTCCTTCAGAAATAATCCCTTGCGATTCCATCTCTTCAATTAGACGTGCCGCGCGATTATAACCGATGCGGAATTTTCGCTGTACAGAAGATGTGGACGCTCCCCCTTGTTCTACAACAAATTGACATGCATCAAAGAACAATTCGTCTTCCGACTCAGCTTGTTCTGTTTTCGCTAATAAATCCTCTTGCTTAAATAAGTAGTTCGGCTTCATTTGCTTTCTCACATGATCAACTGTTTTCTCAATCTCATCATCCGATACATATACACCTTGTACACGAACCGGTTTAGACGTACCGTTTCCTAAGAATAACATATCACCACGGCCAAGTAATTTCTCCGCGCCCCCAATATCGATAATCGTACGCGAATCAACTTGAGATGATACTGTAAACGCAATACGCGTTGGAATGTTTGATTTAATTAAACCTGTAATAACGTCTACAGATGGTCTCTGCGTCGCAACTAATAAGTGAATACCACAAGCACGAGCTTTTTGTGCAATACGACAAATCGCTTCCTCAACATCACCAGGAGCAACCATCATTAAGTCCGCTAACTCGTCAATGACGATTACAATATAAGGTAATGTCTCACCTGGGATTTCTCTCCCACTTACAATCGTATTGTAACGAGTTAAGTCACGAGCACCAGCATGCGCAAACAATTCATAACGACGTTCCATCTCTTCAACTGCCCACTTTAGCGCAGCTGTTGCTGCTTTTACATCAGTAATAACAGGTGCTACAAGATGTGGGACAGAATTATATGGTGCAAGCTCAACCATCTTCGGATCGATTAACATTAACTTCACTTCATGCGGCTTCGCTTTATATAAAATACTTGTTAAAATCGCATTAATACACACACTTTTCCCTGAACCAGTTGCACCCGCAATAAGTCCGTGTGGCATTTTTCTAATATCCGTTACAATTGGATCGCCTGAAATATCAAGTCCAAGCGCAACTGTAAGCGGTGATTCACTCTTTGTAAATACAGGACTTCTTAAAATTTCACGAAGAAATACTGGCTTACTTTCCTTATTCGGAACTTCAATTCCAATCGCACTTTTCCCTGGAATCGGTGCTTCAATACGAATATCTTTTGCAGCTAAACTTAACTTAATATCATCGCTTAAGTTTGTAATTTTATTTACTTTCACACCCGGATCTGGCTGTACTTCAAAACGAGTTACAGCTGGACCTTGTGACACATTAATAACATGTGCTCCAACATGGAAATTATTAAATGTCGTATTTAATAATTCTTTCTGTTCTTCTAACCATTCTGTATTATCTAACGCTGCCTGCTGCGGAACCGATAGCAATGTTAATGGTGGAATGGCGTATGTTGGTGGTGTTTGCAATACATTTCGCATATCGTTCTCTCTTTGATTTACAACATATGCTTTCTCTTGTACTTCCGTACTTGAAATTGGCTCTTGTACTTGCTTTACCACTACTTGCTGCATTGGTTTTTCTTCCACTTGTGGTTCCACTACCACTTGCTGCATTGGTTTTCCTTCCACTTGTGGTTCTACTACCACTTGCTGCATTGGCTTTTCTTCCATTTGTGGTTCTACTACCATTTGCTGCACTGGACTTTCTTCCACTTGTGGTTCTACTACCATTTGCTGCACTGGCTTTTCTTCCACTTGTGGTTCTACTTCCATTTGCTGCACTGGCTTTTCTTCCACTTGCGGTTCTACTACCACTTGCTGCATTGGTTTTTCTTCCACTTGTGGTTCTACTACCACTTGCTGCATTGGTTTTTCTTCCACTTGTGGTTCTACTACCACTTGCTGCACTGGCTTTTCTTCCACTTGTGGTTCTACTAC
>NZ_MAOC01000082.1 GCF_001884135.1 Bacillus nitratireducens | reverse complement strand
ACTACGCCTGCTAATGCTTTTTGGCTCTCTTTATCTACTTTTGTAATTTCTACTGAACCTTTATCTAATAGTTCATTCTCTACTTTCATTGACAGGACTGTCGTCATACCTTTTGTAATTTCGAATGATACTGGTTCTGTTAGTTTTTTGTAACCTGGTAAGCTTTCTTTCTCTACTAGTTTGTACTTTCCTACAGATAAGTCTGAGATTTTTGCTTTTCCATCTTTATCTGTTGTTACTTTTGTTACTACTTTTCCTTGCTCATCTTGCACTTCAAAGACTACGCCTGCTAATGCTTTTTGGCTCTCTT
>NZ_MAOC01000081.1 GCF_001884135.1 Bacillus nitratireducens | reverse complement strand
ACAACGACTTCAATTTCTTCTTTTAACAACTTATATCCTTGTGGTGCTTTCGTTTCTTTTAATGTGTACTTTCCTGGTTCTAATTTCGTAGATATTACTTTACCTGTTTTATCTGTTCGTAACGTATCTACTTTTTTACCATCTTTGTACACTTCAAATTCTGCATCGGATAATAGTTTCTCTTTATCATTTGCATCTACTTTTACGATTTCAAATTGACCTGTAGCTTTTTCAACGATCTTTTTATTCAACACATCTACAGTCACTGTTTTATTAGCAGCTACATCAACATGAACTAAACTAGATGATAGTTCATAACCTTTTGGTGCTTCAACTTCTTTTAATGTATATGTTCCAACTGGAAGTTGTTTCGATAAAGCTTCACCTTTACCATCTGTAATAATTGTTTCGACAACGTTCCCATCTTTATCTATAACATCAAACTTTGCACCTGGTAGAAGTTGACCAGATTCACTATCTTTCTTCAATATTTTAAATTGACCATTCTCTACTTTTTTCGTATTCTTCATAACAATTTCAATTACCTTTGTATTATCAATTGTTACTTTTACTGGTGTATCAACTTTTATATATCCTTCTGGTGCACTAATTTCTTTTACAAAATAGTCACCAAGTGGTAAATCTTTAACTTCCGCAATACCCTTTTCGTTTGTTGTAACAGTAGCCACAACATTATTCTCTTTGTCTATAACATCAAATTTTGCGTCTTTTAAAACAATGTTTTCATCGCTTTCATCAACTTTTTTAATTTGTAAATTTCCTTTTTCAGCTGCCGGCTTTTTCCACTTCGGCCAGTTAAATTTAAAATTATGAACCTCAAATCCATCTCTTTGGTGTAATCCTCCAACAAAGGCTTGTCCATTAATAGAACCACCTTTTGTCTCTACAACAGCATTAGGCGCAAACACACTACCTACTACACCATATCCTTTAGTTGTTATCTTTGTAGCATTAGGGAACACCCAAATGACCTTACTAGCTAACTCAGTAAAAGATGAATTAGGATCATATGCTTGAGATGTATTAATTAAGTCTGTTGCCATCCCAGTATTTCTTGTATCATACAAAATTGCACCACTAGCAAAATTAACTGTTTCCGCATCTGAGTAAATAACAATAAAATCTTTGTTATCTACATTCGGAAGAAAAACATCTTTTACATCAAACGTTTTCTCTCCTGTTAACCCTGAAGAAACATAAATATTAGGATTTTTTACATCCTCACCAATTCCAAAGCTCATATTCGGTTTTGGTTTATCAGTGTGTAATTGGCCCGCATCCCCAATTACGCCATCAACGTCTTTTCTAAATTCTTTAAATTTAGCATCAATCTCCGCTTGCTCTTTATAAGCGATACGGTCATATGATGTTTTCATTGCGCCTTCTGGGTCACCGTCTTTTGTCATCGCCACTGTTCCATCTTGGATAATTACTTGTCCTGCTCCCGCTTTCGTAAATTGACCACCTAATAATAACGATGGATATCCTTCATCTACCCATGTTGCTCCAGCTAAGTTGTTCGCTCCAGTTGCAGCCGCTAAGACTGTATAACTTGATGCGTTCATATTTTTTTGAACAGCCATCGCACCTTCAATATCCGCACTTGTTGCACTATGATCTCCAAAAATGATGGCGTTGTAATAAGATACGTCACCTAAACCTTTTAATTCTGTTGTAGCCGCCTCTGCTTTAAATGGTAAATGGATTAAAAAATTCATACATACTAGTAATACAACTATTAAACTACTACTTATTTTCTTTACTTTTTGATTAAATGATTTCCTCAAGAAATTCATTCCCCCTTTTAAACTTTTTAAAACCACAAAAAGAAGCACATTTTATATGTACCAAGTCTTACTCACATTAACTTAAAATAATCCATTTAAATAAAACAAAGAAATTCTACAACTAATTAATAAAATTACTACAATTCATTTTTGAAATAATACATGAACTAAACTATCATGTGGAAATGTTTTTACGTACGGGAGCCCAATAAAATTAATCTGAAGAATATTTCACGTGGTGTAACTACTTTGGCAACATCATCCACTTTACAACATTTTCCTAGAGTATTCAAGTGAATTGTATAGACTTCATACACAATTCACATTTTAAAATGCTTTCATTCATTTTAATAAGTTCAAAAAAACGTAGCCAAAAAGCTACGTTTTTCTTTCATCATTTCGGTGTATTTTTATGATTTTTCAAAAATGGAAGCGGAAATTGCTTACGAAAATGCTCTTTAATCATATATTCTACGCCGTTCTCAGTATTAGAACGTGTAATCCAGTCAGCTGCTTGCTTTAACTCTACAGGCGCGTTCCCCATCGCTACCCCGAGCCCAACATTTTCAATTACCTCTAAATCTTCTATGCTATCCCCAATCGCAACCATTTCACTAAGGTGAATATTTAAATGCTCCCCAAGTAATTGTAAACCACGTAGTTTTGATACATTTTGTGGGAGAATTTCTATACGCCTCGCATCACAATCGACGTACTCTACATCTTGAAATGCCTTTCTTAACGTATTCATCCCTCTTTCTTTTTCACCTTTCGTATGGAAAACAATATCAATTTTTGGTGCAGCTACTGGATGATCACGCAGTGCATCCCCTAGCGAATCTACAAATTGAACTGGATAAAATAACGGATCTGCGCTCGATAATACAGTACGCGCAACTAAGTTTGGTGTATTTCTCTCACGATTCCCAATTGAAAACCGTTCATGAGAAATACGAACATTACAATCAAAGTGCTCTAACACTTGCACAATATTAAACGTTTTCTCTTCAGATAATCTCCTTTGAGCGAACGGCTTATCTAACGATGCTGAAACGAAAGCTCCGCCATGTGTAACTAATATAGAATCTAATTTTAACGCCTTGGCAATTTTATGAGCCGATTGAAAATTACGATTCGTAAATAATGTAACGTATACATCTTTTCTTTTCACAAATTCAATTGTTTCCCGTAATCCTTTTGCGATTTTTCCGTTGTTGTATAGTAGTGTCCCATCTATATTAAGAGCTAGTAAGCGATAAATCATGTCGCACTCCCCCTCTTCGCTGTTGTACTCTATCCATAATTTATGAAATAAATGTAGCAAATAGAACGAGTTAGAATTACTACTCAAAATTTGGTTTACTATATACATATACAACCAGCAAAGGAGATAGTACAATGCAGGCACCACCTTCTTTTTATGAAGGCGATACGTTAGAAGTCGCAAAGAAGTTACTCGGACATAAACTTGTTCATATTGTGGATGGAATAAAACGAAGCGGAATTATTGTAGAAGTAGAAGCATACAAAGGTCCAGATGATAAGGCCGCACATAGTTACGGCGGCAGACGAACAGATCGAACAGAAGTAATGTTCGGTGCACCCGGACATGCTTACGTATATCTTATTTATGGTATGTATCATTGTTTTAACGTAATTACAGCACCAGTCGGCACCCCGCAAGGAATTCTCATTCGTGCTCTTGAGCCTATAGACGGAATCGAAGACATGAAACTAGCGCGCTACGACAAAACCGATATTACGAATAAGCAGTATAAAAACTTAACAAATGGACCTGGAAAACTATGCCGCGCACTCGGAATCACTTTAGAAGAACGCGGGGTATCATTACAAAGTGATACATTGCATATTGATTTAGTTCCGGAAGAAGAACATTTATCATCCACACATAACATAATAGCTGGCCCTCGTATTAATATTGATTACGCAGAAGAAGCCATTCACTACCCATGGCGGTTTTATTATGAACAGCATCCGTTTGTTTCAAAGTAAAGAAGCTATCCTATAAGTAAGTGAAACCAACTTATAGGATAGCTCTTTTTTTCATAATTCATCACACGTCGAAAAGCCGAAATCCGGGCTCGGATTTCGGTTTTGTTTCTATAAAAGAAACCGTTGTTCCTCCAACATTTCCAAATACAGTTCATCTCCACAGAGAAAATCTTAAAAGCATTATTTTTTTAATGCATAATAATTATCCAAATTGAATTTCGACATAATGAAAGTTCCTGTTGGCGTTAAAAGTTGTGACATAGATTGTATGACATGGGGTAATTTCGCTGGCTCAATGGGATGTGATAGTAGGATGTACTGAAATTTTTCATCTGTAAATACCTCATGTAACTTGTCATACGCAGCAGAAGTTGTAGGAGCTACCCTATTTGCAAGAGCTGCCGCTTTTTCATTACTTTCTGCTCCGAATAAAGAAACTGCCTGATAACACCCTTTTATTTTTAATAAAGTGGCACCACATCCAGCTCCTATATGAAGAATATTTACTTTATCAGGCGCAAATCGCTCTAAAATCGCTAGTAAATCACAATGAATGTATAAACCTTCACCATAAAATCCCCATTTTTCATACAATTTTATATTATTTGCATGTAAAACTACGGAAAAGTTAACACTGTCTTCTCTCCACGATACACTTCCGTAGTGATGAATAAATGTATCTTTACATAAATACAATTTATATCCCTTTTCAAACATTCTTAGTGACAAATCATCATCTTCATAATTCCCCGGTGTAAATCGTTCATCTAATAATCCAACTTCATCTAACACTGATTTTTTTATCAGCATACAGAATCCGATTAATTTCATACGTTCTTCCCATTTATCTTTATCACTTTGATTATATAAAGTTGCAAACTTCTGCATTCCTTCAATATCTTTATAAAAGGTTGGTATAGCGGTATAGTAAGCGGCATTATTAGTTACCGGCCCTACCGCTCCAGTATCCTTACTTTCATATAAACACCGAATTAAATTGCTTAGCCAATTTTCAGTTACGACCACATCATTATTTAATAATAGAATATTATCACCTTTTGCCTCTTTAATCCCCTGATTGCATCCCTTTGGAAAACCCATATTCTCCGCATTTTCCACTAGCATAATATCCGATTGTTTTTGTAACCATTCTACAGTACCATCTGTTGACGCATTGTCCACAACTATTAACTCATACTCTTGTTCCACTGTATAAGTTCTAATACTTTGGATGCATTCTTTTGTATATTGTAATTGATTATGAGTCAATATAATTATACTTGTGAGCATGAATCAAACTCCTCTCAACAGCCAAAATGATCATCTAGTATTATTCAATACTATTTTTTTGATAAACTATCAAAATATTTTCTATTATATTCAATGCTTGGATTATTAGGTATAAACTGTGCAGCTTGTTCGTTATGATAAATTGCCTTTTCATATTCTTTTATTCGATCATAACAAATACATAGTTGAATATGCGGCAACCATGTATGACACTCTTCCCGGACAAATGGAGAATCCTTTGGTCGTGGCCCGTCAATTGCTGCATGGTACCAATATATCGCTTTAGAATATTCCCCTTGTTGCAAAAACACACGTCCTAAGTGGCAACAAAGTTCTCCTCTAGGCGTGTCATACGTAAATGATTGCAAACAAGACTGTATAGATTTTTTTAAGTCCCCCAATTCCAAATAACATTCGGCTCTTTTTAAACAAGCTTGAATATTATCTTCAACCCAACCCTTTTCTTCATCTAAAAATTTAGAATACCCCTCAACAGCCTTATCAAATAATCTGTGATCCCTACATTCATTTGCATAATAGTACACATCACGAGGACTAAATTCTTTGCCACTCTCAAGATGTTTTTCATATATTTTTAAATTACGATTAGTATATGCTTTTATTTTTTTATGACTTACCCCTACATCACTATTTATAAGATTTCCATACACCTCTAAATATTCATGAACAAATCCATGCCATTGAAAATTTCTACTTCTTTTGACTAATCGATATCGCCTTAAAGAATGTGTTGGATTTCCTTCTATATCAAAAGTTAAATAATATTTCATAGATACTGCATCCGTACTACGATCTAACGTACTTTTTAACTGTAGAAATTTCTTTATATCTTCCGTATCTATTATGTCATCTGCGTCTAGCCAAAGGATATATTCTTTTGTAGCTTTAGAAAATGCAAAATTTCGTGCCGCTGAAAAATCTTCAATCCATTGAAAATCATAAACTTTCGCGTCATACTTCTTCACAATTTCTTTTGTAGCATCTGTGGAACCTGTATCTACAATAATAATTTCATCCACAACACTTTTGACCGATTCTAAACATTTCGATATAGTTTGTTCCTCATCTTTTACAATCATGCATAAACTAATAGTAATCGAGTTTCCCATCATATCCCCCCTATCCTTTTGATGTATATGTTTGGGGAGAAATTTATATTTCTTTTGCTTCAAAATTGAGTTTTCATTTTACAAATGAAACATAGTGAGGCGGTACGGGTGACTTCACGAGAAGATTGTGCATCAATAAAAAAAACGAAGCCTAAACAAGACTTCGTTTCTTATATAAAGAATACATGATTTCGATTCCTTTTACTCCGCACCTTCCGCAGTCGCAATATCATTCTCTAAGTTTTCTCTCGATAATTCAGCTGCCATAAAATCAGCTGTTTCCGGAAGTGCTAAATGCATATGAGATTTTTGGCAAATTTGGATCGTACAGTTTTCTACAACATAATCGAAAACATGTCCGCCACCATTTCTCTCATCATCAATGTAATGTAAGTGGAAACCAGCTACACCAATACCTTGCGCGTAATCTGGTGTCCAAAATCCAGCAAGTGTACCTTCTGTATCTTTAAATGAAAAAATCGGTTGTGATTTCGTCACTTCAACGAGCGGCGTATACGGTTTTTCTTGTCTTGGAACGGTTCTCGTTCTTACTTCACGGAACGTACCATCCATTCGAATCGCATAAAATAAATTTTTACTTGGCATTAATTCATGTAATAACGCTTCAACTTCTTCACGATTCATCGGACGCTCTACCGTATAACTCATTTCTTTTTCAAAAAACGTTACAGTCGCAAAAGGTGTTGTTTCTTCCAGTTCTACTTTTTCCGCTGAACCATCTGAACGTAAATGGTAAAACTCATTATCAAACGCAATCATTTCACCATCTAATTGATCAAATGTGCCGATGCCGAAATCACCACGTTCTTTCAATTCCTCAAAGTTAATAACACCATCATATATACCATCTAATAGCGCAAGCATTGTAGATGTTTGATATACTTCATTACTCGTTTTCGTTCTTTTTGCATCAATATCAATTAATTGCGCAACATTCATCTCACTCATGCCCCCCATTAATTTAATTGGTTCGGTAATAGTTTTTCGCTTAATTTAATGTTGTCACGGTAATCGATTGGAATATCAATAATGACAGGACCGTCTGCTTCTAATGCCGTTTTCAATACATCTTCTAATTCATCTGGTGTATTAACACGAAGACCTAACGCCCCGAAACTTTCCGCATATTTCACAAGATCAACATCCCCAAATTCTGTAGCTGATGTTCTGCCGTATTTCATCATTTGTTGGAACGCAACCATATCGTACGTACCGTCTCTCCATACGAGATGGACAACCGGTGCATTTAAACGTACTGCTGTTTCTAATTCCATCGAAGAGAATAAGAAACCACCATCACCTGACACGGAAACAACTTTTTTACCCGGTTCAACTAAAGTAGCGGCAATTGCCCAAGGTAGTGCAACACCTAACGTTTGCATACCGTTACTAAATAATAGTCTACGTGGTTCATAAGAACGGAAGCATCTCGCCATCCAAATAGAATGGGAACCGATGTCACATGTAACGGTTGTATCGTCACTAATTAAAGAACGAAGTGTACGAATGACTTGAAGTGGATGCGTAACACCTTCTGAAGCACGGTTTGGAACTTCTGCTTGCTCTGATAATTTCGAGCGTAATCGTTCTAAAACTGCTTCTGATTTCGAACTTAATACAAGTTTCGGTAATTTTTCTGCAATGCTATTTACTGTTAAAGCAATATCACCAATTAATTCACGCTCTGGTTGGTAATCATGGTCGATATCTGCTTGATGATCATCAAGATGAATAATCGTTCTGTCTCCAAGTTTATTCCAGAATTTCGGATCATACTCAATTGGGTCATAACCGATAGAAATAACAAGATCTGCTTCTTCTAGTAAAATATCACCTGGTTGATTACGGAATAATCCAACGCGGCCGAAGAAATGATCTTCTAACTCACGTGAAATCGCGCCAGCTGCTTGATATGTTTCAACAACAGGAAGTTCTGTATCCGCAATTAATTCACGAACGGCTTTCGTCACTTCATTTGTGCTCGCTCTCATACCGAGTAAAATAACTGGTAATTTCGCTGATTTTATTTTTTCTACTACATATGTAATTTCATGTGTGGGAGCGATTCCAAGCTGTGGCTTAGAAAGTGCACCGATAGACTCTACAGTCGTTTCCGCAGTCATAACGTCTTGCGGAAGACTTACTAAAGTAGCTCCTGGATTTGTCGAAGTCGCACTTCGGAATGCATTTGATAGCGCTTCTGGCACATTATCAGGATGCTCTACTTCTACGCTATATTTTGTGATTGGTTCGAATAGTGCAGCATTATCCATAGATTGGTGCGTACGTTTTAATCGATCCGTACGTGGAACCGCACCAGCTAAAGCAACAACGGGATCACTCTCCGCATTCGCAGTAACAAGACCTGTCGCTAAATTCGATGTCCCTGGTCCTGAAGTTACAAGACACACACCCGGTTTTCCTGTTAATCTACCAATAGCAGCTGCCATAAATGCTGCGTTTTGTTCATGACGACAAACAATTAACTCTGGTCCTCTTTCTTGCAGTACATCAAATACAGAGTCAATCTTTGCTCCTGGAATACCGAAAACATGTGTAACACCTTGTTTAATTAAACAATCAACAACAAGATCTGCTCCTTTTGTTTTTGTCTTCACGTCGTTTGCTTTTACACCTGTACTCAAACTAATCATCCCTTTATTTCATAATGTGTGTAATAAAGATTTTTATTCTATATACTTCACCACATTAATTAACATAGTGTAATATATCTCGATTATCATTATAGTACAAATGCATTATTTTTCCAACGATATGGATTTGACAGTTTTTTGACAAACAAAAGGAAAACCCTTACATTTCGCCACAATAAAAAAGACGCCCCTATACTAGGAGCGTCTTCTCTTATTACGCTTGTTGTTGCGCGTTATATAATTCTTCAAGTGGCTTCATGATAATTTTGTTAACGTCAGTGATAACGATGTTTAAACGTTGCTCAGTTTCCATTAACTTTGTAATTTTAGCATCTTGTTGAATGCGAGCTACAACTTCTTGTGCTTTTTGGTTATCTTCTTCAGTGATTTCTTGACCTTGCATCATTTTTTGTTGTAGGCCAAGTTGCATTGTACGGAACTCATCGAATAAGTTCTTTGACTCTGCATCTCCTTGTACTGCTGCGTAGCTTGCTTTTAAAGTTTGGAAATCTTCGTTTTCAGCGATTGTTTTTTGTAATTCATATGCAACATCATGAATGTTTTTTGTCATTT
Organism: Bacillus nitratireducens; assembly: GCF_001884135.1. Lineage (GTDB taxonomy): Bacteria > Bacillota > Bacilli > Bacillales > Bacillaceae_G > Bacillus_A > Bacillus_A nitratireducens. The sequence continues at coordinate 123,586 of NZ_MAOC01000081.1, read as the reverse complement.
TATTTTTCCTCCTTTAGAAGGCTAGCGCTTTTCGCTCGCACTGCCTTTTAAGTGCATTTACATACGCACCTCTTCTTACCATATCAAACTATGCAAGAGATGTGAAGAAATTTCACTTTTATTTCTATGTATTCGCTTTTATTACCTAAGGAACAGAAGTAACACCCCTTGCACAAGTCCAATCATTCCTCCTAATAATGCCCCTAAATACGTAATCATTTTCAATTCGTTTTTCGTAATAGACAGAACTAGGTCTTCTAATCTCTCCGTTGAAAATGTAGAAACTTCTTGTTGGACAATTTCCGCAAGGTGTAAATTCTTTAGTATACTCTCTACATTTTCTGTTCCCCACTTCAAGCCTTTCGTTACTGCACTTGGGACGATCTTTTCAATGATTGTTTCTCGAACTGGTTCACATACTTGCTGCACAGACTGATTTAAAAATTTACTCACTGTTTCCTCTACTTTAACTGCTGACAGTATGGATTTCACAATCATTTCTTTCTCTACAAACGTTTCTAATTCTTTTACATCTCTTCCTTTTAACTTTTCCCACTCTTTTTGCAGTACATCAGTTAAAAGCTTTTTCGTGCCATCTTGTCCTAAAAACTTAATGACTTCTGGCTGTACTCGATCCACCAAACTGACATTCCCTAAAAACATTCCGACTAAGTTAAGTAGCGTTCCCCTGGAAGCAAAGAAATCATCAATCATTTTTGAAAGACGACCTTTCCCTTCTTCACTTTCAAAAAAGCGAATTCCTCGATCTAAAATAAACGCCGATACATTCGGAATCGCATTCTCTACTTTTTCATGTATAGAATGAGGTAAAGCTTGTTCCCATGTATATGTATAGTACTCTGCTAAAAATGCCTGAATTTTTTCTGTGATCACATGTTCAATTTTTTGAGTAGCCTCTTCTTCTACATGTGCCAAGTTCCATTTTTCTAACATATGTCGTAACGACTGTTCATTCGTAATTGCTTGATCCACTTCCACTTGTGCCCAGCGAATTAAACTGGCTTGAAACTCTTCATTTGTTAATTTCTTTCCGATTCCTTCCGGTGTTAACAAATGTTCTACAACCATTTTCCCTAATTGAACAGCAAGCTCATCGCGACGCTTCGGAATTAACCCTGGCGTAAATGGAACTTGAAACTTTCCAACATAAATCGGACGATGGGGACGGAATAACATTTTTATTGCTAAATGATTTGTATATCCTCCAATAATCGCCCCGAGTCCTGTCGTTGTTAACATATTCAACCATATATTCATCATAATCAACCTTTCACTTCTCCAAAACTATAGCATATCGTCATACGGACAAAAGTATAATGGTATAAAAATGTATTTGCAATATATAGCTTCGCCTATTATGCAAACATCCTGTTAACAAAGGAGTGATTTCGTTGGTTCTTGGTCTTTTAACTTCTAAATTTCATCACGAGCAAATGTATTACACCGAAATCGCTAAGCGAGCTCGTCTGTATCATAACGTCGTTGCTCAATTCACACCGTTTAGCATTGATTCAAAGACAGATCTTGTTTCTGGTCTTATTTACGATACAGATACAGGAAATTGGATAGATCAAACCTTTCCCATTCCTTCATACATATATGATCGCTGTCATTTCAAAGAAGATAAAGAATTCCAACAAGCAAAATCGATTATTCATTCATTACACAAACGTTCCTCGACTACCTTTTTAAATAACACACTTATTAATCCAAGTGATTTACACAATCTTTTTCTTACTAATAAACGTCTTTCCCCTTACATTCCAAAAATAAAAAAAGGAACGGTACAAGGAATTTTCAAATTACTACTAGAAACAAGAGATATCATTATAAGACCAATCAATATACATTCTAATGAAAATTTATATCGAGTCACTTACCAACATAAAACATTTCATATCGATACAATAAATGAACAGCATCGTACTTCTACTCAATTCAAACGGACAGATGACTTTATATCATGGTGCCAATCGAACATACACTCATCCCGTTATATGATTCATCCAATGTTACATCCTCCAAATCAACTATCATATCCGATTCATATTCGAACTATTATGCAAAAAAATAAAGAACAGAATTGGGTAGTGCTCGGTCAATTCATACAAAAAGCTTCATTCCCAGCACAATTTTTACTTTCCGTAACAGAGCGTTCCATGCTACATCCATTTTCCAAAATTAAATATTTGCTTTCTTCAACTGGTGTTCAATTATTGAAAGATGCTTTGCATGATGTTGTAAATGAAGTATTTAAAACACTAGATCAGTCCTATTCGTCATTATTTGAATTAGAGCTTTCTACCATTATGGATCAAAAAGGTGCCATTTGGCTTATGTACGTTAATACGATGCCTTCTTACGAAGTTTATACTAGGTACAACGACGAACTGGCTGAACAAATTTTTCATGGTCCATTAAAATTTAGCCGATTTACACCATAACGAAAGGAGGAGACCCCCGTTGAAAGAGCACATATATACATTAAGTATTTCAGATGAGCATCCAAATAGTATTACTTTACCTTACGTTTTTTCTATTACACCGCCAATTACATCCCTTTCCTTTGGCTTACGTTATATTGCATGTGAGAATATTAAAATTCATTATTCATTCACGCGAGAAATTATTATTGGCGAACAGATTGCAGCCGATCTTTTACTACCGCATTCAGCAACAATCCATGCCTTCTTACACAATCAAACCATTGTTTTCGGCCCATTAATCGGGATTTTCACAACTGGCTTTAACGATGATTCTAATTCTCCTTTAGGGAGTCGTTCCATCTCTCTCGGTGAATTATTAACACCACCATTCACATTGCAGCCATTTGTATTTGTCTTTGGCCTTCAACATATAAACTGGGAAGAGGAAACAATTGAAGGGTACTTCTTTCAAGATAGCAAATGGGTAAAAAACAAAGTCCCTTTACCAAATGTCATTTACGACCGTTTACCAAATCGCCAAGCAGAAAATTACAAACCTATCATAAGAGCAAAAAAACGATTAGAATGCGACTATGCGATTCCATGGTTTAATCCAGGGTTTTTCAACAAATGGGAAGTGCATCGCCTTCTAATGAAAGAAGATTCAATGAAACCATTCTTACCAAAAACAGAAGTATTTCAACATTTTGAACAAGTAGAACGACTTCTCGGTACGTATAAGTACATTTATATGAAGCCGATACATGGTAGCTTTGGAAGAAACATTCATCAAATACTCTATTCTCAAACTGAAAATCGCTACTATTGTCGTTATCGTGAAAATGACCAAAATAAACTAAGAAAGTATCAATCATTAGAAGCACTTCTTAACCATGTGTTAAAAGGACATGATTTAAAAAAGTTTATCGTACAACAAGGTATCTCATTGCTCCGCTTCGAAGGGCAACCCGTCGATTTTCGCATTCATACAAATAAAAACCATTTTGGTAATTGGGTAGTCAGTGCAATCGTCGCAAAAATCGCCGGCAAAGGTAGCTTAACGACTCATGTAAATAGCGGCGGTGATACGAAATTACTTCAAGAACTATTTCCCGATTCAACAAAGCAAGTTCAAATTGAAAATAAACTAAAACAAACAGCCTTACAAATCAGCTATGCACTTGACGGGCAAGTAACCGGGAACATTGGAGAGATTGGTTTCGATATCGGTTTAGATACAGCAGAAAATCCGTGGTTATTTGAAGCAAATTCTAAACCGGGGCGAACTGTATTCCAAGATGAAAAGTTAAAAGAACAAAGCGAGCTTACGCGCCAATTATTTTATGAATATGCCATCTATTTAACTGAACACTCTTTGCGCGATTCGAAAGAAAAAATATCTCAAATACAATCAAATCCTGCACCTAACACTGACAATATCCCGTCCCCTATGATTAACTCACAAATAAAAAAACAAAAACTTCCACCTCACTCATAAGGTGGAAGTTTTCTATTTACACAAGTTTCACTACAACCTCTGTTTCCACATTACACATCCCGCAATAAAAAACATGATTGCAGTACTCTTGTGAATTACTATGTGTTAAACCATCTACTGCACGCAATAATTCTTGATCCATATACGCACTATAATCGTCTATGTAATCTACAGTTTTCCCATAATCTTGGAGTATACCTTGGCAATTTTGACAAGAATATGTTTGTGATTCTAATGCGTTGCAAAGCGGGCAAATTCCCATCGTGATTCCTCCATATGTTATCCTTTTTAGATTCTAGCCGTGCATAGGAGCGGTCAGTCAGTACCTTTTCCTGCCCCATCCCGGATTCAAACAGAACTATGAAGTTGATACCAATTTAATTTTTATTTTACTAAGCTGTAAGCACAGCTGATTGTATATAGAATTTAAACGCAGATGATTTCGCTCTTAGTTTAGCCTTCTTTCTTAAAAATACAACGATTACTCTTATTTCATAATTTACAAAATAGCGAAGATTTTTTTACAAAATTTACAAATTATTATTTTGTATATCTTTCTAGGTAACATCCATACTATGAGTACAAACTTAATTACCGATGGATTAGCGCCAAACGGGGCGATAATCTGGTTCAAATCCAGCTAGTCCAACCAAAAAAATTTTTATAACTCTAAGGAGGATATATTCCTATGGCAAACCAAAGTTCTTACAATCAATTAGTAGTACCAGGAGCAACAGCTGCAATCGATCAAATGAAGTACGAAATCGCTCAAGAATTTGGTGTACAATTAGGAGCAGATTCTACGGCTCGTGCTAACGGTTCTGTTGGTGGAGAAATCACAAAACGTCTAGTTGCAATGGCTGAGCAAAGCCTTGGCGGATTCCAAAAATAAATATATATGGCAAAAAGGTCTCAAGGCATATGCCTTGAGACCTTCCTTAATTTATTGCAACATTTGTAAAAACTTCTTCGTTCGTTCTTCTGTCGGATTTGTAAATACATCTTCCGGTGTACCTTGTTCGACAACGACACCGCCATCCATGAAAATAACACGGTTCGCAATTTGATGAGCAAAGCGCATTTCATGCGTTACAATAACCATCGTCATTCCTTCTTTAGCAAGTTCTTTCATAACCTTTAAAACTTCTTGAACTAGCTCAGGATCAAGTGCTGACGTTGGTTCATCAAATAGTAAAACTTCCGGCTCCATCGCAAGCGCACGAGCGATTCCAACGCGCTGTTGTTGTCCGCCTGATAATTGGAACGGATATAAGTCTACTTTATCCGCAAGGCCAACTTTTTCAAGGAAATAGTTTGCTTTTTTCTTCGCTTCTTCTTTCTCCATCTTTTTCACTGTAACGAGACCTTCCATTACATTTTGAAGTGCTGTTAAATGAGGAAATAGATTATGGTGTTGGAATACCATACCTGTTTGCGTACGAAGATTTACAATATCTTTCTTCGATACTTTTTGAGAGAAATTAAGCTCTTTATTGCCGATACGAATGTTACCAGCATTCGGCGTTTCTAACACGTTGAGGCAACGTAAGAATGTCGTTTTACCAGATCCAGATGGCCCGATAATAACAACCACTTCGCCCTTCTCAACTGATAAATCTATATGCTTTAGTACGGTATTATCTCCGAAACTTTTTTGTAAATGTTGAATTGAAATCATAAAAACAAAAACTCCTTTTATGAAAGGGTTATTTTAGAGTATAACGTTCAGAACGTTTTTCTAATATTTGTTGCACGATAGATAATAAGAAGCAAATTACCCAATAAATTAGACCTGCTTCGAAATAAACAATTAAAAACTCATAGTTCATTGCCGCAATTTCCTGCGCTTTTCGGAACATTTCTGTTACTAAAATTAACGATGCTAATGACGTATCCTTCACTAAACTAATAAATGTATTCGAAAGCGGCGGAATAGATACACGCGTTGCTTGCGGTAAAATAACACGTTTTAATGCTTGCGGATATGTCATCCCAATTGTGTAAGCCGCTTCCCACTGTCCTTTCGGAATAGAAAGAATAGAAGCACGAATAATTTCAGATGCATATGCACCAACATTTAATGAAAAGCCAATAATTGCTGCTGTATATGGCTCAACTTCAATATTAAGAGTTGGAAGACCATAGAAAATAATAAATAACTGTACAAGAAGTGGCGTTCCGCGAATGATAGATACATAGATACGAGCAATCCATTGTAAAATACGACTACCTGAAATACGTGCGAGCGCTGTTAACGTCGCAAGTATAATACCGATAATAAATGTAATAAGCGTTAACGGAATTGTCGTAAAGACAGCTTCCTTCAGCATAGGCGCGAAGGAAGTCTGCATAATATCCATCCAAGTAGACAATCGATCTGACATCAATGCGCTACTTAGATACATTTTCACCGAACCATTTTTTCGTTATTTTATCGTACGTACCATCTTTTTTCATATCTTCTAACGCTTTATTTACTTCTTGTACAAGTTTGTCGCTACCTTTACGGAATAAGAATCCACTTTGTGACGCTTCTTTTTCTGTATCTACAATTTTAATTTTTGCATCTTTTTTCGTTTCTAAATAGTTTAACACTGATAATTTATCATTGATTGTGAAATCAACGCGGCCGGAACTTAATAATTCTGCTGCTTGGCTAAATCCTTCTACACCTGTGATTTCCGCACCATTTTTCTTAGCAATATCTGCGTAGTTACTTGTTAAAGATTGTGCTGCTTTTAATCCTTTTACGTCAGCAAATGTAGCAGGTTTATCTTTATCTTTCGCAATAACTAATGCTGCTGAAGAAGAAATATATGGACTAGAGAAGTCATATTTCTTTTGGCGATCTTCACGAATACCAACTTCGTTCGCAACCATGTCGAAACGTTTTGCATCTATTCCTGCAAGTAAGCTATCCCATTGCGTTTCTTTAAATACAGGTTTTACACCTAAACGTTTTGCAACTTCTTCTGCTAATTCAACGTCAAATCCAGTTAATTTATCGTTTGTATCGTGAAACGTAAATGGTGGATATGTACCTTCTGTACCAATTACAAGCTCACCGCTTTGTTTAATCTTTTGTAATGCATCTTGACTAGCTGTATCTTTTTTCTCTTCTTTACCGCAGCCTGCTACAATCCCGATCGCTAATGTAGTTACTGCAAGCACTGAAAATAATTTTTTCATGATAGTAGTCCTCCAAGTATTCTGATAGGAATTTAAAAACTATATTGATTGTATGCAATTTCGAACAATTTTTCAATGAAAATGTTCTTATTTAGTTTAACCTTTTTCTTCATAATCAAACAAAATGGAAAAATAACGCTACATACAAAAAATAAGTAACATTTTTTAATATAGCATTTATATAGAAAAAGGTAAAACAATACTTACTTATTTATAAGTTTTCCTGCCGGTGAAATATGTTAACTTCTGAGCGGACAATTCAATCAAAAAAGAACTTGCGAAAATCGCAAGTTCTCCCCTCTACATATTAAGCGCTCTGGTTTCCTTCCATTTGCGTTTTGTACATATCGTAATAACGCCCGCGCTTTTTCATTAATTCATCATGAGATCCTTTTTCCAAAATCGTTCCTCTATCAAGTACAATAATTTGATCTGCACTTTTAATTGTTGAAAGGCGATGAGCAATAATAAACGTCGTTCGTCCTTTCTTGACAACCTCTAGCGCTTGTTGAATCATCGCTTCAGTCTCTGTATCAATACTAGAAGTCGCTTCATCTAAAATTAAAATCGCCGGATCAAAAGCAAGCGCCCTAGCAAACGATATAAGCTGTCTTTCTCCGGTTGAAAGTGTACTTCCTTTCTCCGTAATTTCTTCATCTATATTGTTTGCAAACCTTTCAGCACCAACGTCACGTAACGCCTTTACGATGCGATCTTTTGAAATTTTTTCATTCTCTAAGCTAACATTGGATGCCACTGTCCCGCTAAATAGAAACGGATCTTGTAGTACAATTCCCATATGTTCACGAGTTGCTTGTTTCGGCATCTCTGTTACATCATGACCATCAATCGTAAGCTTTCCTTTTTGAAATTCATAAAACTGAAAGAGTACGTTCATAATGGAACTTTTTCCTGATCCAGTATGACCAACAAGTGCCACTGTCTCCCCTTGTTTCGCTTCAAAAGAAATATTTTTTAACACTTCGTCTTTTCCATTGTAAGAAAACGAAACATTATCGAATTTCACATTTCCGTTTAAGCGAGGCATACGCTCTTCCTCTACTGCCTCTCCCTTTTCCTCTAGCAATTCAAAGACACGTTCTGATGCAACGCGCGCCTGCTCTAAGTTTGCAAGTTGGTTCACCATATTCGTAATTGGCGAGAATAATCTCGTTAAATAATCGACGAAAGCATATAGTATCCCTAGAGAAAGGAGCCCCGAAGCACTTAATGAAGCACCACCGAAATACCAAATTACACCTGTAAAAGCGATATTTCTTAATACAGACACTAAGTTATGCGAAGTTGCTGCATTTAAATTCAAAATTTTATTTTGATATTTAAAATAATCGCCATTAAGTTCTTCAAATTCCTTCTTCGTTTCACGTTCTTGGCGAAATGCTTGAATAATTGGCATACCTTGAATCGATTCATTCACCGTTCCGTTAATATCCGATAAACGAGAACGCATTTTATGATTGTATACAGACGCATACTTTCTATACATAATCGCCCAAACAATTAAAATTGGAATGATGAGTAAGCATAGCGCCGCCAGTTTTACATCAAGTAAAAATAGCGCAGCAAAAATCCCGATGATATAGATGATACTAGAGACGAATGTTGCAAGTACTGTCACATATAAATCACGAATCGCTTCTGTATCATTCGTTACACGCGATACAATTTTCCCTGCTGGTAAATGATCGAAATAACGAATTGGTAACGTTTGTATATGAGAAAAGACATCCTCCCTCATAATTTGAATAATTTTGTTTGCTGCCTTCTGTAAGAAGAACTGCTTTCCGTATGCAAATAATGATACAACTACTAATAAAGCGAAATATCCACCGCCGAGTAGTAATAACCGATTTATTTCTGGTTTATAAAACGCAAATACTTCCTCTTTCGTTAAGGCTTTCGCTTTATAAACCTGCACTGCCTTACCACTTTGTACTGTAAGTACATCACCCTTAACAGAACGAGTTCCTTCAAGCGTTATTTTATTCGGTACAAAATAGTACTGAAAACCAACTTGAATAACCCGAACCTCTTTCCCCTTTTTCTCACCTTCCTCAAAGCGATCACTTCGCTTATACAAGGCGCCATTATATGAAACAGCATCCTCACTCTTTTCTGTTTCATACCAAGGTCTCTCTATTCCAACGATATGCTCATCGATCATCGTTTTTGCGACGAAAGGACCCGCTAGTTCTGCAATAACGAAAACAAATAGCATCGCCATCGCTGCAAAAATCGGCCCTTTTACTTTCATCGCGTATTGAAACAATCGTTTTGAAACACTCATATTTTCACCCCACTATCCGCACTTTCACTTTCACCTTGTTGTCTTTCGAACTGCTCTGCATACCAGCCCCCATTTCGAACGAGCGCTTCATGCGAACCTTCTTCAATAACCTCACCGTTATCCATAACGAGAATCCAATCCGCATGCTGCACTGCTGACAAACGATGCGTTGTTATAATCGTCGTCTTCCCGCTTCTTTCTGTTCTTATATTTTCAATAATCGCTGCTTCCGTACGAGCATCAACAGCTGATAAAGAATCGTCCAAAATTAAAATTTCCGGATTTTGAATAACAGCTCTCGCAATCGAAATCCTTTGCTTTTGTCCACCTGATAAAGAAACACCTTTCTCTCCAACGAGCGTTTCTAAACCTTCCGGTAAAAACTCTAAATCCTTTTTAAACGCAGCTATTTCAATCGCTTTTTCAAGTTCTTCTTCAGTCGCTTCTCTGTTTCCGAATAAAATATTTTCCTTCGCTGTTTTTGAAAATAAAATGTGTTCCTGCGGTACATACCCAATCCAGCCAAGTACGTTATCATTCGGAATTTTATCTAGCTTTACATCAGAAACTGCAATATCCCCTTCTCCAAGTGGATATTGACGAAGAAACTGGCGTACGAGCGTCGTTTTCCCGCTCCCTGTTTTCCCAACAACTCCAAGTGTCTCTCCTTGTTTTAATGAGAACGAAACATTTTTCAAATTCGTTTCATTTGATGAAGGATATGAAAAAGTAACGTTATCAAATTGAATGTAATCTGGCTCTTGTACAACCTTTGGATTTTTCGGATTCTTTACATCCGGTTCATAAGCTAACGTTTCATTTACACGGTCGAGCGACGCATTTCCTCTTTGCATAACATTAATCAATTCACCAATTGCAAACATCGGCCAAATCATCATTCCTAAATAGACGTTAAAAGAAACGAGCTCCCCAAGTGTCACTTTTGATTGGAATACGAGATATGCACCGTACACTAAACCAATTAAATAACTAAGACCGACAAGCATTTTCACAGTCGGCTGGAATAATGCATCGATTCTTGCTACTCTCATATTTTTCTCGTATACGTCATCTCCTAAATGATGAAACCTTTCTTGATCAGCATCCTCCTGTACATACGCACGAATAACACGCACACCCGCAATTGATTCAAGTACTTTATCGTTCATATCCCCGAACGCATCTTGCGCGACTGTAAATCGTTCATGCAATTTCTTTCCGTACCTATTCATTGCAAACGCCATAATCGGAAGCGGTATAAGCGCAGCAAATGTTAACTGCCAACTAATTGAAAAGCCCATCATACAAACGATTGTAAGCATATATAGACTAGAATCAACGAGCGTTAATATACCAAAACCAGCTGTCATGGAGATTGCTTTTAAATCATTCGTCGCTCTCGCCATTAAATCGCCAGTACGATTTTTTTGATAAAACGTCGGTGTCATCTTGAGTAAATGCCCCATAAATTTTGAACGCATCGTTTTCTCAAGTACGAACGCACCGCCAAATAGTTGGTGCTGCCAAATGAAAGTAAGCACATACCCACCAATCGTTACCCCAAGTAAAATAAAAATATATTGCATAATCGCCTCGTTCGTTAAGGCTCCTGTTTTAATGTTATCAATTGTAATACCTAATACTTTCGGAGGAATTACCTCTATCACGTTTACAATTAAAAGTACCCCAATTGCGATACTATACCTTTTCCAATGCTCCCTAAAAAACCAGCTTAACTTTAGTAATACTGAAAACAATATAACCTCTCCTTTCTCGTTCTCGTTTAATTCACATTTCTTTATCCGCTATCCAAACCCATCACATTTACATTTCGTAAGCCATACAATTTCATCACATTTTTCCACCTTCCACATTCTGATTTTTTATAGTAACAAGGAAAATAAACAAAAAAAGCATACCGCCGCTTGACGATATGCACAGAAATGCATAAAAAGCGTACGTTACGATATACGCAACGTACGCTTTTTATAAGACAAAGATGCCCTATATATCCGTACGGGTTGCGTAATGATATGAATGTTTTCTGCCATTTAACAGAGCTAAGCCCATTCCATTTACGATTACAATCATTACGCACACCCCCTTCATTTATTTTCCATTTATAATCTTACAACTTTATTGAGTATTCTGTCAATTGTTTTTTTTACTATAGAATAAAATAATCTTTTATCACAAGAAAATGAAGGGGATTCATAATACGATACATCCGTTTGAAATAAGAGAATCTTCTGTAAGAAAGGGCATACAAAACAAAAAAATAATAAGAAATCGTTTTCACAAACATTTCATTTGAAAAATATTATCAAACCACCTACAATCACCTTATACTCACTCTTACAAGTTGCTATTTTAGGAGGACTAATCATGACAACTAGCAATACGTACAAATTTTATTTAAACGGAGAATGGAGAGAAAGCTCTTCAGGTCAAACAATCGAAATTCCATCTCCATACTTACACGAAGTAATTGGTCAAGTACAAGCAATTACTCGCGGAGAAGTAGATGAAGCAATTGCATCTGCAAAAGAAGCTCAAAAATCATGGGCTGAAGCTTCTCTACAAGATCGCGCAAAATATTTATATAAATGGGCTGATGAGCTCGTAAATATGCAAGATGAAATTGCCGATATCATTATGAAAGAAGTCGGTAAAGGTTATAAAGATGCGAAGAAAGAAGTTGTTCGTACAGCTGATTTCATTCGTTACACAATTGAAGAAGCTTTACATATGCACGGAGAAAGCATGATGGGCGATAGCTTCCCTGGCGGAACGAAGTCTAAACTTGCGATCATCCAACGCGCACCACTTGGTGTTGTATTAGCAATCGCACCATTTAACTATCCAGTAAACTTATCTGCTGCAAAACTTGCACCAGCATTAATTATGGGTAACGCTGTTATTTTCAAACCAGCAACTCAAGGTGCAATTAGCGGTATTAAAATGGTGGAAGCACTTCATAAAGCTGGCCTTCCAAAAGGTCTTGTAAACGTAGCGACAGGACGCGGTTCTGTAATTGGTGACTACTTAGTAGAACACGAAGGCATCAATATGGTATCGTTCACAGGTGGTACAAACACAGGTAAACATTTAGCGAAAAAAGCTGCAATGATTCCACTTGTATTAGAACTTGGTGGTAAAGACCCTGGTATCGTTCGTGAAGATGCTGACTTACAAGATGCTGCAAACCACATCGTAAGCGGTGCATTCTCTTACTCTGGTCAACGTTGTACAGCTATTAAACGTGTACTTGTACACGAAAACGTAGCAGACGAGCTTGTTAGCTTATTAAAAGCGCAAGTAGCTGAACTATCAGTTGGATCTCCAGAACAAGACAGCACAATCGTTCCATTAATCGACGATAAATCTGCTGACTTCGTTCAAGGCTTAGTTGACGACGCTGTTGAAAAAGGTGCAACAATCGTTATTGGTAACAAACGTGAGCGCAACTTAATTTACCCAACATTAATCGACCACGTAACAGAAGAAATGAAAGTTGCTTGGGAAGAGCCATTTGGCCCAATCCTTCCAATCATCCGTGTTTCTTCTGACGAACAAGCGATTGAAATTGCTAACAAATCAGAGTTCGGTCTGCAAGCAAGTGTCTTCACAAAAGACATTAACAAAGCATTTGCAATTGCTAACAAAATCGAAACTGGTTCTGTTCAAATTAACGGACGCACAGAGCGCGGCCCTGACCACTTCCCATTCATCGGTGTAAAAGGTTCAGGTATGGGCGCACAAGGTATTCGCAAGAGCCTTGAGTCTATGACACGTGAAAAAGTAACTGTATTAAACTTAGTTTAATCTTATATGTAGCAGCTGATCTAGTATTTAGATCCGCTGCTTTTTAAATTTCCGATACACCTGCGTATTATGAAACGGCTTAAACCCTACAGATTTGTATAACCTCTCAGCACTTTCATTTCCTTCTATATAACAGAGTCTAATATCTTCATACCCGCCTTCTAACAACTTGTTCATACCAAATTGTAAAGCTTTACGCCCATATCCATTTCCTTGATGACTTTGTGCAACTATTAAATTCTCTATTGTCCCTTCCCCTACTGTAACTGATGCAACTAGCTGCTCATTTTCTAAAGCTACATACACATTACTTTCATTGTTCAATTTGTATTTCTTTATACTATCTTCCGAGGCAAGATACGGCTTCATATCATTCCTTTCATGCAATTCGTAATAACATTCCTGTACCATTGTTACAAACTGGTTAAAAAATATATCTTCATACTTAATAAACTTGAGATCGGTTTTAGGAAAACTCCCTCCCTTATATATCAATTCAAGCGATCCCCACCATCTTTCAAATCCCATTTTCTTAGCAAAACCAATACAATTTTCTGATTCTATTCTCATATAAGTGCACACAAAATCCGGTTTTATTTTAGAAATTAAATCTTCTATTGCCTTGTATAATCCAGAACCAATACCTTTCAAGCGAGAACCAGGTTCCACATACACACTTATTTGACCAATAGACTCTCCATTACTATTTGTATAAAAGGATGAATACGCGAATCCTTCAATCCCATTTTGGTTATATAAAAGAAAATGCGTGGAGTTCGATACAATATCATCTAAAGAACCTATCTCTTCTTCTGTCCCCATACTTTTTATTAAATTCAATGTCCCGATCCGATCTTCTTTTTCACTATAAGCACGTATCATTTAAACAATCCCCATTCCCATTAAAAGTAAATTCCTTATTGGAATTTATTCAATGAATCCATCTCAAACCCTCCAACCTCTCAATAACGAACTCTTCTCTATAATCTGATTATTACTATATCCATTGACGTATAAAAATACATTTGTTACTCTTAAACATGTTAATTTAATACATAAATCCTCATTCGTATCTCGGTGAGGTAGAGGTTGCAGTCATTAAGAGTATCATTTCAGGAGATGTAGTGGCATTGATGAAGAAATGAGAAAGGAATGATTGCCGAAGTAAGTCGTGTCCACCATGCACGCTTGCTGGGTCTGCATTTAATAAGTGCAGAACTGTCACAAACGTTTCGTTTGTGGAGAGCTATCGAGAGGTATGTCGTGGGTTTCTTATAAGATAGAAAGCATGTAGCGGCAGATTACGTGCTTTTTTTGTTTTGTTTGGACCTTCTCTTCCTTATCAGGAAGACATACATATCTCCTCGCTTGACTTGGTTATACTAACTTTGGAGGTATTTTCTATGCAACAAAAAAAATGGGGCTTTTGGGTACTAACAGCTTTCGTTGTCGGTAACATGGTTGGCGCTGGTATTTTCATGGTGCCAAGTACGTTAGCACAAACAGCAAGCCCACTCGGTGTCACTTTAGCTTGGTTAACAACAGGGTTTGGTGTTTTAATGCTAGCTCTTGTTTTCGGTAATTTAGCAATTCGTCGTCCTGATTTAACAACGGGACCACAAAGTCATGCATATGCTTTATTCTCAACACCAAAAAGAAAGAAAATGGCTGGTTTCAGTATGGTATGGGGATATTGGGTTGCAAACTGGGCAAGTAACGTTGCCATCATTACATCTTTCGCGGGATATTTATCACTCTTCTTCCCGATTATGAAAGATACGCGACTATTATTTTCAATCGGCTCGTTCGATATAGAAGTTGGAAAGCTCATTACATTTACTATTTGTTCCGTCTTACTTTGGGGAACTCATTTAATATTAACAAACGGTGTAAGCGGAGCTGGGAAACTAAACTTCTTAGCAACAACAACGAAAGTAACTGGATTCCTTCTATTCATTGTCGTTACGTTATTTGCGTTCGAAGCTTCAAAGTTTGGACAATGGTACACACCGATGATCGATAAAGAAGGCGTATCACACGGTCTCCTTTCACAAGTAAATTTAGCGGCCCTTACAACGCTTTGGGCATTTATTGGGATTGAATCAGCGGTTCTTTTATCAAACCGAGCTACTTCTCCCAAAACGGTAAAACGCGCGACTGTTGCTGGTTTATTAATAACAGTTGCAATTTATTTAGGAATTACAATTTTAACAATGGGTGTACTTCACGTTGATAAATTACAAGCTTCTGAACGTCCATTAGCCGATGCATTAAACGCTGCAATGGGTCACGGCGGCGGGAAACTTATGGCATTACTTGCTCTTACTTCCCTATTCGGTTCAATATTAGGTTGGATTTTATTAAGCTCAGAAGTACCTTATCAAGCTGCAAAAGAAGGTTTCTTCCCTTCCTTCTTCGCAAAAACAAATAAAAAAGGAAGTCCAATTCATTCACTACGATTAACAAACATTATGTCGCAAGTGTTCTTATTCTCAACATTATCAGGAACAATTGCGGAAGCTTATACATTCGTTATTACCGTATCAACACTGGCCTACCTCATTCCATATCTCGTTTCACCAATCTTCCAGTTAAAACTAGTCGCAACTGGTGAAACATATAAAAATGAAATGCGGGCAAGAATTACAGATGGTATAGTCGCAGTTATCGCACTTTGCTATGCACTATGGGTTATTAAAACCGGCGCATCCGATATAAAAACGTTCCTTCTCGGAATCGGTTTATTCGCAATTGGCTTTGCTTTCTATCCATTAATGAATCGTGATCAGAAAAAAAATAACGAAAAGAAAAACGAGCAAGTTGCATAACGCAATTTGCTCGTTTTTTCTTTTATAAAACATATATAATAGAACAAAGAGGTGAAAGACATGTCAATCGAATCACTATGGAGCAGTCGCTTCCAACAACATATTCAAAATATCATTACATACTTTGCACGTATGATTAACGGTTTACTATATAGCTTCATCTTTATTTCATGCGTTGGTGCATATTATTATGCTCAATTTCTAAAAACATCTCCTTCTAAAGGAATATCTTTAATACTCATAACGACCGTTCTTACATTTATTATAATGAGATGTCCCATTCGCACATTTATTCAAAAACCGGATGCTGTCTATTTACTTGCATTAGAAGAGAAATTAACATCTTATTTTAAAAAATCTCTTCTATATAATTACATCATTCAGCTTTTCCCATTATTATTTACGTTCCTTATTCTCGTACCACTTGCTATGCAATCATTACAATTAACTGTACCGTTCTTATGTACAATCTTTATCGTTTTAATGATTACGAAAGCGTGGAACATATACATACACTGGATGTGGCGTGATAATTATGAAAAAAGCATATGGTTTATCATTCGCATTGCTTGTAACGCCCTGATCATTTACATGCTGTTTTATACTGCAAATGTGATCGTATTAGGCGGACTACTCTTACTTCTTGCTTTCCTGCTTCTATACACGAAGAAACAACCTACCAAACGAATACCGTGGGATTACATAATCGAACAAGAAGAAAAAATGGACGTTCGTTTCTATCAATTTGCTAGCATTTTCACCGATGTTCCGCAACTGAATAAGCAAGTCAATAAAAGAAAATGGCTTACAAATTGGATTGAACCTTTATTACATAAAAAACGAGCAACTTTCTTCTATTTACATACACTAGCATTTTTACGCGGTAATGATTATTTCGGTATATATATTCGCTTAGGGTTGATCGGTGCTTTCGCTCTATATTTTATTCCGAATATATATGTAAAAGGCGCTATCGCTTATATCGTCCTATATATGATTTCTATGCAGCTTCGTTCTCTGTGGAAATATTTTTCGGGAAATATTATTGTAGCATTATATCCAATTGATACTGAAAAACGAATGAATCAATTTCTCCGCTTAATCTTTATATTGCTAAGCATTCAACTCATTGTATTTTCAAGTATTATACTCATTGCCACAGGACAATTACTACATGCTTTGATTATTATGGTAATCGGAGTACTTTGGATCAAATTTATTATTGTACCAAAAACGAAGCAACGCGTTTCTTCGTTTTAACGAAAAGAATTATCTTAAAAGCCAAGGAGAAAATAAATTATCTCCTTGGCTTTTTTATTTTTCTTCCCCAAACAAGAATCACTGAAACAACCGATATTTTATGATTTTTACATACAAAAACGATAATACATGTTTACGTCCTAATAAAAAGGGTATTTATTAAATTAACAGGGCAAAGGAACTGGAGGGAATGAAAAAATATGAATTAAAGTTTCACTTTATAAAAGGCGTTGCTCAAGGACAATTCTGGAACCGATTATATAATATAAGGAGCTGATTGCAATGAGTAAAAAAATTGCTATTTTAATAACGGATTATTTCGAGGACACAGAATACACAGAGCCAGTAGAAGCTTTTAATCAAAAGGGATACAAATTAACAACTATTGAAATGGAAAAAGGTAAAACGGTACACGGTAAACAAGGAAAAAGTGAACTCGTGATTGATAAAAGTATTGATGATGTTTCTCCAGAGAACTTTGATGCCCTCTTTATACCAGGCGGATTTTCCCCAGATATACTTCGTGCAGATGAACGTTTTGTTCGCTTTAGCAAAGCATTTATGGATGCGAAAAAACCTGTTTTTGCTATTTGTCACGGCCCCCAATTACTCATCACTGCACAAACACTTGAAGGACGCGATGTGACTGGATATAAATCCATTGAGGTCGATTTGAAAAATGCCGGTGGAAATTTTCATGATAAAGAAGTGGTTGTATGCCAAAATCAGCTAGTAACAAGTAGAAAACCAGAGGACATTCCAGCGTTTATTGAAGAATCGTTGCGTATATTAGGATAATTATTAGAGGTTAACCAATGTAGCTAAATAACTACTTTGGTTAACCTTTTTATTTGTAAAAAACAAAATTAACACCATATGAAACATTTCTTCATCTTTAATGATTTTTTGAGACAGCCTCTTTTTTCGTCCCAAAATTTCTAATCACTTTTCATAGGCAGTTCTCATATAGTGAAAATAACTATATAATTCCTATCCATAAGTTAAATCATGATTTTACACATATATAAATACAAAAGATGGGAGCCTTATTTATGAATAACAATCCACCTTCAACGCCCCCTAATCCAACGGAAACGAATAATCGTGAAGTAAGCTTACAAACGTTACGCGTCAT
This sequence comes from Bacillus nitratireducens, assembly GCF_001884135.1. Lineage (GTDB taxonomy): Bacteria > Bacillota > Bacilli > Bacillales > Bacillaceae_G > Bacillus_A > Bacillus_A nitratireducens. The sequence goes on along the minus strand of NZ_MAOC01000081.1, from coordinate 105,096 downwards.
TGGGCTTATTGTACTGATTAGTGGCTACATATTAGTAGCACTTTCTGAAGTAGGAACGTTAAAAAACCTTTTGCTACAGCCTAGTACCACTCCAAACTTAGCTGAAGTTGATCCGTTTTAAAAATTATATAAAAAGCGAGTCCAGTTCGTTCGCTTTTTATATAGTTTTATCCAATCTGAGAAACCTCCCTCTCATCCTCATACTTCTCTTTCCCAATTGCCTTCATAAATAATAAAATACTGCTCATACCAACAATAAAGTACAGAGCACTCATGCCCCAAGATGCAATAAACGAGCCTAGCATAACACCTAATGCACCGTTCATTTTCGCCACTTGAAAGACCATTCCGTTTATCGCCATATAAGAACCTCTCGCCTCATCCGGCACCATGTCCGCCATTATAGATTGACGAACCGGCACATACATCATCTCTCCTACAGTTTGGAAAAGCCCTGCGATTAATAAGATCCATAAGCTATTACTCGTTCCGAGTATTGTAAATCCAATTGTATAAATGAATAAGCCTACATATAAAATTTTCAAATCGTTGAAGCTTTTCAGCATTTTAATAAGAAGTGCTGAACATAACACAACCAAAATTGTATTTTCCGCCGATATCCAGCTCAGCATTCGAATACCTGTTAAATCAAACGTAAAACCATTCCCGAATAAAAAGTGCACCGTTTCAAATTCCTTCTGCAAACGTATCCCTAAATAATTATTAATTTGAAACTCTAAAGATAATGTACATATACTTGCTGCGCAAAAAATTAAAAACGCCCGATCTTTCATCACAACTTTATAACTATCCGCCATATCTTTTAATACATTTTTCTTCTCCACTGTTTTTCGTGCGACATACACTTCTTCCATATATACAGCCATCACATATAAAGTAATGACCGCAACAGCCGTTAATACGATAAACAATTGTAATCTATAATTTTCAAATAATAATCCACCAAATATTGCTCCAATCGCAATTGATAAGTTAATAGCCCAGTAGTTAATGCTGTACATCACTTTTCGATTTTCAGGTGTACTCACATCTATTAACATCGCTTCCGTCGCTGGATTCATAAGTCCAGATCCTAAACTATTCACTAACATAAACACAAATGTTAGCCACGGTGAATCTACATAATCTGAGTTTGCAATTCCCATACAAGCAATGGAAACGACTTGTATACTTTGGCCGATAATCATTACTTTTTTACGACCGAGCCGATCTCCAACATATCCACCGTATAAACCAATTACTAATGAAGCTATTACATTAATAAGTAGTAAAGCCCCAGCCATCGCACTACCTAACTTTATTGAAAAGTAAATTGCCATAAATGGAAAAATCATTGTGGACACAGTACGTGTTAAAAACGAAGTTATAATTCTAATTTTTATATTTCGGTGCATACTCCAAAATCCCATTGTTTCCCCCTCCTTATGCTTACTTATTTTACTTTGAAAAAGAGGAAGAAAAAGGTTAGAATATTCTAAAGAGTTTCCCCTTTTATTATAGAAGGAAGTGTATATATGAAAATTATGGACTATTACATTAGACTAAGACTACATGCACAAGACCAACAACATATACGAAATAGCTTACAAGAATTAGCGGATATATTATATTGCAGTACGAAAAACGTAAAAATTTTATTAAAGAAAATGAACGAAGAGCAATTAATTCACTGGACTCCAGGGCGAGGCCGCGGGAATAAAACGGAAATTTTATTTGCACATAGTTTCCTAGAAGCAATTGAATCCTATACAGATGAACTGTTAGCGCAAGAAAAGTTAAAGGATGTTTTTCTTCTTTTAAAAGAACCCCTACCCCTTGCACTTCAAAAAAAGATAGAAAATAAACTGCATCATCATTTTGGATACGAACCTTCAAATGATATGTATGACATATTAAAGATTCCTATATCGAGAAAGATATTCCCATTAGATCCAGCTTTTGTGGCTGTAACTACAGAGAGCCATCTTACGAGTCAAATTTTTGATACGTTAGTCGTTTATAACGATGTTACTGAAAAAATGGAGCCACACATTGCACATACGTGGGAATTAAGTGAAGACGGGCTTACGTGGACCTTTTATTTACGAAAAGATATATATTTTCATAACGAAACAGTTTTAACTTCTAAAGATGTACAATTTTCATTTGAACGATTAAAGCAAGTTCACTCTCCTTTCGAATGGTTAACAGAAGAAATTGTTCAAATTGAAACACCATCACCACTGCAAATTCGATTCCATTTAGCAAAACCCAACTTATTTTTCTTACACTATGTGAGTTCCATGCAACTAGCTATTTTGCCACATGATGCAGTCATTCAAAATCATCATTATGTAGGTACTGGACCTTTCAAACTTGCTCATTACTCTGAAGACAATATCGTACTCGAAGCGTTCAACCATTATTTTAAAGAGCGCGCGTTATTAGACCGTATTGAATTTTGGGGTATTCCTGATCATGTGCAAATAGATGCTGATTATGAACTGCCAAATGAAAAGGAAAATGAAAGGCATGATATACAAATAGAAGAAATAGGTTGTATTTATGCTGGCTTCAACTTTACAAAACCTGGTCCTCATCACGACATTCACTTTCGAAAAGCTTGGAGAGAACTATATGACGTTGAAACGATACTTCATAGCATAGAGGGTAGACGAACAATTGCTGCATCAAGCTTTTTCCCTGAACGAAGTCGCCAAGCTTCTAAAAGATCTTACTCTTTAGAAAAGGCGAGAGAGTATTTAAAAAAGAGCACCTATAACGGAGAAACGATACATATTTATTTCTTCGCCTTTAAAGATAGTGCAAATGACGCACATTTCCTAAAGGAACGCTGCGGACAATTAGGAATACACGTAGAACTTCACCCATTTCTCGTTTCAGATTATATGGATCGTTCTATCGATAAACATGCCGATATTATTTTCATGGGGGAAGTATTTGCTGCTGATCATGAACTTGCATTTTTAAATGTATTTAAAAATAAAAGTTGCTTCGTAAATCGGTTCATGGACCCACACTATGCAAAACAAATTAATTGTTTACTTGATACCTTTTTATTAGAAGACAATAAAGAAAAACGGTATAAGCTCATGTATGAGATCGAAGAGTTTTTACAAGCAGAACACATCATTTTATTTAACTATCACGTTCTAAAAAGGAAAACATATCCCTCTTCTTTAAAAAATGTAACAATTGATTCATTCGGTTGGGCAAATTTTGCGAAGTTATGGATACAGCCATCCACGTTTTAAAATGTGAGTCTCTATAAAAAGGAGAAAAACCATGAAACGCACTCTAGAAAAAAGACTTTCCTATCTATACACAGGTGAGTTATTTTCAGTCATTACTTTTATTTTCACAAGTTACTTACTTAATTATGCTTATCCTACGTTACATTTATATTCCCTATATTCTTTCTGGGTCTCATTTCTTCTTTTAGAGTTTATCTTATTACAAGGAATAATTTACTGGTACGTAAAGTGGAAACGACTAAAAAAAGAGAAAACATCTGTTACGCCTATTAGGTTGATTCAATATTTAAAAATACTTAAAAAGATAAATATAGCATTACTTATCACGGGATTTATTACGTTTACTATTGATTTTGTAATATGGTATCCCCACTTACCTTTAGGCGGGGTATCATTCACTCTATTTATTTATATTTTTGCATTACTTGAGTACATTAACTATTTTCATACTCAGCTTTCATACGATAACATCTCTGATATTAAACATTTAATCAAATCAAAAAAACTAAAACAGTCCTGTATAAGTAAAGACTTTCAACGTATTTCATGAAAGAGAAGGTACTACATCCTTAGTAGTACCTTCTTCACATACAGATACAAACTATTATTTAATTACTCCATCTAAGTGATCTTTCAAGTTCAATAAAAATTGCTCAATTGTAGGATTCTTCACCACATCATAACAAGCAAAACTCTTTAACGGACTCATGCCAAGAAACTTCTGCGCACGATGTAAATGACTAAGTGCTGATTCTAAACTTTCTCCTTCAAAGAACTTCGTCTTATCTCCGAATGCTTTTTCAGGTGCGTTCCAAGTTGTAGAAAACATATACTGCTTCTCTTTTAATAAACCGCCTGTTCCATATTCATCTGCACCTTTAAAGAACAAGCCATATTCATATACTTCATCCATATACGTTTTAAATAATCCAGGAACACTAAACCAATAAATTGGTGTTTGATAAATTACAACATCGGCCCATAAAAACTTCTCTTGTTCGTCCTTAATACTATATCCATCTTGAATCGTTGTTGTTTTCACATGATGATTCTCACTTAATACAGTTACCATATAATCAACTAACGTTCTATTTAATCGTCCTTCTTTCGTACCGTATTTTTCATGTCCATTTATAATCAATATATTTTTCATCACTTTTCTCTCCCCTATATGATCTATTCTTCAGCTATTAAGCCCAGTTGCTGCTTCAGCGTAAGATTATCTTCTAAATGCCAATCTTCCGTTATCTTGCCGTCCTTCACATGCAAAATATCAATTGCAAAAAAATTGATTTTCTTATCATTATGAGTTCCTGTAAAGGAAAGACGAGCCGTTACTTTATCACCAGCAACTAATAGATCTTCAATCTCGCAATGTATATCAGGAACGACTTTGCGAAAATTTTGTGCTGCAAACTTTAATCCTTCAGTGCCTTGTGGTCGCCCTTTCGGCAGTGTATTATCGAAAAAATTTTCCGTAACAGTCTGCGGAATAAGCTCCTCTTTACCTGTATCCCAAAATGCATAAAAACGCTGCGCTGCATGAACTCTTTCTGTCGCTTCCTTTTTATTTAGTGAAGGATCAATTGTCATTTCTTTTGGCTTCGGCATTTCCTTTAATAACTGAATTTCAGTTTTTTGCTCACCACTACATGCTACAAGCACAATACAAATGACAAAAAAACTAAAGAACCCAAACAACTTTTTTATACTCATGGAAATCACCTCCTCATACAAACCCTTTGTATTTTGTATTTCGTATTGCTATTGTATATGCACTAACTTCCTTTATGGAAGTAGTGATATTTTTTTCATATAGTTACCAAAAGTATAGTTTTGTGATACTATAAAGCAAATTCATTCAAAAAATTTTTATGGAGGCTATTTCCATGACCAATATAGATCCAGTTGTATTAACAAAAGGTTTACCAGGCATACCTTGTCCTATCGCTAAAACACTTGACGTAATTAGTACAAAATGGACGTTTTTAATTATTCGCGACCTTCTTATCGAAGGAACATTACGCTTTAGTGATTTACAAAAATCACTGGACGGGATTAGTCCGAAAACATTATCACTTCGCCTAAAAGAATTGGAAGCACAAGAAATTATAACGAGAAAAGTATATCCAGAAGTTCCGCCTCGTGTAGAGTACACTTTAACGGATAAAGGAAAGCAATTAGAGGGGATTTTTATTGAATTAAAGCGGTTTGGATTAAGTTTATAAAACAAAAACCCCTTACCGTCGTAAGGGGTTTTATTACTTCGCAAAACTTTGAGCTAGCTGTTTCTCTCTCCACATAAATGTAATGCCGAGACCAACTATTAAAACAACACCTGAAAATGCATATGGATAATGAATGTTTATATCAAATAATATTCCGCCCATCGCTGGTCCTGCGATATTTCCTAAACTCGTATAAGTCGAGTTCATACCAGCAACGAATCCTTGCTCTTTTCCAGCTGCTTTTGATAAAAACGTCGTTAAAGCTGGACGAAGTAAATCAAATGCAAGGAAAATGAAGCAAGTAACGAGAAGTACAATCCAATAATTAAAGACTACAGTTGAAACGAATGCTAATACTGCACCTACAATTAAACATATTTGAATTAACACTTTTTCACCGAACATGTCGACCAATTTGCCAAACATAAATACTTGCACAACTACCCCAAAGATGGAGCTAATCGTAATAATTGCAGCAATATCTTTCGGTGTGAAACCAAACTTATGATCAGAAAACAGACTAAACACAGTTTCATATGCCGATAATCCGAATGCGAGTACAAATACAATAATAAATGCGATTGCATACATTGGATGTAATGATTTCTTTAAATCCCCAATAAAGCTTGATTCCTTCGTATTAGCAGAAATCTCTGCAATTTGTTCTTTCGTTAACGGCTCTTTCAAAATAAAGATGGAAATTATACATGCTATAAAGGCAATTGCTGCTGCAACGAAAAACGGCACACGTATACCATACTCTGCAATAAATCCGCCAATTCCAGGCCCTATAATAAAACCAGTACTAATCGCCGCTGATAAATATCCCATCGCCTTTGGACGTTCCTGCATAGATGTAATATCCGCAACATATGCCGTAACACCAGGCATAATAAACGCAGCACTAATTCCGCCTAGCACCCTTGCTGCATAAAGCATCCACACATCTTTTCCTAATCCAAAAAGAAGTTCTGAAACACCAAAAATAAATAATCCAATGATGATCATTTTCTTCCTACCGTAAAGGTCGACCCACCGGCCTGTAATAGGTGACGTAATGAGCTGAGCCATTGCAAACACTGCAACGAGATAGCCCATCGTCTTCCCTGTTAAATTCATATCATTCATAAAGGACGGCATAACCGGAATAATTAATCCAATCCCTAAAAAAGCGATAAATATATTACTCAAAAGAATGATCAATACCATCTTTTGTTCTTTTATCGGTTTCTTCAATTTTTAACACCTCTTCCCGTAAGTTCCTCTCAAAAAATAATGCCCAAGAAGCTTTTTCTTTATCCTGCTATTTGTGGGCTCATACTGAGTAAAGATCCCCCACTCATTAGAATTTCACTCTATCCTTCCACACATACATAAATACAGGGTGAATGACTATCATTCAGTTTTTCGCAGAAATGAACCTACCTTTTCAGACAGGTTCACCTTACTACTTCTTTATATGTAGTGCATGTGTTAAAAAATCTAGTACTTCTGCCTTTTGTAGCTCAACTTGCTCATCATCTTTATGATCATATAAATAAACTTGTTCCGCTGCTGATTCAACAAGAGCGATAAATAACTTCGCTGTTCGCTCTGCGTGAACCGAATCACGAATTTCACCTGATTCTTTTGCCTCACTTAAAAAGTCACTTAGCCATATATAAAGAGGCTCATATACAGCTTCCCATTCTTTTATATGTTCAGTTGATGCAAGGCCCGCATACATTAATGCTTGTATTTCACGATATTCAGCTATAAAGTTAAATACCGCATCTATTACTTGCTCAACTTTACTTGAAAAAGGTGCATCGTTCTGTACTTTTTCTTTCACTGCAAGTATCATCTTCTCAACCATCACTTCTGCTATTGCAGGCATAACAGATAACTTAGAAGGAAAATATAAATAGAAAGTTCCTTGTGCAATGCCAGCCAATTTCACGATGTCAGAAATCTTCGTTTTTTCAACGCCTTTTTCCTGAAACACTTCAATAGCTGCATAGACAATTTTTTCTTTTTTATTCATCATCTAAACCCTTTCACACGCGTATTGAATGACTGTCACTCATTTTATAAAATAACTAGCTGTACTGTCAATTATCGTGTACTTTTCATAATAAAAATCTCCCAACAAATCGTTAGGAGATTTAACTTTAATATCCTTTTCTTATGAAAGAGCCTTTAATCCCGTAACTCCACATACGATAAGAGCTACGCTAATCAAACGTGCCTTACTTTTCGATTCACCAAACAGAAACATATTTAATAAAACAGCTCCTGCTGTTCCAATGCCAATCCAAACCGCATAAGCTACACTTACTTGTAAGAACAAGAAAGATGTGTATAAGAATGCAAAGGAAATTGCAAATCCACCTATATAAATCGCTCCATTTGTTAACGTCTTATCTTTACTATACATTTTAAGGCCTATCACACCGACTATTTCACTAATTGCGGCACAAAATACGAAAATCCAACCCATTTTTAAGCAGCTCCTTTCACAATTTCTTCCGCGGTTTCTTCTTTATTATCAGCCAGTTTTAAACCGATAACACCCGCTACGACCATCACGATAAAGAATAGTTTCCCTACACTGAAACTGCCGCCGAAAAGGAATACATCCATTAGGAAAGTACCTACCGTACCAGCTCCGGCAAACACAGCATATACAGTCCCTGTTGCAAGATGTTCGCACGCTTTAGAAAGAAAATGAAAATCAACAGCAATAACTCCTACAATAATGACCCAATGCCACCAAGTATGAGCTGTATTAAAACCGAACACCCAAAATATTTCAAAGATACATGTTAATATCACATATAACCAAGCTTTATTTTTCATACTTACCACCTCTTATGACTGACTATCAGTCATTTTCGTTTTAAAAAAAATATACTCTTCAATCACTACTATATAAAAGCAACTATCATCCTCATTTATCATTTATTTCATTACATAGCTAACTAAATTCAAAAATTATTTAATGTACTTTTAACATCCTTAATCAATGAATTATCGTCTTCCCTAACCTTCTTGTATGCATCCAAAAATATATTATCAGCACCCTTTCAAAAGTTAAAATGACTGAATGTCATTCATTACTATTGTATGTGAACAATTCACAATATGTCAACTGTAAATTTTCATACTGAATATGGACCGCCACATAATAAAAAACGAAACGAAATACATTTAGGAAAAAATTTCATTTCTACCTGTATATTTCTCAATAATCTGTTAATAATAAGAGTAACATAATATTTTCTCCATTCCCCCTTGGAGATCCCTTAAATAGAGTAGTTAGCTTTTGCTAACTGCTCTTTTTTATTTGTCGGCACACTATGGTGAAATACCCATAGATCAGACCCATTTTTCATCACATAACAAGGAACAGAGTATTTTTTAATCTATTTATTTTTCAACGAGTCTTTGTATGCAATAATTTTATTTTCGAGCATCTTCTCCGTAATTTCTAAGTTTTCTCTTTGAGTTCGAATAGATTTTTTATGATTTTCTAACAGTTGTAAACGATCTTCGGTTGTATGTTCCCCTTCTGTATATAATCTAGCGTATTCTCTTATTTTCGCTATCGGCATTTGCGTTTGTTTTAACTTCATTACAAACTGCAACCACTTTATATGTGATTCTTCATACAGTCGATTCCCATTTGTATCGCGATTTGTAATTAATATGTTCTCTTTTTCATAATAACGTAATGTATGTGTGCTCACTCCTAATAATTTAGCTACCTCGCTAATTGTGTACATACTCATACTCCCTCCACATGCCATTTACCATCATATATTTGACTGCTTTATTAAATGTATAAAAAACATTTGACTTAGAGTATACTCTAACAAATAAAATCTAACCATACTAAATTAATTTGAACTTAGGGGGATTTTATATGAAATATACTGTTATTACTGGTGCTAGTTCCGGAATTGGCTATGAATCGGCTTTAGCCTTTGCATCTCGCGGAAAAAATTTAATACTTGTAGCTCGAAGACAAGAAGAATTAGACGGATTAAAATTAAAAATTAACGAAATGCATCCAAAGTTGGATGTTGTCATTCGAAGAACTGATTTATCCGTCACTGAAAATGTTTATAAACTTTATGAAAGCCTACAAACTTTTCAAATTGAAACGTGGATTAACAACGCAGGATTTGGTAATTTCGCCTCAATTGCTGAACAAAATTTAAATAAAATAGAAACGATGTTGCATGTAAATATAGAAGCACTAACAATACTCTCTTCCCTTTTCGTTCGGGATTATTCAATGGTTGATGGAACACAGCTTATTAACGTTTCATCAGGCGGTGGATATACGATTGTGGCTGATGCTGTTACGTATTGCGCTACAAAATTCTATGTAAGTGCATTTACAGAAGGATTATCTCACGAACTGAAAGAACAAGGTGCAAAATTACAAGCAAAAGTTTTAGCTCCTGCTGCAACTGAAACAGAGTTCGCGAAACGCTCATTTGATATTGATGAATTCCAATACGATAATGTTGTACCGAAATTCCACACTGCAAAACAAATGGCACAATTTATGCTCGACCTTTATGATAGCGATAAAGTTGTAGGGCTTGTCGATGGTTCTACGTATAACTTTGAGCTTAGAGATCCGCTTTATAATTTTGCAGTAAGACAAACGAATTCAAATTCTTAACAACATCTCATTTCTGAATAAAATATAGATACCCACTATTTCTTAAATAATAGTGGGCCTTTTTTCTCTCTAAAAATTTCACCCAACATACCGTATCATCGCCACCTCATCACAATAATCAACTTTGGGGCAATGTCTACAATCAATCCACACTTTTTCTGGTAATGCTTCTCTATTCACAAAATCAAACCCGCACTTTTGAAAAAATTCCGTTTCATATGTTAAAGAAATTACCCTGTTCACTTTTATCTTTTCCGCCTCATTCATTACATGATTTACTAACTTACGCCCTATCCCTTTTCCTGCATATGTATGCGAAACTACTAACGATCGTACCTCTGCAAGATCCTCTCCTAACACATGTAAACCAGCAACTCCAACGATTTCCTCTCCTTCTTTCATAACATATAAACATTGTAAATATTGATAGAGAGATAAAAGAGAACGCGGTAAAACCACTCCCTCTTTTGCATAAGCTTCAATGAGACTATAAATTTCTTTCACATCACTCGTAACCGCATTAAAGATTTTCATATTATATCCCCTTGCCCCCGATATTAATATTCATAACTCGAACTGTATTTTAATACATAATTTTATATAATAATACATCTCTCCTTTCTCCCCGTCAATCACTTTATACAAACAAAAAACCAAGCAATCTAATCGATGCTCGGTTCCTCATTTCGGATCGGTAATACTGTCGAATATTTAATTTCACGAAGTGCTAAACTCGTCTGTATCCGTGTAATACCAAGCTTATTCAGCTTTCTAATAAACTGCTCCAGTTCTTTACGATCACGATTTGCAACCTTTAATAAATAATCATACTCTCCTGTTAAACAGTGACATTCTAACACTTCTGGCATCGCTTCTAATTCTTTTTCCAACACTTCCAGCTTATCTGATTGATGAATATTCGTACTCATAAAAATGAAGCATAGTAAATCAAAACCAAGCTTTTCTTGATTTAAAATTGCTACTTGCTTATCAATAAAACCTTCCCCATCTAACCTTTTTATTCTTGCATGCATAGCAGCCGGTGATAAATTAACGCGTCGTGCAAGCTCTGCGTTACTTACTTGTGATTCCTTCTGCAATATATCTAAAATTTGTACATCTAAATCATCTAACACTTTAATAACAGATGACTCCATCAAAATTCCCCCTTTTTATTACCGATGATTATTCGAAAAAACACCTCACACCTTACATAAAGCTGAACGTTTTTCTGTAAATCGTATTTACAACAAAATATTTTATTGATTTTTAACCATTATACAAAAGAATATATTACACAATAAAGAAAAATGCTAAAATTATTTACAATTCATATTAATTACGGCAAAGGGGATTTTTGTATGCCTTATTTTTACGTCTTTTTACTATTATTAACGAGCTTACTATGGGGAGGAAATTTCGTCGTTGGGAAATCGCTCGTTGATCATGCATCACCAATGACACTGACAAGTTTAAGATGGATGATTGCGATTGTTTGTTTATTACCGATGGTATGGTTTAAAGAAAAAAAAATCGTTCCGCCTCGTGCTGCAATACTTCCGTTAATACTTATGGGCATTTCAGGCGTTGCTCTGTTTAACATTTTTCAATTTTTAGCACTTGAAAAAACATCCGCAACGAATGTAGGACTTATTTCTACATTAAACGCGATCTCAATTGCACTATTTTCATCTTTATTTTTAAAAGAAAAAGTAAATACGCTTCAAATTTTATCAATGATTCTTTCTTTCTTCGGGGTTATTCTCGTCCTTTTAAAAGGAAATTTCGCACTTTTATTTTCACTACATTTTAATAGCGGAGATTTATGGATGATTGCGGCAGTTTGTATTTGGGGAATCTATTCTGTTTGTAGTAAATGGGCTACAAAAACAACTACACCACTCATGGCAACATTATATTCTGGTATTTTCGGCGTTATTTTATTACTGCCATTTAACATAGGTAGCTTCACTGTTTCCAATATTAATTCTTCTTTCATTACATCACTTTTATATACAGGATTAATATCAACAGTACTTTGTATGGTGTTTTGGAATATTGGCGTACAAAAATTAGGAGCTACAACATCAGGTATTTTTCTAAACTTCAATCCCATTTTTACAGCGATTTTAGCATTTATTTTCCTTGGAGAAGAATTAACATGGATTCAAATTTTCGGTACAATTATCGTCGTGACAGGATGTTATTTATTTTCTCATTTCAAAACCATTGCTATTCAGCCAACTAGAGCTTTAATGCGAAAACATTCTTAATCAAAAACATCGCCACCAAAGTGGCGATGTTTTTATTTACCTTTCATTTCTTTCACATACTGCTTTTCTTCTTCTGGCGATAAACGTTCTGTTGCTTTTCCAGTATCACCACCTTGAATTTCCCACAAAAAGTTATGCTCCTCAACCGTTTGTGAAAAATCCCCTTTCTCCCAGCGTTCCAACGTAGAAAGTAGCTTTGATTTATATTTGAAATTTGTACTGCTTTCTACTGCGTTCTTCGCGATACGAATTTCCTTATTTGTCATTTCAATAAATCCCCATTTTTCAGAGGACTTCACTTTTTGATGTACCATCCTATGCATTGTAGAAATAATTTCATCTTCACTAGCTTGTGGCTTCTCTTCCTTAACTTTCTTCTCCTGTTGCCCCATTACTTTTTGTTCTTTAAGACTCTTCTCTTCTTCCTCTATATAATTAAGAAGTTTCGTAACACCGAATACAGCTCCTATCGCAATTACAATCATTGTAATTGTCCCTATTATCCATTTTTTCATATTATGTACTCCCCATTCCCCTAATAATTACATAAACAAATGGAATCGCCTGCGCACAGCCGATTCCATTTGTTTCCTTATTTCATTTTAAACCTTCATCGCTTCTCGTACAATAAAACTATCCACATATTGCTTTAATTTTACAATTTTTTCATTTTTAAGCTGCCATACATGAACGAATTCTGCTTCAAACGATTTTCCCGTTTCTTTATAAACTCCTGAATAAACCCCTTCAGCAATAATTACATCTTTTTCGTTTACTTCATGGTACGTATTTACACTCGCTTTATAGTTATCCCACTCTGATCCTAAACGGCTAAATACATTTTCTATTATAGCTTCTACACCTATATACGTTCCGCCATAAGGAAAACCTTCTGCCTCTGTCCATTCTACTTTTTCAGAGAGGGCTTCCGCTAAATGTTTTGCATTCGAAGAAGCTGATCCTTCATATGTGCTTCGAATAATTTCTAAATTTGATTTAGGCATAGTACTTCCTCCCTCGTTTATTTATTCTTTACACAAGTTGTAACTAATTTAGTTACAACTTGTGTAAAAAAATATTCAAATTATTTTATTCTTAATTCAGTTATTGTAACCATTATAGTTACAATAACTATTTAAGTCAACAATTTATAAATAAAATTTACTTCGTTTTCATTACTTTCTCTTTTAAGAAACGATCTACATATCCTTCTGCTTTTACAACGAATAAATACGCACCCATTGATAATAATGCAAGATCTAATTCATATCCTGGATTCTTTCCATCTCCTAATAATCCTGCTGCTCCATTTACCTTTACGATAGCTCCAGCTAAAATAAGAGCGAATAACAATCCTACATATCTTACGCCTAAACCGATAATTAATAATATACCACCTACTAATTCAACTGTCGCTACGCCATATGCAAGACCACCTGGTAATCCGATGCTTGTAAACCATCCTGCTACGTTATCTATACCTGATTGAAACTTTGCTAAACCGTGTGCAAAGAACGTTACTCCTAACACGATACGAATAATTAAATTCCCAATATATTGATTCATTTTGAACTCCCCTTTTTTATTTTGTTATGGTGAACATTTATTCACAAGACAAAACAATACGGTATTTCTTTTCATTCGTCAAATGCTTTTTTTAAAGAAAACAAAAAACATTATCCGTTTTACGAATAATGTTTTTTATAAAATAGCGCTAATTCAAGCTTTTACTCTATCACACAGAAAAAGTTGAAACTTTTTTCCAGCACCAATATAAGGCAATAACAGCACGTCCTCTTCCACAACCATTCCAACAACATTCACTTTCTCATCTACAGGTAAATCATTTACAACAATTTGCATTTCTCCAGCATATCTACCGTACAATTCATTATCAATTGTAATGCTGCCTTTCTTTCTTACAATGGTCTGCATCGGCTGTAATACGACTTTAGTTTCCTCTCGTGATTCTACAGAACGAATGGCATCACGAGCTGGATCTAGTCTATTTGTATGCACTTGTTCTACCATTTCTAATACTTCTCTTTCCTTGATCAATGGTTCATATCGCACTGGAATAATTCCTCTACTCGCACTCGCTATTTCTTGTACACTTTCTAGACTTCCGCTTATATCCCCGATTAACACCTTATCGACACCACAATCTTGCACAAGTTCTAAATACGCTTCAAGCGGCCGCATATAGCGGTGTTCTTCTAATGTCGGTAAACCTTCATATAATGGACCGCGTTTTTCACCATCTCCCGGAATAAATGCCATCGTTTTTATTCCGCACTCATGTAAGTATTGGTTTTGTTTTTGTAAGAAGGACTTGGCTAGTCCTGTTTCTGGGCGCGGGTAAAAATTATGCCACGCTTCTACACAATCTACTCGGATATTTTCCGTAAGTAACTCTCTCCAAAATGATTCTGTAATCGTACTCGCATTTAAAGCTACTTTCATCTTATGGGATACGCGTGCAATTTCTTTCGGCGTGATGCCATAATCCATTCGTAAACCAGTAATACCCCACTCTACTAACTCTTCCACATTTTCGTACGTCATCCCTAAATGATGTAACGATTTTGGAGAAACATCGACCATTAATTCCATTTCATTTTCGAGAGCTTGTTTCCCAAGTATTTGAATTAACTCTTTATACGTATTTGGATTATCTTCTGGAATGTGCAATGATGTAAAAATAGATGAAAACCCGTTTTCCTTCGCTACTTTTAGCCACTCTTCTTGCTTCTTTACTCGTTCTTTTGAAAGATAAATTGAAACTCCTATCATATGAATCTCCCTTTCTATGAATAAAAAAAGAGAAAGGAATCCCTTTCTCTATATGTTTTCTGCCATTTCTTCTTTAAAGCCAAAGAAGTACGTAAAGATGAAACCGAAAGTATATGCAACTACTAACCCACGGAAATATAATAAATATTTATTATCAGCAATTAACGGAATTAATGATAATCCTGATACACCGATTCCGAGTGCAGCTGTTTTCATAACTGCTTGGAATGCACCGCCAACTGCTGCACCGAGACAAGCAGTAAGAAACGGTTTCCCAAGTGGTAATGTAACCCCGTATAATAAAGGTTCGCCAATTCCTAAAAAGCCAACTGGTAATGCACCTTTAATTACGTTACGAAGTCGTTTGTTTTTAGTTTTTACAAAAATAGCAATCGCTGCGCCAACTTGCCCAGCTCCAGCCATTGCTAGTACTGGTAATAAAGGTGTTACGTGCGTTTGATTAATAAATTCCATATGAATTGGTGTTAAACCGTGATGTAATCCGACCATAACGAGAGGTAAAAATGTTCCAGCAAGCACCGCTCCCGCAAACGCTCCGCCAATACTTAAAATACCATTAATTCCGCTTGTAATTCCTTCAGATAAGAAACCTGCTACCGGCTGAATTGCTAACATCGTTACGATACTTACCACTAACACAGTAATAAGCGGTGTCACGATAATATCAACTGCATTTGGTACAGCTTTTCGAACTTGTCTTTCCACTACAACCATAAGCCATGCTGCAAAAATAACTGCAAATAATCCGCCCCGTCCGGGTACTAGCGCTTCACCGAATAATTTTACAGTCGCCATCGCCGGGTTAAAAATTAAAATACCAGCAATTGCCCCAAGAACTGGTGTCCCGCCAAATTCTTTCGCTGTATTCCAGCCGACTAAAATGCCTAAGAATGTAAAGATACCGCCACCAATGAGTAGTAGCATTTGTAGCCACGTTGCATTCGGATCGGCACCTGCATTTTTCGCAAAGTTAGCAACCCCATTTATAATTCCTGACGCAACAAGCCCCGGAATTAACGGAATGAAAATACTTCCTATTTTTCTTAAAAAGTTTTTCACTGGTGTATTATTTTTCTTCTTAATCTCTGACTTCATCTCTTGCCCAAGATCTTCAAGGTGATGATCTGCCACCTCACCAATTCGCAGGCCTGTTAAAACTTCCATTTCAGCTGCT
Organism: Bacillus nitratireducens; assembly: GCF_001884135.1. GTDB lineage: Bacteria > Bacillota > Bacilli > Bacillales > Bacillaceae_G > Bacillus_A > Bacillus_A nitratireducens. The sequence continues at coordinate 88,657 of NZ_MAOC01000081.1, read as the reverse complement.
ACTTTATTTACTGTCCCTGGTCCAACAACAACTTGAAGCGTCTCATCTTCAATAACGCCCATAACCCCTTCAACCTTTTTCAAAAGGTCCATATTCACTTTACTTTCATCATGAAGCGTTAATCGCAGTCTCGTCATACAATGAGCAATGCCACGAATATTTTTTACTCCCCCAAGTTGCTCTGAAATCTCTTTGGCCATTCTCTCTTCTTTCTTCATAATAGAATCCCCCTCCCTATTATTTTATAGTGCCTTCTTCACAAACCCTTTCGCTTCTTTTAATTTCTCCAGTGCTTCCCCATACTCACACTGCAATAACACCATAACAATCGCAGCTTTCACATTACGTTCTGCTTTTTCATAATACTCTGCTGCTACTTCATAACTAATGCCTGTTGCTTCCACAATAATTCGTTTTGATCGTTCTACTAACTTTTCATTTGTAGATTGAACATCTACCATTAAGTTTTTATATACTTTCCCAACACCAATCATAGAAGCTGTTGAAATCATATTGAGTACTAATTTTTGCGCTGTACCAGCCTTCAAACGCGTTGAGCCTGTTAAAATTTCTGCGCCTGTTTCTACTTCCACATTTAGTTTTGCATATTTACTTATTTCAGCATTTTTATTACAAGAGATACTAGCTGTACTCGCTCCCACGCTACTTGCGTATTTCAAGCCGCCAATTACATAAGGAGTTCGGCCACTTGCTGCAATTCCAATCACTGTATCTTTCTCGTTTAATCCAATGCTTTTTAAATCTTCTTCTGCTAACTCTTCGCGGTCTTCGGCACCTTCTACCGCTTTAGTAAACGCTTTCAATCCACCTGCTATAATTCCTTGTACCATTTTATCATCTGTACCAAATGTCGGCGGACATTCAACCGCGTCTAAAATACCTAAACGGCCACTCGTACCAGCCCCAATGTAAATTAATCGGCCCTCTTCTTCAAAAGATTGAATAACAGCCCCTACAATCTTTGCAATTTCTTCTATTTCATTTTCAACTGCTAACGCAACAGTTCGATCTTCTTGATTCATACTTTGTAACACTTCTTTTATACTCATCTCATCTAAATTCATCGTCTTCTCATTACGATGTTCTGTCGATAAATTTTCTAACATATTGCCACCCACTTTGAAATTTAATTTCATACTTTCATTATAACTTTAAGAAATTTAAAATCAACATTACTTTATTATTTTATGAAATTTTATTTCTTTTCATGACGAATTTATGTCAGTATGCAAAAAAAGATGGGTTTCCCCATCTTCTCATTTTAACTTCCGTAACCGTAGAGCTTCTTCTCTTGTCTCCATAAATTGATCCAACACTTTATTACCAATACGATTAAACGTAATCACATATAAAGCATCAATCATATTCAGTTGTGTCATTCTTGAAGCAATACTTGCAATACGATGATCTTGCTCTACATCTGGCATACAAAGACGAATATCCGCTTCTTTATATAAAGGTGATGATTGGTCAAGCTTTGTAATCGCAATAACTGTTGCACCTTGTCTCTTCGCATATTGCGCCATTTCAAGTACATCTTTCGTACGACCAGATGTTGAAATCGCAACAAATATATCGCCCTCTTTTAAATTCGTCACAAGCGGCAACATCATATGAAAATCAGATAGCATCATCGCTGTAAAACCGAGCCTTGTAAATTTATAAGCCCCATCCATCGCCGGAGTAGCTGATCCGCCTACTCCATAAAATATAATTTTATCTGCATTTACAATACGATCTGCAGCTTTCTCAAGTTCCTTTTTATCTATCGCAGTAACGCTCGCCTCAATTGCAGCTTTATTCACATACGTAACTTTATTAAACAAGTCATACGGTCCATCTTCCGTATTCATAACTGAAAAATCATTAATATTATAATCAGCAATCGTCAATTCACGAACGAGCGCGATTTTAAATGCTTTAAAGCTTCCAATCCCAATCGATTTACAAAAGCGAACAACACTCGCCTCACTTGCGCCTGCATTCGTTGACACTTCTTTCGTCGTTAAGTTCGGAACAATTTCTGCATTCCCCATTATGTACATGGCAACCTTCTTTTCAGCTGGTGAAAATTGATCCATATTACTTTCAATTTTAAATAGTAATGTTGAAGCTTTCACTATTTAACCTCCACTTCTTACGGTTGCTTTCACTTATTTTCTCTTGCTTCAAAAAGATAAAAACCATCATCGCCAGGAGGATGGTGAACAATTACAGTTCGATCCCCTTTTTTATATGACGTTATTTCACCTTCAGATCGCTGTTTTTCCCATCCATGTATCCAAATTGCAAAGTCAGGTACAAAAGCAGTGTACTTATAGTCTTTCGGGTTTTCGTCTTCTACATAAGAAGAAAAAATAGAAACTGGAAAATCTTTCACTTTTGATTCTTTCCATGCAGTAAATGGTATACATAGTGCAATGAGTATGATTACACCTATAACTTTCCCCTTTGTAATCTTCACACTTCCCTCTCCTTGTCATATCACATACATAGATTTTACCATAATTCAAAACCTTTCATGCCACATGACCATTGCTTTTTGCAATAAAAAAAGAGCTTACCTACATCAGATAAGCTCTTTTCTTCTATACAAAATACTTCTTCAAAAGCGGCGGCGTAATAATCGTCGTCAATATAACAACAATAACAATCGCTGTGAAATTTTCTTTCGCTAATAAATTCGCCGCAAGCCCATTCGCCGCGATGATAAGCGCGACTTCTCCGCGCGAAACCATTCCCGCACCGATACTAATAGAAGATTGAAGGTTGAACCCTGTCAGTCTTGCTCCTAAGCCTGATCCGATTAACTTTGTGAATATCGCAATAAGCGTCATGATGATAATGAACCAAAGCTGGCTTCCAATGCCTTGAAATGTAATTTCCATTCCAATACTTACGAAGAACACCGGTACAAATATCGCATAAGCAATCGGTTCAATTTTATGTTCTACTTCGTGCTTATACTCTGTTTGAGAAATGGCAATTCCGGCTGCAAATGCTCCAATAATACCTGCGATTCCCATCATTTCACTGTAATACGAAAAAGAGAAACAAATAATAAGAGCTGCACTAATTAACGCTTCTGTTACGCGAAGTGGTACGAGCATTTTCATAATCCATGGAACAACTTTCCAAGAAATGAAAACGATACTTACAAAAAAGATAATTTTCTTTGCAATGACAAGCGTTACATTTACATCTTGTGTACCTAAAAAACTCATCACAAATGCTAATAAAATAACGACAATTACATCATCAAATACAGCAGCCCCTAAAATCGTCGTACTTTCTCTCGTATTCATTTTCCCTAAATCTCTTAGTGTTTGAACAGAAATACTAACCGAAGTGGCACAAAGTAATAATCCTAAAAAGATTGCATGCGACTGTAACATTCCAAACGCAAGTCCTGCTAAATACCCACCAAGGAATGGGAAAATAATTCCTCCCATCGCTACTGCGAATGCAGATTTTAAATTCCGATTTAACTCTTCTAAATCTGTTTCAAGCCCCGCCATAAACATAAGTAGCAAAACACCAATCTCGCTAAGTTCATCAATAAGTTCTGAACTATTAATAATACCAAGTAAAGCTGGACCGATAATAATACCAACAATTAATTTACCAAGTACAGAAGGCTGGCCGAGTCGCACGCTAATATCACCAGCTAATTTCGTACAAAGTAAAATGACAACAAGTTCAAAATAAAATAACATAGCATCTTCTCCTACTTTATAAAGTGAAACTTTAATCAGTGGGGAATTTTCCCATCCCCACTGATTATTAGCCCGCACTAATCGGGCATTTACGGGCAGTTAATGCGGGATAAAGTGAAACTTTTAAGAGTGGTTTTGTCACTCTGTTAACCTTCGTCTATTTCTGCAAGTAGTTTCCCCTATTCATTCGCATTTTATTTGTCATATTTTTTATTTGACAAAATATTCTGAATTATATTAAGATTAACCCAGAATTTTTAAATAACTACATACCATAACTGTACCTCCATTCACTTACATACTCTTTTCTAGTGGGCTCATAATATATTCGCAGTTATGGAAATGAAAAAACGGGGGGAGAGTCCAAAGTGAAGTCATTATTACGAAAAAAAGCGCTTAGTACTGAATCACCACGGCAGTTAGATAGAACATTAACCGCACTCGATTTAACATTTTTAGGAATTGGCGCCGTAATTGGGACAGGGATCTTTGTATTAACAGGTATTGTCGCAGCGAAACATTCTGGTCCTGGTATTATGTTATCATTCCTTATTGCTGCATTTACTTGTGCTTGTGTAGCCTTTTGTTATGCCGAATTTGCTTCTTCTATTCCTGTCTCAGGAAGTGTGTATACTTACGCATATATGACAGTCGGAGAAGTTGTCGCCTTTATCGTTGGTTGGTGTTTAATGCTCGAATATTTACTTGCCGTCGCAGCAGTAGCTGTCGGTTGGTCTGGTTATTTACAATCTTTACTACAAGGATTTAACATCCATCTGCCCGCCATAATAGCCTCGGCCCCTGGTACAGGAAAAGGTGGTCTCATTGATTTACCAGCTGTTTGTATTTTACTTCTCATTACTGGGCTTTTAAGTTTTGGTATACGCGAAAGCGCACGCATTAATAATATTATGGTCCTTATAAAATTAGCAGTTATTATCGCCTTTATCGTAGCGGGTGCAAAATATGTAAAGCCTGAAAATTGGACACCGTTCATTCCATTCGGGTACGACGGTATTATTACCGGAGCTGCCACTGTCTTCTTCGCCTTTTTAGGTTTTGATGCAATCGCAACCGCGGCAGAAGAAACGAAAAAACCGCAGCGTGATTTACCAATTGGCATTATCGGTTCCCTTCTTATTTGTACAGTTTTATACATGATCGTATCTTTCGTTTTAACAGGCATGGTTCCTTATACGCAATTAGACGTTTCTGATCCAGTTGCATTTGCACTACATTTCGTTGGTGAAGATACAATTGCGGGGCTACTTGCAGTTGGTGCGATGACAGGAATGACAACCGTTCTTTTAGTCGTTATGTATGGACAAGTTCGTGTTTCTTATGCGATGAGCCGAGACGGCTTACTCCCGAAAGCGTTATCACGCGTAAATAAAAAAGTAAAAATCCCTTTATTAAACACATGGATTACTGGAGTATTTGCAGCTTTATTAGCAGGACTTTTAGACTTACATTTACTAGCTAATTTAGTAAACATCGGTACGTTAACAGCCTTCACCTTCGTTTGCTTTGCTGTACTTATTTTACGTAAAACTCATCCTGATTTAAAACGAGGCTTTCGTACACCTCTCGTACCTGCATTACCAATTGTCGCTATTCTTTGTTGTTTATATTTAATGATGAATCTCTCCAAAACAACATGGATCAGCTTTGCAGTTTGGCTTATAGTCGGTTTATGCGTCTACTTCTTCTACTCTAGAAAACATAGTCATTTAGCTAATGAAAAAACAAATGATGAGAAAAAAGAAGCATAAAAAAATAGCTCGCCTATCATAAAGGCGAGCTATTTTCATTAACGATTGTAAAACAAAAAATATACCGATCAACTTTTGTATACTTATCCCGCTATTTGCCGGGCAGTAAGACTCCCACTGATTAAAGCTTCACTTTATTTTCCCTTACTTCGTCTCTTTCTTTTTCTTTCTCCACGCGTTTACACTATCAAAGAAAAAGTTAATAAATAACGTTCCTAATCCCGCTAATAAAAATGTCATTAGAAATAGAATCCATATACTTTTATCTTTTAATAAATAATATCCTACAAGGAGCACAACGGCGATCCATACATATTCAAGAATTCTTTTTAGCTTTTTCTCTTCCAAATTATTCGCTCCCTTTTTCTATACTACTTTTAGTATAACAAAAAAGAAGCCTATCATGATAAGCTTCTTTTTCTTATACCTTACTTATTGATACTTTTTTCAACGAGTGAAATAGCGTGCTCTAACGTACGATTCATTGATTCTACATACTCATCTTTTACATTTTTATCTTGTAACACAGCTTCTGCAACTGTGATTTTTTGACTTAATGATTTAACAGAACCGTCTGTTACATTTCCATCTTGTGCTTTCTTTACTAAAGCTTTTGCAGATTCAATATTCACTTGTAATTTTTCTTTCGGTGTTTTTGGCTGTTCTTCTGCTACTTTTGATTGTACAAATGTTTGGTTTGCTGTTTTTAATTCATTATACGTTTGAACAATTTGTTCTCCTGTACTTACTATATTCTCAAACACTTTCTTTGCATTGTCATAGCTTCTTTGTAATTCGTTAAAAGCTGCTTGTGAATACTGACCTGGCTTTTCACCAAATTCATAAGTACCAGCTAACACTTCTTTTACTTTTCCACTCTCTTCATATAGCGCATTTACTTGCTCTAATTTTGTACGAGTAGAAAACTCATTATATGCCGCTACTACTTCTGAAGAACTTAATGCTTTACTATATAATTTTGCGAGTGTAATTTGTCCATTTAACGGAATACCGCCATTTCCGTTGCTATCAGGATCTGCACCAAGTGCGAATGGTACGTTCGGGTGATATACTTTCCCTTGAGCTGGCTGACTATTTACTTTTTTACCATCTACATAAATTGCTACTTCACTGCCGTTATATGTTCCTGTTAAATGATACGTTTTGTTTGCTTCTAATTGAACACCCACACGTTTATAGCTTCCGCCAATATGAGCCCATAATTCTACATATCCACTTCCTGTAGACTCAAAACCAATTCCACCGCTCTCTGTATTTTGCAAAATACCTTGTCCGCGAATTTCATTCATTGAAAATACAGTTTCTAACGTAAATGAATTTGCTACTTTTTCTTTTTGTGCTGCTGAAAACGGAAGATACCCAAATGTATTTGCTTTTCCATTTAATTTCATTACATTTGTTTTCAACGCTTTATCATATTCAATAGATACATTCCCTTTCACATCACCTTTTGTTCCAAACGGTGAGTTATCTTTAAATGTACCATCTAAGAAATTCACATCAAAAACGTCTGCCTTTGGCACCTTTACATTCGGATCGATGTTATCTTTTTTCGTTGTGATTTCTGCAGTTAATGGCTGCACGCTCTCATTTCCAAACGAATCAATCGCAAATACCTCAAGTGTATATGCTTTCCCACCATCTAATCCTGCAAGTGTAAATGTAAGTTCTTTTGGAACTGGATCACGATAAAACTCTGAGAATGCTAACAATTTATTCTTTATTTCTCCAGTTTGCTTATCTCTAGCTTGTACACGATAAGAATGAACAAGAAGGTTGTCCAATGCTTGCTGGAATGTTACTGTTGCTGCATTTTCTGTTACATTTGATACCGATAACTTCGCATCTTTTGCAAAGTAAGGATTTTCTTTATCGCGATCTTCTACATGCGTAAATGTTTCTTTCTTTGATGGTAACTGAATTTTCCATGGCTCGCCTGTCCAAGAATTCGTATGGAAATCACGGCGATTAATTGTTACTTCTTTATCATCCACTTCTACTAATAACCCTTGGCTTAACGTGCTAGCTCCTGACGGGATATTTCCTTGTACTTTACCACCTTCAACTTCCATATAACTTACAGAAGATGTACCAACGGATGTAAAGTCTTTTTGATGAATCGATCTTGGATCATCTAACGGATAATGCGAATGACCTGAAAACGTAATGACTTGTGGATATTCTTTTAATACCGCATTAATTTTCGCACTATCTTTCGTTCCCCATTCTTGGCTACCATACACTGTATCTTTAATATGTTGATGTAAAAACACAAAAATTGGTTTTTCCGGATCATCCTTTTGTGCCTTTGCCATTTCTTCTTTTAACCAATTAATTTGCTTGTCCGAATAATAGCCATGCGTTGTTCCATCCTCTGGTGACATAACAAGGAAGTGATACCCTTTCACTACATTATGATAATAAATAGATTCCATTCCTGTTTTTTCTAAGAAACGCTTCTGTGCATCCCCTACAGGCAAGTTATTCCAATAATCATGATTACCTAGAGAATTCATTCGTACCGCATCTTTATTTGCATTCTCATTATACACTTGCATGAAACGATCATATTGCTTTACTGAACCCGAATCAGTAAAATCACCTACAATAACAAAAGCATCTTGCTTTGGTGCAAGCGTATTGAATTGCTCAATCGCTCGTTTCCAGCGAAATGTATCATCTGTTCCACTATCCTTAATATGCACATCACTTACCACTGGGAAAACGATTTTCTTCTCACTTGGTGCCTTTTCTTGCTTTTTCTCTTCCGCTTTAACCGACGTACTCCACGGTAATGATACAAATGCCAATACAAACACCATTAATAATCCAATAAGACCTTTTACTTTTCGTAAAGCAGTTCTTTCCACGTGAATCCTCCTCATAATAATTGATTCATTACAAGGGCTATTTTATCTAAAACATATTAATGTCGTTTAAATAACAAATGAACTTTATTAGATTTTTGTAAATATACAGTTAATTAAAAGTTAAGTCCAACATTCCTTGTACTATTGTATACAACCACCTTTTGTCTAAAAGAGTCTGATCATTCTTTTCCTATGACTATTCACATATAATCTTTTCTATAACACTAATGATACGTAAAGGTTTAAGCCTATTAGACAATCTTAATTTTTAACATTTCCTTCTTTTTTTAACACATCGGCCATGCTTCTACATTTAATAATAGTAAAAGACAACTTAAAAGGAGGGGTTGTATTGAAGAACAAAAAAAATATTGGCTGTTTCGCTCCTTTATCTATTATTTGTCCAGACCCTTGTCCACCGCCCCCTCCTCCAAATCCAAATTGCGAGCGAGTAACAAATGAATTTGCAGGAAATTTCCTCATAACTAATAACACCATCCCTTCTGCCAAAGATGCATCACAATCAATGATACTGTGGCAAAGTGATGGGATACTACTTATATCAGGTACTGTCTCGGTTTACAATAGTACTAGCAGCACAGAAGCAATTACAATTCAAATCGTTGGAGCAGTAACCAATATTTTCACTGTGTTTCCTGGCAATACGATATCTTACACAGGAAAAGACTTACAATCTGTCAGTATTATTAATATACAAAGTAATCCTTCACTATATTTAGAAGGCAAGTACTGTTGCCAATTTACATGTTGCTTATAGAATACCAATTTCATTACTTTCTCAATTAAAAAAAGCATACCATTTACGGTATGCTTTTTTATGAAATTGGATAACGTACTGTAATACAAAACTCGCCTTGATTAATAGTTGTTCCTGTCGTAGTAATTCGGACAGTCGTAAAATATCGTACAGTGAAAGTACCACTACTTTGTGGTTGTACAGTAATTGTATCAACTACTGTAGCACCTACTAAAAAATCAACTGTAATCGGAGCCGCCCCTACATCATATTTCACGTAACCTGAACCATATACTTCTTGTGTAATATTATTCGTATATACAATTTGAGTACCAGCACCTGTAATAGACCAGTCTGTACATACTTGATCTTGCACAAGTGTTTTATTAGAACAACAAGACAAACCGGAACTTCTCATTCCCATTTTGATCCTCTCCTATTCTGCTATGAAAGTGGATAACGTGTTGTAATACAAAATTCTCCCTGATACGTTCCAGCAGGTGTTGCAGGTAACACAACTTGTATACTATCAAAGCGGCGATACGTGAAAGCAATACTCGTTCCTGGGTTTAATGTTTGTGTATCAATTGTAGCCCCAGCAGAATCAAGCGCTTCTACAGTAATTGGACCTGGACCAACATCATATTTAACAAAACCAGTACCAACTACATTTTGGCTAATATTATTTGTATAAAGAACATTATCAATTGCTGTTGCAACTACAGTAGCAGACCACGGACTACACACTTTATCTTGTACATAATTTTTATCTGGACAACAAGTTAATGCTGACCCTGAGCACTCACAAGACATAGTTGTTTCCCCTCTCTCTTTTATATTCCCTATATGTGTATGTCCTTTAAAGTCTTTTGCCTGTACTATTCATCTACTTTCAAAAAATATTCAAACTTCAGTGCTAATAACTAGATAGATTCAGTTTTGTTTCTTTTTTTCATAAATTTATAGATTAAAATACCACCTACGATAATAAGAACGACTGCTAATATCGGTAGCATATATTGTCCAACAACACCCGCTGCTTTTTCCCAATGCGGACCTAATTTCATTCCAAAATAAATATACAAAGTCGTTAATGGGAACATTGCTACAAATGTATATATGCTAAATTTCCATATATTCATTTTCGCCATACCACATGGAACAGAAATAAGCGTTCGAACTCCTGGCACAAAGCGTCCAACAAATGCTACAACCGGTCCATATTTTTCAAAGAAATCATCTGCTTTTTGAATTTGTTCTTCTTTAATAAAGAAGTATTTCCCGTATTTTATTAATAGAGGACGACCACCGTAATACCCGAGCGCATATAGCGTTAAAGGTCCTGTCGTTCCGCCTAGCGTTCCAGCTAATACAGCTAGCCAAAAATTCATATCTCCCTCATATACCCAATACCCAACCATGGGCAAAACTACTTCTGCTGGAATAAATTCAAACGTTAATGCTAACACAACTCCAAAATAAGAAAACTGCTTTAAAAACTCGATTATATCTAAAATCATTTGCTCCATATTTTCAACTCCTATCCTACGTTTACGTTATGCTTTTCTTGTAATTGTACTGGCGCCATTTTTACAATTCGATTCAAAATGAACAACACAATTCCAATATCATCTAAAATACCGATAAACGGCAGGAAGTCTGGAATTAAATCAAGCGGCATCGCAACATACCCAACTAAAAAAGCAACAGATAAAATTTTCTTCTTTATTGAAACCTCTTTTGAAGTAAAAAAGTCAAATAGAAATGGAACAAAACGACGGACATGAAATACAACTCTTAATCTACTAATAAGTTTTTTCATTTTTATTTCTCCTCTCTTTGTATACAAAAAGGACCCTACCAAATATGGTAAGGGTCCTAAAAAAGACAAGAAGGGGCCTTTACCATTGCTGGTAAAGGTCTCACTAACAACGAAACGTTGCCAATAAAGCCGAGGGTTTCTCCCTGTAATGACGACTTTACTGTAATAAGTTACTCCCCTTTATATACACAATTTTATACAATCACATTAAAATATTTGCCTAAGCTTGTCAATATTTTTTTCATTCACCATTCAGATTATTACATTGTAAAAGGCTCTTTTTCCATGTTCTCTATTGAAATAAATTGGAGTGTATAACCATCTGGATCATGAAATATTATTCTAATTTCTTCACCGCAGCGCTTTTCTACAAATGATATTTGATAAAACGCTAACTTTTTCTTTAACCGCTCGACATTTGTAGTTTTTAACAATAGTTCTTTCACTGATGATATAACAGTCTCTCTATGCTCTCCCAGTCCCCTGTTTACAACAAAACAAATTCTCGTTGAACCGATATCATACCACACACCTGTTACACGTATTTGTGGCCTCTCCTTGCTCGGTTTAACCCCTAGAATTCCTTCATAAAAATATAATGTTTCCTTTAAGTTTTTGGATTCTAAGACAATACATGTTGTAACACTCTTCATCCGCACTCCCCCTGCCCCTTTTAGTTTTCTATATGAGTCATAATTTGCAATTATGTACGAATACAATACATAGTGATGAATATTTCATTTATAAAGGAGGCGTGTAACATGAATGAATTTATGAAATCCTACATACCTTTCCATGGCCCAAACGATCCTTGCCCTCCAATTGGAAAGAAATATTACTCAACTCCCCCACACCTATTTATGGGCTTCCAACCACCTAACTTACCCCAATTCCCACCAAAAGAAGCTTTAAGAAAAGGGACTTTATGGCCTGCTTTTTATGATTTTTATGAAAATCCTCACAAAAAAGGACGGTGAATAAAAACGTGACACAAACATTGCCTGATGAATATTACAAATGGATTGAAGAACTACAAGAACTAGACTTTGTATTAGTTGAACTTACCCTCTATTTAGATACGCACCCCGACGATACTGCAGCTATAAATCAATTCAACGATTTCTCCTATAAACGAAGAGTATTACAACAAAAAATTGAAGAAAAATACGGGCCACTTCAGCAGTTCGGAAATAGTTATTCTAACGCTCCATGGCAATGGAGCCAAGGACCGTGGCCATGGCAAATATAAAATGAAACTTTAATTAAGTGGAGTTTACTGGCAGCAAATAGCAGGATAAAGGAGAGAAACTATGTGGATTTATGAAAAAAAATTACAATATCCAGTTAAAGTGAGTACTTGTAATCCAGCACTCGCCAAATTATTAGTTGAACAATATGGCGGTGCGGACGGTGAACTAGCTGCCGCCCTCCGTTACTTAAATCAGCGTTATACAATTCCTGACAAAGTCGTTGGCTTACTAACCGATATCGGTACAGAAGAGTTCGCCCATTTAGAAATGATTGCTACGATGATTTATAAATTAACGAAAGATGCAACACCTGAACAAATGAAAGCTTCCGGATTGGATGCGCAGTACGCTAATCACGATAGCGCTTTGTTTTATCATAATTCAGGTGGCGTTCCTTTTACTGCTACTTATATTCAAGCAAAAGGAGACCCTATCGCAGATTTATATGAAGATATTGCCGCTGAAGAGAAAGCACGAGCAACTTATCAATGGCTAATTGATTTATCTGACGACCCCGACATAAACGACAGCTTGCGCTTTTTACGTGAACGAGAAATTGTCCATTCACAACGTTTCCGAGAAGCGGTTGAAATTTTAAAAGAAGAACGTGATAAAAAGATTTTCTTTTAACACACATATCGTAACGATATGTGTTTTTTTATATTTAAAGTTAAATCCTTCCTAATTAACATATAAATAGTATATTTATTCAATTTAATGCATTATTTTTTAATATTTATAAAATTCCCTCTTGCTTTCTAGTCATCAGACCTTTAAAATAATAACAGTTACTCGACAAATTATTTGAATTTTCGACAAAAACACTCATTAGGAGGATTTTCTTTATATGCGTACAACTTTAAAACCAGCGCAAATACTTTCGATTAGTTTACTACTATTCGCAGTTTTCTTCGGTGCTGGTAATATGATTTTCCCGCCCCTTCTCGGTCTTTCTTCCGGAGAGAATATGTGGGTTTCCATTACAGGATTTATTATTACAGACGTCGGTTTATCTTTACTAGCTATCGTCGCTGTTGCCCTTGCTGGTGGTAGCTTTAATACTTTAGCGAGCCGTGTTCATCCAAAATTCGCAGCAATATTCGCCATCATTATTTATCTTTCAATCGGCCCACTATTTGTTATTCCACGAACTGGATCTGTATCTTATGAAATTGGAATCGCACCACTTTTCCCAGATCAATGGTACTCTATGTTAATCTTTAGTGCGATTTTCTTTACAGTCGTCTACTTCTTATCATTAAATCCATCCAAATTAGTAGATCATATCGGTAAAATATTAACGCCAATTTTACTTGGAATTATTGCAATTATGGCGACAAAAGCGATTCTTTCACCAGGATCATTTGCAGAACCTATCGGTGACTATAAAGAAATTCCATTTTTCAAAGGATTTCTTGAAGGATTTTTAACTTTAGATGCAATCGGAGCACTCGTATTATCAACGATTGTTGTAAATGCAATTCGTCAAAACGGTATACAAGATAAGAAATCCATTGCGAAATATACAATTATTTGCGGAAGCATTGCGGCCCTGTTCCTAACAATTGTTTACTTCTTACTCGGCTATATCGGCGCTTCAAACGGGAACTTAGGGCAATTCGAAAACGGTGGTCAACTATTAGCTACTGTTATGTACCAATTCTTTGGGACAAGCGGTAATGTTTTATTAAGTATCGCAATTATAGCCGCTTGTTTAACGACAGCAATTGGTGTTGTAAGTGCATTCGCTAACTATTTCACAACAGTATTAACAAATGTTTCATACAAGAAGCTTGTACTATACGTTTGTATTTTTAGTTTCGTTATTTCAAACTTAGGTTTAAGTTTATTAATCAAAATTACATTACCCGTATTAATTATTTTATATCCAATTACAATCATTTTAATTTTCGTATCCTTTATTGATAAATATACGAAACGTAAACCTTCTGTCTATATCGGAGCAATGATTGCGGCCTTCCTTATTAGCTGTATTCATGCACTTGATAATGTGGGAATGATACCAAGTTTTATCGCTAATATCGTACACGCAATTCCTTTTTATGAATTAGGTATTGGCTGGATTGTTCCAGCAATAATTGGTGGTATAGTCGGATACTTTATTCCGCAAACAGAAACTGAAGGTGAAGTTTCTACGAAATAACGAAAAGAAGCGAGCATGAAAAATTGCTCGCTTCTTTTTTATTTTCTATCGCTGAATACAGTATTTGTGTACGATCGAACCGTTAACATATAGTAACTAAAGTAAATGATGATATACACTCCTATACTACCTAGTAACGGAAGACTATATTCGAACATTCCTGTAAAGCCCATCAAACTTAAAAATGCAAAGAATGTATGACAAATCGCAAGCAGTAATGGTACTACAAAAATCGCTCCTACTTGTTTTCTTACAGACTCTGTTGCTTCCCTTTTCGTTAATCCAATTTTCTTTAACATGCCGTATGCCGGTCGCTCTGCCATAGCTTCTGTTATTTGTTTAAAGTATAAAATACATCCAGTAGCAAGAATAAAGACAATCCCTAAAAATATACTTGCAAATAATAATACTGCACCATCTTGCAATTCAGATTGGCTCGCCTCTTCAAAGGATTGGAATTTTGCTTCCTTAGATAGGATACTCCCTAACTCTTTCGTTAGCTCTGCACTCCCATTACCTTCAACGATAAATCCGCTAACTGTTGAAACAGCATGTCCTTGCTGCAACTTATTAAATAACGAATCTTGAACAACAAGTCCAACTGGTGCAAGTTTCGCACTCACAATTGTTTCCTCACGATGATCAGCGATTGTTATACCATTCTTCATCCCTTCAAAGGATACGTCGTTTCCTTCAAGCGAATTCTTTTCTATGTTATATGATTTATACGGATCTAATAAAACAACTTCCCTTTCAGAACCTAGAATGACTTGTTTATTACCTAACATAGAAGCAGATTTATTAAAATCTGACTCTTTTATAACTTGTACGTTACCATTACCTATTAAATATCCTGTTAATATTTGTTCTCCCTCTATCTTTCCTTGCATAGAGAGCATAGCTACAGACGTTTCATTTTTGATTCCTAACTCGTGTTTTTGAATTTCTTCTCTAACTTTCTTATCTAATTCCTTTCCAGTTGTTACATACTCATAACTAACTGGATTCATTAATGTCGCCGTTTTCTGCGCTCCATAATACATACTAGAACTAATTCCAATTGTACATAGTGTCACTGCACTTAATAAAGATAATAGCGCCAGCATCTTTACGTTTCCTTTTATTCTGAAGAACAATGAAGAAATCGATAAAATGTTCGTTCCATTCCAATATTTCGTTTTATCTCCCTTTATTTTATGGAGTGATTTCACTGTATACTGCTCAAATAGTAAAAACGTACCTTTTACAATACACCCAAAAATAAGTAGACCTGTAATAAAGATTGCTCCCAATCCAAAAACTTGTGTGAGTAACGCAATGATATAACCTGTAATTAATAAAACAATCGCTCGTTTTGCCTTCTTACTTGAATACGTAGGTGCCTCTTCTTTCTGATTTTCACCATATAGTAATTCAACTAAACGCTGCTCATAAATTAACTTTTTACTTTTCCATGATGCAATAAAGAAAATCGTACCTATCGTTATAAGGACTTCTACTATAGATAAAAATGAAATCGTAAATGTAAAAGTAAACGCACTTCCCATTAATTTCACAAGAAGCCCTGCACACATATTCGCTATAAATAGACCAGAAATAATACCTAATACACTTGCCGCAGCACCAACTAGTAATGTTTCATAAAAGAGTAACTTAGCAATTTCCTCTTTACGAATGCCTAATAAACTGTATAACGCAATTTCTTTTTTCTTCTTTCGCAAAAAGAAGCTATTACAATAAAAAATAAAAATCGTTAAAAAGATAATCAACAAAATTTGTGCAAACGTAAATGTCGTTTCCACCTTATCTGATTCTTTTAAAAGAGCCACTACACTTTCATTCCGTTTAATCGATACGAATGTAAAATAAATAATAATGCTGCCTACTAATGAAATAAAGTATAGAAAATAATCTTTCACATTTCGCTTTATACTACGTTTTGATACTTCTAAAAAATCCATCGTATACCTTCACCTACTCTCGTATTTCTCTATACATGCAGTGTATACGAATTTGTATTTCTCCCCTATCGATTTTCATTACATCTCTCTTACAATATTGTAATATAACAAAATAAAAGAACCTAGTTTCCTAGGCCCTTCACATCGTATGTTTAAAAGTAAATAACTCTTCTTTTGACTGCACAGCAGGTTGTTCTTCTTCTACATCCGTCTTCTTTATCTCTCCCCCTAATCGAACTTTTGTCATCGCTTCTTCTATACTTTTCACAATCATATTTCCTGAAAAAATAGTAAGCCCGAAAAATGTAATTGGGACAAGAGGAATCCACGGATGCACCGTTAAGGATCTAAAGTATACTCCAATTAAACCTGACCATTCAAGCGTGTAAGAGTCTACTTCTTCTACCGGTCCGAAAAACTTAACAGTTCCGCCAAAGAATACTTCCAGTAGCCCTAAGTGCAGTAAAATGGTAAGAGTCTGCGTAAACTGTTGAAGAAATACGAGTATAAACGTCATATAGAGATGCGGAAAAAGATGCTTTATAACAATATGTCTTCTCGATCCACCTAATATGCGCGCGGCATCAATAAATTCTTCCGTTTGTAATTTACGAACTTCCTTCGCAACATACAGTGCAATAACCGGCATCGCAAGCATTACAAGTAATACAACTTGAAACGAAGCTCTTTCAAAAAAAGTTGTTGTTTCCTCTCCATTTCCAAAGGTATTCACAGAGCGAAGCAAGAAATACGCAATCATAACTGTTGGAATGACTGTAAAACTATCAAAAAAAGCCTCGATTTTTGAAAACCCTCTTTTTACATATGTTCCAAGCACAACACCAAAAAACACACCTATCACCATTCTAAATGCCGCAATTAAAATAGATATACCAATCGTCCACTTCGCACCTTCAATGACTAAATGTAACAGGTCGTATCCTTTCCGGTCTGTCCCGAGTAAAAATTGTAATGAAGGTGAAAACGGTGGCACTTGTGGATTTTCATCCGCATCATATTGCAATGTAACTTGTCTAATATGTCCATCATTCCATATCGTATTTCCGATGCTCAAAAGAACTAATATGAGAAGAAACCCAATGCTTATCCAAAATCTTTTATCGCGTTTTATATACGTCCACATATTATAGTCTCTCCTTCATCGCAGCTGGAATGAGATAATGAAACAATTTAAACAAAATAAAAATCGGAATATAAATAAGCAGCACACTAACGATGAAAACCTCAACCCTAATATCCGGATATGATTTCAAAAACATAAAAATACCTCTCGTATTAAAAATCCATTCTATAATATATAAATTAGATAACATAAAAAAAATATTCGTTTTCGCAAAGAACAGTGTACTAAGCAACACATTTCGTAAAATATGACGATTTAAAATGTGAAAACGCCCCAACCCTTTCGCCTTAGCAAATAGTACATACTCTTTTTCTAGCTCATTTTCAAAACGAAGCACTAACAGTTTTACAAACAGAATCGTAGTCGGTATACTCAAACAAAATATTGGCAATCCTCTAATAGACTCGCCTCCGATTGACGCAATTTGAAAGGGTAAAAAACCTGTCTGTTTAAAAAACCATATAACTAAAATTTGTGATCCCAAAATAAGAAGAATGTCTGGAATGGATTCTAGAAAAATGAGAAACGATTTAATGCGATGTTGTATACGCGGTGAACTACTCATAATCATATAAACGATACAAAATGCTACCAATAATGAAATGCAAAATGCAGACAAGAAAATAACCATTGTTTCTTTATAATGAACAAACAACTGTGGAAATAAAAATTTATCACTTGCATATTGCATATTGGAAATATCCATTAATTTCGCAAATACTTCTTTTAGACTCTTTATGTACGCTGATACATTCAGCTCAAATCCATAAAATAATTTCGGCAGTGCCCCTAAAAAAATAATACCCAAAATCGAAATAATAAATTGAATCGTCACTTCCATCCCATTCAGAAAAACTTTTTTGACCACGTTTTCCCTTCTCTCTTTATATAATTTACCTCCTAATTTTATTCTTAATTTTCTGAATTGTAAATATTTATAAAATAAAAAATCACTAGGTTATGATCCTAGTGATTCTTTATGCGCATGCCCTTCTCTTTTCACAAACGGCATATACAAAATAAAACATCCCGTAAGCGCAGCTATTTCTAATGAAATGATATAGTAAGGATGCGGTCCTAACATATCGAGTAATGAAGCAGTTTCTGGCTTACGAGCTAAAAACATATAATTACCGCCTGTTTTGTAATTCACAAACGAAACAATTGGAATCAATATATTTAAAAATATCATCGTACGCTTAATAGATTGTAATGTCGGACGATATCCTTCCACCCATGTCATAAAGAGTGGTGCCCAAATGAGCAATATATGTGCGATAAAGAATTCTATAAAGCGAAAATGCGGAAAAGCATATTGCACGTTCGGCGTTAAAATGGCTTGCGATGCACCGATAATTCCTGTAAAAAACACAATCTCATATATTCGATAGCTTTTCGTTACAATCATAATCGATGCTAACAATAAACTAATCGTACATAACTCAAATGGTAATGAAGTGCCTAGCTCAAAAATCCCAGCTTTCCATTCCCACATATGAAGTCCAATCTCACTTCCTATAAATAGAAATGCAATCGCATATCGAACCGTTATATTCCACTCACTTTGACGCAATAAATCTTGGTATTGATATAGAAAAAATATCCCCACCAACATAATAAATAATATAATGACATGTTGCCTCGAGTACGGAATAAATGGTTTTAATGGATGAGCACTAAAATAAGCTTCCATCTTCCTTCCTCCTCTCCTTCATACAATATTATTGTTAGAAAGAAGCAACGAGTCAATTCATTTGCTTAAACTAGGACAACCTCTACCTTACATTTAGATATTCATACCTTACAAAACTGTAAGGTTATTGTAAGCTAAAACGATTTGTCAGATTCTTCACCTCTTTTATACTTAATGTAGATACTAAAACGAACGAAAAGGTGATAAATAGATGAAGAAGAAAAATAAAGTGTTAATTACTAGTGTAGTAGCAATCGGAATTGCAGCTGGATCATATTTTGCATTTGCTGGCGGTGGTTCAGAAGTAGCAATGGCATATAGCGGTTATAAAGTTACAGAAAAACAAATTGAAAATGCACAAAAATTTGGCGGCGAAGTTATTCCAAGCGGTATTGAAACAATTTCATTCGATCCAACAAAAGGCACGTATGAATTAGCTGTTAAAAAAGGTGATGAAGTGAAAAAAGGTCAGCTTCTGTTTAAATACAATGACCCTACTGCTAAACAAGGTGTAACGGAAGCAGAAATGCAAAAGAAAATCGCACAAAAAGAAGTAACATTGTTCCAAAAACAAATTGATGCAGCGAAACAAAAATTACAAAAAGATAAAAATGCAGGCCTTCCCGCTGAAGCATTAAAAGCATCAGAAATTGAAGTTGGGCAATTAGAATCACAACTTGAAATGAAGAAATTTGAAGTTGAAAAAGCTGATGAAATGATTAAAGTAGCAAAAGAAAAGGTAAACACCCTTTCTGTAACGAGCCCTACTGATGGTGTAATTGATGATATCGTAAAAACTGCTGATGAAAAAACAGGTATGAGCGGCATTACACTTCGTCACGCTGGTCCATTTAAAGTAAAAGGTCAACTCTCTGAATATGAGCTTGCTAGTATGAAAGTTGGGCAAGAAGTAACTGTTTCGTCAAAAACGGTCGCTGGTAAGACTTGGACAGGAAAAGTAACAGAAATCGGTTCTACACCATTAAAGAGTATGGACGAAAACAAAACAGTTTCTAATTACCAATTCACTGTCACATTAGACAATAGTGAAGAATTACAAAACGGCTTCCACGTATACGTGACAAGTAAATCTGGTGAAGCAACTGGTACAATTATTCCGAAAAGTAGCATCGTGAAAAAAGGTGACAAAAATGTTGTCTTCGTTATAAAAGACGGTAAAGCGAAAGAACAAGCGGTTACTGTTGAATTTGAAACAGATAGCGAAGCGAAAGTTTCTGGAGTGAAAAAAGGAGAGCAAATTATCTCTAAACCTGAAAAAGACTTAAAAGATGGTATGGAGGTTGTCGTTGAATGATTAACTTAAAAGGCATCACGAAATCTTTCCAAAATGGTGCAGAATCCGTTCAAATATTACACGGCATTGACGTAACACTGAACCAGGGAGAATTCACTTCTATTATGGGACCCTCTGGTTCTGGTAAATCAACATTAATGAACATTATCGGTTGCTTAGATAAACCAACAACAGGTGCGTATGAACTAGCTGGTCAAAATATTTCAAACATGTCTGAGACAGAACTTGCACACGTTCGTAATAAAGAGATCGGATTCATATTCCAAAACTTTATGTTACTACCAAGACTTACAGCAATGCAAAATGTTGAATTACCTCTTATTTATGCAGGTGTTGATAAAAAAGAGCGACGTGAACGTTCACTAGCAGCTTTAACAAAAGTAGGTTTAGCTGATCGTGCTACTCACTTACCAAATGAATTGTCAGGTGGACAAAAGCAGCGTGTCGCAGTCGCACGTGCAATCGTAAATAACCCGAAATTTCTCTTAGCAGATGAACCGACGGGTGCACTTGATACGAAAACGAGTACACAAATTATGGACCTCTTTTACGAACTAAACAAACAAGGCTCAACAATCATTATGATTACCCACGATCGTGAAATCGGGGAAGCGGCAGCACGTCAAATTGTAATTCGTGACGGAAATATCGTCCAAGATTGGAGAGGTTAATTTTGAACACGAGTGAAAATATACGCATGGCCCTTTCCTCTATCTTTGCCCATAAAATGCGTTCTATATTAACGATGCTAGGAATTATTATTGGTATTAGTGCTATTATTACTATCATTTCAATGGGTGATGGTACAAACGCAAAGTTTAAAGAAGAGTTAGGCCAAGGAAAAGATAATGAAATAACGATTTACTACAACAATCCTGATTATGGAACAGATAGTGCCAAAATCACACCTGATATGCTAAACCGTCTTCAAACTGTGCCAGGCGTTAAAGATGTTTATCCAGATGTAAGTATGAAAGTAAAAGCATCTGCTGGTTCAAAAGATGTCTCTCTTGATTTAAAAGGTGGAACAGGCGCCTTTATGACAGATTCGAAAATAAAATTAGTTCACGGTCGTGAATTAAACGACAGCGAATTAAACCAGGCAATCCCTGCTGTTATATTAAATGAAGAAGCTTTCAACAAATTATTTAGTGGTTGGGAATCAAATCAATACACAGATATAAAAGGAAAGCCGTATAAAATAGTCGGTGTATACGAAACGAAAAACGAATTTGGAATGGCTATGCCTGAAGGTTACACATCACTGGAAAACGCGCCTGTCATTTCAGGAGTAAATGAGTATGACTCTGTAAGATTAACAATGACCTCTCCAACAGAACGTAAAAGTGTAGAAAAACAAGCCGTTTCTGTTTTAAACGAAATGAAAGCTCCTAAATTTGAGCACAAATTCGAAGCACAAGACTTAGGTGAATTTACGAAGCAATTAGACGAATCCATCGGTATGATGAAAATGGTATTCGGTGGTATTGCCGCTATCTCCTTACTTGTTGGTGGTATCGGTGTAATGAACATCATGCTTGTATCTGTAACAGAGCGTACACGTGAGATTGGTATTCGTAAAGCACTTGGTGCAACGCGCGGTAAAGTATTAACACAATTCTTAATTGAATCTTGTATTTTAACAGGGCTCGGTGGTTTCATCGGATTCATGCTCGGTATCTTCTTCGCTTGGATTGTCTCAATATTTGCCGGATGGCCACTCGTTGTCTCAAAAGAACTTGGACTTCTTGCGGTAGGTATCTCAATGTTAATCGGTATTATATTCGGTCTACTACCTGCTAACAAAGCTGCAAAACTTGATCCAATTGAATGTTTACGATATGAGTAAATAAAAAACGTAGGAGTTTACACTCCTACGTTTTTTATTTTATTGAAGGCAAATTCAATTTTATCGCTGTTTTATTAAAAATCTGCGTCTCTAACTTCTACTATATAACTCTGAAGCAATTCACGAACAAATTCATAACAATATCGTCCCTTTAAATCATGTTTCTTCTATTATATATGTTTCATGTTGCGATTACCTTTTTATCCTTGCAGCTTCCATTTCACATTACAACTATCCTGCAATCCTATTATTGCAAAAATACTATGTAATAACACAAATTCAAGGCGTAATTTTTTCCATACTACAACTTATTTTGTAACAATTATATCTCTATTTCATTAAAATCCCCCCTATATATACGACTTCACACACAATAAGATTATATTTTCATAACTACATTACGATTCAAATAGTTAAATACCCCTTTTTCGTAACATTACAGAAACATTTAAGTAATACCACTGATATATTATTAATCTATTAGTAATTAAAATAGTGTTGATTTTATGAATCATATGTTATAACCCCCCAAAAACCGCAAAGAAAACGTTATCAGGATATTAATGGAATTATTACAGAATATTAACGCCTCATTACGAATGCTTTGTAGTTTTGTGTTTTCCGCAAATAAGAAAATAATGGTTGATATAATGAGGTCAACGAAAAACAAATGCAATGGAGGCTATTATGAAAAAATTTATGGGTATAGCAACAGCAGCGGTTTTTGGTCTTGGGATTTTCACAACATCTGCTAAAGCAGAAACGATTGTAACAACTGATGTACTAAATGTACGAGAAAACCCAACTACTGAATCAAAAGTTGTCGGAAAGTTATTAGATGGATATAAAGTTAACGTTTTACATACAGAAAACGGATGGTCAAAAGTTAAATTAAATAGTGGTAAAGAAGCTTTCATAAGCGCTGACTACACTAAAGATTCTTACTACGTAACAGCAAACGTATTAAACGTACGTGCTGGAGCAAATACAGATTCAGCGATTCTTGGTAAATTGAAAAAAGATGATGTAATCGAAACAACACACCAAGTACAAAATGATTGGATTCAATTTGAATATAACGGCCAAACAGCTTATGTACACGTTCCTTACTTAACAGGGAAAGCGCCAGTTAAAGTTCAGCCAGTAGTTAAAGCTGAAAAAGTAACTAACGTTCAAGATACTGCTAAAGTTCGTGAAGCAGTTAAAGCTCAGGAGGCAGCTGAAGCTCAAGCAAAAACTAAAGCTCAGGAAGCAGCTAAAGCTCGTGAAGCAGTTAAAGCTCAAGAGGCAGCTGAAGCTCAAGCAGCAACTAAAGCCGAGGAAGTAGCTAAAGCTAAAGATGCAGCTAAAGCTCAAGAAGCGGCTGAGGCTCAAGCAGCAGCTAAAGCTCAAGAAGTGGCTAAAGCTCGTGAAGCAGCTAAAGCTCAAGAAGCGGCTGAAGCTCAAGCAGCAGCTAAAGCTCAAGAGGCAGCTAAAGCTCGTGAAGCAGCTGAAGCTCAGGCAGCGGCTGAAGCTCGTGAAGCAGCTAAAGCTCAAGAGGCAGCTGAAGCTCGTGAAGCAGCTAAAGCTCAAGAGGCAGCTAAAGCTCGTGAAGCGGCTAAAGCTCAAAAACCAGCTACACAACAACCTGTTGCAAAAGAAACTGAAACAAGTGCACCATCTTCTTCTCGTGAATTAAGAGTTCAAGCAACAGCTTACACAGCGGATCCACTTGAAAATGGTTACAAAGCAGGAGACCAAGTAAAATCAGCTATGGGTCATAACTTAACAGCTAATCCAAACATGAAACTAATTGCAGTTGATCCAAGTGTCATTCCATTAGGTTCAAAAGTATGGGTTGAAGGTTACGGAGTAGCAATCGCTGGTGATACTGGTGGAGCTATTAAAGGAAATAAAATTGATGTTTTAATGCCAGATAAAGGCACATCAAGTAACTGGGGACGTAAAACAGTTACAGTGAAAATTTTAAACTAATTATTTAAAAAAGAGTTAGTCTCATTATTGAGGCTAACTCTTTTTTTATGATTCTTATATTCTTTCTTTCTCTTGAAAGTAACTAATATTATCCCGAAGCCATTTTCTCTCTGACATAAACAAGTTTCCTCGTTTTTTATATACTTTATCCCGCATTAACGGGCAGTAAAACTCCCACCTCAAAATTCGGCTGGAGCAAAGTAGTTAGGTGGGTGATTAACTGCCCGTAAACGCCCGATTGGTTCAACTAATAATCAGTGGGGGATGAACAAAACCCCCACTGATTAAAGTTTCACTTTACCAAACGTCTTTAAAACTTCCTCTTGATCGGCAAACTTATGTAAGAAACGGAGAGCGATGACGATCTCTGATTCATCAGTAGGCTCTACTTCATTTTTGCGTCTTCTAGAAACAACTTTAGTTACACGTTCGCAAATTGGCTTAGTCGCCATTTCATCTCCATATGCATAAATAGCTCGAACAGCTTCGTATTTCACCATAACATTTCTATCCTTTAAAGCTTCAATATAGACTATTTGTAAGTCCGATCCCCCTATTTTTGCTAACACTTCAATAACGGTTGAACGAACATAAGCACTATCCCTATATAAAAGCTTTGTTAATGGAAGAATCGATTGATTTGTTCCAATCTCAAGCAACGTATAACAAATATTTGTAATCTCATCTTTATTTTCTTCAGTATCCAGCAACTTTAGCAACGCACGTTCCGCTTCTAACGATTTATATAACTTTAAGGAAGAAACTGCCCAAAAACGAACACTATCGTTTTTATGATAAATATAAGGAATAATTTTATTTGTACTACTTACTTCTGGCAACGGATAAATATTACTAAGTAATTCACTTAACAGAGTCGGGCTCTCTTCATATTCCAAACGATCTATAAGGTAATCAGCAATACAGATTTCTTTCGTATTTACAGCGAGTTTCGTCATTAAATAATAAATATCTTTCTTCATAGATACCTTTTTTGCTTTTATTAACTTCTCCTGTAAATAAGGAAAAGTTAATAGGTCATTTAGCTCTTTTGCTTCATCATATGCACGATGCCATATATCTGTCTCTTCATCGGCCATTCGCCTTAATAAATCATCTATATACTCTTCCATCTCCTTCTCCCCCGTCCAAGTTAAATATATCTCTTTGCATTCTATATACGATAGACTACTATTTCAACAGAAAAAAGAGGATGCCATAGCATCCTCTCCTGCCCTTCCCTATTCCACACAAGTAAACTGTGTCCAGGCTCCTACATAATCTAATAAGAATAACTCCTCTTCAGCAATTGTACCGACAATATTTTTCCGTTCATCTATCGGCATTTCTATCAAGATGATTTGTAGTTCACCTTTATACTTACCAAATGAGTTGTTACCAATTACAACTTGCCCTCTTTCCTGTCGTACACTTTCGCGCACTGGGAAGTCATAGTCTTTGTACTTTTTGCGTACTTCTGTAGAACGTACCATATATTCTGTTATGTCGCCGCGTCTTACGTGTAATTCTTGCAGTGTCGCTTTTTTCTCTACTTCAGTCGCTTCGTCTACAAAGTGTACCTTTAGCTGTAACATGTAACGATTTAAGTTTCCTAGTTTCTCTAACTCTTCTTCACTCGCATAAGCATTTCCGATAATAACATCATCAATAAGCCCTGTTGCCCATAAATGTTTCGCTTGTACTTCAATCGGTAAGTTACGATGTTGTTCTAACGTACATAATCCGTCATTAATATCCCATGGACCGATTTCAGCTGCATGTGACGTAATAAAGGCTGCCGTGCGAATACCGTGTTTTTTAAAGCGTTCACTACAGCGAATGAAATAATCATACGGAAGACCAGTGAATTTTTGCGGATAAAAATTATGGCAACCAATTAAAGCTGCTTTATTCGCTTGATGCGAAAGAATATTTTCTAAATAGGCAATATCATTACTTACGTTTAGCTCAATTTTTAAACCGTACGGGTTGTTCGTCATTTTTGCTTCTGTTAATCCGTCAAATCCTACATCTAATCGAATACCGTCTGCACCTAACTCTGCGAAGAATGATAGATCACTATAGCTAATACCAAGTTGATCGAATACTGCCGGAGCTACATCTAAAATAACTTCCATATTGTACTCTTTTGCATGATTAATAATTTCTTTAAATTCAGCTACAATTTCTTCTTTCGGGCGATTCACAGACAACAAACAAGTAAATATTCTTGAAAAACCGTGGCGTGCCGCTGCCGAAATGTATGCCATATCTTTTTCTTTCGTTGAATGCTCTGGATAAAGTGAAATTCCTAATTTACGCTCCATGCTTTTGCATCTCCTTCACACGTTGTATTAATGCCATGCTCGTAAATCTATATTTTGCAGATAAACATGTTGCACATAAAATCGTTGGTACAATGATTACGTACGGTGATTGTAACCCTAACATTACATAGGCACCCATTGAACTACCGATAAATACAATTGATACGAGTAGTAACACTAATAAAGATTTACTTTGTACCCATTTTGAATAATGTGCAATACACTGCCCCGCTACGAATGTAATTAAGATGATAATTGCTCCGAGCATTCTGTTTTCTCCTCTCCTGCTACTTGTTGTTTCTCATACATTTTGAAGAATGGGTAGTAAATAACGAATGAGATAACAAAGTTAATAAGTACAAGTACACCAGCCATAATGGTCCAGTCCGTACTAATAATCGCTGCAATTGGTGCTAACATCGTAAATGGCAGTTTCGCCATCATGAGCGGAATCATACCTGAAACAACTGCGAAATATGATACTGTCGTTGTAACTAACGGCGTTATAACGAATGGAATAATTAAGATTGGGTTCATTACAATCGGCGCCCCGAAAATAATCGGTTCGTTAATATTGAATAAACCTGGTACGAATGATAATCTACCTAACTCTTTTAGGAACTTAGATTTAGAGAACATAAACATAATAACTAAAGCTAATGTTGAGCCTGATCCACCAATCCATACGAACCATTGAATAAATTGCTCTGTAAATAAGTTTGGTAACTGATGTGCATTTCCTGTAGCCGTGAATACTTCCATATTTTCAAGAATTGCTGAATCCCACATCGGACGAATGATTGGTCCTAAAATCGCTGGGCCATGTATACCGAACGACCAGAAGAATACGATTAGGAATACTGTTAATAAACCACCGAATAAATTATTTCCTACTAATACTGATTTTAGTGGTGCGATTAAATATGTGATTGTTGTATTCACATCAAATTTCAAACCGTAACGAATACCCCAGAATAAAAGAATAACGACTAAAGTTGGAATTAATGCTGCAAACGAGTTTGCAACTGCTGGTGGTACACTGTCTGGTAATTTAATCGAGATATTATGCTTAATCATAAAGTGATAAATTTCTACTGCAATTAATGCTGTAACAATTGCTCCGAATAAAGAAGTTGCACTTAATGTTCCTACTGAAATATATCTACCTGCATCAATAACACCTGGTACAGCTTTTGTTATTTGAATTGGTTCAACTGATGCTAGTAAAAAGGCGAGTACAGATAATAATCCTGCACTTAATTGATTGAGCTGATAAAAGTTCGCGAGTGAAGCCCCTACCCCAAACGCTGCGTATAATGCCATTAATCCTACTGTAAATCGGAATGGAATATCTAAAATATGGCGAAACGGTGCAATCCACTCCATATATGCATCAATTGGTAAATTTAAAAAGATAACGAAAAATGATCCGACAATCGTTAACGGTAACGTAGAAATAACTCCGTTTCGAATTGCTAATAAATGTCGTTGCCCCGCAATCTTTTGCGTTGTCGGCATAATCTTCTGTTCCATAAAACTCATAAAACCATTCATCGATAACCCTCCCTATGTTCAATGTGGTGAAATTAAAAAGTTATAACATTATAATGTTTATGTTTAAAAAAATATAATTACGCTAAAATTAATTGTTCTGCTTGCTTAAGTACTTTCAAACCATCACACATGCCATAATCTCGTTGTTCTATTATTGCAACTGGTATATCGTAAGATTTCGCAAGAAACTCTACTGCTGGAAACAAATACTTCACCTGTGGTCCAATTAAAACAACATCAGCATTTTTTATTTCCAGTTTCACAAGTTCTGAATCGACTGCTTTAATTTTATAATCCTTCCCTTGTTTCTTTGCCTCTTCTTGCATTTTTCTTACAACCATACTCGTTGACATACCTGCCGCGCAACATAATAAAATGTACATCTTATATTGTCACTTTCTCTTCCACTCGTTTATGAAGAGTAATAAATTCTTCAGCGAGTTCTTTCACTGTAATGGCATTCATTAAATGATCTTGTGCATGCACTAACAGTAAACTGATTTCTGCATGATTTCCTCTTGCTTCTTCTTGAATTAAGTCTGTTTGAATGCGATGAGCGGATGATATTTCTTCACTAGCAAGTGTCATCTTTTCACTCGCATTCTCAAAATCTCCTTGTCTTGCAAAAGCGATTGCTTCAAGTGCCGCGCTTCTCGCGTTGCCACCATGTAAAATTAACGCAAATGGAGTTTGCATATCAGTCATTTTAAATTCCCCCAAGCTATGTTTTTTCTATATTTTTATCTTATTATGAAAACGCATACAATTAAACATAAAAAACTTCCGTTGTGTAACGGAAGTTTTTATATACTTTTCTTATAAAGATAATAATATCTCTTGGAAATCTGCAATTACTTCAGCCTGAATTAATTTCTCTATCGTATTTTGACTAGACATAATATCGTATAAAAAATCATAAAGCTTTTGTAAATCTTCATTATTATTGCGCTTTACACTAAATAAAATAATAACTTGTACTTTCTTATCTCCCCAGTCAACTGCTTTATCAAGTGTACAAAACATCAAAAATGTTTTCTCACTTAATAACTGCATCGGATGCGGAATCGCAACTAAATTTCCAACCGATGTCGGAGATGTATTCTCTCTTTCCATAACAGAATCATAAAAGTTTGCAGGTACATAACCTTTCAAAGCAGCTTTCTCACATAAAAACTGAATAACCTCTTCTTTTGTAGAGGCAATATGATTTAAGAAGATCAAATCTTCCTTAATATATTGCTGCACACTAGTATTCACATGAGTAAATAACTGCTGACCAATCGATTTAATCTCTTTATCATCAAATATTGAATTCACTTTTATAACTGGCACAGGCAAACCACTCGGTATATGAATCGTACTGATAATACAATCTATTTTATCTTTGTAAAGTTCTTCTACCTTCAATTGATAATAGCCTGTAATCCCTACAATCTCTAATTTATCTCGGAACTGTGATAGAATTTTATATTTCAATAGCTGTGCACTCCCTTGGCCAGTCGCACAAACTAATAAGCATCTTTTCTTTTGATTCTTTTCTTGCAAACGACTCATCGCTCCGCCGAAGTGAATAGCAATATAACCAATTTCACTTTCCGGAATCGACTCACCCGTATATTCACCAATTATGTCTCCAACAAGAACCGCAATTTCAAAGGCATATGGATAATTCTTTTTCACTTCTGCCAAAAGAGGATTTCTCGTATTTAATTTATATTTCAAACGGTTTAATAATGTTTTTAAATGAACACCAAACCCAAATAATAATTCCTCATCATAATAAAAAGTAAGATTCCGTTCTTCCGCCACTTTAAAAAGAATATGTTGCATGAATGCATATAGATCTTTTCCTAATAATTCTTCCACATTTTCATAACGATCTTTCGCTGTAACAGCAGTACTTAATAAATGCATCGTCACATATAAAACTTCTTCTTCTGGAAATGAAAGATTCAACTCTTTCTCTAAATCTCCTACAATCTGTTTCGCAATCGTATATTCTTTCTTTATTATAAGTTCGGCTTGCTTCGCATTCAGTCCTTTCATATAATGCTGATCTTCACAACGCCTTAATGCAATTGCAATATGAATGACTAAATTATCAATTTCTATATCTGATAAATATATCGTTCCTCCCTCAATATACTTTAATATAACCGAACGGATAAGCGATATATGAGGTAACGATAAATATGTATCACTCTTCTCAAATTGCTCATGAAACGGAGTATGGTCATAACGCGGTAAACCATATTGTGATAAACAAGAACGAATATTAAACTCCTCTCCCACAATACGTATACCATAATACGGTCTCTTTTCAATTTGCAGTTTATAGCGACCACATATATCTGTAACATCTTTCATGATTAAATTTACAGTCGATTTACTCACATAAATCTCCTCTGCTAACTGTGAAAGCTTCACATATCCCTCTGTCGTTAAAATACGTTGCAGGATGTACGCTATCCTTTCTTCATAAGAAGTTGGGATCTTTTCCGTCTGTTTTTGAAATAGACTCACGCAAAACTCTTCAAACTTCTTCGTTTGTATAATTTCTAGTGCGTATCCAGTCCCTCTTTGCGATTCAATTTTCGCTCCGTGTTCTTCCAATATATCATTTAATAGTTTTATATCTTTTTGAATCGTCTTCGTTGATACATGTAAACGGCTCGCTAAAAAAGCTCGATTTAACATCGATTTCTCTTCTAAAAACTCCTCTAAAATAGAAATTAATCGCTGATGCACTTTTGTCATAGCTCTTCCTCTCGCTCTTTATATAAAAGGGAAAAAGCCACTGAAATCAGTAGTTTTTTCCCTTTTATCCCGATTAGTGAAGGTTAATAATCAGTGAGGATGAACTACATTCCCACTGATTAAAGCTTCACTTTATCTCGCTCTCATTATTTCTTTAGTGTAAATCCAAATTTATCCCAAGCTTGTAAATAATCTAATAAGAAAATTTCTTCCTCTACAATTCGGCCAACTACATTTGTTTTTCCTGTATTCACCATATCTTTTAAAGCAATTTGCAATTCACCTTTATATTGACCATACTGTTCATTATCAATTAAAAGATCACCACGCTTAATTTCGCGCGTATTATGCGGTTTGAACTCTTCTTTTTTATATTTCACACGACTTTGTGTAGAGCGAATCATATATTCAGATACATCTCCGCGATAAAAATGTGGTTCGTCTAATACGATAATTTTTTCTAGTTCTGTTGTTGTATCATATAATCCTATATCAAATGTTTGTTTCTCTTTATTTAATGCACCTAGTGCTTGTAATTCTTCTTCTGATGCATAAGCGTTTGCAATAATGACATCATCAATTAATTCTGTCGCAAATAAATGCTTCGCTTGTGTTGTCATCGGTAATTCACGATGCTGCTCTAACGTACATAAGCCTTCTGTTACTGGCCAAGGTCCGTATGTTGCATCGAATGATGAAATAAAAGCAGCGGTTCTCATACCGTAATCTTTAAATTGTTTCGAGCATTTAATGAAATGATCGTATGATAATCCTGAATAACGGTGTGGATAGAAATTATGACAACCAATTAAATTTTCACGATTTGGTCTATGACTCATAATGTTATCTACATACTTCGTACCGTTACTCATATTAATCTCAATTTTTAAGCCATATGGATTGTACGTCATAATTGATTCTTCTAAACCTGAGAACCCAACATCTAAACGAATACCATAAGCACCTAGTTCATGGAAGAACGATAAATCGTTATACGAAATACCTAGTTGTTCAAACACAGTTGGACTAATATCAACTAATACTTGGAACCCTAATGTATTCGCATGAGAGATCGTTTCTTTAAATTCTTCGATAATTTTCTCTTTTTCTCCATCTACAGATAGTAAACATGTGAACACACGTGTAAATCCGTATTTACTTGCCAATGTTAAATATTCCTTATCTTTCTCTACCGTTGAATGTTCCGGATAAATAGAAATACCTAATCGTCTCATATGTACACGCCTCTTTCTTCATTGTTTTGTAAACCTTTTCAAATATATGTAGCGAAAAAGTATATATCCCCTTCTCATCCACCACAATTTGAATCCGCTTTCTTTAAAGAAAAAACAATTTCTATCATTCATAACAACTACTAGTCTATACATCTATACTTTACATCTTTTTTTCATAGTTGTGTAGCCTTTACACAAATTTGTCAGTTTTTCACCTGAAAAATTGTTATCCGCTTTCAAGACACCTTCCTTGACTGTTATGTTGACCAATACATATACTCGAAAGAACAGAGAAAACTTTTATATAGGGGATGAATATATGGGAGAGGCAGTACTCGTAAAACGAGAACCGTTATGGACGAAAGAGTTTATTGCGCTAATTCTAGCAAACTTATGCATGTTTTTAGGATTTCAAATGTTAATTCCAACTTTACCTGTTTATGTGAAAGAAATTGGGGGCACAAGTTCAAATATCGGATTCGTTGTCGGTATGTTTACCGTTGCAGCACTTTTTATTAGGCCACTAACTGGAAATGCCTTGCAAAAATTCAACAAAAAAATCATTTTAATGATCGGTACCGCTATTTGTTTACTCGCCATGGGCAGTTATCTTTTCGCTTCAACCGTTTTCCTATTACTTGCCGTTCGAATTTTACACGGGGCTGGTTTTGGTATTACAACGACTACATATGGAACTGTCGTTTCAGACTTAATTCCGCAAGCTCGCCGCGGTGAAGGCATGGGGTATTTCGGTCTTTCTGGAACTATTGCCATGGCGCTCGGTCCCCTTATCGGACTTTGGCTTATGCAAGCATATAACTTCACGATTCTTTTTTTATGTGCACTTTCATGCACAATAGTTTCATTAATATTAACGAAACTACTTCAAATCAAAAAATCGCCGCAACCACCACAGCAAACATCTGGTACCTTTCTCGATGGATTTATTGAGCGTAAAGCTTTACTTCCTTCATTATTAATATTATGTATTACATTAATGTACGGGGGAATTGGGAGCTTTATCACATTATTTGCTACGGAAGTCGGGATTGCTGATATTAGCCTCTTCTTTTTATTTAATGCACTTGCAATCGCTGTAACCCGCCCGTTCTCTGGAAAATTATATGATACGAAAGGCCATACATTCGTCATCATTCCAGGAGTTATTATTACGTTTACAGGTATTATTTTATTGTCGTATACAACTACAATTCCGAGCTTAATTATTGCCGCAGCGTGTTACGGAAGTGGTTTCGGAGCAATTCAACCAGCACTACAAGCGTGGATGATTGACCGAGTAGCACCACACCGAAGAGGAGTAGCAACAGCAACATTCTTCTCAGCATTTGATCTTGGAATTGGTGCTGGAGCGATTATTTTTGGGTTCATTGCTCATTTTACAAACTATGCAACTGTATATCGTTATTCCTCTTTATTACTTATTGCTTTCTTGTTCATTTATATTACAAGTATAAGAAAACAAAAGCATGGAGATAAAAATAAAGAAAAAGCTGCTGGATAATTCAGTGGCTTTTTTCATCCCACAATAACCTCATACTAATCAATACACGTTAAACATTCCCCATTTTTCGATGGTATAAAACTACAGGCATTTCCCTACATATTTTTTTAACTTTCATCAAAAAATATACGATGAAATCGCAGACGCTTTTTTTCATATGTAATCAAAAAATATTATTCTAAAAAGTGTGACTTCTTTACAAAAATACAATTTACAAAAGTTAAAAACCAATTAAATCCAGGTGTTTCTTTAAAGATTTGTAAACTTTTTATCCCTTTGTAAATTTAGTGTAAATTTTACTGATAAACCGTTTACAGTGCCTCAAGGTTTAGTTAATAATTACATCGTACATGAAATTTAAGGAGTGGAATGCGTGGAATACAATATTCAAGATATGATCTTCCAGTTCATTGGTGGATTAGGTATTTTCTTATTCGGGATTAAATACATGGGCGATGGACTGCAACAAGCTGCTGGAGATCGTCTTCGCGATATTCTAGATCGTTTTACAACAAACCCTCTTATGGGTGTACTAGCAGGTATGTTAGTTACAGTATTAATTCAATCAAGTTCAGGAACAACCGCTTTAACAGTCGGACTTGTAAGTGCCGGATTTATGACATTAAGACAAGCAATCGGTGTTATTATGGGTGCAAACATTGGAACGACAGTTACTGCATTTATTATCGGGATTAAAATCGGAGAATACGCTCTTCCAATTATGGCAGTTGGAGCAATCTTACTATTCTTCTTTAAAAATAAAAAAGTACATTCTTTAGGTCAAGTAATATTCGGTTTTGGTATGTTATTCTTCGGTTTAGAATTGATGAGTGCAGGTATGAAGCCTCTTCGCTCTTTAGAATCATTCCAAGAATTAACGGTTAGCATGAGTGATAACCCAATTTTAGGAGTCATTGTTGGTACAGTCTTCACTTTAGTTGTACAAAGTTCAAGTGCAACAATCGGTATTTTGCAAGAACTATTCGGCCAGGGTGCAATCGATTTACAAGCTGCTCTTCCTGTATTATTCGGTGATAACATCGGTACAACAATTACAGCAATATTAGCAGCAATCGGTACTTCTATTGCAGCAAGACGTGCAGCATTAGTTCACGTTATCTTTAATATCGTCGGTACAATCATCTTTACGATTTTATTAGTACCATTTACAAATTTAATTCAATATTTCCAAACATCATTAAACTTAAATCCAGAAATGACAATCGCATTTGCACATGGAACATTTAACGTAACAAATGCCATTATTCAATTCCCATTCATCGCTGTATTAGCATGGATTGTAACAAAACTTATTCGCGGCGAAGATTCTGCTATTGATTTCAAACCGCAACATTTAAATCCAATCTTTATTGAGCAATCTCCAGCTATTGCTTTAACAGAAGCTCAAAAAGAAATCATCCGTATGGCTGAGTTTTCATTACATGGATTAAAAGAAGCAAACCAATTTTTAAATACACAAGATAAAAAACATGCTGACATGGCTACTCAATTAGAAGGAGCTATTAACAATTTAGATAAAAAAATTATCGAGTATTTAGTTTTACTATCAGAAAAACCACTTTCACCAACAGACTCTGAAAAGCATTCAGTTCTAGCAGGTGTCGTTGGAGATATTGAACGTGTCGGTGATCACGTAGAAAACCTTGTAGAACTTGTAGATTTCCAAATTTCAAACCGTGTTTCACTATCAAACGAAGCACTAGCTGAATTAAATGAAATGCTTGAGTTAACAATTTCAACATTACAAGATGCAATCAATGCTTTAACAAACTTCGATACTGAACTAGCTCAAACGGTTATTGCAAAAGAACGTAAAATTGACCAAATGGAACGTGTTCTTCGTAAACGTCACGTATTACGTCTAAACGAACGTAGCTGTTCAGGTGATGCAAGTATCATCTACGTTGATATGGTAAGTAACTTAGAGCGTATCGGTGATCACGCTGTAAATATCGCTGATGGTGTTTTAGGTGAACAAGGAAAAATCAATTTAAAACAATCATTATAATGGGAAAAGAGACGCTCAAATGAGCGTCTCTTTTTTCATTTCATCTTTACAACCGTTCTTCCTTTTAACTTTCCTTGCAGTATAAGCGCAAACTTCTCATCTAATTCTTCTAATGTACATTCTTCTGTATAAGATAATAGCTCTAAGTTTTTCCAATCGGTCGCTAACAATGCCCACACTTCTCTTCTCATGTCTACTGGACATTGCACTGAATCTATTCCTAAAAGGCTAATACCTCGTAATATGAATGGGTATACCGTTGTATTTAACTCCTGCCCCGCTACATTACCACACGTCGTGACACAACCGTCATACTGTAGTGATTTTAAAGCTGTTTCTAACATCCTTCCGCCTACAGTATCGACAACCCCAGCGTATATTCCTTTAAGCATCGGTCTTCCTGATTCATCACTCAACTCCGCGCGGTGAATCATCTGTTTTGCACCTAAACGTAGCAACATCTCTTTCTCTTCTCTTTTTCCCGTTGCCCCTACTACGTTATATCCTAACTTCCCTAAAATACTAACTGCTACACTGCCTACTCCGCCCGTAGCACCCGTTACTAAAACATCTCCCCTACTAGGCGTAATTCCCGCTCTAATGAGCTTATATACCGATAAGGCAGCTGTAAAACCGGCTGTCCCGTACATCATACTTTCCTTCAAAGACATTTCTTTTGGTAAAGGAACAACCCAAGATGATGGCACGCGAATATATTCTCCGAAACCACCAGAAGTATTCATACCTAAATCATATCCAGTTACAATAACTTGATCGCCTTCCTGAAAGGCGTTATTTTCACTACTAACTACCTCTCCCGCTGCATCAATGCCTGGTGTATGAGGGTATGTTCTCGTTACACCTTTGTTACCCGTAGCTGAAAGGGCATCTTTATAATTTAATGAAGAGTAATGAACCCGTATTAGCACATCTCCTTCAGGTAAACTATTAATTTCTCTCTCAACAAGCTTTCTTTCAAATTGATTATTTTCTTTTTCGTTCACGACAATTGCTCGGAATGATGTATTATTCATTATGCTCTCTCCTTCATCCGTAAAATCTTTCTTTATTATATAAGAAGTACATATACAGCTCATCACATCTTCTTGGCTATATTTCAACAAATCTTACTTCTCTATCACTTTCTCACATTGCATATTTTCATTTCTACTAAAACAACTTATACTTATTCTACATCTCAAAAATAAAATATATAAAATCTGACTTTTTATAAATAAATTGAATTTTTACGAAATGTAAATGATTTGTAATGTTTTTTTTCGCTAAATTTCATTATAATAAGTGGATATGAGTGTCGTATTTCAATCCAAATGAAGGAGTACAGGAAATGGAGCAAAACCCATCTTTGCAAGAAAATACACGCAATAAACCGAAAAAAAGTAAGAAAAAAATAAAAATTATTATAAGCGCTATTCTATTCTTTTTAATAGTAGGCGGCGGTTATACTTGGTTTTTAGCAAATAAAGCATCTTCTGCTATTCGAAATGCCGCACACGATTTAGCGCGCGGTGATAAATCTGATTTACGTGATAAGGCTGTAAAACCTATTACAAACAATGTATCTGTCTTAATCATGGGTGTTGATGAAAGCGATGTCCGTGGGAAAGAATACGGTGAAGCTATAAGAACGGATGCACTATTACTTGCAACTTTTAATAAAGATAGCAAAACTGTTAAACTATTAAGTATTCCACGTGACACATATACTTATATTCCAGTAGAAAAGAAAAAAGATAAAATTACACACGCTCATGCATTCGGTTCTGCTAAAAACGGAAAAGATGGTGGACCACAAGCAAGCATTGATGCAGTTGAAAAATTAATGAATGTTCCTGTCGATTACTTTGTAAAATTCAACTTTAAATCATTTATAAAAATCGTCGATGACTTAGGCGGTATTGAAGTTGATGTACCCGTTGAATTTACTGAGCAAGATAGCAACGATAATGCTGAGGCAATTCACCTGCAAAAAGGTGTTCAAAAGTTAAATGGCGAAGAAGCACTTGCTCTTGCTAGAACAAGGCACATTGATAGTGATGCAATGCGTGGACAACGTCAGCAACTTGTTATTGAAGCTATTTTAAAGAAACTAACAAGTGTTGGATCTGTAACAAAAGTTGGTAATATCATTGATGATATTAACGGACAATTCGTTACAAACTTAACATTCGACGATATGCTTTCATTCTATAAATATGGAGCAGATTCTTCAATTGAGAAATTACAAATTGAAGGTGAAGATTGTTACATGGCAAAAGGTGATGATACATGTAGTAAGTCAGCTGGTGGTGGCCGAACTTACTATTACAATCCAGATAAAAAAGAATTAGCTAATGTTACAAACGAACTTCGTAGTCACCTTGGACTACCTGCCTATACAAAATCTGATTCTGATTCAAAAAAAACAAGCTCAGAGAAAACAAAAGAATCTACGTCTGAAAATACGAGTGAACGCGAATCAAGTAACCATGAGACTCAAAATAAGAATAACAGTGAAGATACAGAAACATCGACTAATGACAATGAATAAAGTGAAGCAGTGCTCTATCTCCATAGAGCACTGCTTCTTTTTAATGCTTTCAAAACAAAAAATCAGAACTTTCCAACTATCTTTTTTAATATTTTTAAATTATAATAAATAATAGTAATCTATTCCAATTATCAGGGGGCTCACACATATGAAAGCTGCAGTAAAACATAACATTTCAGATTTTAAAGAGTACTTAAAATCAAACGATATATATATGGAAGAAAATATAGATGAAAATGATGGTTCTGTACATTTCTCAGTAGGACTAGAAACAGAAGCTGGCGCAAAAATTCAACTTATCGCTGCTTTCGACAGCGAAAATCCTACTGTGGATATATACTGCTTCAATGTTGCTCACGTACCTGATTCGACAAATGACATTTTACACGTCATCAATGAATTAAACACATCTTACCGATTTGCAAAATTCACGCTAAATAAGCAAAATGCAATTGATATTTCAACATCTCTTGCATTCTCAGAACCAAACTTTAATCCAGCACTTGTCTTTGAACATACGAGAATGCTATATAAATTAGCAAATGACGAGTATAAAAACTTAATGAAAGTTATTTGGGCATAAGTAAAAGGATGGGCTGCAAGCAGCACCATCCTTTTTTATTCATATCATATCGATCCACATCTTTATAGCGGTGCCTACAATTAAAATAGACAATACATATTGTAAAACCTTTTGATTCACTCTCTTCCCTACTCTCACCCCAAGAGGAGCGGCAAATAAACTTGCTATCGCAACGATAAGAGCTGGCATAACAACTAATTGTCCAGTAATCACTTTCCCCGTCGTAATCCCTACCGAGGAAATAAACGTAATAGCGATAGATGTTGCTATTGTCGTACGTATTGGTAGTTTTAAAACAACTAGCATAATCGGGACTAAAAGAAATGCACCACCTGCCCCAATAATGCCGGAAACACTTCCTACAATAAACGCTAACATACTTGCTAACCATTTATTATAATTAACTGCTCTGCTATTATTTTTCTTCGGTACAAACATCATAATGGCCGCAATAGTAGCTAGTAATGTGTAAACAATGTTTACAGCATGCTCATTTAATGAATTCGCGCTAAAGCTACCTACAAAGCTTCCTATTAATATACTAGCTCCCATATACACAACTAAAGTTTTATCCATATCGTTACTTTTCCTGTACGCCCACGCGCCTGCAAAAGTTGCAAAGAACACTTGAATCGCTGTAATACCACTCACTTCATGTGATGTATAGCCAGTAAATCCTAGCAATACTGGAATGTATAAGATCATCGGATAATTAATGATTGCACCGCCAATTCCAACCATCCCTGATATGAATGACCCTATAAACCCAATAATAAATAGTAGTACTGTTAAACTCATATTGTACCCCTCGCCTTCTAAAAAGAAGGTAATCTAAACAAATAAATTTACATTTCCATCCGAAGCATCTGCTAAATATGCTCCTACCCCAGCAAATTCTACCCCTTCCATAATCTCTTCCTCTTTTAACCCTAATAAATCTACTGTCATTTGACAAGCTACAAGCTTAACTCCCTGTTCTTTCGCCAAATCAATTAAATCCGGCAAAGGCACCGCATTGTGCTTCTTCATAATACCTTTAATCATCTTTGGCCCCATACCAGCAAAATTCATTTTTGATAATCCCATCTTATTTACACCGCGCGGCATCATTTTTCCAAACACTTTCTCTATAAATGTTTTCTTTACGTTCACATGCTCATCTTTCCTAAGAGCATTTAAACCCCAGAAAGTATGAAAAATAGTCACTTCATGATCGTACGCCGCTGCGCCATTTGCAATAATATAAGCAGCCATCGCTTTATCATAATCTCCACTAAATAAAACGATTGTTGTTTTCTTCTGTTGTTCCATGTTGTTTTCCCTCCGATTACCTATAGGGGTATTTATTTGTTTGTACAAAGGCTGAAATCATTTACCTCAGTCCTATATGACTTTACCTTCCCAAGCTAACATACCACCTACCATATTGATTGCTCGAAAACCGTAGCTCTCTAAAAACTGAACTGCTCTTGCACTTCTTCCACCAGAGCGACAAACAATAATATATTCCTGATTTTTATTTAACTCATGCATACGAAATTCTAATAGGCCTAGTGGAATATTACATGCTTCTGAAATTTTCCCTTCAGCTACTTCTTCTACTTCACGTACATCTACAATATTTACTGCTTCTTTACGTAACAATTTTTCTTCTAACTCTTTTGCAGTCATTTCTTTCATTTTTCTATCTCCTTCTTAATTACAAGCATTCATACCACCTGAAACATTGATAACGTGCTGAAATCCTAATTTCTTTAATACTTTTGCTGCTTGCTTACTTCTCATCCCGCTCTGACAAATAACGATTACTTCCTTATTTTTATCTAACTGATTTGCCTTACTCGCTAACTCATTTAGCGGGATATTCTGAAATCCTTTCATATGATTTCCTCTATATTCACCTACTGTACGAACATCGATAAATTGTTTCCCCTTTTTTCCTGCTATACTCTTTAATTCTTTCCCACTTATATTTTGAACACCTTTCACCGGTAAAAAACGTGAAATAACAAACCCTGCAGCAAGTACAATGAAAAGCGTACTTAATATTGTATTCATATAACCAACCTCTCTACATTTATAAAACTACTACGCCTTCTTAATCCAAAATTTCAGCACATCAGCTTCTTCTACACGCTTTACGATGTCATGACCACCTTTATTTGCCCACGCTGGAATATCCTTTACCGACCCTTTATCCGTTACATGTACTTCTAACACTTCTCCAGTTTGTAAAGTATCCATCGCTCTTTTCGTTCTTACAATCGGCATTGGACATGCCAAACCTTTCGCATCTAATACTTGTTTTACATTCATCATCTATTCCTCCAGTTTGTTATTTTATAATGAATCATGAACTGCACAACGATTTGGACCAATCTCCATTTCACGCTCTTCTTCCACACTCGGATAAATCTTACCCATATTCGTTTGACGAATTTCTTCATAAGCATTCGGCTGAGGCGGTAAGTTCTCTGTCACCGTTTTACGAAACTCTACCTCATCGACAATATTTAATCCTACATTCTCCTTAAATAAATCTTGTAAACGCGCACTCACAATACCTCTGTCGTCCATTTCACTTATTTTTGAATAATGAGCCGGTAAAACAATTAAATCTTGAGATAATTCCTTATAACGTTTATATAAAGTATTTCGTAAATCCCCTACCCAGTCTTCCGCCTTCCCAGCAAGATCTGGACGCCCGATTGAATCTACAAATAAAATATCGCCTGATAATAAATAGGAATCATCTACAATAAATGATGTACTTCCAATCGTATGCCCCGGTGAGTATAATGCGTCAATTTCAATTTTGGTACCCCCCACCGTAATGACAGCTCCTTCAACAAGCGGTTTATATGAGAAAACGACTTCCTCCGCATCCTTTGGAGGTAACCAATACGTACCGCCTACTTTTTCAGCTAACTTACGCCCACCAGAAATATGATCTGCATGTAGATGTGTATCCATTACGTTAGTAATAGTAGCTCCGTGCTCTTTTGCAAAATCTTCGTATGCTTCAATTGTTCTCACCGCATCAATGACTGCTGCTTCACCGTTTGAAATGACCATATAA
This sequence comes from Bacillus nitratireducens, assembly GCF_001884135.1. GTDB lineage: Bacteria > Bacillota > Bacilli > Bacillales > Bacillaceae_G > Bacillus_A > Bacillus_A nitratireducens. The sequence goes on along the minus strand of NZ_MAOC01000081.1, from coordinate 46,694 downwards.
GATAAACACCCTTTTCCAAGGCGATTAAATTGATATATACTTCCCTCGCCCTGTACATCTCCTACTTTTAATGGCTTCACATATTCACTCCAAGCTTTCATACCGCCAGCTAAATAATAAACATTATTGAAACCAGCATCTAACAATTGCTCAGCAACAAACTGTGAAGAACCTTCTTTCGCACATACGACTAAAATTTCTTTCTCCTTAGGCAATTCCTCTACAATATGATCTACACCATCTAATAAATCAAAATACGGTTTATTTATAGAAGAAATTTGTTTCCCTTCAATTTTCCAATCTTCATAATCCGTCTCATTCCGAACATCTAAAATAAACAACTCTCCGAATAAAACTTTCTCTGCAACATCTTTTGCATGTAACGGTTTAACACTCATCTTATTACCCCCATAGGTATATTTCGATTTAAAAAATTTTATTTTTCCACATTCCCTTGCCACTCTAACATACCTGGAATGACATTCTTCACATTTGAATAACCTTCCTCTTTCAACATTTGACAAGCTGCATCACTACGGTTACCAGTTCGGCAAACAACATAAATTGGCTTCACATGGTCTAACCTAGCACTATCTATTTCACCTAATGGAACAGAAATGGCAGATGGAATATGGCCAAAGGCAAATTCCGCCGTTTCACGAACATCTAATACAGTACACTCTTCACCACTTAATAATAGATCTTGCAATTCCGCATTCGTAATCGTATGAGGATACTTCACAACTTCATTTACTTCATGTTCGTGTGCTTTTCTTACATAATGCTTTAATATATCTCCCTCTTGTTTCGTTCCAATATATTGATGCCCTACTTTATTTGACCAACTTTGAATATCTAGCGTAGAACCCTTATCTGTCGCCTCTATTTCAATAACTTGCCCTGATGCCAACCCTTCCATCGCCTTTTTTGTCTTCACAATTGGCATCGGGCAAGCCAAGCCTTTACAGTCTAAACTCGTATCAACTTTTATACTCATAATCATTTCCTCCCTAATTATTATACATATACCTGTAGGGGTATAATGAAATGTTTTTGAAAATCTGTCAACACATACGTTTGACAGATTATCTGCTTTTTACAAGTAATTGAACCGCTTCTTTAATTAACTCTTCATTTGAGCCATTACCTGTCTCAAACTGCTCACGTAAACATTGCTCTAAATTTGTTCCCACAACGAGTCCAATTGTACGATCAAGTGCAGAACGGGATGCAGTTAACTGTGTAATAACATCTCGGCAATCTTTTCCCTCTTCCATCATGCGAAGCACACCACGAACTTGACCTTCAATACGTTTCAATCTATTTTTCATATCTTGATTATATTCCATTCTACAATCACCTCATTACCATTATGTCACCATTTATAACTTATGACAATATATTATACCCTACAGGGTATTTTGTAAACCCCTATTTTTATTTTTCATCCTACATGTTCGCAAAACAAAAAGTGAAACCTTAATCCATGGGGTTCATCCTCCACCAAATTTTGAATTGAAAGATGAACAAATATCAATATACAATCCGGTCTGGTAATACTGTTCCGTATAATTTAAAGCCACCATCTACATTCTTTACCTTATATCCTTTTTCCATTAACATACGTGCTGCAACATATCCCCTCATACCAAGCTGACAAGTAATATATATTTCTTTATCTAATGGCACTTCATCCAAGCGATCACGTAATTCATCTAATGGAATATTAATAGAACCTTTAATCATTCCTTGCTTTAATTCATTAGGCTCTCGAACATCAATTAGATATCCATCATTTTCAACAATACGATCAATTTCATGCCATTGTACTGTATCAACAAAACCATCTACTATGTTGCTTGCCGCATACCCTACCATGTTTACTGGATCTTTTGCAGAAGAATACGGTGGTGCATATGATAATTCTAAATCCGGTAAATCAATTACAGTTAAATTCGCCTTCATCGCTGTTGCAATAACATCGATACGCTTATCTACCCCGTCACGTCCTAAAGCCTGTGCTCCATAAATTTTTCCACTCTCTTTATTAAAAATTAATTTTATTAGTACTGGCGTAGCATTCGGATAGTATCCAGCATGGGAATTTGCTTGTACGTGTACTACCTCATAGGGTATATTTAATCGTTTTAATATTTTCTCATTTACTCCAGTCGAAGCAACTGTTAAATCAAAAACTTTAGCTATAGAAGTTCCCATCGTACCTTTATATAAAGAATCCGTATGTCCATGAATAATATCTGCTAACATGCGACCTTGACGATTAGCTGGCCACGCTAAAGGAATCATCGTTTCTGTTTCTGTAACAAAATCTTTCACTTCAATCGCATCACCGATTGCATATATATGAGAATCCGACGTTTGAAATTTTTCATTTACTTTTATCGTTCCTCTAACTCCTAGTGCTAATCCTGCATCCTTCGCTAAACTACGCTCTGGTTGTACACCAATTGCTAAAATAATCATATCTGTCTTTATAATTGACCCACTCTTTAGACGTACAATACTCCCCTTCTCCTCTAATGCATCTACACCGTCTTCAAAAACAAGCTCAACATTGTGCTTTTTCATATGCTCGTGTACATATGCCGCCATTTCATAATCAATCGGTGGCATCACTTGATTGGCCATCTCTACGAGAGTAACATCAAGTCCTCGTCCTCTTAAGTTTTCAACCATTTCCACTCCAATAAATCCACCACCAATAACCGTCGCATGATGTGGTTTCTTCTCATCAATGTACGCTTTAATACGATCTGTATCAGGTACATTTCGTAACGTAAACAACGCCTTCGCTTCCTCAATACCCGGAATAGGTGGAACAATTGGTTTCGCCCCTGGTGAAAGAATTAAAACATCATATTCCTCGTTATATGTTTCATTTGTAGTTACATTCTTTATAGTAATTGTTTTCTCTTCTTTATTAATTTTTACTACTTCACTCAATACACGTATATCTAAATTAAAGCGCTTTGACATCTTTTCAACTGTCTGCACTAATAGTTTTTGTCTTTCTGTAATTACACCGCCAATATAGTATGGTAATCCACAGTTTGCAAATGAAATATATTCACCGCGTTCAACCATAATAATTTCATCTTCTTCACTTAATCGACGAAGCCTTGCAGCTACCGATGCCCCGCCCGCAACTCCACCTACTACAACAATTTTTCTAGACATATTTCAAACCTCCATGTTGTTTATTATTTAATTTCTTCATGTATTACAAACAAAAACTCATACCCGTATGGGTATATAATAAAATATACAAAAATCATTTTCAATATATATATCTTTTGTTCACAAATTCGAAACAAAAAAGAACTTAGATAGCTCCAAGTTCTTTTCTGTATGATTGAATCCATGCCTAAAGGCGGCGTAGTATGGAGTAATACTTATTTTTGACGGCTGAATTCATTTACGAATGAAGTAATTTGTCATACTTCCTATAAACTCTTTGTAAAACTATAATCCATTTCTCCACCTAACGCTTCAGGTGTATCACCAGTTTCTCTAAAATCATGTGTATAAATTTGTTCAAATGAACCGAAATCTACTTGCTTATAAAATTCGAAACAAGGGAATCCATCATGTTCTCCTTGAATATCGATACTACCATCCTTTTTCACACATACAGTTAATAAATAGTCCACAGGAGGGGCATACATATTTAACGGATTACTAGCGCTTGCACTCATTTTGAATTGCACACCGTCAGAATTCCATGAAATATCCGTACACACAATATTTTCAGTACTCGCTTTTCCTGTTCTTTTATTCGCAGAACCATCTGGATTTGTGACCTTCTCTGTCGTAATACCCGTGTTTGCATATGAAAACACTTCTTCTTTATAAAAGTCCACTACTACCTCTTGCTCAACTCTAGAGCGCATAGTATTTACCGCATGTGGTGTAAATTCACGTGAATCACCTTCGAATTGGATTACTTTCCCTGTTTGTACATCCTTCTTCGGTTCTGTCCAAGACATTGGAATAAATACGTTGGCTCTAATTTTAACGATATTGGCCATAAGAAACACCTCTATAATTTTATTTTAGATACTGCATACTATGGAGTAAAACAGACCACAATTTCGTTCCCATAATCAATAGCCTTCTCTTTTACATTTGCTACTTCCTTCTGAAAAATAGCGCTATATTTATTAGATTGTCGTTTTAAAACTATATTCCATTTCTCCCGCTAGTGCTGCTGGGGTATCATCCGTTTCTCTGAAATCATGCGTGTATATTAATTCAAATGAACCAAAGTCTAATTGTTTATAAAATTCATAGCAAGGGAAACCATCATGTACACCTTCAACATGCACAGTACCACTTTCATTAACTCGTATAGTCAAAAAATAATCAGCTGCAGGTGCTGCCGCGTTTAAAGGATTACTTGCACTTGCTCTCATTTCAAATGAAACTTCATCTTTACTCCATACAATGTTTGTACATGCAATGTTATCTGTACTTGTTTCTCCCTTTTGATACTCAATTGAGCCATCTGGATTTGTAATCTTCACAGTGACGATACAAGCATCTGCATATGTGAAAATTTCTCTTTTATAAAAATCAACAATCACTTCTTGTTCTAATCTTGAGCGCTTTGTGTTCACAGCGTATGGTGCAAATTCACGTGCATCTCCAGCATATTCAAACGCTCTTCCTGTTGCAGGATCCTTAATAGGTTCCAGCGATGCATATGGTGCAAATACACTCCCTCTGATTTTAACGATATTAACCATGTGAAACCTCCATTGCTTCTATTTAGATAAATCATTATTTGCTCTATCACTAACATATAGTCAATTTGATTGACTATATCCTGTATAGTACAATAGGTTTCACCTATAGTCAACTTAATTGACTACAATCGCGGAGGTTATATATATGGATCATCAAACATTTAACGAACTAGACCTTACTTCACTTTTATCATTATCTTTCAGTACATTAATTACTGAACTACATGATAGATTAAGTGAATTGGGATTTGAAGATATTAGGCCAGCACACGGTTTTATGTTCAAACGCATCCTTCCTAATGGAGCAACCGGTATAGAACTAGCTGAATATTTAGGGGTTTCAAAACAGGCCATAAGTAAAATGGTAGATTCTCTGGAGAACAGTGGTTATGTCACACGCCAAACGCATCCTACTGATAAAAGAGGTAAAATCATTGTTTTAACCGAGCGTGGTTTAGCAGTAATGAAAGCAAAAGAAGAAATAGTAGCTGAAATAGAACAACGATGGATTGCAAACATAGGTGCAGAACGAATGCAAATGCTTAAAGAGGATTTAACAACATTCGTTACTAAAGAAAATACAGGAAAATTATCATCGAGCATACGACCTGTTTGGTAAACAAAAACTCCATATAAAAAACGAATCCACTTTGATTATTCTTTTTCAAAACGGATTCGTTTTCTACATTCTTACTAATAATTATTGTTTCCTTTAAATTTCATATTAAATATATGAGAGTCTATATTTTACGCATTATGTAATTTTATAACTCTCTGTACAATCAACTCCGCCGTATTCTCCTCTGGCGGCATCAACAAGTTTGTAACCGGCCCATACACAACAGGATTTAATTCCACTTCATACCCACCATATGCATACTCCTCTTTTGTCGGTAAGTAACCAATATATCCATTCGTATACCCACCAAAGAAAGCTAGTTCATTTTGAAGACTCTCTCTCACTTCTAACGCAGTTTCTGAAAAAGGTTCCATCGGTATCCCAGAGAACATACCATCATTAATTTGAAACAGTTGAACTTCTAAATCAACACTTAACTGCCGAATACCTTGCTTATATTTCTCTAAAACGATAGTAAGCCATTCATCCGTATTCACGCCCCACTGCTTCTCCGCTAATTGAGCCATGCTTCGTATCTCATCAATTTCGGGAATATCCTTCAACTTCATTTGCATCGTACTCGAAATTGTTCTTAAATTTATAATTGGGCTATATGTAACTATTGGCAACATCGTTAATACATGTCCACTAAGTGTGTAAGCCATTTGTTTTAATGCTTCCCTTGAACCGCGATATTTCGCATTCACATTTCCAGCAGCACCTTGAACGATAATAACAGGACAGTTTACTATCTTCTCAAGAATCTCTCTCGTCATTCCTGGATAATCCGCTGATAATACATCACTATCACCTTTTAAAACATTCGGATGCGCAGTGCAAAATACAACGATCCCTACTAACTCCTTTGATTCAGCATTTCTCATTGCTAAAACACCAATTCTTTTATCTACAATACCTTCTATATTTGTGCCCATCTTTGCTTTTCCATCAGGTGTTCTCTCTCTTCGGTTTACTCCAATATCACCTGTCGTAACACCCCAGCCAACTTCACATAACCGCATATTATTATTCGCAGTAATAGCACCTTGCACTACATTATTTAGTAAAATCGTTTTATACGACTTTAGTAAAGGTTGATCACCAACTGTTTCCGGACCAGAGTGTGTATGTGTATAAACAACTGTTATTCGCTCAAATGGTACATGAAGCCTACTCGCTACTCGCTCACGAATAATATTCGTATCTTCTACTAACATCCCAATATTATCAATACTTATAAACACAGTCTTCATTTCATCTTTTTCAAACACAAAGATCGTCCCATAGATACGCTCTTCAATATTATTAATCCCTGTTTCTCTATGATATCCGATAAAATCAATACCTAAAGGCGGCGTAATATCCACCTTGCATACCCCTATTTTGCTCATTTGAATTGCTCCATTTCTATATATAACTCCCTTTCTTCAAGAATAGCATATTTAACTTTGTTCCAAATAAAAAAGAACGGACATAGCATTTCTATGTCCGTTCTTTTCCTCACACATACTTCCGATGCACCATCTTCCCATCATAAGAAAACACAACGCCCTTACTCTCCACAATCGACTCCATATGCACCGTTCTTCCCCATAACTGATGAAGGTACGGTAATACTTTTTCTAAGTATTTTAAATCTAGTTCAATTCCTTCATAGCTATGTTTAATGTACAATTCCCCATTCTTTAAGTAGTCTCCATCTTCTACTACTAAGTACGGGAAACCTCCATTAGTACGCATATTTACAAGTTGATCACGCACATGCTCCCATTCTTTATCAATTACTTTATATTCTTTTCCTTGGCGCTGGAATAAGTACATATCTTCTCTCATTACAAGTTTTTTATTTAAATAGTTTCTTAGGAACGATACATCCCATTCAATTTCCCTTACTTCAAAGATTTTGTCACGACCAGAACCAGGCTTCACACCGCGTCGCTTCATTTCTTCTGTCGGGTTATTATAGCGCTCTTCAATATCTTCGAACATTTTAATACCGAGGTAGTATGGATTAATACTTGTTTTTGATGGCTGTACGACACCTGCGTTAAGCTTCGCGAATTCGATCGCTTCAGAAGATGTTAAGTCCATTTCACGAAGTATACGTTGATGCCAGAAGGAAGCCCAGCCTTCATTCATAATCTTCGTTTCAAGCTGTGGCCAGAAATATAACATTTCCTCGCGCATCATCGTTAATATGTCGCGCTGCCACTCTTCTAGCTCACGGCTATATTCTTCAATAAAGAGGAGTAAATCTTTTTCTGGCTGCGGTGGGATTTTCTTCTTTTTATGCATATTAGGTCGTTCCCTCTTTTTGTTTCGATCATCTAAATTCCATAAATCATCGTACTGTGATATCTTTTTCTTTTCTACATCCTCTTCTAAATCTCCAATACTCCAAGCAAGTTTCGGACGCATAAGCGATGGATCAATATGTTCTTGAATGGCAAGTACGGCATCTAAAAATGTTTCTACCTCTCCTCTTCCATACTTATGTTCATACGCCTTCACACGATCTGCGGTCGCTGCCATACTCTCCACCATATCGCGTTTCGTATTAGAGAAACGAATATTATTTTTGAAGAAATCACAATGTGCTAAAACGTGCGCCACGATTAATTTATTTTGAATTAAAGAATTCGTATCTAATAAAAAGGCGTAACATGGATCAGAGTTAATAACGAGTTCATAAATTTTACTAAGTCCCAAATCGTATTGTAATTTCATTCTGAAAAATTGCTTTCCAAAACTCCAATGCGAAAACCTCGTCGGCATCCCATATGCACCAAATGTATAAATAATTTCCGCTGGACATACTTCATAGCGCATCGGATAAAAATCAAGACCAAATCCAGTCGCAATTTCCGTAATTTCAGCAATCGCATATTGTAGTGCTTTATCGTCACTTGCTCTCATTATTTTCCCTCCTTACACTTTCCCTTAAGAAAGTGTATGATGAGGAACAAGCTTTCATGAGGATTGATTGCATAATAAAAAGACACTCTCGCAAAAACGAGAATGTCTCATCTATTAACCCTCAATAATCTCCATCTTCTCCGTAATCGGTGTACGAGCTTTTCCTTCTGGTGCTTTATCGAAATAGCCAAGGTGAAGAATTCCAACGATGCGTTGACCTCTTGTTAAACCAAGTCCTTCTATAAATAATGGGTTGTAGTTTAATCCGCCTGATTTCCAAACAGAACCTAATCCACGTTCCCAAGCAAGCAGTTGGAAGTTTTGCATAAATGCACATGTTGCAGCGTAATCTTCGTCACGTTGAATTTGACGTGGGTCTTCATTTATATATACGACGATTTGTGCAGGTGTGCTTAAGAAACGATCAGATAAAATTTTACCGCGCTTCGCTCTTTCTTCTTCTGTGAAAGAGTTTAATACTGCGTCTACTAATTTCTGACGGCCTTCTCCAATATATAATTTACAATTCCATGGTTCACGGTTTTTATGATTTGGCGCCCATGTTGCATCGTTTAATAGTTCAATTAATAATTCTTTTTCTACTGCTTTATCTGTAAATGTGCGAACAGAACGTCTTTCTTTAATCACATTTGCGATGGAAGTATATGTAGTCATATTTTTCTCTCCCTTATTTTCATCTATATGTATATGTTTGTTATTGATATTGATTTTCAATTTCGATTATACCCTAGTTTTTTACTATTAATCAATGTTTTATGTTGGAAAACTTCCAAAACGTCATTTCATACTGTGAAGAAAAAAACTTAACTTGTTCACAAGTATTTCACATTTTATGGAAATGATAAGTGTAAAGTTTTCCACATTATCCATCTAGGAGGAATTTATATGTACAAGAAAATCGTAGTAAGTATGACTATGGCAGCATTATTGTGCGGGATATCTGTCTTTCCTGCTTCCGCTGCCACGCCAAAAGAAGTAACAATGCACCATCATAAGCCTATTTCAAAAGAAGAAATGCAGTCGCTCGAAAAACTCGGCTATAACAAACATGAAATTTGGAAAGCTTCACACATTGCAAGAATAAGCAAAAAAGAAATTAAGGACGTTTTAGCTTACTATAAGCAAAATAAATCTTGGGAAAAAACAGCCGAGCATTTCGGTGTAGATCCAAGTAAATTGAAAAAACATCATATGAATAAAGAAACGAAAAAAGCACTACTGCAAGAATTAGCAAACATGCACAAATCTACACCTGATAAGCTAAAACAAAAAATGAAAGAGTATAACATCGGCTTACGTCAGTTCGCGGTGTTAACAATCATCGCTCAAAAAAGTAATACCCCTCTCGATGATGTACTAAAAATGAAAAAAGATGGAATGGAAATTAAACAAATTGCAGAAAAATTAAATGTTAAAAAAGAAGATATACGAGCTGAAATGATTAAATTAGTGAAATCTATTAAAGAAAAGAAAACAAATTAATATGCCAAAAAGGAAGAGATATTCATTACTCTTCCTTTTCTTTATGAACTTTCAATTTTCAAGTATAAATTCCCGTCTTTCCCAAAAACTAACATAAGTAAATGATGCATGTCAGGGGTGAGAAAATGTTGCGTTCAACATCTAAAAAGAATAAAAAAACAATCTGTTCCATTCCCGAGTTTATCCATACGATGAAAGAATCTAGTGATTTCGTTTCTTATAACGTAGTAGACGATGGGACATTATGTTTGTTTTATTACAAATCTACAGCTGAATCACTCCTCATTAATCGATTTATTTTAACACCTATAAAAAGAGAATTAGGTCACATTGAAAATATAAGTGATATAGCAAATATCGTCACACTTGAGGAGATTATCACAGGCCCTTCTATTGACGATATTCGTGAAAAATTATTAGGTGGGTATGTGCTCATACAGCTAAAAAATGATTCTCAAGCAGCAGAATATGCACTTATTCGTGCTGAAAGTTCAGTTTTAGGTACACGATTATATAACGATACAGAAAATGAATATAGTGTAATCGGTCCCAAAGTCGGATTCGTTGAAAATATTGATACAAATACACACTTACTTCGCCGAAGTATTGTAACGGAGCAATTAGTTTTCAAAGAAGTTGTAGTTGGCTCTATATCAAAAACAAAGGTCATAGTTGCTTACATCGAAGGCATTACAAATGATCAGCACGTCACTACTGCAATGCAGCGCCTACAAGGCATTGACTTTGATGTTCCTTTCGATGCGACTATGATCGAACAATTTATTAGCGATAATAGTAACTCTCCTTTCCCTGTTTTACTACCTACAGAGCGCTTAGATCGTTCTGTTTATGCACTCATTAATGGCGGTGTTGTCATTTTAACAGATGGTTCACCATATGCATTAGCTGGACCGGCGACATTACTCGATTTCTTTGTATCTCCAGAAGATTATTATTTACCATGGATAGCAGGCTCATTTCTTAGAATGGTTCGTTTTTTCGGAGCAGCATTCTCTTTATTTTCATCAGCTATTTATACAGCTGTATTAACGTATCACTATCAAATGATTCCTGCAGATTTACTCGGTCCTATTATTTATTCTAGAGCTAACGTACCCTTTCCACCTGTTTTAGAAGCACTTTTTTTAGAAATTACAATTGAATTGCTGCGCGAGGCTGGAGCTCGTTTACCGACTAAAGTCGGCCAAACGATTGGTATTGTTGGAGGAATCGTAATTGGACAAGCATCTGTTGAGGCTGCTTTAACGAGTACTATTTTATTAATTGCAGTTGCGTTATCTGCGCTTGCTTCTTTTACAACACCAACAGTAAAAATGTCTTCTACTATCCGGATATTACGATTCCCTCTCATCATTTTAGCTGGAGCATTTGGAGGTGTAGGGCTAATCGTCGGATTTGTATTCATATTAGCTCATTTAATTCGCTTAAAATCACTTGGATCACCTTATTTATTACCTTTATATCCATTTCGTGGGTTAGGTACAGCTGAAGGACTCTTTCGTCTTCCATTTAGTCAAACTGCAGGACGTGCATCTTTTCTAAGACCGAAAAGGAAATGGCGCTATGATCCAAACAAAGCGAAAGAAAAGCATGACGGTGGGGAAAAATGAAAAATATTTTACTGTGCTTATCCATTATCATCTTAGTTTTTCTATCCGGCTGTACACAGCCGAATATAGTAGACACACAACGAATTATTCATGTGGGCGGCTTTGACATAACGAAAGATAAAAAATTTCGCGGGACGATCCTTTATCCCGATTACACAAAAGGGGTTCAGTCAAAACCAGAAACTCAGTCAACTACTGCCGGCACGATTGAAACAATCTCTTCACTTCTAAATGCAAAATCACCACATACGATTGCTGTAGGTCAAATGCGCGTTGTCCTATTTGGAAAATCATTTGGTGAACGTGGAATCGGAGATGTTATTAACAACTTACAACGTGACCCTAACATTGGCCGAGATGTGCAGCTAGCGCTTGTAGACGGTTCAACAGAAGAATTACTTAAACATGTCAAAACAAATGGATCGCTATATCTATCTGATTTATTGGAGCAAAATATAGAAACGGAGACAATCCCTCGGATGGCTTTAAATATTTTTCTATATGATTTTTATTCATCTGGCTGCGATCCATTTCTTCCTTATATTCAAGTTGCAGAAGACAAGTCTGCTTCCATTAAAGGACTCGCTTTTTTAAAAAAGGATAAAGTAGCTATGTATACAGATAAAGCAGGATCTTTTTTATTTAAATTACTCATTAATCCAACTAAAAATGGACGTTACGAAGTTCCGATACGTCAAGGTAAACATAAAGGCTTAATATCAACCCAAAACTTATCTGGAAATAGTGTTTGTTCCCTTTCCGACGCCGGTGACATTCCGAAAGTTCACATTCGACTGAAATTAAATGGACTTATAAAAAATGCCCCTGGCTGGCTTGATTTATCGAAGAGCGAAAATGTAACTTACGTAAAAAAACATGTAGAAAAAACACTCGAAAAACATTTAAACGAATTAATAAAACAATTCCAAGAAAAAGAAATCGATCCGATCGGTATACGTGAAGAAATTCGTAGCCACTCAAGAAAATGGAGCATGAAACAAATTCAAGAAATGTATCCTAGCGTAGACGTTGCAGTTAATGTAAAAATTAATGTTGTACAATCTGGTATCGGAGAATAGTGAGGTGCTGTAATGGCTGGACAAGATAAAACACATACTGTTTCCCCTTATTTCACATTCCTTCTAGTACACTCCCTTCAAATTGGAGTAGGTGTATTAGGATACCAAAGAATTATCGCGCAATTTGCCGGTTATGATTCTTGGATTTCTCTTATTGTTGCTGGCATTGTAACTCATATCGTATTATTTTGCATGCTAAAAATGTTAGAAAAAGATAATGATTTAATGAATATTCATACGACATGTTTCGGAAAGTTGATTGGAACATTTTTGTCCGTATGCTTTGCTGCATACCTTTTATTATTTTGCCTTACTGTCCTTCGTACATATATTGAAGTCATTCAAGTTTGGGTCTTCCCTACAATTAAACCGTGGAAATTAACTTTATTATTTTTACTTGTGACTTACTACGTAATTAAAGGTGGTTTTCGCTCTGTAACAGGAATGTGTTTTTGGGGCGTCATAATACCGATTTTCGTCCTATTTTTCTTAGTTTTCCCAATGAAATATGCGCATGTCCGTAACATTTTCCCAATTCTAACTCATTCACCTTTAGAAATTCTAACTGCAGCGAAATCATCTGCATTAGAATTTCTTGGATTTGAAGCAATTCTTGTTTTTTATCCATTTATCAAAAAAGAAAAATCATTAAATAAATGGGCGCACGGTGGTATTGCTTTTACAACAATTCTATACGTAATACTAGCCATCGTTTCCCTTATGTACTATAGTCAAGGACAACTACATCATACAATTTGGCCAACATTAACGATGCTAAAAATAATTAAGGTTCCTTTTATCCAAAGGTTTGAGTACATCATTATTTTCCTATGGTATCTTATTATTTTACCTAATCTTTGTTTAACGATTTGGTCTGCTTGTTGCATTAGTAAAAGGTCTTTTCACGTACCATTTAAAATTACACTACCATTTTTTATCGCAGCTATATTTATTTCATCCTTATTTTTCACAAACCGTGAAAGTATCAATACATTAAATACAGTACTGTCTCAAGCTGGTTTATATATTGTATACGCTTATATCCCAATTTTATTTCTATTCCATTCACTACGATGGCGCTTCAAAAATCAGTCGAAAAAATCTTCACCCGACACACCATGATATTTGATACAATTTGGTTAATACATTTGTAAAGGGGACAAGCGAATGAAAAAGTACGTATTTTCTTTACTTGCAGTACTGAGTTTAATTCTTGCTGGATGCGGGAGTACTGGTACAAATGAAAAAAAATCATCTGAATCAAAAGAAGAACATGATCATGCCACGCACACTCAGCAAGCTGACATTCAGGAAAAAACAAAAGGAGTCGACACACTCCCTACCTTCCTAGACAAGCTTGATCCACAAATGAAAGATATCTACACTGTCGCTGGACAAAATGCAGAGCTATTAGATTGGATTCCATGTTACTGCGGTTGCGGTGAGAGTGTAGGACATAAAAATAATAAAAACTGCTTTATTCGCGAAATTAAAAAGAATGGTGAAGTTGTTTGGGATTCCCACGCAACAACTTGCGTCAATTGCCTAGAAATCGCAGTTGAATCTGCTGCGATGAAACAAAAAGGAAAATCAACTCTTGAAATTCGTAACTATATTGACGATAAATACAAAGAAGGCTATGGCAAGCCAACACCTACGCCAATGCCAAAAGCATAAAAACGAGGAAATCCCTCGTTTTTTTCTTTTCATTCACTTTTTTTCTTAACAAATTCTTTCAAGTGTATTTCTCCTCGCTTGTCACACACTATATATAACTCCTCGGTAAGGAGGGTACACAGTGCAAACATATAACGACTACGATAAAGCTCTCTATTACACGTATTGCTGTAATTGGGATAAATTACTCGTTCTTATGGTTCAAACAAACGATCAATTATTTTCTAAGCGTATTGAACATTTTTTACACGCTTATCAATACAGTAAAGAACTACCAGAAGTTGATAAACAATTGCAGCTCCTATTTCAATACATTGACCATGCATCCCAAAAGTCACATGTAGAAGAAGTAGAGCAAATTCAAATGTAAAATATAGCGCTATTCTCTTTATGAGAATAGCGCTTTTTTAAAATGTTTATATCAATAAAAGTTTCTCCTTATAAAACTTTTATTGATAAACATATTTTTTCTTTCTTTTCCCTACCACTTCATACTATAATTTAGTATGTAACTATTATAAGTGAGGTATAAAATATGGGACGAGAAAAAAAGCAAGAGTATGCTTTATTTGCTGCATGGGGAGCTTCTTTTATTGCGACACTTGGTAGCCTATACTTTTCCGAAATCATGAAATTTGAGCCTTGTGTACTTTGTTGGTATCAACGTATCTTTATGTATCCATTCGTTTTATGGCTCGGCATTGCTGTAGTAAAAAAAGATTATCGCATTGCAAGTTATTCCTTACCAATTGCAAGTATTGGTGCTTGTATTTCTTTATATCACTATGCAATTCAAAAAGTCGCAGCATTTTCAGCTGCTGGGGCAGCTTGCGGCCGTGTGCCCTGCACCGGAGAATTCATAAACTGGTTTGGTTTTATTACAATCCCGTTTTTAGCACTTATCGGCTTTATTACAATCGCTGTTTGTAGTTTTATTGTAATAAGAAACAAATAAGGAGATGAAAAAATGAAAAAAATGCTTATATTTGGTGGTATTATTATCGCCTTGTTCGCAGCCATTTTCGCTGTAACACAAATGGAAGAAAAAAGCGCTACTAGCCAAAAAATTGATAATGCTACTGATAGTAAGACAAATGGCCCTGACTACTATACAAATAAAATCTCTCTTTCAGATCTCCAAAAGAATTTAAAAGAGAAAAAAGAAGAAACAGTATACTTTTATCAAACATCTTGCGTTCATTGTCAAAAGCTATCTCCTATCGTAGTACCAATGGCTAAAGACTTGAACGTTGATATGAAAGTTATGGACATTGAAAAACTAGATGCTCCTTGGGATGAATATAAAATTAAAGGAACTCCAACAATCATTCACTTTAAAGATGGCAAAGAAGTAAGCCGTATTAGTGGTGAACAACCGGAAGACAAATTAAAAGAATGGCTTGAGCAAACGAAAAAATAACGAGAAAAGGAAACTCCTTCTATACATGAAATGGACGTAAAATCCCACACTAATGTATAAGGAGGGGGTTTTATGCCTGAAGTAAAATGCTCTGTTTCCAATTGCTCATTTTGGGGACAAGGTAACTTTTGTCAAGCAAGTGCAATCGTTGTTCAACCGGATGCACAAGAGGCTGGTCAGAATACAAATGATTCGTATACAAGCGCTACTTTAACAAACGAGACGCTTGAAAGTTCTGTAACAACGAGTGTAGAAACTTGTTGCCATACATTTAAACCAAAATATTAAACGTAAAAGCATACGATTAGTCGTATGCTTTTTTACATTCCTCTCCAAAAATCATGCATCATAAAAAAGTACAAAATAACGAGAAGGACCGTCCCGCATAAAGTGATGCGTCGATATACACTCTTCTCCCCTTCCCTCGCTTTAACAAACGCCCAAATAAATCCGACGAACAATATTAAATCAATATATGGAACATAAAAGGAGAAGACGAGTAACGCATATAAATACACGATAAATAAACAAGTCGTGATTAAGAAAATTTTAAATGCAAATTCACTTTTCATAATGTGACCGCCCCCCAATCTGTACTGTATTATATTCAGCAAAACATAATAGTTGCTGTTTCAATTTTTTTATCCCGCTATTTACATGAATCCCAATTAGTATAAGTTTATAATCAGCAAAGAAGAGCAATTCCCCCATTAAGTTTCACTTCATCACAAATAAGCTACCGCCTATACACGGTAGCTATTACGGAACATCATATTTTCTTTTATATATATTACTTAAGATTGAATAAGGTAATTGCTCATAACGAATTTTTTCTCCCGTTTCATCAACAATATACAAATTTCTTCCTATATAATATATTCCATCTTTTCGTTTGGAGTACACTGCATATTTTTCATTTGGCAATACCGTTTTTACTTTCGTCAATTGTCCATTTGGTTCTTGCCAATATATATTTACACGGTCTACTAGCGTAAGTGTTCCAATTTGTTCTTCTTCTACTTTACGACCATTCCAACTCACAACACGATAACCAAGCCTATTCGCTTCATATTCAGGGCTCGTATAAAAACGAGAAATGATTACTTTTGTTTGTAATTGGACTCGGTCATATAACCACTGTATATCCCTATCATGCATGCGAATACAACCATTTGATTCTCTACTTCCAATCGTCCATTCCCGATTAGTCCCATGAATCGCATATTCATTTTTATCTAGCCCAAGCCACCTCGTGCCGAGAGGATTATTCGGTGCACCCCCAGGTATTTTTTTTCGATGGTATTCTTTATTTTTATATTTAGTAATAATACAAAAATTACCTTCAGGCGTAGGTGTACGATCTCTTCCAGTTGTTATCGGAAACGTTTTCGTATAGTTTCCTTCTTCAAAGAAAGACAACTGATTCGTCGTAAGGTTCACTAAAATTAAATGATCTGTATTAGCAAAAGCGCTAGCTGGTAGGCAGAAAAATAGGATTACGATAAACAATACTTTCTTCATCTAAATCCTCCCTAGCACTAGTATCATAATAAATGCAATTAGCTTTACTTTGCTCTTATAAATGAAAACTATCCATTTACAATAACGCCCCCATTTACATGTATCATCTGCCCTGTTACATATGCCGAATCATTAGACGCCAAATATACATACGCAGGCGCTAATTCATACGGCTGACCAGGTCTTTGCATAGGAACATTGCTCCCGAACTGTGATACTTTTTTCTCATCAAAACTTGATGGAATAAGCGGTGTCCAAATTGGACCTGGTGCAACACCATTTACACGAATCCCTTTTTGTACTAATGATTGAGATAGCGACCTTGTAAACGCGACAATTGCTCCTTTCGTTGCAGAATAATCAATCAACGTTTCATTTCCTTCATACGCAACGATAGATGCTGTATTTATAATTACATCCCCCTGCTTTAAATGGGATAGCGCTGCTTTTGCAACATGAAAATAAGAGAAAATATTAATACGGAATGTCGTTTCTAGCTGTTCCGCTGTAATATACTCTAGTCCTTGCTGCGGATATTGCTGTGCGACGTTATTCACAAGAACATTTAAACTGCCCAACTGCCGGACGGTCTCTTCCACAATATCTTTACAATGTTGTTCACAACTCAAATCCCCTGGCAGTAATACACAATTCACGCCTTCTTTTTCAACAAGTTTTTTCGTCTCATTTGCATCTTCATCCTCATCTAAATAAGCAATCGCAATATTTGCTCCCTCTTTTGCAAAGGCGATGGACACAGCTCGTCCAATCCCGCTATCTCCCCCTGTAATTAATATATTCTTTCCTTTTAACTTTTCGCTTCCTTTATAATTTGGATCTTCAAACTTTGGAAGAGGACTCATTAACGATTCAATACCAGGCTGTTTATTTTGATGTTGTGCTGGCATTGTTAAAAAGTTTTTTTGCTGCGGCATAACTTTCTTCAACTCCTTTCCCCTTATCATGTGCACAATATTAAAAACTACTTACACATGAAAAAACCACAATTCCCACTCGTTTTTACGGCTAATATTCAAATTTAAGACATAAAATATGGATTGTTCTAAAGTTTTTATGCAAAACTATTGCAAAATAGTTAAAAAACGAATATTATATATAACTGTTGTGAAAATTATTCGTAAAAAGAAAGGATGTTTATATGTTTAACCTTTCAAAACATAAAACTTCTATTAAAACTGAAATTATGGCAGGTATTATTACCTTTTTAACAATGGCATATATCATTGTCGTAAACCCTGTCATCCTTGGGGATGCAGGCGTTCCATTTGAACAAGCATTTACAGCTACTATTATCGCCGCTGTTGTCGGAACATTATTTATGGCAATCTTTACAAACTTACCAATCGCAATTGCACCAGGTATGGGATTAAATGCTTACTTCTCTTACTCTGTTGTAAAAGCTCATGAAGGCATGACTTTCGCGATTGCATTCTCTGCTGTATTCGTAGCAGGTATGATTTTAATTTTGTTATCATTCACATCTTTCCGTACGAAATTAATGGAAGTAATTCCTGAAAACTTAAAACATGCACTTACTGCTGGTATTGGTCTTTTTATTGCTTTTATCGGTTTGCGATTAACAGGCATTGTTACTAAAAATGATGCAAACTTAGTTGGACTTGGCGATCTTCACTCTGCTCCAGTTCTACTAGCATTAGCTGGCCTTGGAATTACAATTATCCTTATGTCTTTAAATATAAACGGGGCACTATTTATCGGAATGTTACTAACTGGTATTATCGCTTATTTCACAGGGCAATTAACGTTCTCAAATGGCGTTACGTCAATGCCTGGATTACCAGAAGGCATTATCGTTTCAAACCCAATTACTGCTGTATCTGATGTAATTAACTACGGATTATACGGCGTTGTGTTCTCATTCTTCCTTGTTACATTATTTGATACAACAGGAACATTACTTGGTGTAGCACAACAAGGTGGATTTATAAAAGACGGAAAGCTTCCAAAAGCAGGACGAGCTCTTCTATCTGACTCATTCTCAGCAACAATTGGAGCTATGTTCGGAACAACACCATCAACAGCTTACATTGAATCTTCTGCTGGTGTTGCAGCTGGTGGCCGTACTGGTTTAACAACTGTTACAGTAGCTGTTCTGTTTGCATTAGCAGCATTCTTCGGACCGTTAGTGAGCGCTGTTTCTGGCGTTTCAGCTATTACAGCACCATCATTAATTATCGTTGGTAGTCTTATGATGGGTTCAGTTCGCCACATCGATTGGGATACGTTCGATGAAGCATTCCCAGCATTTTTAGTAATCTTAAGCATGCCACTTACATCAAGTATTTCAACAGGTATTGCACTTGGATTTATTTCATACCCACTTATGAAAATGGCAAAAGGACAATTCCGTGCTGTTCACCCACTTGTGTATTTATTCGGAATCTTGTTCGCTTATCAATTAGTTTTCTTACCACATTAAAATCCCTCATAAAGAGGGATTTTTTATTTACAAAAAAACATTTGACAACAGCATACACTTATGGAATAATTCGAAATAGTTAAATATTCGATGTCTTATCAAGAGCAGGTGGAGGGATGAGCCCTACGAAGCCCGGCAACCGACCCATTTATGGGCACGGTGCTAATTCTTACAACACATTGTGTTGAAAGATAAGAGTAATATGATAAGACGTCTTTTCTATATGAAAAGACGTTTTTATTTTCACTCCCTCCTCTCTTTTCTTAATTTAGGAGGGATTTTTTTATGAAAAAATTATGTTCCACCGTACTCATTATTCTCTTACTCGCATTAACAGCTTGCACAAATGAACAAGATGCTATCTCTTCACAAAAGCAACAAACGGTGAAGAAAGAAACTACTACAGCAGCAAATCATTTACAAACAGAAATTCCAAGCCAAGTAAAAAAGCCATTAAAAATCGCATTAATTATGCAAATGTCCATCGGAACTTTTTCCTCTCAATATATTGAGGGTGTCAAAAAACAAGTCGAGCTATTCGGCGGCAGTGTGCAAGTCTACAATTCTGATAATGATTTAGCAAAAATGGCAGCAAATCTAGATACTGCTATTAATTCAAAAGTTGATGGTATTTTAATTGATCACGGTCGCTCTGAAGCACTAAAACCCGGAGTAGAAAAAGCATTACAAACGAATATTCCTG
Organism: Bacillus nitratireducens; assembly: GCF_001884135.1. Lineage (GTDB taxonomy): Bacteria > Bacillota > Bacilli > Bacillales > Bacillaceae_G > Bacillus_A > Bacillus_A nitratireducens. The sequence goes on along the minus strand of NZ_MAOC01000081.1, from coordinate 26,398 downwards.
TAGTTGCGTTTGATAACGATCTACGCTTACCGGGTGTAACGATTATTGATCAAGATGATTATAGTCTTGCATGGAAATCATTAAAAACGTTAGCGGAAGATCTGAATGGACAAGGGAATATCGCCGTCGTATGGGTTGGCGGATTTGCCCCAATGGAACGTCGCAATATTATCATTGATGCTTTTTATAAACGTTATCCAAATATAAAAGAAGTTGCACGCTTTGGTACCGCTAGTAATAACACACCACTTGATACGCAAACACAAGTAGAAGCTTTACTAAAAAAATATCCGAAAAAAGGTGATTTACAAGCTATTTTCGCTTCGTGGGATGAGTTTGCTAAGGGGGCCGTCAAAGCACTCGAACAAGCTGGTCGTACAGATATAAAAGTATACAGCATTGACTTAAGTAATGAAGATTTACAACTCATGCAAAAAGAAAATTCACCTTGGACTGCTACGGCTGCAACCGATCCAGCTGAAGTCGGTAAAGTTCAAGTGCGTTTCTTATACAAGAAAATCGCTGGTGAACAAACGCCAGATATTTATTCACTAGAACCTTATTTAGTAAAGAAAAATAGTTTGCCACAAGAAAATATAAAGATGGATCAATTATCAAAACATATAAACGGTTGGGGAGACTCGAAAGATGCATATTCACCTTGGATGAAAAAATTAGAGAAGGAGAAAAAATGATGACATTCTCTCTTCAAAACATTACACATTCTTATCACATCTCTACCCCTGTACTAGAAAATGTTTCTATTAACATACAAAAAGGAAAAGTTCACGCTTTACTAGGAATGAATGGTGCAGGAAAAAGTACTTTAATAAAAATAGCAACTGGTGAAATTCAACCAATTTCTGGGAATATAAAAATTGATAATCAGTCTATTTCCTTTACTTCACCACGCGATGCAAAAAAGCATGGTATTTCTTTCGTGACACAAGAAGTGGATCACGGACTTATTCCTGGATTATCTGTATTAGAAAATGTACTAATCGATCATTTAGCAATGCAAAATAAAGTACTATTTTCAAAGTCAAAGTTAGTCTCACTCGCTAAACAACATTTGCAAATTGTACAGGCTGATTTAAATGTTTCGGAAGATGTTTCAAACTGCTCATTACATGAAAAACAATTACTTCTTATCGCAAGAGCTTTATCCAACAATACAAATTATCTTTTATTAGATGAGCCTACTTCTTCTCTTGGACCGAAAGAAGTTGAAACCTTCGGGCAACTATTAAAAGATTTAACATTGAAAGGAATTGGCATCATCTTAATTTCTCATCGTTTATCAGAGATTCGAAATTTCGCGGATGATGTAACCGTATTACATAACGGTAAAGTTGCACTTTCTGAAGCGATTACAAAGGTTACAGATCAACAAATTGTGGAAGCGATGACTGGAAAACAACTTACACTTCCTATTAATACAGCACCAAAACGAGGGAACGAAGAATTATTTAAAGTACAAGAACTTCCATTACACAAAGACCATTCTCCCCTTTCTCTCACCGTACGGAAAGGTGAAACTGTTGTGATATACGGATTAATTGGCAGTGGCAAAACAACACTTGCTGAAACGTTATTTGGTACTCGTCATACTTATCACGCAGAAATAGATGGTCAAACAATAACAATTAAAACACCGCGAGATGCGATTAAAGCAAAGATCGCACTTGTACCAGAGGAAAGAAGAAAACAAGGCGTATTTCTTTCGGAAGATATTATAAGCCACACTAATTTACACCAATCAGGTTGGAGACGAAAGCAAACCGAAGTAAATAATGCTACTACAGCAATTTCTTCTTTCAGCATTTCACCCAATGACCCAAAAGCATTTATTCATTCACTTAGCGGTGGAAACCAGCAAAAAGTCTCCATTGCAAAGTGGCATGGATTCAAACCAAATCTATTTCTTTTGGACGAGCCAACTAAAGGTGTAGACATAGCTGCAAAACAAGACATTTTTCAATTCATTCGTAACATTACAGAAAACGGAAGTTCCGTAATTTACTTCACAGGAGAACAAGATGAAGCACTACATATCGCTGATCGCATTCTTATAATGGCAAACGGAGAATTTGTAGGTGAATACTTACCAGACGAACTATCTCCTGAACAGCTTTTACATTTATCTGAAGGGAGTTATTCCATTGAATCTCGTTCATAAAACCAAAACTAAGAAACTATATTTACCTACTCATCTTTTTTATCAATTTAGTACGATTGCTATCATTATAGGTGTTACAATTTTCTTCTCTATCGTCAACGATTCTTTTTTAACATACAACAATATTAGTGATATTTTACGTTCCATTTCTATCGTAACGTTACTTGCAATTGGTGTTACCTTTACATTAATTGTAGATGGATTTGATTTATCAGTCGGCTCTACCGCTAGTTTAGCAACCATTGCCGCTGCTTCCTGTCTCGTTTTATATCGACAAGAACTATTAGTCACACTCCTTGTTCCTATTCTTTGTGGGCTATTAGTTGGATTATTAAATGCACTACTCGTTATCCGAATTAAACTACCAGATTTACTAGCTACATTAAGTATCATGTATATCGTGAATGGACTACACTTAACATTTTCAAAAGGATCTTCTATTTATGAAGGAATGTCTGGTGCCAAAGGACATTTTATTCCATCCTTTTTATTTATCGGCCAAGGTTCTGTGTTAGGAATTCCAGTCCCTGTCATTATCATGCTTATCGTCGTTTTAATTGCATATGTATTTTTAGAAAAAACAACGTACGGTCGTTTCTTTTATATGACAGGTGGGAATCGGGAAGCTGCTAGACTAGCTGGTATTCCTACTGATCGTTACCGTGTATATGCTTATATGATTAGCGGTTTACTTGCCTCTATTGGCGGTATTATTCTATGTAGCCGCGTTGGAACAGGACAAGTTTCAGCTGGCGCCCCATTATTAATGGATGCAGTTGCAGCTGCCTATATCGGTTATGCAATGTTCGGTGCTAAGAAACCAAATGTCATCGGAACATTTCTTGGTTCCGTATTAATTGGAATCATATTAAACGGCCTTACAATGATGAACGTTCCTTATTATGCACAAGATATCATTAAAGGCAGTATTTTAATTGCAGCTTTAGCCTTTTCATTTATTAAAAAGAAGCGTAAATAAAAAAGTAGCGCATCGAATTCCGATGCGCTACTTTCCTTTTGCAACAATCACACGAACTACTTTCAACGCAAAAAGCAAAAGACCGTTCGCTATTGCTGTAACACCTAAGAATATTGCTATCATAAGCTCTCTCATTCCGTTATTAAATACAAAAATAATAGAAGAAATGAAAGCCAAAATAAACAATATGAACGCTGGTATATATTTAATAAAAGGCTTCTCAAATGATCTTTTAGTAAGAAGAAATGTAATTAACAATGTCATAATAAAAACAAAATATACCGCAAATAAAAAAATCATATGAAAGCCTCCTCTACGACCAAACTACTTAAAAGAGGTTAGAAACCTTTAATATTTCTCATTTACCTGCAATTCTTTACTATACTTTTGAATGAACACTGATGAAATAACCATTACCATTCCTATACTAAAACCAATAAGCTGATCTAATAACATTTCATCATGAATGAACCAGCGCAGTAGAAATACGCCACCAAAAATAAGCAACATAGTAAATCCAGTATGTCTAAGCCCTTTATATACATTTTCCATATGTATCACCTCTCTACATACTTTTATCCATATTATACCATGACCTAAAAATGTATATAACCAACATTCGGTATTGAAACCAATAATAAAAAAGGCTGCAGAGAACTCCATCTCCACAGCCTAATACTTATTTTTGCAAAAACGCCTGTAAATCTGCAAATTGTCTCTTTGCATCCTCATAGCCTTGCTCATATAAACTTTGTAGTTTTGTCGCATCTTTTTCCATACGATCTACTTGAAGCGGCACTTCTGGGCGAATAACAAATAAATTACCCGCTTGCTCTTCTTTTTCAATGTAGTGAAGTGTTTCATTATACACTTCATAACGAGTTAGCATCGTATTAACAAGGTTCGGATATTTTTTATAAGCTTTCGCTGCAACCCAGCCAAATTTTGATTTTTTCTTTGCGTAACCATAATTTCTCGTCAAAATAACGACTGATTTTCTAAATCCATCCTCCTGTGCTTTACGGACTGGAATCGGATCAGAAATCCCGCCATCTAACAATTGCTTACCACGGTAATTTACTACTGGTGCAATGAAAGGTAATGAACTAGACGCTTGTAATAAATTGAGCGCATCATCATTCGTTCCCTCTTTTTCAAAATAAACAGACTGCCCTGTTTCACAATCCGTTGTTCCTACAAGGAAGCGTTCGGGACTATTAAAGTATGTTTCAAAATCAAACGGCACATGCTTTTCTGGTATTTCATGAAAAATGAAATCCATATCAAATAACTGACGTTTTCTCCATAAGTTTTTATATGATAAATACTTCGGATGTGATACATAATCAATATTGACCGTTTTATTTCTATTTCTTTGTCTGGAAAGATACGACGCTGCATGACAAGCACCAGCTGATACACCGACTACATATGGAAAATATAAGCCTTGTTCCATAAAGTATTCTAGTATCCCGCCCGTATATACACCACGCATACCGCCGCCTTCTAATACTAACCCCGTATTTTCAAGCATGTTATTCTCTCCTCTTTATATATATTGACTCTTTAATTATTCACTATGTTAAGTATCTTTTTCTATTATATATGAGTTCTTTCAGAAATTATATTGAAAAGGCTTGAAATGGAGGGGTTTTTTCTTCCAATTATATTTCCAAATGACCAGAGACATCCTTTATAAACCTTTGAATAAAATCTTGCTCTTCTTTCGTATATCCATCTAAAAGTAACAGCCACTTTTCTTCAGCTTGTTTATGCAATTTTTCATGAGCTTTATATATTTCATTTCCTCTTTCCGTTAAGCGGAAGAAAATTTCTTTTTGATTATCTAACATTTGCATTTTCTCAACGAATTGCTTTTGAAACAACTTTGTACAAATTTTAGAGATTGCGCCTTTCGTCATTCCCATTTCTGTTGCAATAGCAGTTACATTCATCAGACCATTTTTTCCGATACACTCGATAACATGTAACTCAGATAAAGACATACCACTTACACCTGTCTCACGAAGAAACTTCTCATTATTTTCTTTCAAATGCTCTTCTTTTTTATGAAAAAGTGTACGAATATCCGAAAGTATTTCCATTTGTTTCGCTGTACGTTCCAATCCATTCGCCTCCTAAGTTTCCAAAGAAACAATTTAACTATATACCATTTTAAAATCATTTTTTCATCTTTACAAGTGAGAAAATCATGTTAAAATTAATTTAGTTTCCAAGGAAACTAAATGACAAGGAGGTTAACATTATGGAAAAAAACAAACTGAATTTCATTTTATATGTTGTCTGTATGAGTGCCTTACTCGGTTCCTTCGCTCAAAATATTTATACACCTATCTTGCCGATGATTCAAAATTCGTTTCATACTTCTCTTTATCTTGTAAATTTAACCGTTTCACTTTTCACATTCGTTCTTGCGGTTATGCAGCTCATATACGGACCTTTAATTGATACAAAGGGAAGAAAATCTGTCCTTATCCCTAGTTTAATCATTAGTACAATCGGCTCAATTGGTTGTGCTTTCTCACCAAACATTTACTTATTTCTATTTTTTAGAGCTGTTCAAGCTATAGGAATAGCGGCTATACCTGTAGTTGCAGCAACGATTATCGGTGATTTATTTGAAGGAAAAGAACGCGGAGAAGCGATGAGCCTTTATCAAATGTTACTTGCTCTCGCACCTGCAATCGGTCCTCTCATAGGTGGCTATCTCGGCAGTATAAATGGCCACTTATCTGTATTTCTTTTTTTATCTACAATTGGCATCATCTTATTAATTATAAACATTTCACTACTTCCAGAAACAAAACCAAATGTAATTGAGAAACCTGAAGCAAAAAAGAATTACTGGCTTATCTTAAAAAATAAAACTGGATTTTCCATTACACTTATTGGCTTTATTCAATTTTGTATATATTTCTGTTTCCTCGTTTTTTTACCTAGCATATTAACAAATATATTTCATCTAAGCGCAAGCGAAATTGGTCTTATGTTTGTACCAATGTCCCTTTCTCTTATGTTAGGAAGCTATTGCTACAAATTTTTGCAAAAACATTTCAAAACAAGGCAGGCTTTATTCATCACTAGTTTCTTCAACATTATATGTGTCACTTTATTCTCTTTCACATATAGCATCAATATCCCATCCGTAATTATCGTTACCTCTTTATACGGTTTTAGTATGGGACTTTCTATGCCGACTCACACTACTTTATTAACGGAAGAATTCGTACAAGAACGCGCAACTGCCATCGGTATGTACAACTTCATTCGCTATCTTGGTATGGGTACAGGGCCTATTGTAGGTGGGTTTCTTTTATTTAATCAAAATTACTTTTGGATTTTCTTCCTAGGGGCAATTATATTTCTACTTATAGTTTTACACGCAATGAAAATGCTACATTCCCATGCTGCACAAAAAGCTTAAGAGACCTATAGATGGTCTCTTAAGCTCTTTGATCAGCAACGATATGAATATCAATATACTTCGTTTGTCTCATAATTTCATTTACAATAGAACCTTTTCGTATTTCTTCCCACCGTGTTCTCGCCGATTGCCCAAGTAAAACTTGTGTCACCTGTAGTCTTTTTGCAACTTCAATAATAACATCAGCGGGCTTTCTTCCCTTTGCTTCTTCTAATACAAAGCTCGCATCAAATTGATTCGTTAGCGATTTCCACTCTTCAATTGTTTGCTTTTTCCCTGCTGAAAGGGAATCTATATTTTCCCTTTCTACGTTTAACACATACAATTCAGCGTTTAACCGATCGGCCATGCGCCAACCTCTCCGTATTAATTTCTCTGCTGTTGAACTGTATTGTACACAAACGAGAATTTTTTCTTTCACCCCAATCGGTTCTATAACTGTTTGGCTAATTTTATCATCCATATCATCTGCAACTTCACGAAGCGACAATTCCCTTAGTGCCCCTAAATTATTAAGCGTAAAGAAGTTTTGTAAGCTTTGCTTTATTTTTTCTTCCTTATATATCTTTCCATCAACTAATCTCTTCCGGAGTACCTCAGGTGTTGCATCAACAAGTTGAATTTCATTTGCTTTTTGCAAAATAAAATCTGGAATACGCTCTCTTACTTTTACATTCGTAATTTGAGCTACAATGTCATGAACACTTTCTAAATGTTGAATATTAAATGCTGATAATACTGATATACCAGCCTCTAGCAATTCTTGAACATCCATATAACGCTTCTTATTTTTAGATCCAGGAATATTACTATGCGCGAGTTCATCCACTACAACTACTTGCGGCGCACGCTTTATAATTCCTTCCACATCAAGCTCATAAAATCCCTTTCCTTTATAATCTATTTCTTTTAAAGGGACTTTTTCTAAATCAGCAATTGCTTCTTCCGTCTCGATTCTGCCGTGCGTTTCAATTAAACCAATGACAATATCAATACCATCTTTTTTCATCTCTCTTGCATCAAAGAGCATTTTATAACTTTTCCCTACTCCTGGAGCTGCTCCTACATATAGCTTTAACTTCCCCCGATTTTGCTGACGAATATATTCTAAATATTCCTCTGGCGTTCGCCTTTGAAACGTTGGTTTATAGTCATCCGCATACAAAATACTCACAACCTTTCTTTCGAAACAACACTACCTCAATCCTTTAGATTGAGGTAGCACTGTTACTATTTCATTAGTTTCTGTAATTCTAAATTTAACTTTAAGACGTTCACGCGATCTTCTCCAAACAAACCAAGTGCAGCACCTTCCGTTTGATCCTTAATCAATTGATCTAGCTTTTCTTTCGGAATATTCGTTATTTTCGAGATGCGATCCACCTGTACGGAAGCCGCCTTCGGACTAATATCAGGATCAAGCCCTGAACCTGAATTCGTCACTAAATCTATCGGCACTTCTGTAACTGGAATGGTTGGATTTTGTTTTTTCCAGTCTTCAATACTTTTCTCAACTCGTTTTGCTAAATCTGGATTAGACGGTGCATAGTTATTTGAACCAGACGCTTCTGCTTTATATTCTATACTAGAGACACGCCCATGAAAATAACGTGGATCTGTGAAATTTTGACCGATTAATTTTGAACCAACTACTTCATCCTCATCATTATATATAAGACTTCCATCCGCATTATCCTTCATTACCGCTTGCGCAATACCGGTTACAATAAGCGGGTATACAATGCCACACAAGACTAAGAACGTAAAAGTAATACGAATAATTGGTGAAAATATACTTTGTTTTTTCGCCATCTTTTTTCCCCTCTTCCTTATATGAACAGACCGACGATCATATCAATTACTTTAATTCCAATGAACGGAACGATAACTCCACCAAGCCCGTAAATAAGTAAGTTTCGGCTAAGTAGTGCATTCGAACTCATCGGTTTATATGCGATACCTTTCATCGCTAGCGGAATGAGTAATGGAATAATAACCGCATTAAATATTAATGCTGATAAGATTGCTGAAAGCGGTGATGTTAATTTCATAATGTTTAATGCTTCCATTTGCGGAATCGCAAGTGTAAACATTGCTGGAATGATTGCAAAATATTTTGCAATATCGTTCGCAATACTAAACGTCGTTAACGCACCACGTGTCATTAACAATTGCTTACCGATTCCTACAACCTCAATAATTTTCGTTGGATTCGAATCTAAATCGATCATATTTGCTGCTTCTTTCGCAGCTGTCGTACCACTATTCATTGCTAATCCAACATCAGCTTGCGCTAATGCCGGGGCATCATTTGTACCATCACCGGTCATCGCTACAAGTTTCCCTTTATCTTGCTCTGCTTTAATAACTGCAATTTTATCTTCTGGTTTACACTCAGCAACGAATTCATCTACCCCTGCTTCTTTTGCGATTGTTGCTGCTGTTAATGGGTTATCCCCTGTACACATAACCGTTTTAATCCCCATTTGGCGCAATTGTTCAAAACGCTCACGCATACCGGGTTTTACTGTATCTTTTAAATAGATTAAACCGTAAATACGATTATCCACTGCAACTACAAGTGGGGTCCCGCCCTCTTTTGAAATGAAATCTGCTTTTTGATTCACATCTTTCGGGATCATTCCACCTTGTGATTGAACCCATTCAATCACGCTACCTACAGCACCTTTTCTCACTTTCGTTCCGTCTTTTAAATCAACACCACTCATTCTCGTTTCTGCTTTAAACGGAACAAATTCACCTTGTTCGGCAAGTTCTCTATTATATGATATAGATTTCGTTTGTACATATTCTATAACTGATCGACCTTCTGGTGTTTCATCTAAAACTGAACTAATTGCTGCCCACTTTCCTACTTGTTCAATCGTTTCATTACCTACAGGGAGCAGTGTATGTGCCATCCGGTTCCCGAAAGTAATCGTACCTGTTTTATCTAAAATAATTGTATTAATATCACCCGCAGCTTCTACTGCTTTACCCGACATCGCTAATACATTAAACTTTGTCACACGGTCCATCCCGGCAATACCAATCGCTGATAATAGCCCACCAATTGTCGTTGGAATTAAACAAACTAACAACGCTACAAGTACAGCTGTATCAATTTGAAATCCTAAATAATTTGTAAATATCGGCAACGTCACAACAACGATTAAGAAAATAAGCGTCAAACTCATTAATACTGTATTTAAAGCAATCTCATTCGGCGTCTTTTGACGAGCAGCTCCTTCTACTAAAGAAATCATTTTATCAATAAATGATTCACCAGGGTTACTCGTAATTACAATCGTAATCTCATCACTTACGACCATCGTACCGCCTGTTACTGAACAAAAATCGCCGCCCGCCTCTTTTATTACAGGAGCTGATTCCCCTGTAATTGCAGATTCATCGACAGACGCTAAACCTTTAATTACTTCACCATCATTTGGAATCATTTCTCCTTGTTTTACAATAACAACGTCACCTTTTCTCAGATCAGTTGCTGAAACTTGAACAATATCTCCATTTTCTTTTACAACATTTGCAAACACATCTTTCTTCGATTGTTTTAAAGAATCGGCTTGCGCTTTACCACGACCTTCAGCTAACGCTTCTGCAAAGTTAGCAAATAAAACTGTAAATAATAGAATGAGAGAAACTGTTATATTAAACCATCCTGGTACACTACTAGAACGACTTGGAAGAAACGATAAAATGAACGTAATGATAAATCCAATTTCCACAACGAACATAATCGGATTCTTTATCATTACTTTCGGATTCAATTTCGCAAAGGATTGTTTCATCGCATGTGTCACGATATCACGATCCATCGTTTTCGCTTGTCTAACCTCATCTTCTACAACATGTATTTGTGATTCATTTACTCTTTTTTCTTTTACTACTACCGGTCTCATCATTTACCCTCCATTACTTCAATGTAAGAAATTCTGCAATTGGGCCAAGTACTAACATCGGGAAGAATGTTAACGCACCGACGATTACAATCGTTCCGATGAAAATACCACCAAATAAACTATTATCCGTACGGAATGTTCCGACTGTTTCTGGTACTACCGTCTTCTCTTTCAGTGAAGCTGCAACAGCTAGCATCGTAATTAAACTGAAATAGCGTCCTAAAAACATAACTAAACCAGTCGTAATATTCCAAAACGGTGTATTATCTGCTAATCCTTCAAATCCGGATCCGTTATTCGCAGCTGACGATGTGTATTCATATACAACTTGCGTTAAACCGTGGAAACCTGAATGAGAAATTGCATCCGTTCCTAAGCTTGTTGAAAGAGCTAATGCTGAAAACCCTAAAATAAGCAATGGATGAAATAAAATCGTTACCGCAATCAATTTCATTTCCTTACCTTCAATTTTCTTACCTAAAAACTCCGGTGTCCGTCCGACCATTAAACCAGATATAAAGACTGCAATAATTGCATACATAATAATGTTCACAAAACCTGCTCCAACACCGCCGTATACTGTATTTAACATCATATTTACGAGTGGAACTAGACCACCAATTGGTGTTAACGTATCATGCATCGTATTAACAGCCCCTGTTTCAGCAGCTGTCGTTACTGTCGCATAAAGGGAAGAAAATACTGTTCCAAATCGTACTTCTTTTCCTTCTGTACTTCCTTGTACATGTTCGATACCCATTCCATTTAACGCTGGATTTCCATGTAATTCAGATGTCGTAATCGTTATAAATCCTAGTAAAAACACCATGAATAGTGACACGAAAAGGATGCGACCTTGTTTTTTATTTCCTACCATTCGTCCGTACGTAAATGGAAGTGCTGTTGGTAATAACATCATAAGCATCATTTGCAAAATATTACTCATTTGTCCTGGATTTTCGAAAGGATGTGTAGAGTTTGCCCCGAAAAATCCTCCGCCGTTATTTCCAAGTTCCTTAATGGAAACGAATGATGCAACAGGCCCGCGTAATATACTTTGCTTCGCACCATCAATTGTTTGTGCTGTAACCGCCCCGTCTAACGTTTGTGGTACACCAAGTGCGACAAAGACTAGCGCCGCAATAAATGCGATAGGAAGAAAAACTCTCGTTAATGCTCTCGTAAAATCAACGAAAAAGTTACCAAGTTCTTTTCCAGCAAGTCCTCTTATAAACGCCATAACAAGTGCTAATGTCGTTGCTGGTGCCGCGAACATTAAAAATGTAATCCCAATTAATTGTGATAAATAAGACAAACCATTTTCACCGCTATAATGCTGTAAATTTGTATCAGCCATAAAACTAATTGCTGTATTAAAAGCGAGCGTAGGCTCCATTCCCTCAATATGCGCTGGATTTAGCGGCAGCACACCTTGTAATCTGAAAATGAAATATACAACAACAATCATAAATCCGTTGAGTAAAACGAGTGATAATGCGTACTGTTTCCACGTTTGATTGTATTCTTTTACACCCGTAATTTTAAAAATAAGTTTTTCAAAAGGCCCGAATACTTTATCTAGCGTTTTGCTACCTTGAAAAGCTTTTTCTAAATAAATCCCCGTTGGCTTTGCTACTAAAATAAACAAGAGCATTGTAATAACGACTGCAACCCAAATCATAATGAATGATTCCCCCTAATTAAAACTTTTCTGGATTTAATAATGCGTACACTAAGTACACCGTAATCGCTGCAACAATAACCGATAAGGCAATCATCATGATTGCTTCCCTTCTTTCACAACTTTATCTGACCAACTTGCCAGGCTTGCCATCGATGCAACTAATACAACAAAAATCCCGATCATTACAACATCTAACATAACTACCCCTCACTTTTTGTTAAAATTTACCATCTTATTATCAAAAAAAGAACACTAAGCTCTACTTAGTGTTCGAAATGAACAACACAAAGTAAACCTCCTCTCTAAACGCTTACGAGGTTAGCTGTCGGATTCGGGCCTAAAGAGTAGCCCTACTTTCAAAATTGAAAGATTCACCCCAAGTGACGATGCACAAAATTGGTTCCCCCGCTCCATTTCTGGAACTCAGCGATTTTAGGTTTTTTTTGGAAATTTCATGAATGATTTATGAGAGTAAATATACTCCTCTATTTTTAACTTGTAAAGAGCTAAATTACTGAAAATAAGAAAATATCCATCTATTTAAACGCTTACATTGAGTGTTATTAATATTATTTCATCTGTTTTCTCATCTTTTCTTTCTTTTTCACAGAAATGATCTTTTAAATACGAAATAAAAAGAGCGAATGGCATGAAGTGCATAGCTTGTTGCACTCAGCATTCGCTCTTTTTTTCACTATTTATTCTCCACGCAAAAACACGCGCAAATTTCTCCCACGAATATAAACTTGTGACAATTCTGCATGTAGCTGCTCATATTCGATAACATCTGTTTTTAAATATAAAGCGTCTTTCGATGGCAATATAATATAGGGCCTTGGAAAAATAGGATCAAGCACCACCAATTCTTGTACTCGCTCTACCGATACCGCCCAACGATTCGCTATATCTCCTAGTAACAACACCTTCATCTTCTTTTCCCCCGCCCTATTCAAAAAATAAAAAAGAAATATTATCACAATTCGTAAACACAACAAATTTAGCTCCCATTGTTTCATAGAGCCTCGCTGGATATCGTTTATTCCTTGTAACAACAGTAATAGGTGCCTGAAAAGAAAAGCGAATGTGTTCTGTAAAGAAGCTAACGATTGAAAGCTCATCCCCTAGTAAAATCACCTTCTTAATACATTCACAAATACTAGTAAAATCTTGCGCCTTACTACAGCTATAAGTCCAATCAAACCCACAATTCCTAACTTCAGCAGCTATCTCTTCATTTGCTGTAAAAATAATTAACTCATGCTGAAATGCTGCTAGCTCTCTTAAACTCTTTACCTTATTTTCTTCTCCAACGCAAATAAGCGTTAATTCCATGTACCTCATCCTCCTTAGCATAAAAGAACTCAAACATAGATTGATATTCTCCTATACTAATCAGACCGACGAAGTGATATATCCATCATGGCACCGCCCTCTCTCAAGACGCTTACGAAGTTAGCTGTCGGATTCGGGCTTTGAGAGTAGCCCTACTTTCAAAATTGAAAGATTCACCCCTAGTGACGACGCACCAATTGGTTCCTCCGCTCCATACATTTGGACTCAGCGTATTACAAAAAATGTATTCTGGCTGATATATTACTCCTGTATTTGGAAAAAGTAAACAATATAAAATCCTTAAGATGGATTTTGCATTGTTGCTAGACATTATAAATATTTATATTCAATAGGGATTTTCATGAGTCGTATTGTAATAATACTAAATAAAGAAATGATTAAAAATTAAACGTGAAACGAGGATGCTATATGAACGAGGGTAAAAAGAATAATTTTATTAAAATAATAAACATTCTAGGTAATTCGTTACTTTTAACTCTAGCGATTTTAGTTACTATTACTAGTTATACTGAATTCCGTACTACACTAGAAATCATTTTTTTAATTTCTTGTTTGTTATTAATTTATAGTAAATACTTAAGTAATAATAAGAAAGCCATGATTCCATACCTTATATTTTTAATATTAATATCATCACACCTTTTATACACTTTATTTATCTAAAAGGACGCATTTAAACAAGATACCCCAATCAAATTCACTACCATATATTAAACTTCTATTAATCATTAACGTTAATAACCAGTGAGGATATAGCCCCACTGGTTGAATTTTCACTTATGCTTGTGTTTTATTCAATTTATATGCAAAATGATTCGTCGGCCCATGACCACTTCCAATATTCAATGGCTCTTCAATCGCTATACTAATAAATTGTTTTGCCTCTTGAACTGCCTCTTCAATTGAATACCCTTTAGCAAGTCCTGCTGTAACTGCAGACGCAAATGTACACCCACTTCCGTGCGTTTGCTTCGAAGGAATTCGTTCACTTCTAAATTCAATAAACTCTTCTCCATCAAAGAGGAAATCGATTACTTCATTACCTTGATATTCTGCATGCCCGCCCTTCATAAGCACATATTTAGCACCTAATTCATGCAATACTTTCGCAGCTTCTTTACTATCGTCTATATTATGAATCTCCATCCCAGTTAACACTTCTGCTTCAGGAACATTCGGTGTTACAACAGTTGCTAGTGGCAATAAATATTCTTTTAATGCTTGTACTGCTTCTTGTTGTAATAATGATGCTCCGCCTTTTGCAATCATAACAGGATCTAGTACAATATTATTCCAGCCGAATCTTTTAATATGTTCTGCAACAATTTGAATAATTTCACTACTAAATAACATTCCTAGTTTTACAGCATCTGGCGTTAAATCCGTACCAATTGAATTCAGCTGTTCCGTAATTCCTTCTAAAGAAACAGGATATACCCCTTGAACGCCAAGCGTATTTTGAGCAGTAATTGCTGTAATAGCCGTCATTCCATACACACCAAGCTCTTGGAAAGTTTTTAAATCTGCTTGAATGCCAGCGCCGCCTCCGCTATCAGACCCTGCAATTGTTAAAGCTTTATTCACTTTCATCCCACTCATCCTTTTCTACCCAAAATAGCGATGATAAATTGTTTTTGCTTCGCTTATATCTTTCGTTCCATGTACAAGTACACGGCCATCTTTAAAAGCCACTAATCTCTTTTCTTCAACCGAAAATGATAATAAATATGGATTTACATTCAAATCATTCACGCGATCATTCAGCAATTTTTTATATTGTTCAAAATCCATTTCCTCTTTATGAGGTGGTCTAATTTGAACTGTATTTCTCCCACATAACACTGCTGTTTTTGAAGTGTTTTCTTTATTTAAATACGGATATATTGCCTGTTCACCACACGATAGACAATTATGTTTACGAAGCTTTTGCACATTCATACATGAATATTCATTTTTCCATACATCAAATGATACAAGTCCCTCTCGAAGTGATTCGTAATCTTCCACTAACAGTTTAAGAGCTTCCGTTACTTGATGAGAAACGACAAGAGATACAGCAGGTGATATAATACCCGCTGTATCACATGTCGCTCCGCCAAGCGGAATCGATTGTAATAAACAAGATAAACATGGCGTTTTGTCTGGAAGAATCGTGTAAGAAAGGCCGTAACTCCCTACACATGCCCCGTAAACCCATGGAATAGAATATTTTTGCGATATATCATTCACAATGAAACGTGTTTCGAAATTGTCAGTCGCATCGATGATTACATCAACATTTGTAACGAGTTCTTCTAACTCTTCAGCCGTTACATCCTGAACGAGAGCTTCTACTCGTACTTCACTATTAATCTCTTCTAGACGTTTCTTTGCCGCTACAGCCTTCGGAAGATTATTCTCTACATCACTCTCTGCATACAATTGCTGCCTTTGTAAATTACTCCAATCGACATAATCACGGTCAACAATTGTTACTTGACCAACGCCTGCTCTTACAAACATCTCTGCGTTTGCACTACCTAATGCGCCTGCACCAATAATGAGTACATGCTTTTCTCTTATCTTTCGTTGCCCTTCTTCTCCAATTGGAGAAAATAATTCTTGGCGAGAATATCGATTATTCAACTACACTCATTCCTTCTAAAGGACTACTTGCTGTTGCACAACGTTTACGTGCAATACGACCTGCTTCAAACCCTAATCGTCCTGCCTCAATACCTAATTTCATTGCGTATGCCATTTTAATAGGATCGTTTGCTCCAGATACTGCTGTATTTAATAACACACCATCCGCTCCTAATTCCATTGCAAATGCTGCATCAGCTGGACTACCAATACCAGCGTCAACAATAACTGGTACTGTCGCTTGTTCAATAATGAAACTTAAATTTAATGGATTTACAATACCAAGCCCTGAACCAATCGGTGATGCTCCTGGCATAATCGCGTGTACACCAAGTTCTTGTAATTTACGTGCTAATACAACATCATCAGATGTATACGGAAGTACGATAAATCCTTCTTCTAGTAACATTTCAGATGCCTTTAACGTTTCTACTGGATCAGGTAATAACGTTCTATCATCACCAATAACTTCTACTTTGATCATATCGCAAAGCCCCGAAGCTTTTGCTAATTTCGCAATTCGAACAGCTTCTTCAGCATTTTTTGCTCCTGCGGTATTCGGTAATAACTTATATTTTTTTACATCAAGTTTCTCTAATAAATTCGGCTGCTTCGCATCGAATATATCCATACGACGTACTGCAAACGTTAAAACCTCAGCCTCAGATACATCAATTGCCTTTTGCTGTACATCAAAATCAGGGAATTTTCCTGTTCCTAATAAAAGTCTAGAATGAAATGAAAATGGTCCAATGTTTAACATAATCAACCGCCTCCTACGAAAGTTACAATCTCAATTTGGTCTCCATCAAAAACAGATGTATCGTTATGATCATCTTTTTGTAAAATATCTTTATTACGTTCTACTACAACAATTCTGTTATCTAATTCTAAATGTGTAAGTAACCCAGCTACTGTTTTTACACTCTCTGGCACTTCAATTTGGTTACCATTAATTTTTAAATTCAAACTTCCATCCCCTTTCTAAACTGTTTTAGAAAGCAATGAATCTAGCAAGTGATTCTCCTGCTTTCCTTCTATTAAATCAGCCATATACTGACCAGAAACAGGACTTAATAAAATGCCATTTCGATAATGTCCAGTACAAGCATATAAACCTTTTATTTCTTCATGCTCTCCCATATAAGGAGCTTCGTGATTAGACTGCGGTCTTAACCCAGCCCACGTACTTTCCCATTCTGCTTCTTTTAAAGCCGGCAATATTGTATAAGCACGCTCTAATATAGAAGTAATACTTTCTGGTTGCACAGTTTTATTAAACGTACGAGGCTTCATCGTTGCTCCAATTACGTAACGCCCACCGCGCTTCGGTGTAATATAAAAACGTTCTTGGAAAATAGGAGCTTTCAAGAGCTGTTTCTTGCTTCTTACTGCAACAACTTCACCCTTCACAGGATACGTACCCCAATCACTATGGAAATACTGTAGTAATTTCGTACTCCATGCCCCTCCAGCGATAACGACTTTTTCGCATATGATTACACCTTCACTTGTAACAATCCCAGTCACTTTATCATTTTCAATTCGAATATCTAACACTTCTGTTTGTTCATATATATCAGCTCCAGAAAATGCCGCGGAGTGTGCGAATGCTTTCGTAAGCTCTGGTGCAATAACATGACCATCTTTTGGATAATATACTGCTCCTATAATTGATTCGGATAGAAACGGCTCTTTTTCTCGCAAACGATCACCCGTTAGAAAATAAGAATCTTCACCTGTTTTCTGTTGCCAATCCATAATATGAAGAATTCTTTCCTTCTCATCTTCATTTTGAGCAATGCGATAAATGCCTTTTTCTTCATACCCAATATCGATGCCTGTCTTTTCACGTAAAACTTCTGCAAGTTGTGGAAATATAGCACGGCTTTCTCTAGCAAGTTCAAACAACGGATCATATTCATCCCACTCTGCCTGAACCCCAAGTAAACCAGCAGCTGCTTTCGAAGCTTCAGATGCGATTCTTTGCTTCTCTATAATCGCTACTTTACGCCCTCTTTCTGCTAGAAAATGTGCAACCGAACTACCAATTACACCTCCGCCAATAATCGCTACATCATACTTCTTACACATGTTTTTCCGCCCACTTTCTTATTGATTCCTTATAAGATTTCGCCTTGCTATAGGGATTACTACTGCTTATAATCCCGGACATAACAGCAATGCCACTTACACCATTTGCAAGAACATCACCTGTATTTTCAGGAGTGATTCCACCAATTGCAGTTATTGGTATGGATAAACACCTTGCCATATCAGCAATTTCTTCTAATCCTCTTGCTGGCACATCTTTTTTACAAGCCGTTGGAAATACATGACCGTAAACGAGAGAATCCGCTCCATTTTTAAATGCCACTATCGCTTCATCTAAAGAATGTACTGAATAACCAACATGCAAATAAGAAAACTTTTCTTTTACTAACCTTACATCTGCACTTCGATATCCTAGCTGAACACGCGGAATATTTAATAAAATAGCAATATCAATTCGATCATTTATTACTATCTTCGATGCCGGAAAGCCTTTCTTCAAAAGACTTTCCACACCTTCATGCAATTCCTTCGTACTTTTCTCACGCTCACGAATATGCAAATAATCAATCTCACTCTCAATTTGCATCGCTACATTCACTAACTCTTCGAATGGCATATGGCCATTTGAGATTACATGGAGCTCATTTTTCATATTCACTCGCCTACTTTAAAATGTTTTCAAATAATTCATCGGCTGGAACAATTTCTTTCGTCATTCCTTTGTCTTTCAACCATTTGTTTTGTTTCTCCCATGACTCTTTTGAATCCGATAAGAATGGCTCATCTTTCGTTTCCATCTTCTCTAATAAAATTTTCATACTTTCTTTTTCAACTTCTGGTACAAGCGGGAAGTTTTCTTTTTCTTGATGATCTAATAAAATATTTAATGCTTCATCAGGTTTTTTCTTCATAAATTCATACCCTTTTTGTGCCCCACGTAAAAAGGCTTGCAATGCTTCTTTATCTTTTTTCAATGTTTTATCACCCGTTACAAACACAAGCTCATGGTAGTTCGGTACTCCGTAATCAGCTGGATTAAAGTATGCTGGTTCATGGCCCTCATGACGCATAACAGGTACTTCATGGTTAATGTATGCTCCTGTTACAGCATCTACTTTTTTCGTAATTAACGCTGGTACTAAATCAAATCCAACATCGACTACTTTTACTGTATCTGGATTACCACCATCTTCTTTTACCATCGTTTTTAAATATGCTTCACTTAAAGGAGTTCCAGAATATCCAACTGTCTTTCCTTCTAAGTCTTTAGGTGACTTAATACCTGCTGATTTCAGTGATACAACATGATTTAACGGCGAACGTACGACAGCTCCAATTGATTTCACTGGAATCTGTTCATTTGCTTTTGCCATGACAACATCTGGTTGATAATACAAACCAACTGTCACTTTCCCTGCCGCCGCTAGCGTTAATGGATCAGTCGGATTAGAAGGGAATTTAATATTCACCTTTACTCCTTCTTCTTTAAAATATCCTTTTTCAATTGCCGTATAAATAAAGCTATGTACCGCATTTGGGTACCAATCAAGCATTACTGTTATTTCTTTTTCTGTTTTATTCTTATCTGATGCTGAATTACTCGAACATCCTGCAATCATTGCAACTAATAATGTAAACACAAAGATGCGTTTTAATAATTTCATGAATGTTTCCTCCAACTAATAAATTTCTTTTCTAATATGGAAATAAGTATGACGAAGAATATAGCTAATAATGATAACAATACAATGGGTGCAAATACACCAGCTCCGTCTAACTGCGTCATCATTCTTTTACTGAAATATCCAAGCCCAGCTTGTGCACCGAGCCATTCTCCAATTGCTGCCCCTATCACACTAAGCGGAACTGCAATTTTTAAAGCTGAGAAAAAGTAAGGAAGAGCAGATGGTAACTTTAATTTAAGAAAAACATCTTTCTTCGTTGCCCCATACGTAACTAAGAGCTCCTCCCACTCTTTCTTCGTACTGCGCAGTCCATCATACGTATTGACCGCAATTGGGAAAAACGTAATTAAAACTGTGACAACAATCTTGCTCCAAATGGTATATCCAAACCATAAAACAAATAGGGGCGCAAGTGCTGTAATCGGGATGGTTTGTGAAGCTATTAATAATGGGTAAAATGCTCTTTCCATCCACGTACTCGCATTCATTAACATTGCTAGCCCCACACCTAATACGATAGAAATAGCAACACCTATTAAAACGACGTATAACGTTGCCGGTAAATGAACCGTAAATAATATGTCTTTTAGTTTCCATATCTTCATTACAATTGCAGAAGGTGATGGCAAAATGTACATCTCATCTACAATTCTTGCTCCTACTTCCCACATAACGAGTAAAATACTAGAAAGTGTCAGAGCAGGAACTAATTCTTTCAAACGGTTCATCATACAAGTACCTGCCTTTGTAACATACTAAGGAGCTCATCTTTAAGCACCAATACTTCAGGCCTATATAAATCCTTTCTTGTTCGGTTACGATCAAGCGGTACAATTCGCTCAGTTAAAGTTGCTATCGGTTGATTTTCTACAACGAAAATTCGATTAGAAAGAAACAATGCTTCTTCAACATCATGAGTGATAAATAAAATTGTTTTTTCCCACTCTTTCCATTGTTCAAACAACCATTCTTGCAAAGATGCCTTCGTTAAAGCGTCCAATGCGCTAAACGGTTCATCTAACAATAATATCTCCCCGCCCGTTAATAAAGTTCGGATAAAAGATACACGTTGTCTCATACCACCAGATAAATCTTTCGGATATTTCGCCTCGTATCCTTGTAACCCAAATTTATGTAACAGTTCTTTCGCTTTTACGTGCGCTTCTTTTTTCTGCACACCTTGGCACTCTAGCGGCAGGGCAGCATTCTCAATAATCGTCCTCCACGGCAAGAGCATATCTTTTTGGGGCATATACCCTACAGGGTGGCTCTTTGTTTCTGTCAGCTCTATCTGTCCAGTACTTGCTTCTTCTAAACCTGTAATAAGGCGAAATAAAGTACTTTTCCCGCATCCACTCGGTCCGATAATACTTACAAACTCTTTATCTTGTATAGAAGCATTTAATTCATTGATGATTGGTTTCTCATCATAATGAAAAGAAACATTATGAAACTGTAGTATGTTCTTGCTCCTCAAATCCCCACATCTCCTTACGATAGGACATATCCCAGAATAAATATTCAAATCGACTGGAATATAGGAAAATCTCCTCTAATCGATCTAGCTCTTTTTCAGACTTTCCAACTGCCATTTCATTTAATAAATCTATTAACCAAATACAAAGGTTACCGTATTCTTCAGAACTATATCCTTGAATCCACTCACCAAAGAACTCATGATCTCTTGCTCCAGGAATATCATTTAAACGCTTTCCAATCTCCCAGTAGCTCCACATACACGGAAGAAGTGCTGCTATTAATTCCGCAAGTGTGCCATTTTGAGATACAGACATCATGTAATTTGTATAAGCTAAATTTTTAGCAGATGGTTTTGCTGACTCTATCTCCTCTATAGAAATTCCAAGTCTTTTTGCATACTGTTTATGGATCGTCATTTCTCCATTTAATATTCCATCAATTTGTTCAGCAAATTTCCCCATTACTTGTGGATTTGTTGCCTTTACAACACCGATGGCATATAGCTTTGCATAATCTAACAAATATAAATAATCTTGAATAATATAATACTGAAACTTATCTTTTTCTAACGTGCCATCCCCCATACCTACTACAAACGGATGATTATGACTCATCTCCCAAACTGGTTGTACAGTTTCTAATAATCTATCGCAAAATTTCATTTCTATTTCCCCCTCCGATATATGTATCTAAATAAAAAACCACTTCTATATAAGAAGTGGTTACAGCAAATAAAATTATACATTTATTCGTTGTCCACTTCCCTTCGCTAGTATTACCTAGATCAGGTCTGTAAGGGTTAAGGATTATTCCTCTCTCAGCACATCAAGCACCCCTAGTGGTTTCAATATGAAATTTTCAAATAAAAAAGCCCCGTTTCTATACGCAAAGAAACGGGGACTCATTGTTAGTGTCCGAATTGCTTCCCTACGCTAGCATAATCTAGATCAGGTAATGAAAAGGATCAAAGGCTTACGGCCTACTCTCAGCTGGCAACACCAGCTCTCCTAGCAAACTATAAAATTATCACTGTCAGTATAACACCGTAATAAGACATCATCAACTGTTTTAATTTTCTTAATTATCCATTAAATATTAATATGTTTAACAAATATAAATGCACTCCCACAAATGATAGATACAATGTTTATTTACGAACCTCTCTTCTAACATTATTTTTATTGATTTCATATTACATTTATGTGAATACGACCAATATATTATATCTTTATACTATAATAAAATTACAACTATACAACTAGAGGAGGTCTTTATTACATGAATATGAAAGCTACGGCTTTAACAGCCACTACTATCGCAATTGCTTCTTTACTTCCTTCTATGGGAGAATCCAATATACAAACAGCTGCTGCTAAGCAACCATCTAAAGTAAAAACTGGATATGTAAAAATTGACAACGTTGCACTACATCAAAATAACCATGCAGACAGTGCAATAATTGACAACATTCGATTTAATAGCCCGGTTACTATTCTTGAGACAACTCAAGATTGGTATAAAGTATCTGTTAACAACAAAACAGGCTACATAAAAAAAGATGCAATTCTATTCAAAAAAAATGTTCAATCAAAGAATCAATATATCGTAAATGCAAACGCATTAAACGTTCGCTCTGAACCTAATACAGAGTCTTCTATTCTAGATATATTACCGAATGGTCAATTCATTACCATTCAAGGTGAACAAGGGGATTGGTACAAAATATTACATAACGGTCAAATTGGATACGTACAAAAAAACTTTGTATCTAATGGATCCACACCTCTGGTAAAAGGTGTAGCTGTACAAGGTTCACCTTCTTATACTGTTGCAACACCAAAATTAAATGTACGTAGCAACGCTAGTACAAGTAGCTCTCTACTTGGTTCGTTACAAAATGGTACACAAGTACAAGTAGTAGAAACGCTAGGTACTTGGTATAAAATTCGTTTTGGCACAGGATACGGATATGTAGCAAAACACTATGTAGTGCAACATCAAAATCAATCACAAACTAAAACAGCTCAACCTTCATCAATTCCAGCTGTTTTCAAATTTCCTACTCAAGGAAGAATTAGCTCAACTTTTGATATGCGCTGGGAACAAATGCATTATGGTATAGATATTGCAGCACAAGGTAATGTCTCTATCCAAGCGGCAGCTGCAGGTAAAGTGGTGAGATCATATTATTCAGCTAGCTATGGCAATGTTGTGTTCGTTGCCCATCAAATAAATGGAAAATTATATACAACAGTTTATGCTCATATGAAGGATCGTGCTGTACAAGTTGGGGATCAAGTGCAAGCTGGACAATTAGTCGGTCATATGGGAAATACAGGTCATTCATACGGGCAACATCTCCATTTTGAATTACATAATGGGGAATGGAATCTTGAAAAAACAAATGCAGTGAACCCACTGCCATATCTAGTTAGGTAAATTGTATGCCACGCAATATCAATATACCTCTCATAATTGAATACTTAGCCTTTTTAGGCTTAATCTGTTGTTTAATCATTTATAATACGAACACTGTATTTTTATCTATTATTATTACTTTTGTTGCCTTAGAAATCATTATGGAAGCATTACAAATGCGGCTAAAACAAAAAATAGCGCATATTTATAATGCAATTTTTCTTTTGAGTGCTCTTATAACAAATATAATTAGTACTGGTTTTTATTTATCTACCATACTTCCTGTATTCTTTATAGGTGTTTTATTATTCATAGCTAGATACATTAATGTTCCTCATAACCAAAAACATGAACAAGAAGCTTAGAAAGAGGAGACACTGTGTACCAATCTTTCAAAGATAATCCAACGAAATATATACTGCATTTATATGAAAAAATGAATACTTTTTTTGGTATACAAGGAAGTTATACTGCACAAATTCTCCTTTATGGAATGTTATTTCTTATCTTAGTTACTTTCTCCTTGTTTTACTAACAAAAAAGGATCTCACATAAACTTGAGATCCTTTTTAATTTATATTAATTTTTAATATGTAAAATACGGTTTAACCACAAGCATATTTTTCATAAATAAAACTAAGATTATATTTTTTCTCTAAACTCATTCTTTGTTCATCATCGCACCAATAGAAAAGAATATCATGAATCGTTGCATAACGCTTATTTTTAAGAAATAGTTTAAAGAAGGATGGTAAACAATCATGTAATTGTATAAATATATAATTGCGTAGTATTTCTTCTTTGTATTCAATGCCCTTACAAATATAAAGTAATTCTTCACAATAATATGCATGCTGTGGAACTTGAATCATTTCAAAAAATGGTACATATGATAGCAACTTTCCAATAAAATGACCATATCGATCCATTACCCCTATCGTCATATGCTCCATCATTTCTTTCATCACATATAAATAATCATCTACATGCGTTGTCTTTAATGGATCTAATCGATCTGAAATTTGAGAAAGTACAGCTCTTTGACAAGCTAAAACTGCTTGACTCGGTCCATAATATGATAGAAAATCTGTACACTTACGATACTTTCGTAATAAGTCATGTGTATACAAATCATACACAAAAGTATTACAATACATTGCTAGATTCATCATATCACTATTTAATTGCTCTTTTGACAGTAGCTTAGCTCGCTTACACATATAAAAGAATGTAAATTCCAATACTTCTTTATGCGATAATAGATGTTTACAATCTGTTATACATTTCTCATTAAATTTAACTCGATTCCAGATTTCTACATCGCCATCTGTTAATTCACCAATACGATATTTAATAATTAAATAGTTTAAAGCAACCGCTTGCGTCAAAAGATCCCATGTTTCATATTCCAATGAAGTTTGGACAAATTCTTCTAGTCCCTGGCTTATCATAAAAGCATTTGCCTCTTCATACCAACCAATCTCTTGACATAAACGCAGAATACGTACTAGAGTTGGAATTTCATCTTTATGAAACTGCGGTAAACCCTTTACTTTTTTCATTCCATATACGATAAATGCCGCTAAATTTTCTTCTTTATAAAACTCTTTTTCTTTCCATACTAATATAGTTCGCTCTTTCCCTTCACCTTTTGGATGACAAGGCACAAGCAAAGAAAATAACTCAGCGAAATTGTTTGGTTCTATATATGTATCTGTAACCAAATTCCAATTTGGATCGCCCTGTACAGCCCTCATATAATTCCCCTTTCCTTTTGTCTACATAGGAAATATTAATCCATTATTACATCATTAACAATGAATATTGTTATATTCAAAATCTATCATAATACTTATATCTATTAGTATATCATTTTTCCTCTTATTAAAAATTAGGAATAACAAATTTTTAATAAACTGTCGGAAATATTAACGCTATATTTATTATATAATGCCTCAGATACATCACGCTAACATATTAGTTTAATCCATATATACTAGAATAATGTATCTGATCTTTATACATACTTTATTCCATGTGCTCCGAGATTTCACTTAAAGCAAAGCCAGCTTGATCATCAGCCGATTCTCTTATAGCTAAATCACCTAGTGCTAGCATACCCACAAGTTGCCCACTCTCAACTACTGGTAAGCGTCTAATTTGATACTGTGCCATTAATTCTGTAGCTTTTTCAATCGAATCATCTGGAGAAACTGAAACAATGTTTGTTGTCATTATATTTGTAATTTTATTAGATCCAGGATGTTTTTCAGCAATCCCACGAACAACTAGGTCTCGATCAGTAACAAGCCCAACAACTTGTTCATTTTCAACAACAGGAATCAATCCAACCGATTCTTCCTTCATTTTTACAGCAGCCTCATATACATTGTCTAACGGTGTACAATGTACAACATGAGTACTCATAAAGTCTCTCACTCGTGTCATTTTTGTCTCCTCCTTTTTATACATACCATAGCTTTTCCTAAATCCCTTTATTTATTTCAGGA
Source organism: Bacillus nitratireducens (assembly GCF_001884135.1). Taxonomy (GTDB): domain Bacteria; phylum Bacillota; class Bacilli; order Bacillales; family Bacillaceae_G; genus Bacillus_A; species Bacillus_A nitratireducens. The sequence goes on along the minus strand of NZ_MAOC01000081.1, from coordinate 66 downwards.
AAATCAGTTGATAAAGGAGGATTCTACAAAATAAAAAAGAGTCAGCATATTGCTGACTCTTTTTTT
>NZ_MAOC01000080.1 GCF_001884135.1 Bacillus nitratireducens | reverse complement strand
ACAATGCAAAAAGGCGACTTTTCGTTCAAACTTGAACGGAAAGTCGCCTTTTTCTTATACTTTTTTACCTTGTTTCTTTCATTAAGGTCATGATTCGTTTTAAATTAACTGCGAATATGACCATAGCCCATTGTATTTGCATACAAATCAGACCCGAGGAAGATGCCACATCATACCCGTGTCTATGCTTTAGCTCGCTATTTTTCGCCTCGATTTAGCCAATAAGACTCCTTCCTCAAGGAACTTGAAGGGTCACAGCCTAGTGAGTAGGTGGGAGATAAATTGAAAATGGGAGGTTTTTTTGTTGTATCAAGTGCAAGAAAAATAATATGAGAAAACTTATGCTTTACATTTCTATACAAAATCAAATAAAATATTCATTAATAAATAGACTGAATTTTCTTTATTTTGAACGGTGGTGAAAAATTGTTATATACAGAATTTATTTCTGAAACAGAGACGATATTGGAATCTTTAATGGATGATTTAATCGTAACAGATGTAAATGGGACGATTCTAAAAGCGACACAATTTACCGCTGATAGATATGGAATTAAGTATGAAAGTTTAATCGGTGCTTCTATTTATGAATTGGAACGAACAGGTATTATTACTCCGATTGTGACACCGTTAATCATACAAAAAAAAGAGAAAATCACAGTTGTTCAGCTTACAAAGACAGGAAATAAATTGCTAGTAACAGGAGTACCCCTATTGGATGAGGAAGGTGAAGTATATCGAGTTGTAAGCTACTCTTATGATGTTTCGGATTTGATAGAAATTCAGAAATATTTAGATCATATGCAAGAGGAACTGGAACGTGTGAAAGAGGAAGCTCAACTTGCACTGCGTGAAAAAATTACATCAGTAGGCTTAATTGCTGATGATCCTGCTATGTATAAAGCAATGGAGACAATACATCAAGTTGCAGAGGTGGATGTAAATACAGTTCTACTTGGAGAATCAGGAGTAGGAAAAACAGCTATTGCTCGTTATATTCATGATAAAAGTCCAAGAACATATGGACCTTTTATTGAAGTCAATTGTGCTGCTATACCTGAGTCTTTATTTGAGGCTGAATTCTTTGGGTATGAAGCTGGCTCTTTTACAGGGGCGAAAAAAAATGGGAAACCCGGATTTGCAGAACTTGCTCATGGGGGAACTTTGTTTCTTGATGAAGTAGGAGAGCTTTCACTTGAACAACAAGTAAAACTTCTTAAGCTAATTGAAGAAAGACAATTTTATCGAGTTGGTGGAACAAAGCTGAAGAATGCAGATTTTCGTCTTATTGTCGCAACAAATCGCGATTTAGAAGAGCTGGTAGAGAATAAAAAATTTAGACAAGATTTATATTTTCGTTTATACGTTGTACCAATTTTGATTCCTCCATTACGTGAACGACCTCAAGATATTATGAATTTGATTTATTTATTTTTGAATAAATTTTGTACTCAATATAAAAGGGAGAGGGAATTGGATCAGGCGGTCATACAAATTTTATTACAGCAAAAGTGGAAAGGAAATGTAAGAGAATTAATGAATATAATAGAACGGCTCGTGATTACATCACATTCAAAGCTTATTACGATTGAAAATATACCAGATTACTATAAATCTAAGAGTGGTGATGAATTCGTTACAAAATCGTCTCAAACTCTTACAGAAATACTAGAAATGGTAGAGAAGCAAGTATTATTGGATGCTAAGAGAAAATATAAAACGACTGTGAAAATAGCAGAGAATTTAGCGATAAGTCAGCCCTCTGTAGTAAGAAAATTGAAGAAGTATAAGATAAATTGAAGTTATGAATGGTGAGAAGATGGATGAGACATTTTTGTCCATCTTCTTCTTTTTTTCTAAATTGGCATGATATTTGCATTAATAAACAATACAAAGGAGGAGAGAACATTGCCTTATATATAAATACTTATTTTCAATGCTTTAAGATTTAGCACAAGAAAAATAAGTAGGGGATAAATTGATAAGTCAACCTTTATGAGTATGAGGCAAAGAATACCCTAATGTAAGATTTATTTTATTTAAAGTTGTAGAAAAATAAATGGTAGGAGTGAGAAGATGTATAAACCTAAGGATTCTGCTATGTCACCTCGTTTTTGTGGAGTGAAAACGTTTATGAGGCTAGAACAAAAAAATACTACTGAAAATGTAGATTTTGCAGTGCTAGGGATTCCTTTTGATACTGCACAGTCGTATCGTGTGGGAGCGCGTTTAGGACCGAATCATATTCGGAATTTTTCAAGTTTATTACGTCCATATAATCCAGATCAAGCAATTGATATTTTTGATTATTGTTCAGGGGTAGACTATGGAGATTTAGATATTGTACCTGGTAATATTCATCGTACATATGACAACATCGTAGAAGGTTTAACACCTTTATTAGAAAAAAGGATTGTACCTATTATATTAGGCGGGGATCATTCTATTTCATTAGGAAATTTAAGAGCATTCGCAAAGCAATTTGGCCCTATAGCTCTTGTTCATTTTGATTCGCATAGTGATACATGGGATCATTACTATGGAGAAAAATATATGCATGGAACTCCATTTCGACGGGCGGTTGAAGAAGGGCTTATTAATGTCGATCATTCTATTCAAGTAGGAATGCGTGGTCCTTTGTATGGACCAAATGATATAGAGGATGCAAGAGAGTTAGGTTTTGAAGTTATTCCAATGAGAGAAGTGCGGAAAATTGGATATACAGAAGTGTTACGGAGAATTCATGAACGAGTAAAGGATGCAGTAACTTTCGTTTCATTTGATATTGATTTTATAGATCCTGCATACGCACCCGGAACGGGAACGCCTGAAATTGGTGGACCTACAACGATTGAAGCAGTGGAACTTATGCAAGGATTAGATGGATTACATATTGCTGGATTTGACTTAGTCGAAGTGTTACCTGCGTATGATAGTGGAGAAATTACAGCAATTGCAGCATCAAGTATTGCATATGAAATGATTACTCTTGTAGCGATGCAAAAAAGACGTAATTTAGTAAGGTTAACATAGTATGTATTGAAAAGGAGGATGTTATGAATACAGTAGATATATTACTAATGGCTGGTTATTTTATAATTATTATTGGTATTGGTTTGATAGGGGCAAGGAAAGCAAAAACATCTGAAGATTTTATGGTTGCTGGTCGTAGTTTAGGTTTAGTGATGTATCTAGCCTGTTTAGCCGCAGTAATTCTTGGTGGGGCATCTACAATTGGAACTGCAAGATTAGGATATGAATTTGGTATTTCAGGGATATGGCTCGTTGTTATGATTGGAATCGGAATTATTCTATTAGGAATATTTTTAGTGAAAAAAGTATCAAGATTTAAAATAATTACAATCAGTGAACTGTTAGGATTACGTTTTAATTCACAAACAAGAGTGATTACTTCATTGATTACATTTATATATGTAACGATGATTACTGTAACGCAAGTAATTGGAATGGGGACTATATTAAATGTACTACTAGGATGGGATATTAAACTTTGTATGTTATTAGGCGGTAGTGTAGTTGTTATGTATACATTACTGGGGGGCATGTGGTCTGTAACGATGACCGATATATTTCAGTTTATTGTAATGACAATTGGAGTATTTGCAATTATGTTACCTCTTAGTTTAGATAAGGCTGGAGGTTGGTCTGCTCTTCAAGAAAAATTACCACATAGTTATTTTGAAATAGCCAACATTGGTGGAGATAAAATTTTCTCGTACTTTCTCTTATATTGTTTAGGGGTACTAATCGGCCAAGATATATGGCAGCGGATTTTTACTGCTAAGACTGTAGGGATTGCGAAAAAAGGTACAATTGGCGCAGGGGTATACTGTCTTTTATATGCTGTTGCAATCAGTATAATTGGCATGTGCGCTGCTGTAGTTTTTCCAAATTTAAGTGATCCACAAAGTGCGTTTATAACAATGGCCATTACAATTTTACCAGTAGGCTTATTAGGGATTGTCATTGCAAGTGTTGTTTCAGCTCTGATGTCAACTGCATCTGCAACACTATTAGCGTCTTCAACATTAATTGTAAACGACATAATAAAAAGTACTACATCTAAGAATATGAGTGAAAAGGCTGTAATTAGAACTTCAAGAATTTTAACATTAATTATCGGAATATTCGTAATGATTAGCGCTGTCTGGATTCAAGATGTTATTGTAGCGTTAGATGTTGCATATGCAATATTATCTGGATCGGTATTCTTTCCGATAATTTTAGGGCTGTTTTGGAAACGCGTAACAGACAAAGCGGCATTTTACTCTATTATTTTAAGTGCAATTGTCACGATAGTTGGTTTAATTGTACAAGGTCTTTCGGCTACAGATCCAATCTTATATGGGATGGTATGTAGTGTTTTATCAATTTTCATCATTTCGTATTTAACGTCACCAGAATTTGAAAAGTATGAAGAGTGGAAAGAACAGCATACAAATGCAGATGTAGATGCATAAACAGATGAATCAATGATTTTTATATGCAATGGGAAACTGATGCACAATGATAAGGAGGAGTTCAAATGAATACAAATTGGAATCATTTAATTGAAAGAATGCCACAATTACTAGCACCAAGTATGGCAAAAGACCATCCGAATTTACCGGTCGTGAAAGAAGAAGGATGTTACTATTTTGGGTTAGATGGGAGGAAATACCTTGATTTTACATCAGGTATTGCAACGACCAATGTTGGACATCGTCACCCAAAGGTCGTACAAGCAATTAAGGATAGTGCAGAGTGTCTGACTCACGGCCCATCTGGAGTTATCATGTATGAGTCAATTTTATGTCTTGCGGAAGAACTTGGGAAGGTATTGCCTCCTAAGTTAGATTGTTTCTTTTTTGCAAATAGTGGTACAGAAGCGATTGAAGGGGCGATTAAGTTAGCAAAATATGTGACGAAAAGACCATATGTTATTTCTTTTTTAGGGTGTTTCCATGGGCGATCAATGGGGGCATTAAGTGTAACAACTTCCAAAAGTAAATATCGTAAGTTTTTGCAACCTAATGGGCTAACGTATCAAATTCCATATGCAAATATTAAAGGTTGTCCGGAAGGGATTGATCCTGAGGAACACTGTGTTGAAAAACTAGAAAGAGATTTTGAAACTCTGTTTAATCATCAAGTTACACCAGAAGAGGTTGCATGTGTAATTGTAGAGCCTGTGCTAGGCGAAGGGGGATATATTGTTCCACCAGCTGGATGGCTAAAGAAAGTTCGTGAAATTTGTAATCAGCATGGAATTCTATTAATCTTTGATGAAGTACAAACAGGATTTGGTCGTACAGGTGAATGGTTTGCAGCACAAACATTTGGAGTAACACCAGATATTATGGCAATCGCAAAAGGAATTGCATCAGGATTACCTCTTAGTGCAACGGTTGCGTCAAAAGAGTTGATGCAGCAGTGGCCATTAGGAACACATGGTACAACTTTCGGAGGGAATCCAATTGCATGTGCAGCGGCACTGGCAACTCTTGAAGTAATGAAAGAAGAACGGTTGGTTGAAAATGCGAAAGAAATGGGTGCTTACGCAGTTCGGAAATTGTATAACTTAAAACAAAAACATTCTGTTATTGGAAGTATACGAGCTGTTGGGTTAATGATTGGAATTGAAATTATTAGCCCTGAAACAGGTACACCTAATGGTGAGGGATTATTTAAAATATTAGACATCGCATTAAAAAAAGGTGTACTATTTTACTTCTGTGGAAATTCAAGTGAAGTAATTCGAATGATTCCACCGCTTTCTATAAACAAAGATCAGATTGATGATGGATTAGCAATTTTAGATGAGGCACTTACAGAATATGAGGAAGAGTTGAAGGTCTTGGTGTAGAATTAAAAAATAATAGATTTCGTTAGATTGAGGGAGAAAAAAGAGGAGAATGGTATAGTACATTTAAGTAAATGGCATCCATTTGAGTAAATTAGATGTACTTTACAAACCTCTTACCAAAGATTTTTACATGGAAGGAAAATAGTGTGAAACACATAATAAAAGATGTATTAATGAATTATTTTAAAGAAATTCATTCATTAGTACTGGAAGAAGAATTACATAAGGACAGTTGGCATACAGATCTACACTATAAAATCATGGTGAATGGAAATCGGTATTCTGCACGGTTTATGAATAGCAATCGAACAATCAATCCGGCCTTTGGGACGTTATCAAATGAACAATTGAAAGAGCAAGTACGGTTTACGTATTATTTACGAGAGCATGGAATCCCATTTATGCAGATTAAGGAAAATAGGGCGGGAGAGTCATTTACATTTGTCACTTGGAATGAGGAACAGTACCGGTTTGTATTGTCTACTTGGATTGAAGGAGGACATGTTACTCATTGTACAGAAACTATCGCAGAAGCCTTCGGAAAGGAAGCAAGAAAGATACATGATATTTCTAGTACATTTCAAAGCTCGATTTTTCAAAAGAAATCTCATTTAGATGGGTATGGTGAGTTTATAAAGCTATTAGAAAATAAGAGCGGTACATGTAAGAAGTTGCGAGAGTATATAGATCTAGCTAAGTATCATATAGAAAGCGCACATACAAATGATTTAGAGTATATAGTACAAACTGATTTAAATCCTTTAAATGTCCTATGGGACTCCAATCAATGTGTAAAAGGAATTATAGATTTTGAATCGATTGGATATGTGAATCGTATTGAAGGATTAGCCTTTTTAATAAAATGGTACTCTCGAACGAAAGGAATAGAGTCACATGTAGTATGTTCGGAAGTAGCTAGAGTATTTTTGGAAGGGTATAAAGCTAGTAACATTTTAACTTCAAATGATTATGAAAGACTTTCTTCGTTACTATGGTTATCCGTCAGTTTAAATTGGAACTTTGTTAAAAAGACGATGAGTCTATTAGGTGACGAGAGTGCATTAGTAGAACATTTGAGAGTTTATACAATAAGAGGAGAAAATCTATCTGTATTGGTAAGTAAAGAAAGAGCCAACTCTGAACAGCCCCCTGTCAAGTAGACAGGGGAACTAATAAAATACCCTAAGCGGCTTTAGTTCTATATTCCATGGGGATGAGGCCGTTTAGTCGTTTTTGGAATGTCATAATAATAAAACTGAATGTACTCGTATATCGCTTGATTTATTTCCTCAAACGTATCGTATTTATGTAAGTAATATTTCTCGCACTTAATAGTTCCCTAAAAGACTCCATTGGCCCATTATCAATGCATATGGACTATGCCTGTTTTATCTATCCGGAGTTTGATAACCAAGAGTTTTACGCATTAAGCACGTTGAGTTTATTGGTAGGAGTGCTAGTTTCCAACTGCAGCATAATATAGCTGGACATGAAACAGGTTTTCTCGCGCGCGAAGTTTAGATTCCTATATTAATTTGTAAAATAAATTCACTTTATGTTATTATATTTTCCTTGGACTGAAAGTTTATAGAATGTATAGTGAATATTTGACAAGTTAAAATAGGGGATGTATTACGTTGAAATGGTTATCATGGGACCGGAATTTAAAAACTAGATTGATTGGCGAGACTATGTTCAATACATTGTTTTGGATGTATTTTCCGTTTATGGCCATATACTATAGCGATGCTTTTGGCAAAACTATTGGCGGAATTTTAATGGCAATTATACCTCTTGTAGGCATAATCGGTAATTTGTTAGGTGGATATTTAGCTGATCGATTAGGATGCCGCCCTGTCATGCTATTAGGCACAATCATACAAGTAGCAATGTTTGCAGTTTTTTCCTTATCTCATTCGCATTGGATTAATTATTTAGCCTATATCGGTATTGGAATTAGTGGGGCAATATACAGTCCAGCAAGTTCTGCAATGATAGCTGATATAGTACCAGAAAAGGATAGAAGGGTCGTCTTTGCCACTTTTGTTACAGCGAATAATATCGGTGCGGTATCTGGACCGGTGTTAGGTTCATTTTTCTTCTTTCATTATCGAAGTGAATTGTTATGGACTTGTACAATTATGGGAAAGAAAAGAAGGTTATATTAATCAAAAAAAATCGATTAATCAGTTGCATAAAGAACTAAACAGCGTATATACTATAAACATCAAAGAAAGTTGATGAAGGGAGAGTGAACTACAGTGGCACAGGATTTTCAGCTCTATGAGAAAAAATTTAAAGCGTTGGCGGATCAGAAGCGTTTAGAAATTATGTATGAACTTTGCCAGCGCGGCCAGACTTGTGTGTGTGATCTAACAGAGGTTTTCGAAATGACGCAATCTAAGTTGTCCTATCATTTAAAGATTTTATTAGATGCAGGTTTAATTGTAAAAGAAACAAAAGGTACGTGGAGTTATTATGATTTAAATGATGCGGAAGTAAATAATTTATTATCAGAAGAATTGTGTTGTATCTTTAGAAAAACAGGCAAAGGTAGCTGCTGTTAAAATTTTGTACTATTAATCAAAAAAAATTGATTAATAACATATAAAGAGGAGGAATAAGCTATGAGATATGTTCACGTTGGTATAAATGTTACGAATTTAGAGAAGTCTATTGAATTTTACGAAAAGGTATTTGGTGTGTCACCAGTTAAGATGAAAATGGATTATGCAAAATTTTTATTAGAGACGCCAGGACTTAACTTCACGCTGAACGTACGAGATGAAGTGAAGGGAAATCAAGTAAATCATTTCGGTTTCCAAGTGGATACAGCTGAAGAAATTACATTACATAAAGAAAGATTAGAAAAAGAAGGCTTCTTTGCGCGAGATGAGATGGATACGACTTGTTGCTATGCAGTTCAAGATAAGTTTTGGGTAACGGATCCTGATGGGAACGAGTGGGAATTCTTTTATACAAAAGCAGATAGTGATGTTCATAAAATTGAAGATCCATCTTGTTACACGACTTCTAACGTAGTAGAAAAAAATTCTTGTTGTTAATAGGAGATGGAAAATAAAATGAAACATTTATCTTTTCTAGATCGATATTTAACACTATGGATTTTTCTAGCTATGGCTGTTGGGATTGGCTTAGGGTTTGCATTTCCTAGTGTAGTAGACGGACTAAATACATTACAAGTTGGAACAACGTCTATCCCGCTAGCTGTTGGTTTAATTGTTATGATGTATCCACCATTAGCGAAAGTTCGTTACGAGGAAATGGGCCGTGTATTTAAAGATGTAAAAGTATTGGTTTTATCTTTAGTACAAAACTGGATTATCGGACCTGTACTTATGTTTGTTTTAGCAATTATTTTTCTTCCTGATAAGCCAGAATACATGGTCGGGCTCATTATGATTGGTTTAGCACGTTGTATTGCAATGGTAATTGTTTGGAACGACCTTGCTGATGGGGATAAAGAGTATGCGGCAGGTTTAGTAGCTTTTAACTCCGTATTCCAAATGTTATTCTTCTCTGTTTATGCATACGTGTTTGTAACAGTCATTCCAGAATGGTTAGGAATTGAAGGGGCTATTGTCGATATTACAATGGGAGAAGTAGCGAAATCAGTATTTATCTATTTGGGAATTCCTTTTATAGCAGGTATGTTGACACGTTTTGTACTCGTTAAGTTAAAAGGAAGACAGTGGTATGAAAAGGTGTTTATACCGAAGATTAGTCCACTTACATTACTTGCATTACTATTTACAATCATCGTTATGTTCTCTTTAAAAGGGGAAATGATTGTTAGCGTACCATTAGATGTTGTAAGAATAGCGATTCCGTTATTAATCTATTTTATTGTGATGTTTTTTGTTTCTTTCTTTATGGGAAGAAAAATTGGTGCAAACTATTCGGTGACTACAACGTTAGCATTTACAGCAGGTAGTAATAACTTTGAGTTAGCGATTGCTGTAGCAGTTGGTGTGTTTGGTATTCATTCAGGCGCAGCATTTGCAGCTGTTATCGGACCGTTAGTGGAAGTACCTGTAATGATTGCACTTGTAAACGTCGCTTTTTGGTTTAAGCGAAAATATTTTAAAGATCAGCCAGTATAATTTAAAAACAAAGGCGGAAAACAACATGGAAAACAAAAAGACAATTTATTTCTTATGCACAGGAAATTCATGCCGAAGCCAAATGGCAGAAGCGTGGGGCAAACAATATGTAGGTGATAAGTGGAATGTATATTCTGCAGGTATTGAAGCACACGGAGTAAATCCAAATGCTATTAAAGCGATGAGAGAAGTAAATATCGACATAACAAATCAAACATCAGATATAATTGATGCAAACATTTTAAATAACGCTGACTTAGTTGTTACCCTTTGTAGTCATGCGGATTTTGTCTGTCCTTCGACACCTTCGCACGTTAACCGTATTCACTGGGGATTCGATGATCCAGCAGGAAAAGAGTGGTCTGAATTTCAACGTGTTCGCGATGAAATTGGGGAACGTATAAAGCGATTTTCTGAAACAGGGGAGTAAAGTAAAGAGTCAATCTTCTATTTTATAGGGATTGGCTCTTTTTACTATATCGCTCATATAAAGTTAAATTTGGTGTTGTATCTCAAATGCATTTTTTAGACGAGACATACAAAAATATAGTGAAAGAAAGCAGACCTGGCCCGAAACTACTAGATTTGAAATAGTTTTACTTGAGTATTAAAATGAATGGAGTGCTTTAAGTACTTTTTAATGATTCTAAATTTAAAAGAGGTGGAAACCCTGCACGACTCCATAACCATAAAGGAGTATGAATATCAATAGGGGGAATTTCACTACCCATTAGCACATTCTCCCATACTTTTGCTACAGTCTGCCGATTTTCAGCTGTTCCATTTAATACTTCAGATGAACATAGTCCTAACTTTACGGTTGCTTTCAATATATGTGTATCTGGAGCTATTGTAATAAGTTCACGGGATTTCCAGGAAACATTTGAGTAACTTTCTAAGACGTAAAGCCAGTAATTAAAGATTTTTGGTCCAGAAAGATAAGGGAAATCAGATTTTCGTGTGCCTTGCATAATCTTCTTTAAAGAAGAAATATCAAATTGAACAGATTCAATTAGACCTTGTACATTTCCTTTTGGTGAAGATTGCACTATTCCTATTGCTACACGTTTCCAAATCTCTGGATGGCGATTAGGTTGTAATGCTACACGGTGCAAAAGTAAAGTATTCCGTAGAATATCAATCTCACTATTTGCCGCAACGTTCGGACTGAAAATCCATTTTGTTGCTTCATCTTGATACGCTTTTACAACCGCTTCCCATAAAGTATAGGAATTTCTTTGATAATTTAAAGCCATGGCAAGTGTTAAAACATCCATTAATTTATGATCTGGAACAACATGAATTAAAACATCTTCAGGCATTACCTCTCCACCAAGAAATCCTTCAGAGTGCATTTTTAACAGTGATTTTACATTCTTTAATAGAGTTTCTTTTTCCATATCATATCCCCCAAGATTTTATCAATGTGTAAGTCATTACTTAAATTGACTGTTAGTTTAATAGCATTAGCCATTTTGAAATATATAGTTTTTATCCGAGTTTTAAGTTTTTCAATATTAGAGTCTCGTATCTACTATTTCCTATAATTCTATCTCATATTTGTAATATCCTAGTTATGTATAAAGTAAAATGAAATTTGTTATGGGGGAGCATAATAAATCATGTTTACTCTAAATTTCACATGAAAGGAAAAAAGGATGAAACACATAATAAAAGACGTAGTAATAAATTATTTTAAAGAAATCCATACATTAGTAGTTGAAGAAGAATTACATAAGAACAGTTGGCATACAGATTTGCATTATAAAATCATCGTAAATGGAAATCGGTATTCCGCACGGTTTATGAATAGCAATCGAACAATCAATCCAGCTTTTGGGACATTATCAAATGAACAATTGAAAGAGCAAGTACGTTTTACGTATTATTTACGTGAGCATGAAATTCCATTTATGCAGATCAAGGAGAATAGGGCGGGAGAGTCATTTACATTTGTTACTTGGAATGGTGAACAGTACCGGTTTGTATTGTCTACTTGGATTGAAGGGGAACATATTACTCATTGTACAGAAACTATCGCAGAAGCCTTTGGAAAGGAAGCAAGAAAGATACATGATATTTCTAGTACATTTCAAAGCTCGATTTTTCAAAAGAAATCTCATTTAGATGGATATATTGAGTTTATAAAGCTATTAGAAAATAAGAGTAGTACATGCAAGGAATTACAGGAGTATGTAAATTTCGCTAAGTATCACATAGAATGCGCACATACGACTGATTTAGAGTTTATTGTACAAACCGATTTAAATCCTTTAAATATCATATGGAACTCAAATCCATGTGTAAAAGGAATTGTAGATTTTGAATCGATTGGATATATAGATCGTATTGAAGGATTAGCCTTTTTAATAAAATGGTATTCTCGAACAGAAGGAATACAGTCACATGAAGTATGTTCGAAAGTTGCTAGAGCATTTTTAGAAGGGTATAAAGCTAGTAATATTTTAACTTCAAATGATTATAAAAGACTTTCTTCACTATTATGGTTATCCGGTAGTTTGAATTGGAATTTTGTGAAGAAAACGTTAAGTGTGTTAAAGGATGCGAGACGGTTAGAGGAACATTTGAAAGTTTATAAAATAAGAGGAGAAAGACTGTCTTCATTGTTAATTTGTAGATAACATTTCTTCTCCTTTGGGATTTATAAAACAAAGCATATGAGGTGTTCAAAAATGAAAATACAAATTGTATTGTTTGACGGTTTCGGAGAGCTTGTCTCTTTTGCACCTTTTGAAGTACTGAAAAGAGCAATAGAAGAAGGGGCTTCATTTACGTTGGAACTCGTATCAAGTGAACGAAAACAAGAGGTTACTACTTCGTTTGGAGTTACGGTTAAACTACATGATTTTTTACGAATGGATAATCGTCCAGATCTGTTAATTGTACCTGGTGGTGGCTGGAATCATAAAGCTGAAGATGGGGCACGAAAGCAAGCAGAGCTTGGTACTTTGACCAAAATGATTAGAGAGATGCACAATGAAGGAACAATTGTTGCTGGAGTTTGTACAGGAGGTATGTTACTAGCTGCATCCGGTATATTGAATGATAAAAAGGCAACAATGCACCATTTAGCGCAGCATGAAATTAGTGAATATGGAGCAGATCTTCTTCGTTACAGAATAGTAGATCAAGGAAATGTTATTACTGCAAGAGGAGTTACTTCAGGAATTGATTTAGGTCTTTGGATCACGGAAAGGTTTGCAAGTCCCCAAATTGCAGCTGCTGTTGAATATAGAATGGAATACGAGAGGCGAGGTGTTGTTTGGAAGTGATTTAACTTCTTTTTTATCCCTCTTTAACGGGCAGTAAGAATCCCACCTCAATTTCATAGTATAATACCATTCTTAAAAAATGCAGGTTTTACTACTGGACCTTGGCTGACAGATGATCCTTATTATACGGATGTAACACAAAATCTTGTTCCGTATTATGATTATATATTTACGCAAGATTTAAATTGTATCCAGTTTTATAAAGGGATAGGATGTAACAATGTGTTTCATCTTCCGTTAGCAGTAAATCAAGATGTGTTTAAACCTTCTCAGAAAGAAGATAGGTACAGCATTTGAAAATAGAATTAACTTTGTTGATTCTATTTCAGAGTATTTAGCAGAAAAAAACACAAAAATTGTGGGGTTCGGGTGGGAGAAATTAAAGAACTATGAAAGATTAAAGGGTAAAATACAACTTTTTCCACTTGCAAAGTATGAAGATGCGTTACACTATTACGTATCTACTAGAATTAATATAAATTTACACCGTTCATCATATGATCAGGAATTGAATTGTAATGCTGGAAACATCCAAGCATATTCAGTAAATAATAGGACGTTTGAAATTAATGCTGTAGGTTCTTTTCAATTAACTGATATACGCCCAGATGTATCAAAGCATTACATACCAGGTGTTGAAATAGAAACGTTTTACAGTGCACCGGAGTATTATTTGGAACATGTACAAGAAAGAAAACAAATAGCAAAAAATGGGCTGAATAGAACTTTGAAAAATCACACATATGATAAACGTATATTAAAATTATTAAACTATATTAATTTCATTGATGTGACGATGTAGTCTAACCATTAACTGAAATGATAAGCGTTTAGCGCTTTCAAATAGAGTTAACTCTAGTATTCTATAAAATCATTTACGAAAAAGAGATTTGGATAATTTTGCCGAATTTATTCATTTAGAAAAAACGATTTTGCATACAAACTAATTTATATTTGATAATTAGAGGAGATTAAAAATGAATCACTTTTTTGTAGAATTTGGCGAATATGAAGCAAGTGTTTGTGAATGGGGGGATAAAAGAAATCCTCAAATCATTTGTTTTCATGGTTTAGGAAGTACAAAATTAAGTTTTATAGAAATAGCGCAGCTTTTACAGGATAAATATCATATTGTATCGTTTGATCTACCTGGACATGGGAAAACACCAAGTTTTGGGAAGGATGAAGATTACGGTGCATCCCATTTAACAAATTGGGTAGTAGCATTACTTGAGCAGATAGGAAAAGACACATTTCATATAGTAGCACATTCATGGGGAGCAAGCGTTGCGCTTCACTATGCAGCAGAATGTACAGAAAAAGTGAATAAGATGGTTTTGTTAGATGGTGGTTATCATCATGGTAAAATGAATGCAGATTATTTTGCGAAGCTATACAAAGATGCGAAAGAAGGAGAGTGTCCACCGCGATCATTAGAAGAAGAAATCACCCATTACGAGAAAGATTTTGATGAATATACTTTTGACAATAAAGAAGCATTCATCCAATCAGAAGAAATGGTTTACAGCAGGTGGTCACCATTAATAGAACGTGCGGTTTATGACTTAATGCGAGAAGAAGATAATAAAGTGAAATGGCATGCTACTGGCGATACCGCTAGAAGTGTAATTAAGTTTCAATATAAGGTGTATAAAACGTTGAAATCGCATAAAATTAAAAACGATATTTTGTTATTGTATTGTGATCTGCCACATAATTATTTAGAAATAAGAGAATTGCAAATTGCGGAATTTAGGAAGCATATTAATATTACGACTAAGCTTTATACAGATACAGGGCACTTAATGCATTGGGATAGACCGGAAGAGATTGCTGCGGATGTTTTAAATTGGTTCATATAAAGAAGGTCCGTTGTTCGAATTTGAGCAACGGACTTTCTTGATACGTTACCTGAAAAAGAAACTAGTATCTCTAAACTAGAGGAAAGTAAAAAATAAAGAAAAGAGGTTGCCTAAAAGTAACTATTTAGCGACTTTTGGGACAACCTCTTCTTTTGGTTGTGTATTTTCAAGAAAATTTAGAATAAAATAAAAATATATCTGCCTACCTATTATTCACTAATGAAAAGAAAAGAGGCTAGCGAAATGCAATTGAAGTATGGGAAGCACATTAATATATTATCTATTGTTCTAACTTTGTTCTCTTTTTCTGTAATTGTAAGTTTCTCTACCTGGTTGAGTGGATATTCAATTCCCAATCTTTCTACAATGCTTAAGGTAACAATGTTGAGTGCATTTATTCTTGGAATTATAGGGTTTAGACAAGAGAAAAGCGCACTAGCGATTATAATTATGGGAATATGTGCCTT
>NZ_MAOC01000079.1 GCF_001884135.1 Bacillus nitratireducens | reverse complement strand
TAGGACTCGAACCTACGACCGATCGGTTAACAGCCGATAGCTCTACCACTGAGCTACTGCGGAATAATATATATGGTGGGCCTAAATGGACTCGAACCATCGACCTCACGCTTATCAGGCGTGCGCTCTAACCAGCTGAGCTATAGGCCCATACAAATTGCAGGATTTATTTATATCATATCCTCATTTAAGAGTCAATACTTAATTGAACTCTCAAAACTAAACGAAAACGAAACACGGAAACTTATATTGATGAACAGCGTTCATCAATTCTCCATAGAAAGGAGGTGATCCAGCCGCACCTTCCGATACGGCTACCTTGTTACG
>NZ_MAOC01000078.1 GCF_001884135.1 Bacillus nitratireducens | reverse complement strand
CCAAAAAGCATTAGCAGGCGTAGTCTTTGAAGTGCAAGATGAGCAAGGAAAAGTAGTAACAGAAGTAAAAACGGATAAAGAAGGAAAAGCAACAATTTCAGATTTATCTGTAGGAAAGTACAAATTAGTAGAGAAAGAAAACTTACCAGGCTACAAAAAATTAACAGAACCAGTATCATTTGAAATCAAAAAAGGTATGACGGAAGTCTTATCATTGAAAGTAGAGAATGAACAGTTAGACAAAGGTTCAGTGGAAATTACAAAAATGGCTGCTGAAAGTAAGAATGTATTATCAGGGGCAGTGTTTGAAGTCCATGACGAAAAAGGAAAAGTAGTAACGAAAGTAACAACAGATAAAGAAGGAAAAGCGAAAGTCTCAGACTTATCTGTAGGTCACTACACACTTGTAGAAGTAGAAGCACCAAAAGGTTATGAAAAATTAACTAATCCAATTCCATTTGAAATTACAAAAGGAATGGTAAGTCCGGTTCAATTAGAAGTATTAAATAAATTGACTTCTTTAGCACCACCAGATCCAGAGAAGCCTGGAACAACAGATCCAGAGAAGCCTGGAACACCAGATCCAGAGAAGCCTGGAACAACAGATCCAGAGAAGCCTGGAACAACAGATCCAGAGAAGCCTGGAACAACGAACCCAGAGAAACCTGGAACAACAGATCCAGAAAAACCTGGAACAACGAACCCAGAGAAACCTGAAAAAGAATTACCGAAGACAGGGCAGAAAATGCCTGTGGAACCATATATGGGAGCACTTCTTGTAATGATGAGTTTTGGATTGCTCGTATTAGGTAGAAAACAGCAAAGATAATAAAAGTGAAAAGGTATCCTCAAAGTATTTGGGGATACCTTTTTTATATTATTTGGCATAATAAAAAAGGCATCTAGCAAAAGTACTAGATGCAAATAAAAACACAAGGGAAGATAAATGTCTCCCGTTTCCCGTATGTGATTATTTCAAAAAATTATAAAAAACTAGCTTTATTATATATATTTGATGTGTAAAGTTATGGAAGTAAAAGGTTACACGTTTTCGTAGAGTTTTGTTAAAAAAAAGAGCTATTTATGTAATTAATTTTAACATTTTAGGAAAGAAGCCTCTTTCCTAAAGTGTTTGAAGGACGATAGCCGAACGGTAGGTGGAAGATGAAATTCAGTTTGGAATCTTATTGACGCCTTACAATATAGGTAGGGGAAAATAATGTAAAAAAACCATTGCATGTTTCAAATCACTATGTTACATTTGTGTTACAGAAAGGTTACAAGATGTGACTTTTGTTACATCTTGTTTTCTGTTGTTTTCGGTATGTTACAAATTATAGTTTGTAGTTCCAATCAACTGAGAATATTTAAAGTTGAAGAAATAGCAAACTATGAACTAAAAATGATTTTCTATGTGTATAAGAGTGTGTGTAGTAAAGAGCCTGAGTGAGAGCTTTATGCACATTATTAAAATTCCTTTCTGTCTTAAAAGAAGAAGACTACCAACTATTTAGGGGTTTTAAGTAATGAGAGTAAATGAAATGTACTTCTTTTCCCGCGCGCAATGTAGTACATAATTTACTTTTAGCCTAATTACTACACAGACTTTTATACATATGAGGTTATTGTTTTAAGCATATATAGGGGGAGAGAAAATGAGAAAGTTATTAACAGTAATTGGACTTATGTTTTTAATGCTAGCTGGATGTAGTAATGGGGATTTTGAAAAAGCAATGGATGAAGGAAAGACTGCGTTAACGAATAAAGAATATAAAAATGCTTTATCATCATTTGAACGAGCACTAGATGAGAAAAAAGATGATTCAGATGCAAAAGTGTTTGCAGAGCAAACGAAAGCAATGATTGAAGCAGTGAAGCTAAAAGAAGAAGCAAAGTTAGAAGAATCGATCAAGTCATTTGAAAAAGTAGAGAACATGAAGAATGGAAATACTACGCTTATAAAACAAGCCAAGGAAGAACGAACAGCACTGCTAGCCATCTTAGAACAAAAAAAGAAGTATAGCGAGCAACTGGCGAAAAGTGAAGAGTTAATAAGTAAGAAAAATTATGCAGAAGCGAAAGAGATATTAAATAAGCTAGTTGCAGAAACAAAAGATAATAAGAACCTTGAAGAATATAATAAAAAAGCCGTAGGATTAGTTACTAAAATTGGTGAAGAAGAAAAAACTGCAAAGAATGTAGCGGCAGCAGCGAAGGCACAAAAAAATGATGCAGTAACGAGTCAAAAGGTAGCAACAGAAAAGACTCAAAAAACTGAGGCAGAAAAAAATCAAAAGGTAGCAACAGAAAAGAACCAAAAAACTGAGACAGAAAAGAATCAGAAGGTAGTAACAGAAAAGAACCAAAA
This sequence comes from Bacillus nitratireducens, assembly GCF_001884135.1. Lineage (GTDB taxonomy): Bacteria > Bacillota > Bacilli > Bacillales > Bacillaceae_G > Bacillus_A > Bacillus_A nitratireducens. The sequence goes on along the minus strand of NZ_MAOC01000078.1, from coordinate 140,910 downwards.
AAATGAGACAGAAAAGAATCAAAAGGTAGAAGCAGAAAAGAACCAAAAAGTAGAAACAGGAAAGAATCAAAATGCATTTACTTTTGAGAAAGCAAAAGAATATATCAAAAATGAATATAAAGAAGACTATGATTACACGCTAGAGAATACGCAAGTAGAGAATGGAAAGAAATATTATCAAATAAGAGTGCATACGACATATAAAATAGAAGGTGCAGGTGGACCAGGATTTACTGGTGTATTTAAAGTATTCGAAGACGGTACAATCGTTGAAGTGCACTAAATTGATGGAAAAGGTATCCTCAAAGTATATGAGGGTACCTTTTTTAGCATAAAAAAAGGCATCTAGCAAAAGTACTAGATGCAAATAAAAACACAAGGGAAGACAAAATTCTTCCCGTTTCCCGTAAGTAATTATATCAAAAAATTTATAAAAAACTAGCTTTATTTTTTATATAATTGATGTGTAAAGCTATGAAATTATAAGATTACACTGTTTTCATAGTGTTTTATTGAAAAAAGGAGCTGCGTATATGATTAATTTTAAACCAGAAAATTTAAACCAACTACTAAAAGTGACGCTTATAAGTGCGAATAAATCTTATGATGCGATTAAAGATTATGAATTTACGGGAGAAGCAGTAGTATTCCGTGTAGACTTCGAATATATTGACGTTTCTCTAATGATTGTAGATATGTTAGGAAGATCAGCTTCTAAATTTAACATTTTGCCATATGCCCGTCCTAATACGAATGAAATAGATTACATTCAGTTTCATGTGTATTCGATTAATGAAGGGAATTTTAAAGAAATGATCGATACGATGTAAAAACTATAATTTTACAAATATGTATATACCAACTAATATATAATTAATAAATTCATATAATTGGAGTGATGAGATGCAGCCGTTAGAAAGGGAGATTCATTCTAATATGCTGAAAGTGTGGAGAATTCACGCTTTAATTGGGGCGGCAGTTATACTAGCAGTCGTAATTGCGTATTTCTTTTTTATGATCAATTTTAACTGGTGGGGCTGGTTGTTTGGACTATTAGTAACAGGTGCTATTACATTTATCCCACTTGATTATTTTGTATTTCCAAATTTACGTCAACGCTATTATAGTTACAGATTAAATGAAGAAGAGATTGAGATTCAAAAGGGAATGTTCGTTGTAAAACGCGTACTCATTCCGATGATTCGTGTGCAGCACGTAACGATTGAACAGGGCCCAATTATGAGAAAGTATAATTTAGCAGAATTACATATTTCAACAGCGGCAACTTCTCATAGTATTCCCGGTTTAACGAAAGAAGAAGCAGAGCAGCTGAAAAGACAAATTGGAGAGCTTGCGAAAGTGAGTGATGAGGATGTATAAGAGGCAACATCCGATTACGATATTATTAGGTATTCGAATTACGGCTTTGTTGCCTTTTATTTTTCTTGTTTTATTTCGTTCAGATGGTGAAGTAGAACCTTGGTATTTCTTACATCTTGTTCTTTTGTTTGTATTATTTATTATGGCTATTTTTTCAGTTGTAAAATGGTTTTTCAAAGTATACTGGGTTGAAAATAATATTTTACATATTAAACATGGTGTTTTTGTGAAGAAGGAAAGTTATTTAAATAAAGACCGTGTGCAAAACATTAGTACATCTTCTAATGTCATTTATCAAATGCTTGGGCTTACGAAATTAAATATAGAAGTAGCGGGCGGCGGTAGTGAGCCGGAAGTGATGTTAGCTGGTATTAAAGAAGATGAAGCGAAGGAACTAATTGCCTTACTAAATAAAAAAAGAAGCGCTGCGAGTGAAGAAGTGCCCATGACAGAGGAAAGTAAGACGATTTATCAGTTAACGATGAAAGAGATTTTAGTAGCTTCCATTACGTCTGGTAGATTCGGATTAGTGTTTTCTGGATTACTTCTTATTTACACAGAGTTTAATCAATTTCTTCCAAAATGGCTCATAAATAAAGTGGAAGCGTATGTGATGGATAACGGTGTATATGAATTAATCGTTATGGCCGCGATTTTAATGGCAATTTCGTGGGTCATTTCTACGGTCGGCTATGCATTAAAATACGCGAACTTTAAAATTGAGCGAAACGGAAATGAAATTCGCATCGTTCAAGGGTTATTTGATAAGAAAGAGTTTGTGTTAAAATTACACCGCATTCAAGCGATTACTGTAAAAGAAGGAATTCTTCGCCAGCCTTTCGGTTATTGCTCTGTCGAAGTGGAAGTCATTCAAAGTATAGAAGCGGCAGGGAATGAAGTGATGTTACATCCTTTCATGAAGAAAAAGGATGTACAGCAGCTACTTGCCTATTTACAGTTGCCATATGAAATAGAAGAAGAAATCGTTCCTTTACCGAAGGCTGCATTGCGCCGTTATATTATTATGGGCTGGATTACAAGTGCCGTACTCGCAGTGCCGATCGCCGGTGCGAGTATATATTTTAAACAAAATATTGCGTTATTCACCCTGATACCACTATTTATCGTATTTACGTTACTTGCATACGCTAGATATAAAAGTGGTGGATATATGATACGAGACAATCAGTTAGTAATGGTGCACCGAGGTCTCGCGAAATACACAGGGATCATGCGAAGAAGACATATTCAAGTAGTCGGATACAATCAATCTTATTTTCAAAAGAAAGACGAGTTATGTACAGCTGCTGTAGCGGTGGCGGGACATGGTTATGAAGTGAAGCATATGCGAAAAGAAGACGCGCTTCGTATATATAATTGGTATAAAGAAAAAGGAAACACCGGTGTGTAATGGTGTTTCCTTTTTTGTCGTTAAATCGATATCTTTAGTTGAATCGTTGATATATTTCAAAATGTGATAGATATATTCGGAAAATCGTTAATATAATTTCACGTACGGCCGGTGTTGTACTACTTTTAAATTAAACTAACACATCAAAAGTAGTCACAAAAGATGGACGAGAGAAAATGCTTTTTTGCTGTTCTGCATGTGGATGCGCCTGAGCCTGAGCTTGTCCCTCTGCTTGTGCAGGACGTTTTTTATGAGCGTTTTCGAATGAACGTGATTCTGTCCAGTCTTTAAAGTTTTGCTCAGTTTCCCACATCGTTAAGATGACATATGTATCGTTACTTAATGGGCGAAGAACACGGATTGCTTGGAAGCCAGGTTCATTTTCGATAAGACCTGCGCGGTTTTTAAAACGGTTTTCAAATACTGGGCGACCTTCGTCTGTTACAGAAATGTTGTTACAAACAATATAGCCAGGTTGTCCTTTAAATTCTCCAACAGAGTCTAATACGTCATACTGAAGTGCCGATTCTACAGATTCTTCTGTATTTTCTTTATAAAACATATCTTTTTCGTTATTTTTTGCAGTGAAATGTGCTTGTTCTAGAGGTGTTTCGTATGAAATAATAGCCTTCATTTTAATGCCCCCTTTATGGTTTGTCTCTATTATATCAATTCTCTTAAAAAACTTCGAAGATTATATACATAAAGATACTTCTTTTTCAAATAATAAATGTACCATCATTTGGAAAGAAGGCCGATGTATGAAGAAAGCAAAGTGGACTTTATTGGGCGGGTTAGCAACGTTTGTAGTAGCAATTGTACTTTATAAACTTATTGTGTTAGCTGGTGGCTATATGATGGATGAAAAGCAGCTTGTTTTCCACTCTTCATCACGTATCGTTGACCAGAAAGGAAAAGAAATTACGAAATTATATGTAGAAAATAGAGAGCTCGTGCCGATCGAAGAAATTCCAAAGTACGTGCAGCAAGCATTTGTTGCTGTGGAGGATTCTCGTTTTTATGAGCATCAAGGAATTGATTATCCTTCTATATTTCGGGCGCTTTATAAAGACGCGTTAGCTGGAGAGAAGATAGAAGGCGGTAGTACAATTACGCAGCAATTAGCTAAAAACGTCTTTTTAACTCGTGAAAAAACATTTACACGCAAATTGAAAGAGGTCGCAATTTCTCTTCAATTAGAGCAAAAATATACGAAGCAGCAAATTCTTGAAATGTATATGAACCATATTTATTTTGGCCATGGGGCATATGGAATTCAAGCGGCGGCAAAGTTGTATTTTAATAAAAATGTAGCAGATTTAACAGTAGAAGAGGGGGCTATGCTTGCAGGGCTTCCGAAAGCGCCAAATGGCTATTCACCGTACTTATCCCCTGAGAAGAGTAAGGAACGCCGTGATCTTGTTTTGTCACTTATGCATAAACAAGGCTATTTAACAGCGGAAGATAGTGTTCGTTACCAGGGGAAAACAATCGCTCTTTATAAAAATTCAGATGAACGTGAACTTGCATATATGCCGTATATCGATATGGTTATAGATGAAGCAGCACGTTTATACGGTTTGTCTCATCAAGAAGTGCTTCGCGGAGGGTATACGTTTGTTGTACCGATGGATGAAAAAATTCAAAAGGTAGCATATAACCAGTTTCAAGATGCGAGAAATTTCCCTGGTAAAGAAAACGGGGCGCAAGGTGCATTTTTATTAATGGATAATCAAACTGGCGGAATTAAAGCAGCAATTGGCGGAAGAGAGTATGTTCCGAGAGGGCTTAATCGTGTTTTTGCAAAAAGGCAGCCTGGTTCTGTTTTAAAGCCGCTTATCGTATATGGACCAGCACTTGAGACGAAAAAATATAATCCATATTCTTTATTAACGAATGAAAAAAGTTCGTTTGAAGGCTATGAACCTCGAAATTATAATCATGAGTATACGAAAGAGATGACGATGTATGATGCGGTATTAGAATCAGCAAACGTGCCAGCTGTTTCTTTATTAAATGAATTAGGGGTAGATGAGGGAAAGCAATATTTAGAGAAAGGAAATGTTCATATTGCGGACTCAGGTTTAAGCACGGCACTTGGCGGGCTTAAAAATGGTGTTTCTCCATTTGATCTTGTTAAAATGTACCGCTCTTTTTTAGCGAACGGGAATATTATTGAACCGCACGTTATTGATAAAGTGTTAAATAGACACGGTGCAGTTATTGGAGAATCATCAAAAGATGAAACGAAAGTCTTTTCAAAGCAAACGGCATGGTACATGACAAAGATGCTGGAAGGAGTTGTGAAAGAAGGTACGGCGAAAGCCGGTGTATATAATGGAGCTTTAGCTGGAAAGACAGGCACAACTTCATTGCCGAATGATGACCATGGTGCGCGCGATATGTGGTTTGTTGGATATACACCGAATTTAGTAGGGGCAGTTTGGATTGGTTATGACCGCACTGATAAAGAGCATCAATTACAAGATGGAAATGCATCTGCAACGATGTTATTTAAAAAGATTTTAACGAAAGCAAACATACAAGATAAAGCGAGTTTTCATCGGCCAAAAGGTGTTGAAACAATTGGACTGCCAATTCGTTTAGATAAGATTAAAAACGTGGAGGCAAAACTGGCATTTAGTCCTTTCGGTTTATTTACGATGAAACTAAGTTGGACGCCGCTTCCTGATGAGCGAATTATGTACCGGATTTATAAAGTTGAAAAAGGAATTCATACTCATGTTGGGACGGTAAAAGGAGCTGGGAAATATGAGGAAAAGTTTATTAACATATTCTCAAAACCAAGTTTTTACGTTGTGCCATTTAACACACAAACGAACCGTGAAGGAGAAAAGTCAAAAGTAGCTAAACCGTAGTTTTTCTCTGTGCTATAATAAGAATGTTGTGATAATAGTAAGCGGTTTTACGAACATTTGTGTCAATTTCATGAACAACGTACATAATGCTATGCATTTTGTTTTTACAAGCTGTATAGTAAAAAAAGATAAATATCGGAATAGAGCGTATTTAAAGAAAAAGTGTTGGTAAGGAAGGGAGCTAGGGTCTTGGTAAGAACTATAAATGAGACATTTTTAAAAGCATGTAGGGGGGAACGTACAGAGTATGTACCAGCATGGTATATGCGTCAAGCAGGTCGTTCACAGCCGGAATATAGAAAGATAAAAGAGAAACATTCTTTATTTGAAATTACACATAATCCAGAATTATGCGCTTATGTTACAAAGTTGCCAGTTGATCAATATAACGTAGACGCAGCAATTCTTTATAAAGATATTATGTCACCACTACCTGCAATTGGTGTTGATGTGGAAATTAAATCTGGTATTGGTCCAGTAATCGATAATCCAATCCGTTCTTTACAAGATGTAGAAAAATTAGGGGAAATCAATCCAGAAGATGACGTACCTTACATACTAGATACAATTCGTTTATTAACGACAGAAATGTTAGATGTACCGTTAATCGGTTTTTCAGGAGCTCCATTTACGTTAGCGAGCTATATGATTGAAGGCGGTCCTTCTCGTAACTACCATAATACGAAAGCGTTCATGTATGCAGAGCCGAAAGCTTGGTTCGCATTAATGGATAAGCTTGCAGATATGGTTATTACATATTTAAAAGCGCAAATTAACGCAGGAGCAAAAGCGGTTCAAATTTTCGATTCTTGGGTTGGAACAGTAAATGTAGCGGATTACCGTATATTTATTAAACCAGCGATGGAGCGTATTTTTGCAGAAGTTCGTAAGATGGGTGTTCCAATGATTATGCACGGCGTAGGTGCTGCACATTTAGTGAATGAATGGCACGACTTACCTCTTGATGTAGTAGGTTTAGATTGGCGCTTACCGATCGAAGAAGCACGCGCACGTGGTGTTCACAAGGCGGTACAAGGAAATATGGACCCTTCGTTCTTACTAGCACCATGGTCTGTTATTGAAGAACATGTAAAAGGTATTTTAGATCAAGGGATGAAAGAGCCAGGTTATATCTTTAACTTAGGTCACGGTGTATTCCCAGAAGTAAATCCAGATACATTAAAACGCTTAACTACATTTATTCATGAATACTCTAAAGAACAGTTAGCGAAGTAAAGGAGATTGGCTGTATGAAAAAGAAAATTGGTTTGCTTGTAATGGCATACGGAACGCCGTATAAAGAAGAAGATATTGAACGTTACTATACACATATTCGCAGAGGAAGAAAGCCAAGTCCTGAAATGCTAGAAGATTTAACAGAGCGTTACCGTGCAATTGGTGGTATTTCTCCTTTAGCTACTATTACATTAGAGCAAGCTAAAAAGTTAGAGACGCGTTTAAATGAAGTGCAAGATGAAGTAGAGTACCACATGTATCTTGGCTTAAAACATATCGAACCGTTCATTGAAGATGCAGTACAAGCTATGCATAAAGATGGAATAGAAGATGCAATTGCACTCGTTCTTGCCCCTCATTATTCTACTTTTAGCGTGAAGTCGTATGTAGGACGAGCGCAAGAAGAAGCAGAAAAACTTGGAAACTTAACAATTCACGGCATCGATAGCTGGTATAAAGAACCGAAATTTATTCAGTATTGGGTCGATGCAGTGAAAGGTATATATAACGGTATGTCAGAAGCAGAACGTGACAAAGCTGTGTTAATTGTATCTGCACATAGCTTACCAGAAAAAATTATCGCACTGGGCGATCCATATCCAGATCAATTAAATGAAACAGCTGACTATATTGCAAGAGGCGCTGAAGTAGCAAATTATGCAGTTGGCTGGCAAAGTGCCGGAAATACACCAGATCCTTGGATTGGTCCAGATGTACAAGATTTAACGAGAGAATTAAATGAAAAGTACGGCTACAGTTCATTCGTATATGCACCAGTTGGATTTGTTGCGGAACATTTAGAAGTTTTATATGACAATGACTTTGAGTGTAAAGTTGTAACGGATGAAATTGGCGCAAAATATTATCGTCCAGAAATGCCAAACGCATCGGATGCATTTATTGACTGTTTAGCAGATGTTGTATTAAAGAAAAAAGAATCTGCATTGTAGGAAGAAAGGGGGGGCTTACTTGAGGAAAAAAGTTGTGATCGTCGGCGGTGGTATTACAGGCTTATCGACAGCGTATTACTTACAAAAAGAAATTCGCGAAAAAAACTTGCCGATAGATACATTGCTTATAGAAGCGTCTGGTAAACTTGGCGGGAAAATTCAAACCGTTCAAAAAGATGGATTTACAATTGAACGTGGCCCTGATTCTTTCTTAGCAAGAAAAGAGAGTGCAGCTAAATTAGTGAAAGAATTAGGACTGGGCGATGAACTTGTAAATAATAAGGCCGGTCAATCATTTATCCTTGTAAATAATCGGTTACATAAAATGCCGAGCGGATCAATGATGGGAATTCCAACGCAAATTACGCCGTTTCTATTTTCCGGATTGTTCTCCCCAATTGGTAAATTAAGAGCTGGTTTTGACTTATTAATGCCAAGGTCAAAACCAGTTTCTGATCAATCACTCGGGCAGTTTTTCAGACATCGCCTCGGAAATGAAGTCGTTGAAAATTTAATTGAGCCATTATTATCTGGTATATATGCAGGGGATATTGATGAAATGAGTTTAATGTCAACATTCCCTCAAATTTATCAAATCGAACAGGAGCACCGTAGTATTTCACTCGGTATGCGTACGCTCGCTCCGAAGCAAGAGAAGGCTGAAGTGAAAAAAGGAATCTTTAAAACTGTGAAAACCGGTTTAGAATCTATAGTAGAATCTCTTGAAGTGAAGATTCCTAATGATATGGTAATAAAAGGAACGCGTATTGAGAAAGTTGCGAAACTTGGTGATGGCTATACGATTACTCTTAGTAACGGAAAAGAAATGGAAGCAGACGCGATTGTAGTTGCAGCACCACATAAAGTATTGCCATCTATGTTTGCACAGTATAAGCAGTTTCGTTTCTTCCGTAACATTCCATCTACATCCGTTGCAAACGTGGCACTTGCTTTCTCGAAGTCTGCCATTCAGCGCGATATTGATGGTACCGGATTTGTCGTATCAAGAAATAGTGATTACACGATTACGGCGTGTACGTGGACACATAAAAAATGGCCACATACAACGCCAGAAGGAAAAACGCTTCTTCGTTGTTACGTCGGACGCCCAGGTGATGAAGCGATTGTTGAACAAACGGACGAAGAAATTGTGCAGCTTGTATTAGAGGACTTACAAAAGACAATGGATATTACAGAGGATCCAGAGTTTACAATTGTAAGCCGCTGGAAAGAAGCGATGCCTCAATATACAGTAGGCCATAAAGACCGAATGAAGAAGCTCACAACATTTATGGAAAGCGAGTTGCCAGGTGTGTATTTGGCAGGTAGCTCCTATGCTGGTGCTGGTCTTCCGGATTGTATTGAACAGGGTGAGAGAGCTGCAAAGTGTGTGCTAACTCATTTAGAGAAAGTAATGGAGACTGAATTAGTCGCAAATTAAAATATTCCAAACAAACCGCCCTCAATTAGATTGAAGGCGGTTTGTTTATTAAATAAGATACCTGTTAGTTAATAAACCTATATAAGTTATTTTGTGTTATAGTTTGAAAACTTGTAAATTAAATAAATTTTGTGTAAAATTTGTCGAAATATAGTTCTATATAACGAATCATTTGATATGATAGAAATGCTGAGAAAATATGAATTAGGGAGAGGAAAATGGCTGTGAAGAAATTGTTAAGTATCTTTTTATCATTATTGCTATTGCTTTCATTTACTGGAACTTTAGCGCAGGCGGAAGAAACTACTTCTATGTCAGTAGAGAAAGCAATTCAAGTATTTAAGCAGCAAGGGAAAACGAAGGGGATAGTGGAAGGATATATCGTTGGGTATACGCAGAGTCCTTCTAAATACACGAAAGATCCGGCTAAGTTTGATGATACAAACGTGGCAATTGCTGATTCGCCAAACGAAACGAATCCAGACAAGATCATGCCTGTTCAGTTGCCAAAAGGCGATGTGAGATCAGCTGTAAACGTGAAAGATCATCCTGAAAATATCGGAAAGAAAGTTCAGCTAACAGGGACGCTTGAATTATATTTTGGTAGCCCCGGTTTAAAATCGGTAACAGCTCATAAGTTTCAAGGGGAAGAACAAAACCGTGTTAGCGATGTAGTAGCTTCGCCTGGTGGCGGGGAAGTTGCGAAAGGAACAGCGGTAACATTAACAACGGGCACAGAAGGAGCAACAATCTACTATACGTTAGATGGTTCTAATCCTACAAATAAAAGCGTTCGTTATAACGGACAAATTATAATGAATGAAAATAGTGTAGTGAAAGCAATCGCAGAAAAAGAAGGGCTTACTCCTTCAGCGGTTTCAACATTTTCATTTATAATCGTCACAAATGAACAAGTTCGTATCCATGATATTCAAGGGGAATCACATATTTCTCCTTACAATGGAAAAAAAGTACGAAATGTAGAAGGTGTTGTAACAGCTCTAGATAAAAATGGTTTTTATGTAGAAGATAATCAGCCAGATGAAGATCCAGCTACTTCTGAAGGTATTTACGTATACAAAAAAGATACGAATGTAGCAGTAGGAGATCTTGTCCAAGTTGATGGAGAAGTAGAAGAATATGTTGGACCTGGATATGCAGAGCGATTTGAAACAGACTTAACGACGACGGAAATTAAGGCGAGTCGCGTTGCTGTAATCGCAAAAGATCAACCTTTACCAGCGCCGATTGTATTAGGAGAAAACGGTGTGAAAATCCCTGATCAAATTATCGATAATGATGCATTCAGTTTATTTGATCCAAGTGAAGATGCAATCGATTTTTATGAAAGTGTAGAAGGTATGCGCGTTACGATGCCAACGCCAAAAATTATCGCTCCGCAGAAAAACGGTAATTTATATGTAACAGTAAAAAATGGTGGAGATAAAGTAGTAACGAAGTATGGTACGCCTTTATTAGATAAAGAGCAATTAAATCCAGAGCGCCTTTCTGTAAAAGTACCTCGTGATTATGTCGCGAAAGTAGGCGATACGTTCACTGGAGATATAACAGGAGTAGTAGGGTATGACTACGGTTCGTTCCGCATTTCGCCAGTAACGGAATTGCCATCTGTAGTGGACGGCGGATTTAAGCAAGTAGGGGCAAATATTCAGCCGCGTCTTGATAAGTTAACAGTTGCTACATATAATATTGAAAACTTCTCAGCTAACAAAAAAGAAACAACAGATGAAAAAGTAAAAGCGTTAGCGTATTCTATTAAATATAATTTAAAAATGCCAGATATTATCGGTGTAGAGGAAATGCAAGATAATAATGGAGCAATCAATGACGGTACAACAGATGCATCTTTAAGTGCAAAACGTATCATTGATGCTGTATTAGAAATTCGTGGACCGAAGTATGAGTATGTAGAAATTGCGCCGAACAACAATCAAGACGGCGGGGCACCTGGAGCGAATATTCGCGTCGGTTTCTTCTATAACCCATCTCGTGTGAAATTAGCGACAGTACCGAAGTTACTAGATAAAAATGTAGTTCGTATTGGAGATGAAAATCCTTTATTTGAAAGTACACGTAAACCGTTAGCTGCAGAATTTACATTCCAAGGACAAAACGTTGTTGTCATCGCAAATCACTTAAACTCAAAACTAGGAGATGCAACACCATTTGGAAAAGTGCAGCCGCTCGTATTAAAGAGTGAAGAAAAACGAGTTCAATTAGCACAAGAAGTGAATCAATTCGTACAAGGTATTCAGAAAAAGAATACGAATGCACCAGTTGTTGTATTAGGTGATATGAACGATTTCGAGTTCTCTAAACCACTAGAAGCACTGCAAGGAACGATATTAAAAGATATGTTAAACACAGTGCCGAAAGAGAATCGCTACACGTACATTCATGAAGGTAACGCACAAGTGTTAGATCATATTTTAGTAACAAATAACATCGCACCGCACACAATTGTAGACCCAGTACACTTAAACTCAAACATTATGAAAGAACATGGGCGTGTAAGTGACCATGATCCAGTACTTGCTCAAATTGATTTGAAGAAGGCTTCTTAAAGTAGGAGAACGCTTAGGTATCTAAGCGTTCTTTTTAGTCTGCATAATGAAATGCCTCCAATTGCTAATGTTATATGCTTATTTAGTAAATAGGTAGCCAAATAAGAGAACAGAGCCAATAAGTAAAATATTCAAAAGAGTGACCACTAAAGCTATAATAGGTAATACTTTCTTTTCAGAAGGACTAATAAATGAAATGATAGCCATTATTATAGATAAAATAGTTCCGCATAATATTGCGTACGTCATAGGAGTAACTGTATTGGGACCAAATCGATCTAAGACAGGAACAAGTGAAAACATTAAAATAGTACTGAATAGGCTAAAGGTTAAAAACATATAACTTTTCCAAGTATGAATTTTAGGTTGCATGATCAAAACGCCCCTTTCCAATGTAATGTGGACTATTTATGTTTATCCATATGCAAATCATAACTAGAAAATAATAAATTTACAATATTGTAAATCTTTAACTATATTTAAATTGCTGATTTTCTATGGCTTTAGCAGTGATCATTTTATTTAAAAAGAGAATATAATGAATCACTCGAGATTATATATAGATCCCCCTTTTTATAAAATTTATGATAAAATTAATTGAATATTTAGTTTTTTGAGGAGGTCAACGATGCAAGCACGAATAAATGGGAAATTAATGAATCAGCTGGCGGTTTTTTTTAGTACAATCGTCATGCTTCAGTTTGTAGCCGATATAACAGGGCTTACACAGAATCTAGATAGTATGTATTACTTAATAAATACAGCAACTTCTTATGTAACGTTTAGTTTGGCGGTTATTTTTACTTTAATAGGTGCGAGAAGAGAATTAAGTAAATATGCAATTATTTCATTATGTTTAGTGGTAGCTATTAAAGCAATTTATTTTGCGGCGGTTGTTATTTTGTGGGGATTGGCTGGGACACCGTAAAAGAAGAGTAGTGAAAGTATGCATTTGATACATGTAAACGAATAAGAGCGTAATTCCCATCTCACATAGGGAATTACGCTCTTATTCGTTTTAATTACTTAGTCTGAAATTACTTGAAAAGCTTTTCTACATCGATCTCGTTTTTGAAGTCTTCTCATATATCTTTTTTTGTCCCGTTGTATCCCTTTTATATACATGAATAAGCTGACAAGGAAGAAAAATGTACATTGAATGATTAAGATGTATGGTGACATCCCGTCTAATGGTTGTTTCGGATCATATAAGTGAATAGGTGCTCCGCCTATTGTAGGGAATACTGTACTTAGCAGGACTAAAGGAATAGAAGTAACTGCAAATGGAAATAGAAATGCCATGTAATCTTTCTGTGACCATGTGGACGCTGCTAAACCTAAGATCGCCATTAAACCAGCGAATAAAAAGTTAATCCCAATATATAGAGAAATATAGGTGATGGGAGAAGAGAAATATAACTCTGTGAATTCACCGTTACTGCTTAACATACTCGTACTGACGATTGGATGTCCATTTGGAATTGTTAATTTGCAAAGCAATAACGAAAAAATGAACGGTAAAGTATAAAGAAATCCACCGCAGAAAAATGTAACGATATATTTTGTAAAGGAATACGAGAATAGGGAAATTTCCTTACTTATAAAAGATTTGAAACCATCTGATTTATCGGAATTGTAACTTGTACTAAATGGTAAACTTGCAATAACAGGCAGTAATAATAAATACACATCCATTTCATTATCACGAAACCCGATCCATTTAAAAGCAGTTGCCATAGTCCCGTCCGTTGCGTCTCCTAAATAACGAATTACATAATAATAATGATAAATAGAAATCAGAGCTAATCCACTAAACATAATAATTAAAGAAACCCGGCTACAAAAAGCTTGCTTTATATTTAAACGAAGTGCACGCATCATGACTGAAAAAGCCTCCACTATTTTTATAAATCTGTCTACTGTCTATCTTACTATTAATTGTAAGGATTTTCTTGTTTTTTTATGTGGTTATTAGAAAAAGAGGAATTTTGTTGTTGCTAAGTAAGGTTTAACTGTAGAAGAAGATTGTTAGAGTGAAAGGAAAAGAGAAGACATATGGAATTCTAGTTTAGATAAAATTACGCTTTCTACGCTGAAATAAGAAAAAGGTATTTATAAAAATTATATGTGAAGAACATCTTTTCCTTTCTCCTTTTCTTCTGATAAACTATGAACAGTATGATATACATTGACTGGAATTTTTTTATACTGGAAATAATAAAAAAGAGAACTTGTATAGAATGTAAGCGTGTGGTAATATCAAAGATGTACTGATTGACTATATTATCCAATTGGTCATTTTTGGAGGTGACGATGTGGCGATAGATCGAAAACGTTCTATTATTGAAGCTGCAACAAAGTCTTTTTCAGCGTTCGGTTATAAGGCGACGACGATGGATCAAGTTGCGAAGTTAGCGAATGTAGGAAAAGGAACGATTTATACTTTTTTCAAAAATAAAGAAGAGCTATTTGGCGAAATTATTTCTAATTTAATTACAGAAATGAAGCAAGTTGCAGAAAATGCAATTCGTTCAGATATTTCATTTTTTGAAAATGTACATAGAGCATTATATAGCATATTAGAATTTAGAAAAGAACATCAGCTCATGATTAAATTAATTCAAGAAGAGCGCGATATGGGAACGAAAGAAGTACAAGAAGTGATGCAACAAGTAGATGTGGAAATCGTTTCTGTCATTCAATCTTATTTAGAGATTGCAATTGAAAAAGGTGAAATTAGCAAATGTGATCCAGAAATTACAGCGTTTATTATGCTTCGCCTATACGTATCGCTTATTTTTGATTGGGAAAAAAATCATGAACCGTTAGAAAAAGAAAAAATATCGGAGTTATTCGAACTGTATTTACTAAAAGGATTGTCAAATTAAGATAATCCTTTTAATATTATAAAAAATGACCAATTGAACAATATGGTCATATATTTAATTGAGGGGGGAATAGAGAAAGAAATTTCATAATGAGGAATAGTTGCATAGTATAAATTCGGGGATAAGGCATATGTATGAACAGATATAGCCTTTTTATTTGGGTAAAAATGACCGAAAAGACATTTTGGTCATTTTTGAAAAGGGGGATAAATTATGAAATGGCATAAGTTGCTTAGCAAAGAATTTGCAGAGATTATAAAAAGTAAAAAAATATTAATCCCAATCATTGCGGTTTTATTTGTACCGATTTTATATGCGGGTATGTTTTTATGGGCTTTTTGGGATCCGTATGAACAGCTAGATGACTTACCAGTTGCGGTAGTCAATTTAGATAAAGGTGCAGAACTTGATGGGAAACCAATTGAGGTCGGGAAAGGGCTCGTTGATAATTTAAAAGATAATAAAAGTTTTAAATGGGAATTTGTAAGTGAAAAAGAAGCGAAAGAGGGAATGGAAGGCAGAAAGTATTACATGTTAGTCCGTATTCCAGATGACTTCTCAAGTAACGCTACAACGTTATTAAAAGACGATCCGAAACCATTGAACTTAGAATATATTCCAAATGAAAGTTTGAACTTCTTATCTTCACAAATTGGCGGAACAGCCATTGAAAAAATTAAAAGTGAAGTATCAAGCACGTTAACGAAAACATATGCAGAGAAAATGTTTGATTCCATTAAAGATGTCTCAAAAGGATTAGCAGATGGAGCGGACGGAGCAAATAAACTACATGACGGATCAAGTGAGCTGCATGATGGATCAAGTAAAGTGACGGATGGTCTTCATACACTTCAAGGGAAATCTGAGGAGATGAAGGATGGAGTTCAGAAATTAGCAGATGGATCTAATAAATTAGTAGATGGGTCAGGCAAAGTAACAAACGGTTTAAATACGCTAAATAGCAAAACAGGTGAAATGCAAATAGGTATCGGGAAATTGCAAGATGGATCTGGAAAAGTAACAGCAGGTTTAAATACGTTAAATGGCAAAACAGGTATAGGGAAATTACAAGATGGATCTGGAAAAGTAACAGATGGTTTAAATGTATTAAATGGCAAAACGGGTGAGATGCAAAAAGGAATTGGCGAATTGCGAAGTGGATCTGAGAAAGTAACAAACGGTTTGAACACAATGGTAAGTAAAACAGATGAATTAAAAACAGGAACAACTGAACTATCAAATGGTATGGAAAAACTTGCGGGAGGGCAAAGTCAATTAGAGAAAGGTTCTCAGGAGATTCAAAAGGGTTTGCAAGAGTTAAATAATAAAGTACAAAACTCTGTTGCAGGATTAGGGGAAATGCAGTCGAAAGTTCCTTCTATATTGAATACAGTAAATGAGAAAATAGATGGAGCTGGAGAAAATGTAAATCAGTTAAATGAACTCACTCAATCAACAGCAGGGGATGCAAAAACTGCAGCGCAAGATGTTGCGAATTTACAAAAGCAAATTGAAAGTTTACCGAAAGAATACCAAGAGCAGTTACAGCCATTTATAACAAATGCTGCAAAAAGTACGGCGACAGTTCAGCAGAAAGCTGCCGGAGTAGCAGGTGGAACAAACAAATTAAATGAAGAAGTAAAACAATTAAAAGGTGAAATCGGTGAAAAGACAAGTGGAATGCAAAGCAAAATGCCGAATCCAGAGGAGGTGGGAAATTTAACGAGTGGTATTAAGAAATTAACGAATGCGCAAAACGAATTTGTAAGTAAGTTTCATGGATTAGGTGAAGGATTAGGTAATGCTAAAGTAGGTGCAGATAAATTAAAAAACGGATCAGGACAATTAATTGATGGGGTAAATCAATTATTAGATGGATCTGGAAAGGTAACAGAAGGGTTAGGTGCATTATCTGTAGGAGCAAACCAAATGGCAGGTGGAATCACTCAATTAGCAGATGGCTCAAGTCAAGTAACAGGTGGTTTAGGCACAGTATCTCTAGTAGTAACCAAATTAGAAGACGGTTCAAACCAAGTAACAGGCGGTTTAGGAACATTATCTGTAGGAACAAACCAAATGATAGGTGGCGTAAATCAATTAGCAGATGGATCAGGGCAAGTAACAACTGGCTTAGGTACTCTAAATGGTGGCCTAAATAAAATGTCAACTGGCTCAACCCAACTAATCGATGGAGTAAATAAACTAACAGATGGATCCGGAAAAGTGACAGATGGACTTGTGAAAGTAAACGATGGTTCAGGTGAACTTGCTGAGAAACTTGGTGAAGGGGCAGAAAAAACAGGGGAAGTAAAAGGAACGGATAAAACGTATGATATGTTTGCAAGTCCTGTAAAAGTAAAGGTAGAGAAAATGGCGGAAGTTCCAAACTACGGAACAGGATTTACGCCGTACTTCTTATCGCTCGGCTTATTCGTTGGGGCATTACTATTATCTATTGTATACCCATTACGCGATACAGTCGGTGTTCCGAAATCAGGATTTAGTTGGTTTATTAGTAAGTTCGGCGTTTTACTATCAGTCGGTATTATTCAAGCAATAGTAGCAGATGTCATATTACTGTTCGGATTAGGTGTAGAAGTACAAAGCATTCCATACTTCATACTCTTTAGCATCGTTACAAGTTTAGCATTCATCGCATTAATTCAATGTTTAGTAACAGCTTTCGGTGATGCAGGGCGTTTCATCGCCATCATAACATTAATTATGCAGCTTACAACAAGTGCTGGAACATTCCCGTTAGAATTGATTCCTAAGTTTTTACAACCATTTAATGCTTGGCTACCGATGACATACTCTGTATCAGGATTTAAAGCAGTCGTATCAAGCGGTGATTTTAACTTCATGTGGCAAAATATAGGGATACTAATGATCTTTATCGTTGTATTATCACTTGGAACAATTGCTTCATTAACTTGGATGCACAAACGACAGTTTAAAAATATTGCTGAGAATCAATCGGTTGAAGCGTAGGGGAAAAAGCACCTTTTTGGTGCTTTTTTATTTTAACTTATCGTTTGTATAGGTCAGTCTACTATGTTAGTGTTTTTTTTATTTTAGTTCTTTAATTCCATTTCTATTCTTTTTAATGCTAATTCAGCTGCCATTTTCCCGTTATATTGCCCGTGTTCTTTAACCCAATTTAGTTTCTCTCTAGCTGGCACATATCTATGGAAGCCTAGAATTTCAGCGGCTCTCTCTTGTACCCACATATCCGATTCTTCCAAGAAGGGAATTATTTCATGTAAGTGTGTATAAGGAGTTAAAGCCATAATTGAAAATAAATAATGAGCTCGTTTTTCTTCAGTTAATTCAGGTTGTTTAAGAAGGTTCTTCAATTCTTTAATGGTGTGTACATCTTGTTGTCGTTCATCCGCATTTTCTTTGGAACAAGGATAATATTTTGGAAGTTCATACCAATCGATTTCAGGACTTTCTAATAGAGTGTTTATTAACGTTTGTACACTAGGATATACTGGGGACAAATCTATTTCCTCATGGTCTATAAAACAAACTTTGCCTGTTAGTGGTCCTAACATGTAAACAGCTATATAATTGGAATTATCATCTGTCCATAATGGGAAAACTTCTGAAATATTAACATTTTCATGTAGGTCTACATACACTTCTGTGGCTTCTTCAAAGGATAATAAACGTATTGAAAAATCATTCTTGTGCTTCAAATAGATTGGATCTTTGAAAGCATTCGTTATTTCTTGAGATAATGATATGTTTAAAAAAGTTGCAATTTGATTAAATAAATTGTCCATTATGTATTCTCCATTCATTATATTTAAAATTAACTCGAAATTTGAACATCTTCCTTCATAAATGGCAACGAATGTTTCTTTGAATTTTTTCCTTTATCCACAATTTCGTATTCTATTTACTTATACTCCTATAAATTTTTTACTATACATCTATAATACAAAAGCTCTTTGCAATAACAACAATGTTTTAGAAAATAGATTTTTTATTTTCTTTATTAATTCGGCTATTCCAGAGGCTCAATCAATTTGTCCTTGGAGTTCTTGCTTTTAATTTCTAATTGCAGTCTAAACAAAAGAAAAGGAATTACAACAATTTACAGAGAAAACTAGAATAGAGGAGCTGATATGATGAAAGGAAATCTTACCTATTATTTTATCGTAAATCCGCTAATCATCTTTCTTGTTTACGCCCTTTCACCTATCTTGTTTCATAAAGAAAAATATACAAATATGAAAGATGCACTAGGAATACTTGTAGTTTACTATGTGCTAATTAGTGGGTATTACTTTATGGATGTTGTAAGTAAAAGAATGAAGAAGAATAGTAAGGACAAACAATAAAGTTTTATTACACAAAAACTGATGGAGGACAATAAAATGATCGAAAGTGAAATGAAATTCAGAGATACGACCATTCGTAACTTTTTCGATAAGGAGGATCGTCTAAAATCGATTCCAGGTCAAAAGAAGAAAAAACTAGTATTGTTAGAGCATTTAGTTAGCAAATTAAATGCTGAAAATCAGTATACGGAAAAAGAAATTAATACATTCATAAAACAATATCATGATGATTTTTGTACGATTAGACGAGAATTTATCGTGCATGGGTTTATGAATCGAGACGGTAATATGTACAAAATAAACGGGAGAGAAATATGGACGAAGTGGGAGGAGTTAAAATAACGAATCAGCGGGGAGAGCCCCACTGATTATGAGTCCGTGCTAGTTTTGCATTTTCTCTGTAGTAAGTCTATGAACTCTTCAATATTTGAACTTGTCATGTATCCTACCGTTATATATTCATCTTCATAATAAAATATTATTTTTTTATCAAAAATTCTTCTCTTCGTTTCTATAGATACAATTTTTTTATATTCAAATTCGGCAATTAATATATTTTTATATTGGCTAAAAAAGAGAAGTCTTCTATTAGTAGCAAGTAGCATGCCTGGATATGGGACCTTATGCGTATTTATATAGTCAGTAAGTGAGCATTTTAAAGTAGATAAAATCTTTTCTTCTTTATGTAGTATTTGTTTTGCAGCTGTTAAAATTGGATTCATTGTATACATTCCTTTTATATAGATGTAAGGATATTGTATCAAAAGTGAAAAGATGCTCAATATGCAATATTGCATATTGAGCATTTTAGAGGTTCTTAGTATTATTTTTTTAAGAAAAAGGTAAGAGGTGATTCGGTGATACGATTAGCAAAAGAGGTTGATGCGGAATCAATTATGGATATTAGAAAAGAAATTATATTATCGGAAACTACTACAAAATTTTTTATAGTATCTCCAAATAAATTACCAAATGATATTGACGCAGAAAGAGAAAAGATACGGAAAAGCAATGAGAAAGGTAATCTTTACATCGTGTATGAAGTAGATAGTAAGGTGGTTGGCTTTTTACTTTTCAATCGATATGAACTAGAACGGTTACGACATGCAGGCACAATGGGAATGGGGATTAGGGAGGCGTATTGTAATCAAGGAATTGGTACGAAACTAATTGAATTTCTTATTCGTTGGGCTAAAGGGCAGAGAGGTTTAGAGAAAATTTGCTTAGGCGTAGTTTCTATTAATAATCGGGCGATTAAAGTGTATAAACGTATGGGATTTGTAGAAGAAGGGAGACAAAGAAAGCAAATTAAATATGAAGATGGATCATATGGAGACGACGTATTGATGGGCTTTTATATTGAATAGAATTCCTATTAATTAAGAAGGTGTATATGCGTTATGGTATGTACATCTTTTTTTATATGCATACTGTAAAATTAAAAAAGTATTATATAATTCCTCCCCATTAACAGACTTTTCCCTATGTATAATATTAATATAGTAAAATCATAAGAACCCATATTGCAGTTTCCAATAATATACTATATAATCAGGATAAGAAAACGTTTTCATGCAAAGGGGGAAAATTTCGTGTCGACTATCGAGGACGTGGCGAAATTAGCGGGGTTATCAAGGACAACGGTTTCTAGGGTGATTAATAATCATCCATATGTTTCAGATGAGAAGAAAAAAAGGGTTCAATTAGCGATGAAGCATTTAGGCTTCGTTCCTAATTCTGCGGCGAGAAGGCTTCGTAAACAAAAAACGGAAACAATTGCGGTGCTAGTTCCAAGGATTACAAATCCTTTCTTCAGTAGATTTATTGAAGCAATCGAGATTGCTGCTTCTGAACATAAATATAAACTGATTATTTGTCAAACAAGATATTTACCGGAAAAAGAGATGGAGTATTTACAGTTATTATCTACGAAACAAGTAGATGGGATTATTCTATGTTCACTAGAAAATCCGTGGGAAGATGTAGAGCCATACTTACAACACGGTCCAATCGTGTTATGTAATGAATATATTGAGGAAGCAAATGTTCCGACAGTGAAGTTTGATCATGCGCAAGGTGCATACATAGCTGCTAATCATGTGTTAGAACAAGGCTATCGTAATCTTATTTTTTGCCGTGGTAACGAAACAAAAGTAGTTAGCCAACAGCGAAAAATGGGCTTTTTACGCGCTATCACTGAAAAGAGTAGAGAAGTAGAAGCGATCGACTTTCTTGAAAACGCTTTCTCTTGGGACGATGGAAAACGAATATTCCATGAAGTATTAAAGGACAAAAAAAATCCTACCGCGATTTTGGCAGGAGGCGACGAGGTTGCAGCTGGAATTATCTCAGAGGCGAAACGTCATAATTGGAGTATCCCAGAGGATCTCGCTGTTATCGGTTTTGATAATCAAATTTTATCACAAATTACAGAACCAGGTATTACGACAATTGAACAGCCAATCGATGAGATGGCCCGAAAAGTTGTCGATCTGATGATGGATAAAATCCATACGAAAAATTATCGACAAAAAGAATTGTATGAGTTTGAACTGGAGCTCTTGGTGAAAGGTTCAACGATGAAGGATACGATGTTATTAGCCTAGTAGACTATGTCTGCTAGGTTTTTTTATGTTCACAAACTACTATTCTTCGTGAACGCAATCGTCACATTTGTTATGGTATGCTTCGTGCTGCTCATCAATTTCTTTCCCGCAGTGCGCACAAGTTTTCGTCGGTAAATTTCTGAAAAACTCCATTGGTTGATCGATCATGTCAATCCCTCCATTTCCATTTCTTACTATCATTGTATTAGTACAAAAAACAAAAGTCAACAACTGTTTTATAACAAAATTGAAAATTAATGAAAAAGTTTAGGAAATGGATTATAGTTAACAATGTAGGATGTACGTAAAACATGCATTCCTACTCGGTTTTAGAAAGGATGGATACATATGAAAATGACTGTTGTTGGCTTTTGGGGCGGCTTTCCAGAAGCGGGAGAAGCAACGTCGGGGTATTTGTTTGAACACGATGGTTTTCGTTTACTTGTAGACTGTGGCAGTGGTGTACTAGCACAGCTTCAAAAATATATAACACCATCTGATATAGATGCAGTTGTACTGTCGCACTATCATCACGATCATGTTGCAGACATTGGGGTATTGCAATATGCGAGATTAATTATGAGCGGGGCAAAGGGACAACTACCGGAGTTACCAATATACGGTCATTCGTTTGATGAGAATGGATTCCATTCTTTAACGCATGCACCGCATACGAAAGGAATCGCGTACAATCCAGAAGAAACACTTCAAGTTGGACCGTTCTCCATTTCATTCTTAAAAACTGTTCATCCTGTTACATGCTTTGCGATGCGCATTACAGCGGGTGATGACGCTGTAGTATATAGCGCTGATTCCAGTTATATTCCTGAATTTATTCCATTCACAAAAGATGCTGATCTTTTCATTTGTGAGTGTAATATGTATGCACATCAAGAGGCTGCAAAAGCAGGGCATATGAATAGTACAGAAGTGGCAAGTATTGCGAAAGATGCAAATGTAAAAGAACTTTTATTAACGCACTTACCGCATACAGGAAACCCATCTGATTTAGTAACAGAAGCAAAACAAATTTTCAGTGGCCATATTACGCTAGCGCATAGTGGCTACGTATGGAATTCATGAGGTGATACGATGTTATTTATTGATAATAAAGGGATTACAGATCCTAGAATAAACTTAGCAATTGAAGAATATTGTGTGAAGAATTTAGATATTAACGAAACATATTTACTGTTCTACATTAACAAACCTTCGATTATCATTGGTAAAAACCAAAACACAGTAGAAGAAATTAATGCAGATTACGTAAAAGAACAAGGAATTCATGTCGTTCGTCGTCTATCAGGCGGAGGCGCAGTATATCATGATTTAGGAAACTTAAACTTCAGCTTTATTACGAAAGATGACGGAGACAGTTTTAGCAACTTCAAAAAGTTCACAGAGCCTGTAACGAAAGCGCTTGGTAAATTAGGCGTAAATGCAGAGCTAAGTGGTCGTAACGACATTTTAGCTGAAGGTAGAAAAATTTCAGGTAACGCGCAGTTCTCAACGAAAGGTCGTATGTTCAGTCACGGTACGTTACTATTTGATTCTGAAATCGATCACGTTGTATCAGCACTAAAAGTGAAAATGGATAAGATTCAATCAAAAGGCATTAAATCAATCCGTAGTCGCGTTGCGAACATTACAGAGTTCTTAAACGAAAAAATGACGACAGAAGAGTTTAGACAACTTCTTCTAGAAACAATTTTCGAAGGTGAGACAGAAATTCCAACGTACGAATTAACAGAAAATGATTGGAAAGAAATCCATAAACTTTCTGAAGAGCGCTACCAAAATTGGGACTGGAACTACGGAAAATCTCCGAAGTTCAACTTACAACATTCACACCGCTTCCCAGTTGGACAAGTTGACGTTCGTCTTGAAGTGAAAAAAGGAACAGTAACAGAATGTAAAATTTACGGTGACTTCTTCGGATCACTAGATGTTCATGACATTGAAGAGCGTCTAACAGGCGTACAATTTGATAAAGATGCATTCACTGTAGCTTTAGAAGGTGTAGATATCGCGCGCTACTTTGGTAATATTACAACAGAAGATTTCTTACATTTATTCTTCTAAAAATGAGGGAGGCTGCCGTAACGGGCAGCCTCTTTTTTGCGTAGATTGTCACGTTTTATCGGTAAGTCGATATATTTTAAAAATCGCTTATATAATTTCATTCACCATAAAATCACAGGACATTTGCCCCTCGTAAAGGAATATATATATTCAAAAGGAGGCGAATCGAAATGAAAAGAGTAATGTGCGTTGTATTATTGCTCAGCTTCGTCATCGGAATGACAGCTTGTAACGATGAAACGTCCTCAAGTCGCACACTTTTATCGATTGGAAAGCCTGCGAAGGATAATGTCATATATTTTACGCATACAGATAACAAACGAAAGATAGATGATATACAAACTATGTTTCAAAATAAGAAATGGAAAAGGAATGAAACGTTTAGTACTGTGAATAAAACACCAGATCTTGTCTTGTCAATAGATGAGGGCAATGGCGGGTTACCGACATTGTATGTTACATTGTTCTTTCATGAAAACGGAGCGGAGGCAATCAACTTGTATGGGGAGCATACGAGCTTGAATAAAGAGGAACTAAAAAAACTTAGTGAAAAGATGAGCGCATATTATCCTAAAATGATTTCTGTCCTCGTTTAATAATTTGCTGGTAAGTGGAATTCCCTTATCCTCCCAAATAAATTCAACAGAAGATGCTCCGTGTATATGCAGTTAATGGAATATCACTTGCCACTTTAATTTTCTTTTAATATAATTAATTTAGAATTTTTAAATATTCTAAATTTTATAAAGGTGGGATTTGTGTGAATCTCGTTCAATCTTTGGCTGAAACGGCAAAAAATAAGGGGGATAAACCGGCATACATATTTATGGATCAGTCGGTCTCGTATGACCAATTAAACAAAGTGGTCACTAGGTTTTCTAGCAATTTAGCAAAAATGGGCATTGGAAAAGGGGACAATGTCGCATTAGCTGTTGGAAATTCACCACATTTTTTAGTCGGTTTATACGGAACGATGAAAGCCGGAGCAACTGTCATTCCGATTAATCCAATTTATACAGCAGACGAAATACATTATATTTTACAAAATGGAGATGTAAAAACAATCATTGTACTCGACGTCCTTCTACCTGTTATACAATCTCTTACAACAAGACTTCCTTCACTTGAAAACATCATCATATGCGAAACCTCATCAGATTTTACTCATACAGAAACGGAAAAAATGAAAACGTTTACTAGTTTTATAGGAACTGGAGATATAACTTACGAAGGTCCTGAACTAGATGAAGAAGATGTAGCTGTTATTTTATACACTTCAGGTACAACTGGAAAGCCAAAAGGCGCTATGTTAACACATAAAAACTTATATAGTAATGCAAGCGATGTTGCGTCATATTTACAATATACTGCTGATGATCGCGTCGTTGCGGCATTGCCGATGTTCCATGTGTTCTGTTTAACAGTTGCAGTAAATGCGCCGATTGTGAACGGGGCAACGATTTTAATGGTACCGAGGTTTAGTCCGAAAGAAGTATTCCGTATTTGTCGTACGTATGAACCAACGATTTTTGCTGGTGTGCCGACGATGTACAATTACTTATATTTATTTGAAGAAGCAAGCGCAGAAGATGTAAAGACGCTTCGTCTCTGTATTTCAGGTGGTGCGTCAATGCCTGTTGCCCTTCTGCAAAACTTTGAAAAACGTTTTGATGTGATTGTTTCAGAAGGATACGGCTTATCAGAAGCATCGCCAGTTACTTGTTTTAATCCGTTAGATCGTCCTCGTAAACCAGGTTCGATTGGTACAAATATTTGGCATGTAGAAAATAAAATTGTGAATGAACTTGGGGAAGAAGTACCTGTCGGTGCAGTTGGGGAGTTAATTGTTCGCGGACCTAACGTTATGAAGGGTTACTATAATGCGCCAGAAGATACAGCTGCGACACTTAAAGACGGCTGGCTATATACAGGTGACTTAGCGAAAATGGATGAAGAAGGTTACTTCTATATCGTCGATCGCAAAAAAGATATCGTCCTAGTTGGTGGTTATAACGTATACCCTCGTGAAGTAGAAGAAGTATTATATACTCACGAATCTGTGGCTGAAGTTGTCGTAATTGGTGTACCGGATGAAAACTTAGGAGAAGCAGTGCGAGCTTACGTCGTTCTGAAGCAAACGAACGTAACAGAAGAGGAGCTTACGCATTACTGCACGCTGCATTTAGCGAAATACAAAGTGCCAAAGAGCATTGAGTTTTTAACAGAATTGCCGAAGAATACAACGGGTAAGTTGTTACGAAGAGCTTTGAGAGAGAAGGCATTGCAAGTATAAAAATAAAGATATCCATCACTATGACTACATGTATAGAGATGGATATCTTTTTGTCCCAAAAAAGCTGGATTAGTTTGGATGGACAAAATTCCTACTAATTAAAGTTTCACGTTATTTTTAGAATTGGTTAAGCTATAAGCCCATATATTTAAACCGTAATATGACTAATAAGGAGGAGATATACGTGGAGCAGAAGGAATTACGCTTACGGAAAGTGCAATATCTTATTTGTGACATTATGGATGAAATGAATATGGAGAGTGAAAAGAAGAACTTAGAAATATTGCAAAAGGTAATTGATCACCTTTCAGGGGCGATAGGTGATTTAGTTGATCCATCAAGCTCGTATTCTATTGATTATTTGGAAAGAAAAGTTCACACGGCGCATTATTTACTTTTTAAAAACGAGCGGAAGGCGTACTTATGTAGGAAATAGTATTATTAATTTTATTTGACATTGATAATCATTATCAATATGATAGTTATGTTGGGTATATTCATATAAAAGGAGATGTCGTATTGATAATGATTAAGAAAAAATATGTTAATGCGTTCGTTATAGCAGCAACTTTAGCAGTTCCATTTAGCGGTATTATGGCACCGATTGCGAAAGCAGAAGCGGCAGTAGAAATGAAAGCAAATAGCAAACATGCAGATGGTACATATGACGTTATTTTAAAAACTTATAAAGATAAAACGAATGAAACATCGGTTGCTTCAACATATTTAAAAAATGCAAAAGTAACAATACAAGGCGATAAAAAAATCGTGACGTTAACAGTGCAAGATAGTAGCTATTTCCAGTATCTTAGAGTAGAAGATCAGAATCAATTAGGGACATTCCATGATGTAAAAGTAATTTCTGAAGATAAAGCGAATAATGGTACGAAAGTTGTTCAATTTGAAATCGGTGAATTCTCGAAAAAATAATATATGCAAATGCATATATTAATTCCAGCAATTAAATATGATCATAAATATCAAGTGCAGTTTGAAATCGATGCGAGTGCAATTGAAAAGAAACCTAAGTTCTCAGATGTACCGACTTGGGCACAAGAGTCAGTGCAATATTTAGTAGAGAAAGAGGCAGTACACGGTAAGCCAGATGGTACATTTGCACCCGCTGAAAATATCGATCGTGGTTCAGCAGCAAAAATATTAGCTACTGTTTTAGGGTTAGAAATTAATAAAGATGCGAAGCCATCATTCCGCGATGCTCAAAATCATTGGGCTACACCTTACATCGCAGCAGTTGAAAAAGCCGGCATTGTAAAAGGTGATGATAAGGGTAACTTTAATCCGAGCGGGCTAATTAACCGTGCATCAATGGCTTCTATGCTTGTGAATGCATATAAATTAGAAAGAAATGAAAATATTAAACTCCCAAAAGAATTTGCTGACTTAAATAATCATTGGGGTACGAAGTATGCCAATATTTTAATCCAAGAAAACATTTCAGTTGGAACAGATAATGGCTGGGCTCCAGATAAATCGGTAAGCCGCGCAGAAGCAGCTCAATTTATTGCGAAGACTGATAAGTTGAAGAGATAAAGTTGAAACTAAAATCAGTGGGGGACTATCCTCACTGATTTTAATTTATTAAGAAAAAATAAATTCCAAGTTGACACATATGAATTACGGAATTAAAATGAAAAGAAATCAAACAGAATACAATAGAAGCTCATCAGAGAAACTGAAGGCGCACAACGTTCACTTTTGTGAATAGATTGTGTGCCTTTTTCTATTGTACAAACTAAGGGGGCTTTATATATGAAACAGTGGGGTAAGACAGCATTTATGAAAAGTACAGGTGTCTTATTGTCAGCAATTGTTCTTTTATCAGGGTGTGGTTCGGCAACATCCACTAGTAATTCTGAAGGGGGCGGAGATAAGAAGACAGTTGAGCTTTTAAATGTTTCATATGACCCGACGCGTGAGTTGTATCAGGACTTCAATAAAGACTTTGCGAAGTATTGGAAAGAGAAACATGGGCAAACAGTGAATGTAAAGCAATCACACGGGGGATCTGGAAGTCAGGCGCGCTCCGTTATTGATGGTTTAGAAGCGGATGTTGTAACGCTCGCACTCGCTTATGATATTGATGCAATTAGTAAGAAGAAACAACTAGCAGAAGATTGGCAGAAGCGGCTTGCGGATAATTCTACGCCGTACACATCAACAATTGTATTTCTTGTGAGGAAAGGAAACCCGAAAGGAATTAAAGATTGGGATGATTTAACGAAAAAAGGTGTGTCTGTCATTACACCGAATCCAAAAACATCTGGAGGAGCACGTTGGAACTATTTAGGTGCGTGGGGATATGCGCTGAAGAAGTATGACAATAGTGAAGACAAAGCGAAAGAGTTTGTCGGCCAAATTTATAAAAATGTAGAAGTACTAGATTCAGGGGCACGTGGGGCAACAACAACTTTCGTTGAAAAAGGAATTGGTGATGTGTTAATCGCTTGGGAAAATGAAGCGTTATTATCACAAAAAGAACTTGGAAAAGATAAATTTGAAATTGTAACACCTTCGATTAGTATACTTGCCGAGCCGCCAGTAGCAGTTGTAGACAAAGTCGTTGATAAAAAAGGAACGAAAAAAGTAGCAGAAGGATATCTTGAATATTTGTATTCAGAAAAAGGGCAAGAAATTGCGGCGAAAAACTTTTATCGCCCTCGTAATGAAAAAGTAGCAGAGAAGTATGTATCACAATTTCCGAAAGTTCAATTATTTACAGTTGATGAACTATTTGGAGGCTGGAAAAAAGCACAAGAAAAGCATTTTAATGATGGCGGCGTATTCGATCAAATGTATAAAAAATAAGGGGGGATGAGGTGACGTTATATGAGGAAGAAGCGTGTTTTACCAGGGTTTGGATTATCTCTTGGATTTACAATGCTATATATGAGTTTATTCGTACTTATACCACTTTCTATCGTATTTATTCAAACTTCGCAGCTAGGCTGGAAGAAGTTCGCACAAGTTATAACGAGTGAGCGCGTGTTGCATTCCTATCAAATAAGTCTCACAACTTCACTTGTAGCGGCAATCGTAAATGCCATTTTCGGTTTATTAATTGCCTGGGTACTCGTCCGCTACACATTTCCAGGGAAGCGGTTATTAGACGGACTAATCGATTTACCATTCGCTCTTCCGACTGCAGTAGCTGGTATTACACTTACGACGCTTTATGCGGAAAATGGTTGGATCGGAAAAATATTTAGTGTGTTTCATATAAAAGTAGCTTTTACTCCGCTCGGCATTATTGTTGCGCTTACGTTTATTGGCTTGCCCTTTGTCGTTCGGATGGTGCAACCAGTGCTGCAAAGTATTGATAAAGAAGTAGAAGAAGCAGCTTCTAGTCTAGGGGCATCACGCTTCCAAATATTTTTGAAAATCATTTTACCAGAAATATTCCCGGCTCTACTTGCTGGTTTTTCACTCGCCTTTGCGCGGGCGTTAGGAGAATATGGATCTGTCGTGTTCATTGCAGGTAATATGCCAATGAAAACAGAAATTGCACCGCTTATGATTATGACGAAACTAGAACAATATGATTATGCAGGCGCAACAGCTGTAGCGGCTGTGATGCTTATTATTTCTCTCCTTTTCCTACTACTTATTAATATGATTCAAACTTGGAGTAGAAGGCATGAACTGAAAAGCGAATAGGAGGGGAGAAAATGGAACCAACATTATTAGAAAAGAAAATAGTAAAAAGCGTATCAGTTAAAAAAGAATCTAAGTTTGTACCAATTTTATTCATTACGATAACAATTTTATTTTTATCTCTCTTTCTATTACTGCCGCTCGTGACAATTTTTATGAAAGCGTTCGAACGAGGAATTGATGTATATATTGCCGCTGTAACAGATCAAGAAGCATTTTTGGCAATCAGGTTAACACTTCTCGTTGCTTTAATCGTTGTGCCGCTGAATACGATATTCGGAATAGCAGCGGCTTGGCTTATTACAAAGTTTCAGTTTAAAGGAAAGCAACTATTATTATCTCTTATTGAACTGCCGTTTGCTGTATCACCAGTCATTGCGGGATTAGTATTTGTTTTACTTTTTACACCTCGTGCAGCCTTTGGCGGATGGTTAATGGAACATGGGATAAAACTCATCTTCTCTGTCCCCGGTATTATCATTGCGACAATCTTTGTTACGTTTCCGTTCGTTGCGCGTGAATTAATCCCGGTTATGCAGGCGCAAGGAAAGAGTGAAGAAGAAGCAGCTCTATCACTTGGCGCAAGCGGCTGGAAAATGTTTTGGCGCGTTACATTACCTAATATAAAATGGGGCCTTTTATACGGCATGATTTTATGTAACGCCCGGGCCATTGGTGAATTCGGAGCGGTTTCCGTTGTGTCTGGTCACGTGCGCGGCGTTACAAATACGATGCCGCTTCATATTGAAATTTTGTACAATGAATATCAATTTTCAGCAGCGTTCGCTGTGGCGACTTTAATGTCACTCATCGCAGTTTTTACGCTCGTTATAAAAAACTGGATTGAATGGAGAATGGAAAAACGACAATAAGGGGTGAGTGCGATGAGTATTCAAATTCAAAATGTGTCAAAACAATATGGTACATTTCAAGCGCTGACAGACATTCATTTGGATATTCCAAAAGGTGAACTGGTCGCTTTATTAGGCCCATCAGGTTCTGGGAAAACGACGTTATTACGAATTATTGCAGGATTAGAAGAAGCGGATGGAGGCACTATTTCATTTGATGGAGAAGATTTAACAAATATTCACGTGAAAAACAGGCAAGTCGGTTTTGTTTTTCAGCACTATGCACTTTTTAAACATATGAATGTATTTGAAAATGTCGCTTTCGGTTTAAAAGTAAGAAAGAAAAGTATAAGGCCCTCAGCAGAAGTAATAGAAGAAAAAGTAACAGAACTATTGAAGCTAGTAAAAATGGATGGTTTCGCAAAACGTTATCCAGCGCAATTATCTGGCGGACAACGTCAACGTATCGCGCTAGCCCGGGCACTTGCAGTAGAACCGAAAATTTTATTGTTAGATGAACCGTTTGGTGCACTTGATGCAAAAGTACGGAAAGAATTGCGAAGATGGCTCCGGAAACTACATGACGAATTTCAAATTACGAGCGTATTCGTAACGCATGATCAAGAAGAAGCGCTAGACGTTGCGGACCGCATCGTTGTAATGAATGAAGGGCGCATTGAACAAATGGGAACACCGGAAGAAGTGTATGAAAAACCAGCAAGTCCGTTCGTATATGACTTTTTAGGAAACGTGAATTTATTTCACGGCCGCGTTCATAAAGGTAAGCTAAATGTAGGATCAGTGGAACTAGAAGCACCAGAGCATAAGCACGTTTCAAACGTAGACGGAGTGGGATACGTAAGACCACATCACTTATCAATCGATCGTACGAAACAAAGTATAGATGCCATCCCGGCGAAAGTAACATACTCTCACGCAGTTGGCCCTGTCGTATATGTAGAATTGAAGCGAGACGGAACAGATGAATATTTAGAAGCGGAAATTAGTAAAGAACAGTTTAGAAAGCTTAACATTCAAACAGGTGAGTTTGTATATGTACATCCGAGAGAAGTGAAGGTGTTTATTCCGGAGGATTTTGTGATTTAATAATAAGGTGCAGTCCCTATATGAGTACGTATAGGGGCTGCATTTTTTTGTTTTTGGGATAAGGATTTTTAGAAGAAATTGATGCTACTGATCGGTATATTAAGGGGAATAGGTAATGAAGGAAAGAGATTTTATGGGTTTAATTTCTTGTATTCCCCTTATTTATTAAACGTAAATAAGGTAGATAGTACACCTTGTTTAATAATTATTTGTATATAAATATATTTTAATTAAATGTAATGAATTATGGAATAGAAAATGGAAAATTGTCGATAAAGAGTCGGAATTGATATCTTTCTTTAAAATCTTCCATTTTTTTAATTGAGTTTCTTTCTAAAATTCATTAAATTCTTAGATAAGAAGAAAGAAGATGTCTTTGTATTACCGAAATCGTATAAGAATGAGTCAAATATGAATCAACAATCAGGAGAGGTTGTTGCATACATATGCAGGGAGTTTATGAAGCTTCCACAATATTATTGGAAAAAAGTAATGCATCCCAATTTGATTATTTAAATAAAGAAGCATATAAGAAATATCAAAGTAAGTTTAATATAGCTGAGTTAAAACTAATACGGTCTGGAAAAAATCCAAAAAGTTATACGTGGCATCACCATCAAAATCCAGGAGACATGCAATTAGTTAATACTTGGACACATTAAAAAACTGGCCATACTGGAGGTAGGGCATTATGGGGAAAATAAAAGAAGGATTTAATATAAAACTGGAATATTTTAATGAAGACGAGTTGGAAATGTTAAGAGGTAAAATAATTTTCCTCATAGATGAAAAAATCATTTATGAAGAAGAGACTAATATTATAGAGCCCTTAATACAATTTTTTGATGTGTGGGTAAATCTTTTAAAGTATAAAGAGGCTACATTATTCTTAGATAACTATGAGAAGACTCTAAGATTTATTCAACAAGAAAATATGATTAATATTAGTAGTAGTAAAGAAATTATTTCAGTTGAAAGAGTACAGTTTTTTAATGTTGTATTTGATTTTTGTAAGGAGCATATAGAGAAATTAATTAGTAAAGTACCAGAAGATTTTAATTTGAATGCCGCTTATAAACAGATAATTGACTTAGAAAATCTAGATGAGGACTTCATTACTAATGGAAACTTGAATGTTTATCGGAAATATTCAAGTGAAAGTCGTTATGAAATAAGCTGGAGTGACCTGAAAAATGAAAGGAATATAGAAATTCTTCCTCAATTCTCAAGTGACAACGACTTTTTATATGTTGGAAATGGACCAGCGCATAAGTTTAGTAAAATAGACATGTTGAATAAAAAAACACTTTGGACGGAACATCTCAATTTTGTTGAGAGTGGAATTGTATTCTGTCAACAAGATGATAAGGTTTTTGTAGGAGATATTAGTAGAGAAGAGGAAGAATCAAAACTTGTGTGCATGTCTGCAAAAGATGGAAAGAAATTATGGGAGTTAGAATTGGAAGGAGAAATAAAAGGGGTTTATCTCCTACCAAATAATGTATTAGACGTAATGGTTGTGATGGATTACGGTTTGAACATCATATTAGATATTCAAACAGGAAAAGAGAAACAGACTGTATATACTGGAATTGGTGGAGAAAATTTGAAGGTGCGACTGTTTTCTGATTATTATGTTCTGATAGGAGAATGTTATGAAGAAGGAGAAATAATTGATCCCTATATAGTTTGTATGACAGCTGTTGACTTAAATAGTAATATTTTATGGAGAGAAAATATTGATTGTCGCCCCAATACTCCTACATATATAGAAAATCATATGGCTTTAATAGTGGGAATGGAGCGTATTCAAAGGTGGAATTTGAAAAAAGAATCACCAGAATTAATCTTTGAGATAGAGATTGAAGAAGAGGATTATTTATATGTGATAGCTGATAACTTAAAGATAGGTTTGGTTAGACATATACCTGATATGGACGATGAAGCAGAACGGAAAACATGTCTTCAATTTTTTGGAGTAGACGATGGCAAAGAAATATATAAATGCTTATTATCAGGTGAAATACAACTTGAACCTAACTTAGTTGATAATATGTGTGTTGCAGTTATGAAGAATGGAAAAGTCTATTGTATAGATTTAGTACATAACCAAATTAAGTGGGAAACAAGGTTTGGACATGACGTGATAAGAGCTCCGAGATATGTGGAAGGTAAGATCTATATGTCTTCACATGAACTTGAAGTAAAATGCTTAGACATAAAATCTGGTAAGGTAGAATTCACATTATATTTACCAAAGTTTATTTTGGATTCTGATTCCATATATGAGGTCATTAAAACAAATAACTTATTGTATTTTACTTGTATTAGTGGAAATGTGTTTGAAGTACGCGAAAGATAACAAGGTATTTAGAAAAAAGAGAAGCTGTATAGTTCAAACTGTGCAGCTTCTCTTTTTACAAATAAAAAAACGGTGAGAACTAATATCTATCAGCAATAGTTAATATAGATTGTTAATGAATGTCTTGAAATCAGGAGTAAGTTCTAAAATAAAAGTGTTATCACCCTATTCTAAATCTATATATATGTTAGTTATGATGGATGAGGAACGCAAGTTGTAGGGTAATATATAATGAAAGACTATTTTAAATTAAATTTTAGATAGTCTTTTTATTGTGAAAATAGGTGTTTGGATTATTGCTATTAAGATGATATAAAATGAATTAATATGCCATTCTATTTGTGAAAATAAGTATAATGAGGAGAATAACCTCATTTGTATAGTAATTATTTTTTTATAGAACATACGACACATAAACATGATATTAAGGAGTAGTAGATGAACTTAAAATACAAAAATGGTTTTTATGTAAGAGAAGATGAACATGGGGAAACTGTATTAGTATCTCAAAAAAACTTAGGTGAATGTATAGAATATATTAATATGTTTAATATTTCTGGAGTGCAAATATCTGATATGTACTATGAATTGGAAGATATTAACTTTTTAAGTGAGTGTGAAAATATTACCCATTTAATGTTAGATAACATGTTTTTAAAAGATGTATCTAGTATATATAATTTGAATAAACTTCAAGATATAGCAGTAATAGACTCTAATTTTAAATTAGAGTTAAATAAATTAACAAACTTAGAGAGCTTGGCGATGTACTGTGATAAAAAAGTGACAGGCTTAGAGGAACTAACGAATTTAAAATCACTTTCTTTATGGAAATACAATCCTAAAAATAGAGACTTGAAGGAATTAGAAAAATTACGAGGGCTAGAATACTTTAAAATTACTCAATCAAAAATTGATTCACTTAGTGGAATTGAAAGTTTCGGAAATTTAAAGTCTTTACAATTATTTTATCTTCGTACATTAAAATCAATAGAATCTCTAAAATATACAAGTGAAAAATTGACTAGTTTGGAAATTGAGATGTGTAAAAATATAGAAACATTCTGTAGTATTCAATATTTAGAGTCTCTAGAAATATTACGTTTATTAGACTGCGGAGATATACCAACAATAGGTTTTATAAAAAAATTAAAAGAACTAAATTGTTTTTCTTTTGTAGGTAGTACTGTTGTCGATGGAGATTTAAGTTTTTGTGAAGGAATAGAATATGTGAGCTTTACAGATAAGAAACATTATTCACATAAAAAGTTATCTTTTAAAAAGGTATAATGAAAGGAGAAAAAAATGAAATTCCCAAAAGATGAAGATGGATAAGTATTAAATATGTTATATAAACAAGGTATAGATTTTAATAAAAAACATATAGTGGATTTCTTTATTGCAATTCCTGATTAAGGTAATGGAGAAAAAATAATTGGCAAATTACAAGAGCAGGGCTTAAATTGTGAATTAGATTATAATGAAGAATTTGAAGATTGGACTTGTACTTGTTCTAAAGAAATGTTCTTAATTTATGAGGATATTGTAGAGATGCAAAAGGAATTGAATAAACTGGGTGAAGAGTTTGGTGGATATACAGATGGTTGGGGGACATTTGTGTAATAGTGAATTTACTTATCGTGATAAAATAAATTAGACTGAGTAAAGAAACTATTTATGGAAACAAGAGCTTATATAAGCTCTTGTTTCTTTGTATATATTAAGATAGCTTAGTGGTAGAAACGTATATGATATGTGGGGGACAGTCTGCCCATAAAAGCCCAATTGGTGAGGGCTGATTAAAGTTTCACTTTATATAGGTTTTGAGAGAGTAAGATATATTGTTTGTAGCGGGAATCTTGAAGTAAAGGAGCGTGTGATAATTGACAATGACGGATGAACAATTCGAGAATTATCTTGGTATGTGTTATGACAAATTAGAAAGTAAACAGCAAAAATTCATTTCGGATTATAATATCTATAACTTTGATGAGTATTGGTATGATCAAGATCAATGTATATTACAGTTTAAAAAAAATGGTCAAGTGTTACTTGAATTTAGTGTTGTTTTTATAGGTTCTTGGTCTGGAAAGAGTAACAGTTGGATGTGGTCTTGGGCTAATGAGAATGTGGCTGATTATGCAAGAAGTAAGTCTAACTGTTTGAAAGATTTACAAAAGATTACAGGAAGTGAGGTTTTTATAAATTCACTTTTTGAATGCGATCAAGAAATGGCGTATGAGCTAGCAGCCTTTTCCATTGAATATTTAGATGCAGAAGGAATATATATAGCACCAGGTGAGAGAAGTGACTTGTTTATGGCTGTTATGTTACCGAATGGATTGTAAGTAGAGCCTACTAAAAATATAGATAAGGTCCTTTAAAAAATAATAATAAAGTAGGAGAGATATATGGAAGACATTTTTTTTATGGTACTGTGTTTTTTTATAGCCTGTGGAATTATAATTTTTGGAATTATAATAGATAAAGAAACTTTTAAAAAGCAGCGTGTTAACTCACTGCTATTTTCTTTATTAACACCATTCCCAATCGTACTGTCTTTCAGTTTTTATTTGTTTAAGGTATTTTCGATCGGTGTAGGAGCAGCTATATTATATTCGATTTTTTATGATGTATATAGTTATTTTTAGTTATAATTTATTATTACTTAGTGTGTAAGTACTTGAGAGGTTAAGAAGAAAATAATTATTGATGATAATATAGAGATTTGTAAAGAAAGAAGAGCTGAAAGTGGCTCTTCTTTCTTTTTGAATCGTGATTCAATGAATTAAATTTTAAACGAGACATTACAAAATGGAACAAGTAAATCATACACATACGATGGATTTGGAAACCGTACTAGTGTTAAAATGGAAATCGTCCCCCGCTAAATAAAAGCGATTATTGAAAAGGGTGAGTGATTATGAGGTTTTTTTTAAGTGGTGAATTAGAAGGAGACATTGCTGAGGAATTTATAAATATAATTTCAGAAATCAGTAGTGACCTTGAAAAATTAAATAGTAATAATTATGGTAGCGAAGTAGAAGAAATAGCTATAATCCCTATAGTAGTTAACATAAATCCGGAATATGAAGATGCGGGTTTTCATAAAGAAAGAAAGCTCTTTAAAAGGAAGAGTAAAGAAGCAGATTTTAGATTAAGGATTGATTATGAAACATTTTTGTTGGCAGATGATTCAGGGAGAAAAATATTAATAATCAAAAACATTATTCAATCTATTAGGATATTGGGTAAGAGGGCAAAGTCTGATTTTAATGCAATAAAGTTAGAACAAGATATTTTACAAGTTTTTGATATTAAAGCGAGTTTTCTCGAATTATGATAGATTTTCTTTTAGATTTGTGTGCTTTTTTTATAGGTATTAGTTTTATATGGTTAGGATTAAAAATAGATAAAAAGACTTATAAAGAAAATCGTATGTTTATTGCATTGTTCAGTTTGACAAGTGCGTTTCCAATTATTCTAACTATAAGTTATTATTTGTTTAGAATATTTTCGATAGGTTTAGGCGTTATAATAGTTTATTTATTCTTTACTGGAGAACTTTCGTGAGAAGGTGTGAAGTATGAGGGGAAATAAATAGAGAAATGATTTTTAGAAAGAAGAGCTTATATAAGCTCTTCTCTCTTTATATATGTCATGGTGATGTAAAAAATTATTTTTAAGGAGAAACCATGGACACATACATTGAAATACACAAACCTGCAACGGAAAATAACGAATATTTTCTAGTGTTAGATGTACATGATAATTTTGAAAATGAGTATTATATAGTATCTTTACGTTCGGAAAAGCAAGTATTTGTTTGTTATGCGGAAGAACGTATTATGGAATAAATAGCAGTAGGAGTATAAAATTAGAACTATTTATAAGTGCATCACAGTATTATTTAGATAATTAATGTGTTTATTTTTTATGAAATAGATTTGAATGGATTAAAAGTGTTGTAGTAGTAACTACTACGCTTTTTTTTATCGTTTTAAATATCTTTCTAAAAACTTAAAAGAAATAGAGCTTCGTCTTATTATTAATAAAAATAAATGAAAGTAAAAGGGAAACAGGTAACGGTTACGTATGTGAAGAAGAGAAGATATATATCGAATGGGTGGTGAAATAATGCATGATTTGTTAAAAGATGAAATTTATCGAGGAGATATTGGAAATGCGATAGCACATGCAAATAAAATAAGTATTGAGGAATTAGAAGACTTATTAATGGAATGGTCTTTTAATGAACCGAATATTATTGTATACACTTTCTTGACTAGTTATTTAGAGAGTCGAAGTGATGTTAGATTACATTCACTAGCATCAGATATTTTATGTCATCCACTATGTCATTTAGAGGGGGCATATGTAGCTGCTTTTTATCATGCAAAGAAGTGTATAGAATTGGAACCTAATAATATGCAATATAGAGAGTTTCTATTGTTTTTTGCTGGTATTCCAGAGAATGTTTTTGAAGAAAAATCAGCTATGAATTGGGCAAAAGAAATATTAAAAGATGACCCAAATAATGAAGTAGCTAAAAATTATATAAAAGAGAATTTATGAAAAATGGATGTTCAGTTGAATA
Source organism: Bacillus nitratireducens (assembly GCF_001884135.1). Classification (GTDB taxonomy): domain Bacteria; phylum Bacillota; class Bacilli; order Bacillales; family Bacillaceae_G; genus Bacillus_A; species Bacillus_A nitratireducens. Next base: position 102,221 of record NZ_MAOC01000078.1, on the reverse strand, counting down.
TTTAAATTCATAATAGAAACGTGATTTCTAAAAAGAAGAGCTGACGTAGGTTCTTCTTTTTTTATGGATTATGATCCAATGCACTAACGTTTTAAACGCGACATTACAAGAGGGAAGAAGTGAATCTTGCATATATGATAGTTTTAGAAACCGTACAAGTGTTAAAGTTGTAGAGAGTGGAAAAGAAATAAAGTCTGTAACAGCAACATTCAGTGATGGGAAGCAGCTTGGATCGATTGTAAAAGTATAAATAAAAAGAAGGTTTCCAGGAGTGATAGGAATTAGATTGTTATTGATTCATTGGAGGTTTGTTAGTTGTGGGAAAACTAGTATTTAATAAGCGGATGGATTTTTCATATATAGAAGGAGAAATTCTCTGCATTACAACGGGAAATAAACAAGATATTATAATTTTAGTATTGGATAAAAAGGTTACAGACATTTATCATTATAAAATTATACACTCGTTGAAATCTGGCGTTTTGAAACACTATACTATAGAAAATAATCAATATTTTAACTTCATTCAACCTTTAGGAGAAGATTGGGTTTTGGTTAAAAGTTTCGTTGAGAAAAAGGACGATACAACGGCTACAATTTTTGATAAAAAAGGAAATATCGTTGCTTCATATTACTTAGGAAATGGAATAAAATATTTTCAAGTTGATGAAGAAGAACATTTATTGGTTGGATATAGTGAAGAAGGTATATTTACTTCTGTAGAGGAATTGTTTATTTCAGATGAAGAATTTGATTCGATAGATTGGGAAAATATATATGATATTAATAAATTTGAAAAGAGCGGATTAGCTATTTTTTCTAAGAATGGCGATTTAATTACTAATGAATTTAATAATTCAATAAATAAATCTATCTGTGATTGTACAGCGATACATATACAGAAGACAGGTGATATTTTAATGTCTTACTATAACGAGCAAGGAACGTATACATTCACACAAATTAATAAAGAACGGTGCGAACAAGTTATTCTGTATGAAACAACATTGAATCATACATCACTATATTTAAAAGTACAAAATAATATTATCTTTGGTGTAGATAACAATCAAATACATGCATATTCACTTGTAAATAAAAAATTAGCAACTCTGTTAACAGTAGATAGCGATGGAAAGCCTATTCAATTTGAGTATATTTTTTCAAGGGATCAAACAATATATGCTGTTAAAGGGAAACGAATATTTTGTTGGGAGCAATATGGGATTTTAGAAGAGGGAGAATAAATAGAGAAGTGATTGAGAGCGAGCGTCAAACTTATTAAAAGTATAGAAGTTTGACGCTTATTTTTATGTTTAGAATCAATGAGAGGATTTTCATCTATATGAAAGGTATTATATGTAAAGAGTTAATAAGTTTTAAGTCTATTGTTGAAGCCTATCAGTTTAAAAAAATGAGTTTGGATTATAAACAAAATGTAATGTTACTAGTACAAGACAAGCAGAATCGACCTTGTATTATTTATTTGGATAAAAATAATGTAAATAGAAAGAGTTTCAATTTAAACGTAGATATCGATGTTGAATCTGTCCAATGTATGCAACGAATTGGAGAGAGATGGTTACTTATATTTAATTATGAAGAAGATAATGCGGTTATTTATAATTCGGACGGAAGTGAACATTGTAAGTTTTATGCCGGAGAAGGGATTCAAGATTGTCAGGTTGATGTGAATGAAGATATATGGGTTAGTTATTGTGATGAAGGGGTTTTCGGAGAGTGCCCAATTGGAGTAAATGGTATAGTTGCTTGTGACTCTAAAGGTCAATTGATTTTTGATAGTTATGATCAATATGTAGAAAGGTTTAATGTACCTCCTATAGATGATTGTTATGCAATGAACGTTATAGATGGAGACGTTTGGCTCTATTATTATTCAGAATTTCCTTTAGTTCAAATGAAAGATAAAAAAATTCATATGTCATGGAATGAAATAAATGTAATTAAGGAAATATGGTCGGAAAGTTTTGCGGTCGCTCAAGATAAAGTAGTATTCATTACTCGAGATAAAAAGTTGGTTGTTTATGATTTAAATAATAATCATGTGCATGATATGAATCTTCGTAATGAACTAGGAGAACCGATTCAATTTGTTACTTATTATAGCCGCGGATCTGTTATGTATTTTCAGACGGATGATACGCTGTATTATGTTGAGTTACTTAAATAAATATAAAAAGTGCACCCAACAATTCGGGTGCACTTTTTCATAACCGTTATATATTCCTCTTCATCAATTCCCCGACTTGCGTCGCAACATACTCAACATCATTATCAATTTCGTCTAATACGTAAGATTCTAAAATGCCCATTACAGCAGTTCCTAAAAATTTTAAAACGATGTGTGTATCAATGTTTTTATTCACTGACGTATTTGTATTTAGTTTTTTCTCTAGTTCACCCATGATAAAAGTTAGTAACTTTTTCTGAAATAATAATGTGCTGTTGCTTCTAAATAACGCTGCGAAAAATGGTTTGTGTTCTTTGAAGTATTCAAACCATATGACAGTTCCTTCTATATAACCTTTTGTTTGTTTTATATCGCATATTTCTCTTAATTGATTTAAATGGTTGTCCACAATTTTGTCTAATAAATTGTATTTATCTAGGTAGTGTAGGTAGAAGGTTTTTCTCCCGATGTTTGCTTTTTCTGTAATGTTTTTTACTGTAATTTCGTCAAAGCCATCTTCAATTAACATTTCTATAAATGCAGATTGAATTGCGGTTTGTGATTTTATAATTCTTCTATCGATTTTCTCCATATGTTCCTCCGTTCTTTAATACACAAATCTTGTAATGTGTGTATTAATACTCGAATAATTAAATGTGGTCATTGAAACGGATTCATGCTCACTTTATTATAAATATACACGTGAGTATTAACTCTCACAAGTGTAAAACAGAAAAATAAAGGTGCTTTGAATATAGCGGTTACAAAGAGAAGTGTATGATAATGCGGGAAGATTACAAGTAAGAAGAAAATCACTTTGATTTGCTTACTATTTACGTTCTAGGCACATAACAAGTTATAATAGAAGAAATCAATAAGGAGGCTAGCAGTGAAAAATTTTCGTTATCTCAATATATTCACTATTTTAATTGTATACACACTACTCATGTTTTACATCGGCTGGAACGGATGGGTTTGGCTCAGTACGGTGTTCGGCTGGGAATCTTGGGGATATTACGCTTTCGTAGTTGGCTTCATTTCATATGCGTATATTCTCGTACAAGTGTTTAAGTTCTTGCCATTTTTACGAACGGTCGGTTCAATTTGGTTTGCGGTCATACAATACGCACTTATGTTATTACCGTTAGCTGATATTATGGTCTTTCTTTTACAGTTTTCAGTGGAGAAAGAAGCGGCAATTATTTGGACAGGATCGGCCGTGTTACTTGCGTTCATCTTAATTTTTGCGTATGGAGTATTCAACGCATATAGTCCAGTAGTAAGAAAGTACGAAGTGCACATACCGAAAAAAGTAGAAGGGCGTAAAAGTTTACGCATTGCGATGGCCTCTGATATGCATTTCGGTAAACTGTCTGGAGTTGCTCATTTAAAGAGACTCGTTCGTCATGTAAATGAGATGGAGCCGGATATTATTTTATTGCCAGGAGATATTATCGATGATCATCCAGGTGTGTTCATTCAAAAAAATATGGGACCAATTATGAAACAAATGAAAGCTCCATTAGGCGTATATGGTGTGTTAGGAAACCATGAGTATTACGGCCGAGCTGTTCCTGAGTTTTTACAAGAGATGGATAAGATTGATATTCGTATTCTTTTAGATGAAGTCATTACAATTGAAGATGATTTTTATCTCGTTGGAAGAAGGGATAAAACAGAGCGTGATCGTCAAAGCTTTGAAAATCTAATGAGTACGGTAGATAAATCGCTTCCTGTTATCGCAATGGATCACCAACCATTTGAATTGAAACAAGCAGCGGATGCTGGCGTGGATTTACTACTATCCGGTCACACGCACCGCGGACAAATGGCACCGAATCATATTGTAACGAGAAGAATGTACGAACTAGACTGGGGATACGCACAAAAAGGTGCATTCCACGCGATTGTTTCTTCTGGGTTTGGATTCTGGGGACCACCGCTTAGACTGGGAAGTAGATCTGAGATTGTTCAGGTTGAAGTTACATTTGAATAGGATTATGAAATAGAGAGCTGAGTGCTCTCTATTTTTAAAAATGAAAAAAGGCTCCATATAAGGAGCGCTCAATAAAAACAAATGAATTAAAACAAATAACAGACATTTATAATATACATAAAAATAAATGTAAAATCAATATATTTTTAATTATAGATATAAGAGGGCGAAATGTCCGTATTTACTCTCTTTGGAAAAAGAGATACTATAAGAAGACGCTGCTTAAAAAGGGGGATTTTAAGTGATCATATCAGATGTCATATACGGTGAGTTTAAAGTAGATAAAGTGTTAGAAGACTTAATTTTAAGTAAACCTGTGCAAAGGCTGAAAGGGATTCATCAAGCCGGAGCAAGTTACTTAATGAATGAGAAATGGAATGTAACGCGCTTTGATCATTCAGTTGGTGCTATGTTGTTAATTAAAAAACTTGGTGGTTCAGTAGAAGAACAGATTGCTGGTTTACTGCATGACGTATCGCATACTGCTTTTTCTCATGTGATTGATTATGTTTTTGATAGCGAAAATGAAAGTTATCATGAAGAAATATTTAGTTCTGTCGTGAAAAACTCGGAAATCCCGGCGATTCTTTCAAAACATGGTTATAACTATGAAGATATTTTGTTAGATGATTCGAAGTGGACTTTACTTGAAAGATCTGCGCCAGAATTATGTGCAGACCGAGTGGATTACACATTACGGGATATGTTTACATATGGATATATTTCTTTAGAAGAAGTTCATAGTTTTTTAGAGGATGTAATCGAAGTAGATGGGAAAATGGTCATTCAAAATATCGAAATAGCAGAATGGTTTACAGAAACGTATTACAAAGAGGTAATCGATTTCTTTATGAAGCCAATGAACATTTACGGAAACGATATGTTAGCTAAAACGTTAAAATTAGCTCTTCATAAAAAGGTTATTCATGCAGATGACTTTCTCCTTGAAGATTATGAGCTTATTACGAAATTGCAGCTATGTAAAGATCAAGAAGTAGATGCTTTATTAAGAAAAGTTCATCCAAGTATAGAAGTAAAAGAAGATAGAAATGAGTATGATCTACATCAGAAAAATAAAGTGCGTCTTATTGACCCGCCCTTACTTCGTGAAGGGAAAATCGTTCAGGCGTCTGTCGTATCAGAAAAAATAAGACAGATGAGCGATATCGCTTATGAAAAGGCGATAAGAGGGATGTATGTGAAAGTGATTTCTGAGTAAAAAAGGTAGAGCATCCAATAGGGATGCTCTACCTTTTTCTCATTAATGATCAAACCAATTCCAAACCTCAATATCTCCAAGAGTCGCATAGCGTACGTGCGGGGAGTTTTGTAATTTTAATAATTCTTTCGACGGGCCAGTAATGACCATTCCGTATACTTTTACGCCGTTATCTTTTACATATTTATAACGTTTATCTAAGTTCAGCTGATCCTCAGGAAGCATAGCTACTTTATTTACAGTTTTTTCATGCGTAGAAAGAATACGCATCATTTCAATTACTTTAGCCTCTTGTGTTTTCAGATTTTCTGTTTCATCATCAAGGAATCCTATATGTTCTGGAAATCCTATAAAGTCGCCCCCAGATAGGATGAAATCTTCTTCGTTTATTCTTTCTTGTCCCGTATCTAAAGCGTACCATACAGGAGTTGGAGGGATTTCTTGTGCTTCAAATACGCTATATAAAAGTGGTTCTAATTCTTGTAAAGTGTAAGGTTTGTCAAAAGATATTGCTACTTCTGCAACGGTTCCCTCATGTACCTTTGCGAGTGTATCCCAAACCTTTTGAGATGCATCTTTCAAATAATCACCTTGCTTGATTTTTGGATGAACAAAGTGGATGTTCGGTTGATAGTGCATATTCACCCAAGATTTATGTGTGATATTTAAAGAAGATAAGAAGCTGCTTGTTTCTATTGTACCGAGTGGCATTTCTTTTTTACCAATCGTTTTGACTAAATCAAATTGGCTGTTTGTTCGAAAGAAAGCTTCTACACTTGTTCCGCCCCCCATGACGCGGCTATTTGGGATAGTTGCTTCAAGTGCAAGAGAAGGAACATCTCGTATTTCTTTTAGTCGTTTATCATTATCAGCTTGAAAATAAAAGGCAGATAATGCTCCGCCAATCATATATATAACGATACAAATTGCTAGTATAAAACCAACCGTTTGTAATCGATGTTTCCACTTAATCCTCCAAAATGGAACTTTAAGATCTTTTGGAGGCAACCTTTTCTTTACTGGTTCACTCTTCGCAAGCAATTCATCCAAGTGCACTTCACACTCTTCGCAAGTCTCAATATGACTTTCTAACCGTTCTTGTTCATCATGTGTGAGAGTTCCTTTTTCGTATTTCTCCCACAGTTTTTTAAACTCTGTACAACCCATCTGTATCACTCCTTTATGCTTTTCGTTTCTTTTCGTCCTCGGTGTAATTCAATTTTTACTTTTGCTAACGAGAGGTTAGTCATTTCTGCTATTTCCTTATAGGAGAATCCGTAGTAATCTCGTAGTAGCAACACATTTCGTCTTTCGAGCGGAAGTGAGGATATACTTTGTAACCAACTAGTAATCTCATGTTTTACGAAATAAGAGTGTTCTGTACTTGGCACGTTTGGTAAATGGAATTCTTCAATTTGCGTTGTTTTATACTTCTTTTCTTTTCGGTACCAATCGATAAAGGCGTTGTAGGCGATTGTAAATAACCATGGCCTAATTTCCTCTCCTTTATAATAGTCAATATGGACGAGCATTCGGTAAAATGTTTCTTGCATGAGATCTTCAGCACTATGAGAATCTCCGGTTAGGGAGAGAAGATAGCGAAATAAATCTTGCATATGCTCTGAGTAAATTTCTTCTAATGATTGTTTGCGCTTCACTACATTTCCCTCCCTTCATACATAACAACGAAATACATATAAAAAAGTTACAATTTTTACGGAATTATAGTAAAAAACGTCAAGAATTGGATAGGATTCTCTTTTATCATAATACATATAAGGCGGGTGAACAGAGATGGAAAGCTATGAAACACAAATTCAAAGGTCAATTGATTATATTGAGGAAGATGTAATGGAAAAACAAACGCTGCGTAATTTAGCACGTGTTGCAGGTTTTTCTGAGTCGCATTTTCATCGTGTATTCCAGGCGTTAGTAGGCGATACAGTAATGGAGTATGTTCGAAAGAGGAGGTTAGCCCGGGCAGCTTATCAACTTTCTCATACGGATGAAAAAGTTATTGATGTCGCATTTGAGCATGGCTTTCAATCTCACGAAACGTTCACGAGAGCCTTTAAAAAATTATTTCAAATGACACCAAGTGAATATCGAAAACAAGAAATTGAAACACCAATGTATTATAGAGTGAATGTAAAACAAAGAAAATTAAATCCATATTTAGGGGGCATACAAATGGAATATCGTATTGTAAATAAACCAGAATTTTTAATGGCGGGTTATGAGCTGAAGACGACAAGTAAAGAAGGAAAAAACCATCAAGATATCCCAGCATTTTGGCAAGAATATTTACAAAAAGATCTTGGAACGACGATTCCGAATCGTAAAGATACGAGCCAATGGGTAGAGCTAGGATTATGTACTGATTTTAATTTAGAAACAGGGGACTTCACTTATATTATTGGAATGGAAGTTACAGACTTTGAAAATGTACCAAATGCAGTTGCAAAGCGTACATTCCCAGCCGCGACATATGCAGTATTTACAACGCCGAAAGTTCCTCATGAAGAAATGGTATCGTCTATTCATCAAACGTGGAATGCTGTATTCTCAGAGTGGTTCCCGCATTCAGGATACGAACATTGCGGCGTTAATGAGTTTGAGCTATACGATGAACGTTCCCATGCAGATAAAAGTGAGTTCGCTCAAATTGAACTTTGGATACCGGTGAAGAAGAAATAATAGAAAGAAAGACCGTCCAAAAGGTATTTTTGGACGGTCTTCTTTTATTAATAGGTTGCTACTACTGTCGTATTTTGTAGTTAAGTCGATATAATGGGAGTTGTGTACGATATCATTTCATTTACTAGCATGCTACACTGGAAACACAAGTATAATCGTCGTTCCCTTTCCAAGTTCACTATCAATGGAGATCGTTCCGTTATGAGCATGAACGAGCTGTTTTGTAATGGCGAGGCCAAGTCCAGTTCCGATGTTGCTTTCTTCTGTATTCGTTCCTCTGTAATATCGCTCGAATAGAAGCTCTTTCGTTTTATCATCCATACCTTTTCCATCATCTGAAATAGATAGTGTAAATGAATTTGCATTTTGCGAAAGTTTTACGATTACGTTTGTTGTTTCATTATTATGTTTTACAGCGTTTGCGAGTAGGTTTTCGATAATACGTTGGAACCATTTTTCTTCAATAAAATATTGGATTTTGCTTGAACTTGGCACAAATTCAATGTTTTGATTTTGTAGTGTCGGGTTATTAATAAATTGTAATAATACTTTTTGGACGAAATGATTAATTTCAACATTTACGTGTTGCGCAGGCAGAGTATCATTTTTTAATTGATATGTTAAGCTTAAGTCGTCAATTAATGTAGTCATATATTGAGATTTTTCTTTCATTACATGGCCAAATTGTTGAATGTCTTGATCAGTCCAATTATATTGCTTCGATTCTAGTAATAGTGCATAGCCGTATATAGAGCTAAGCGGTGTTTTTAGATCATGCGTCAGGCCGCTAATCCACTCTTCACGTGTTTGTTGCAGTACTTTTCTCATTGCATCGTTCTTTTTCAAAGTAATAGAAAGGTGCTCTAGTGAGTTTGTAACATCTTTAAATATACGGAACGACCATTTTTCTTTACCGGAGCGCCGGAATCGAACAGGTTTTCCTTTTTTACTAACAGGTTCTTCATATTTTCCTCCGGCTATGTTTTTAAGCCAGCGCATCGTGTGTAATAAAGGCTTTCCAAACTTATTTCCATACCAAATTGAAAGAATGACTAAATAAACAAACACAATAAGGAGGATTAAGCTGCATCCGATTAGAAGTTTTTTGGTAAATATATCATCTAATTCATCATCTGGATAATAATGAGCGTTTGGGGCGGATACAACGACGAGATGACCGCTATTTGAATCGTAAAAACTAGATGTATTTTCTTTATAATTCCACGGTTCTTTTTCATTAAGAGCCGTTTTTATAGCCGAAAATGTTTTTTTCTTCCCAGTTGGATAGGAAAAAACTTCTTCGCCATTGTTATTAAATACTTGCAGTGTTGCTTTTTCTTTAGAAATTAATTGTTTTTCTTGTTCAGTTAGTGCAAATTCATTTAATGATAAAGAAGGATGCCCTTGTTGTATCGTTTTTAGTAAAGCATTACTTTTTAGTTTGGCACCGTAAATAACGATCACTGGTTTCTCTTCTAATTTAATTTCCCAATAGTTAAATTTATAAATACTGTTGCTGCTATTCTGTAAATACGTAAGTAAGGATGTCTTTGTGTAAGAGGTAGGAACATCGTTAGGCGTATTAAAGTTGTAAAGGACCTTTCCATCTTCATCTACAATTTGAAGCCAATCACTCTTTTCTTTTATTAAATCTTTTACCTTAGATTTTAAAGTAATGTTATTGTCTTCAGAAGAAATATATTCGGAGATTGTAAAGGTATCATAATCAGAAATATTAGGTTCATATAAAGTACTATTAAGAAGAAAAATTAAATAAGAAAAAGAAGCGACTACTGCGATAAGTAACGTAACTAAGACAAAAACGTGTTGTAAAATAAACTGTATTATAAGTCGTTTATTAAAATTCATATCGTTAACCTACTTTGTAATGAACTTATAGCCAAGTCCACGAACTGTTTTTATGTATTCTGGTTTACTTGGATCTTGTTCAATTTTTTCACGTAGCTTTCGAATGTGAACCATAACAGTATTATCATCTCCATTATAGGCAGGTGCTCCCCAAACTTTTTCATATATTTCTTCTTTCGAAAATACGTAGTTCGGATTCTCACAAAAGAAGAGTAGTAGTTGAAAGAGCTGAGCCGAACATTCGACAACGTTTCCATCTACTGTTAGTTCCGCAGAATGTTGATCAATTTCAAATCTCCCAAATGAAATGGAGTGCGTTTTTTGTTCTTGTACGCTTTGCTGCATATGTCTTCGAAGTTGGGCTTTCATACGAGCCACTACTTCTAGCGGATTAAATGGCTTCGTAATGTAATCATCCGCACCGTATGAAAATCCAGATACTTTATCTAAATCAGAAGTTTTCGCTGTTAGAAAGAAGATGGGGCAATCCGTTTTTTGGCGAATGATTGGACAAATGTCAAAACCGGACTGTCCAGGAAGCATCACATCTAAAATGATTAAATCGTAATTGTTTTGCTCGGTGAGAGATAAGGCTAGTTCCGCAGATGTTGCAGTTGTAATATGAGAAAAACCTTCTTTTTTAAGAATGGTGGTTAGTAATTGTAAAATTGCTGTTTCATCATCAACAAGTAAAATATTTGCGTGATACATATATATGAATCCCTCCTAATTTCCTCGAATATCATATCATCTTTTTGTAACTTATGGAATTTTTAAGGAAATTTTAAGGTTTTCTTTCACAAAAAATTAAGATTCAAATGATATGATAAAAGTAACATGGGGAGGAGATGAATGTGAATCCGTTTCAAACGATGCGAGCTAGATATTTTTTAATTGTATTTGCATTATTAATTTTAGTAGCACGAAGTAGTAATGAAGTGCTAGAAAATACATTTCATATACAGAATTCATCTTTAATAAATATTCTTATATTTTATATCCTTCCAATAATATGGCTGTTTTACGGATATAGAAAGCATCGTGTTTCATTTTCATTATTTATTAATCGAAACGAAACATTTAACCTAGTGCAAGTTTTGTATATCGCAATTATGCTATGTATTTTTAGTTACGGCTATCTTATTCTGTATATGTACAGCTTTGCATGGATTACACCAGATTTTATTATGAATGCCTTGCATGAACCGATTATAGATAGTACCGGGGGATATGTATATCAATTTATTATGGTCGTATTTATCGCGCCTATTGTCGGAGAATTTGTTTTTCGAGGATTTTTACTACAGCGTTTTGCAGCGAAATGGGGTACTAGTATAGCAATGGTCGTTGTAGCACTTTTATTTGCGTGCTTACATGTTGATTTCCTTGGTGCAGTTGTGTTTAGCATCGTACTATCAATTGTATATATTCGTACGAAAAGCTTACTCATGCCAATTGCCATTCATATGTTAAACAATGCGTTTGTGCTTAGTGCTTCTTTTTTAGTAAGCAGAGAAAAGATAATGAGTTTTGCCGATTTTTCGAACTATACGACATTCTTTCCAGGATTAATTATTTTTATAGCAGGATTAAACTTAGTACTCATCTTTTTATTTGTGAATCGCAAATATTGGAGTAAAGAAGTGCCTGTTATATATGAGGAGAAGGAAAAGAGCTTTTCGAGCATAGTGGGGGATAAGTAAGGTAGAGAAGATGTTTGAGGAAATATTGAAGGAAATGATAGATTCCACCTCTATTAGACGTAAGTACTTCTCCATCAATAATGATTTCATCTTATCGTGTTAGGGACATTAATAATAGTTAGCTTTATTGTGGAAGAAATGATGAGGCGTATCTTCAGACAGTATGTAAAGAACGAAGAAAATTATGTTAGGGCTCATAAAATGTTTGAGAAAGTAGTGGGGACTTTTATTTTATGAAAACTAAATCATCATTAATTCGAAATTTGAAAGGGATGTATAAAATTATATGAATGAAACAATATCGTCAAATAAGTTTTTTTATTTGATTGTACTGAGTTTAGTATTGATTACGACAGTAAATGTTGTTCTTCGCTGGGAGGAAGCTTACTTTTTTATGTATTTAGCGCTCCATTTATTAGGGATTTTATGCATAACGGGCGGAGTAGTTGCTGAGAAAAAGCATGAAGAAAGTATTAATTATATGTGTGTGATGGGTCTTATTTTACTTTTAACTGTACAAGGTATTATGAAATATAGTTCATTTTCTTTGCAAGATTTTAGTTTATTAATAGATGTGCTTCCTTAAGAAGGATTTTAAGGACTATGAATATATACGATATGTAAAAGGCGCTGGTTTGTAAGTACATTTCCTATACCAGATTATGAGCCGAAGAAAATATTTAAAAACAGGTGAAACTCTTCTTGTAATAGAAGAGTTTTTTTATGTAAATGGAACGAGCTAGAACAATTCTCACGATTAGCTTGTTCTAATTTTGAAAGTACGAACTTACAATAATAATAGACAGGCAGCATAGAGGAGGGAATAGCGTGAGGAAAGTTATTGGATGGTCGCTTTTTTTGTACGTTGGGTTTGCGTTACTTATATATTGGTATTTATTTGGATGGAATCATGAACTCATTCCGGACATGTATAAAGGAACGAGGGCAGATCCAGAGACTTTTATGAATGCGAGGGAGCTTACGCTAAGCCAAGATTATTCGCGCGTGAAAAACTTACTGTACTTTTTAGCGACGCCTCTTGAATGGATTATTTTATTGTTTGTACTTGTGCTCGGTATTTCAAAAAAGTTTGAGAAATGGTCGAAGGAAACGACCAAAATAAATGTCTTACAAGTTGCGATTTATTTCTTTTATTTATCATTACTGACAACAGTTCTTGCATTACCGATGCAATGGATTGGGCGTAAAGTGTCGGTTGATTACGGTATTTCCACGCAAAGTACACAAAGCTGGATAAAAGATCATGTTATCGATTTTTGGGTGAATTATGCGACTATGTTACTCATTGTTACAGTTCTTTTATGGCTCATCCGTAAATTCCCGAAGAGATGGTGGCTAGCAGGGTGGGCACTCTCTGTACCGTTTACAATTTTTTTAACGTTCGTGCAACCTGTTGTAATTGATCCACTTTATAATGATTTTTCAACGCTGAAAAATAAGGAATTAGAAACGAAAATCTTAGCAATCGCAGATAAAGCTGATATTCCATCTGAACATGTATATGAAGTAAATATGTCGGAAAAAACAAATGCGTTAAATGCATATGTAACAGGAATTGGAAAAAACCTTCGTATTGTAATGTGGGATACAACACTTCAGCAATTAAAAGATAAAGAGATTTTATTTATTATGGCCCATGAAATGGGACATTACGTAATGAAACATATATATTGGGGCGTTGCGAGTTATATTTTCATATCGTTTATAGGTATGTATTTAATTAGTCGTATTTTAAATATGTGTATTCGAAAATGGGGAGATACGCTGCAAATTTCCAAAATGGCATGTTTTTCAATTTTACCTTTATTTTTCTTAATTTCCTCTGTATTATCGTTTGCGTCACAACCAGCAACAAACTACGTTTCTCGTATAGAAGAACGAGCGGCAGATCAATACGCTTTAGATATGACAAAAGATGGGGAATCTGGCGTAAAAACTTTTCAATATTTATCAAAAACGAGCTTAAGCCAAGTAAATCCACCTGCGTTAGTGAAGTTTTTCTTATATACCCATCCACCAATTTTCGAAAGAATTCATACGTTTGAACAATATAAAAAAGAAAAGAAGCAGTAGTGTACTGCTTCTTTTTTTCATGGGTCATTCGAGTTTTGGAAAATTATAGTGTATAATATATGGGATATTCAGTGGAATGTTTAGGAGGTTAATATTTTGTTTCATTCAAAATCAATGCCGGCTATAAAAATGATTCTTTCGATGTCTATTTTCGGATCGATTGGATTTTTTTCTGTTCAGACAGGTTTACCGTCTTTTGAATTAGTATTCGTTCGTTGTATTTGTGCGACTTTATTTTTAGCATTATGTTGGTTCGTAACAGGGCAATACAAAAGTGAGAAATGGAACAAAAAAGAGACCATACAAATATTAGCTTGTGGTGTATTTCTCGTTTTTAACTGGGTATTTTTATTTAAAGCGTTTGAAGTCATGTCGATTACAATTGCGATTTCTGTGTATCATCTTGCACCGATCATCGTATTAATAATTGGTAGTATTGTATTTAAAGAGAGGTTAACAGCATTTGCGGTTCTGTCCATTGCCATATGTTTCATCGGTACAGTTTTAGTAGCTGGGGTAGATGGAAGTATGTCGCTTGAGAAACTTATGTCGTCTGGAATGGTGTGGGCGCTTCTTGCAGCTTTATTTTATGCATTTACAACGTTGCTCGGAAAAGGAATTAAGCATACAAGTGCATATGCGATGACATTTTTACAAACGTTTTTAGGTATATTTTTATTGCTACCATTCGTAGACTTCGGGAAGTTTCAAGGATTAACAGAGATGAACTGGATGATGATCACAGCGACAGGACTTATACATACGGGATTTGTATATTACTTATTTTTTGACAGTTTAAGAGATTTATCGACGAGATTAATTTCGGTATTAGTGTTTTTAGATCCTGCGGTTGCAATACTATTAGATACAGTCTTTACCGGATTTAGACCGACTAGTATGCAAGTAGTGGGGATTATCCTTATATTTGTAGGAATGGCATTTACTTTTCGGAAGCCGCGAGATGAAAGAGTACAAGTATGCTCAGAAGCATGATTTATTCCAATAATTGAATAATATTGTAAATATTTAGAGTGTTCAATATAATCGAAAAAGAGGTGAATAAAGAAAAAAGGTGGATGACTAAAATGAAGAAGTTATTAAAAGTAGCTACATCATTAACGTTAATGGCGGGAATATTTGTAAGTGCAAATGGTGTATCTGCAAATACAGATGTTATCCAAAAATCTGGTCCTGATATTATGATAGAGTTTGATGATGTAACAACAGGTCATTGGGCATATGATGAAATTACGAATTTAGTATATCATCGAATTATGTATGGATATGGAAATGGTAAGTTTGGTGTAGAAGATAATATAACACGTGAACAGGCAGCGGCAGTGCTACATCGTGCACTTCATTTAAAGCGAAGTGTGTTTAATGAAAATCCATATGGAGATATTAGTGGGAAATCAACAATGTTTCCTTATGAAATTCTTCATTTAACAAATAACGGTATTTTTAAAGGGGACGAAAATGGAAATTTCCGTCCGAAAGATACACTGACTCGTGCAGAATTAGCACAAATTTTAACGAAAGCATATGAGTTAAAAGCGAAGCGTCCACATACATTTACAGATATACCAGAAAACCATTGGGCAAGAGATGCAATTAGCGCATTGCAGTCTAATAAAGTTGCGGTAGGAACGGGAGATGGCAAGTTCGAGCCTGAAATGCTCGTTACACGTGGGCAATTTGCGAAGTTTTTACAGCGATCAATTGATAATTCACCAGGGAAATGGGAATAAATAAGAGTATAAAAAAAGTACAAGTAGATTATACTTGTGCTTTTTGTCTGAAAGGTAAAGTTTTTACATAATGCAATTTTTAGATTCTATTTAAACGATTAATCAATGAAGCTGGAAAAAGCGCAAATATGATATTTGCGCTTTTTTTGTCTAGAAAGTGAAATTTTTATAAGTGAAGGACTTGATTAGTAGATAGTAGAATATTTTATATATAACATCTTTGCAAAAGCTTTTGTTTATCCTTTTTGAAAATCAAACAGAGAAACTAGAGCGAAAAGATGAGAATATATCTTCAAATGATTTGCATGCAATTCAGAATACCAATTGGAATTGAGAGCGAATTGGCTCTCCTAGTAATCTTCAAAATAATAGATATTAAAAATGCAATATATTACATAGGGCTTGCAAATACAGCATATGTAATATGGGGAAAGAATTTAGTCTATTATGTTCCACTTTTAATAAAGTGGAAATGAAGGAGCGAGGACAATGAAGAAAAAAATGTTCCGTGTAATGGCGGCAGCGACTATTATGGGTGGATTATTGGTAAGTGCAAATGTTCCTAACATAAAAGCAGAAGAATATCCTGAAATGATTGTATTTGACGATGTCCCAGTAAACCATTGGGCATATGATTATATTCTAGATGCGGCATATAATAAAATTATGCTAGGTTATGGAAATGGAAAGTTTGGTGTAGGTGATAACGTAACACGTGAACAAGTGGCGGCAGTACTATATCGCGCACTTAATATAAAACATGAAGGACCGTTAAAAAATCCGTATAATGATATTTCTGAAAGATCAACAATGTTTCCAAATGAAATTTTAGCATTAACAGAACGCGGTATTTTTAAAGGTGATGAGAAGGGGAACTTTAGACCCAGAGAAACAATAACACGTGCAGAAGTAGCGCAAGTTCTTACACAGGCATATTCCTTTGAAGTGAAGCAACAGCATACATTTAAAGATGTACCAAATAATTACTGGGCGAAAAATGCAATTAGTGCCTTGCAATCTAATAATGTCATAGTAGGAACAGGAAATGGAAAGTTTGAACCGAATAAAATTGTAACACGTGAGCAATATGCAACATTTTTATATAAAGCTATTATTAACTTTCATTTAAAAAATGAATAACAATAAATTATATTGATATAGTATATTTTTTGAAAGAAAGCGCGAAGATAACGCGCTTTTTTCTTATTTTAAATTGTTTATTTGTATATTTATTCTGATGTTAACAGTGGGGTGAATAGTATAGAATGGAAAAAATAGGATAATCTTAGTTACTTTTTATGTTTAAAAAGTATGGTTTAGTAACTTCATTGTTCACTAAGTATAAAGATAAGTATATAAAATACAGTTCACAAATTAGACAAAACTTATATGGATAAGTGTATTGTTACTTTTCCGTTAATTCTTTATATTAGAAAAAAATATGTTTTTTTTAGGGAGAGAATACAGTGAAGAAAAAGATTTTAAAAGTAGCAACAGCTTTAACAATTATGGGTGGAGTTGCATTTAGTGCTGAAGGCGCTACAGCGAATGCTGAAGTAGCTGCTAAGTCTAAGCCACAACAAGCAAGTCAGGCTATCTTTAAAGATGTACCAGCAGGACATTGGTCTTACGAAGCAATTCAAACTTTAGCAGAAGAAGAAATTATGCTTGGTTATGGAAATGGCGTGTTCGGTTTTGGACATAACATAACTCGTGAACAAGTAGCTGCTTTGATTTATCGTACTATCGATTTCAGTGAAGTATTCGAGGAAGGCGATATCCTTGAGAATCCATACAAAGATATTAATGAAAAATCAACAATGTTCATAGAAGAAATTTTAGTATTAACAGAGGTAGGTATCTTTAACGGTGATGGAACTGGAAACTTTAGACCGAAAGATACACTAACACGTGCAGAAATGGCTCAAGTGCTTACAGTAGCATATGAGTTAGAGGTAAAAGGAACACAAGGATTTAAAGATGTACCGAAAGGACATTGGGCATACAATGCGATTAATGCAGTAGGTTCAAATGGTATTTCTGTAGGAGATGGAACTGGAAACTTTGCTCCAAACATGAAAGTAACACGTGAACAATATGCGCAGTTCTTATTTAAGACAATTTTTGAATAAATAATAAAAAAGAGTCAGTGTTATATAACACTGACTCTTTTTTTGTTGAAATCATAATGGATAAACACAGTTTTGTAAAAAAATCATTAAATTTCCAAAAAAAACTTCCTTTTCTGAAGATTTGTTATATAATATAAAACATAAAATCAAATCTGTTATAAAACAGTTTAAAAAGGGGATGCTAATATGTCGACGCAAACTTCACGGGTTACATTGCCTGGAGAAATGTTACCAGCGTACAACGAAATATTGACACCTGAGGCGCTTAGCTTTTTAAAGGAACTACATGGAAATTTCAATGAACGCCGCACAGAACTTTTACAAAAGCGTGTGGAGAAACAAAAAAGAATTGATGCAGGGGAGTTTCCTACGTTCTTAGAAGAAACAAAGCATATACGTGAAGGGGATTGGACAATCGCTGAGCTTCCGAAAGATTTAGAGGATCGCCGTGTGGAGATTACTGGACCGGTAGATAGAAAGATGGTCATTAACGCTTTAAATTCAGGAGCACATCTTTTTATGGCAGACTTTGAAGATTCGAATGCACCAACTTGGAGAAATGCTGTTGAAGGTCAAATTAACTTACGAGATGCTACTAGGGGAACGATCTCACATAAAAATGAGAACGGAAAAGAATATCGTTTAAATAGTAAAACAGCTGTCTTAATTGTGCGTCCGAGAGGGTGGCATTTAGAAGAAAAGCATATGCAAGTTGACGGCAAGAACATGTCTGGCAGTTTGGTGGATTTTGGATTGTACTTTTTCCATAATGCGAAGACGCTTTTAGCAAAAGGAAGTGGTCCATACTTTTACTTACCGAAAATGGAAAGTTACTTAGAGGCAAGATTATGGAATGACGTTTTCGTATTTGCTCAAAAGTATATCGGTATTCCGAACGGAACGATTAAAGCGACTGTGTTAATAGAAACGATTCACGCTTCATTTGAAATGGATGAAATTTTGTATGAACTAAGAGATCATTCTGCTGGTTTAAACTGCGGGCGATGGGATTATATATTTAGTTTCTTAAAGAGTTTCCGAAATCATAATGAATTTTTACTCCCAGATAGAGCGCAAGTCACGATGACAGCACCGTTTATGCGCGCGTATTCTTTGAAAGTTATTCAAACGTGCCACCGCCGTAATGCACCAGCTATTGGAGGAATGGCAGCACAAATTCCGATTAAAAACAATCCAGAAGCGAATGAAGCAGCTTTTGAAAAAGTGCGTGCTGATAAGGAGCGCGAAGCTTTAGATGGACATGACGGGACTTGGGTTGCCCACCCGGGACTTGTACCGGTTGCAATGGAAGTATTTAATCACATAATGAAAACGCCAAATCAAATTTTTAGAAAGCGTGAAGAAATACGTGTAACAGAAAAGGATTTATTAGAAGTACCGATGGGAACGATTACAGAAAGTGGTCTTCGCACGAATATTAACGTTGGTATTCAATATATTGCATCTTGGTTAAGCGGGCGGGGAGCAGCTCCAATTTATAACTTAATGGAAGATGCAGCAACAGCGGAAATATCAAGAGCACAAGTATGGCAGTGGATTCGTCATGAGGGTGGAAAGTTAAGTGATGGCCGTGATATCACTTTTAAATTGATGGAAGAATTGAAAGAAGAAGAGCTAGCAAAAATAGAAAGAGAGATTGGTAAGGAAGCGTTTAAGAAAGGGAGATTTGCAGAAGCTACAAAACTGTTTACAAACCTTGTTCGCAATAACGAGTTCATGCCGTTTTTAACATTACCGGGTTATGAAATTTTATAAAAAACAAGAAAAGGGGATGGAACATATGAAAAACGAAAGAATTGATACATTGCAAGAAAGCTGGGAGTTAGATACACGCTGGAAAGGGATCACACGTCCATATTCAGCTGAAGATGTAATTCGTCTGCGCGGATCGATTGATATTGAACATACGTTAGCGCGCTACGGTGCAGAGAAGCTTTGGAAATCACTTCATACAGAAGATTATATTAATGCACTTGGCGCATTAACAGGAAACCAAGCGATGCAACAAGTGAAGGCTGGATTAAAAGCAATTTATTTAAGTGGTTGGCAAGTAGCGGCAGATGCGAATCTTTCTGGACATATGTATCCTGATCAAAGCTTATACCCAGCGAACAGCGTACCAGCTGTTGTAAAGCGAATTAACCAAACGCTTCAACGTGCTGATCAAATTCAGCATATGGAAGGAAATGGTGATACGGATTATTTTGTACCAATTGTGGCGGATGCTGAAGCGGGGTTTGGTGGACAATTAAACGTATTTGAACTAATGAAAGGGATGATTGAAGCTGGTGCATCTGGCGTACACTTTGAAGACCAATTATCTTCAGAGAAAAAATGCGGGCATTTAGGCGGAAAAGTATTATTACCGACGCAAACAGCGGTGCGTAATTTAATTTCGGCACGTCTTGCTGCGGATGTAATGGGTGTACCAACAATTATCGTCGCAAGAACAGATGCAGATGCTGCAGATTTAATTACGAGTGATATCGATCCGGTTGATCAAGAGTTTATTACAGGTGAAAGAACACCAGAAGGGTTTTATCGTACGAAAGCAGGTCTTGATCAAGCAATTGCACGTGGTTTAGCGTATGCGCCGTATGCAGATCTCGTTTGGTGTGAAACGTCGGAGCCAAATTTAGAAGATGCAAAACGCTTTGCGGACGCAATTCATAAGAAATATCCAGGGAAGCTACTCGCTTACAACTGCTCCCCTTCATTTAACTGGAAACAAAAGTTAGATGAAAAAACGATTGCAAGCTTCCAAAAAGAAATTGCATCATACGGTTATAAATTCCAGTTCGTAACGCTTGCTGGATTCCATTCATTAAATTACGGCATGTTTGAATTAGCGCGTGGTTATAAAGAGCGCGGCATGGCAGCGTACTCTGAATTACAGCAAGCAGAGTTCGCAGCAGAAAAAGATGGTTACTCTGCAACGCGCCATCAACGCGAAGTAGGAACAGGATATTTTGATGAAGTAGCACAAGTTATTACAGGCGGTACTTCATCAACGACTGCACTAAAAGGATCTACGGAAGAAGAACAGTTTACGAAATAAAGATAAAAGTAGGTGTCTATAATAGGCACCTACTTTTATTTATAATATCCAATTCACTATAGTGAATATACCAATAGTAGCAGTAAAAAGAAGGAATGCGAATAATGCTAGACAGCCCCATACCAATAGCTTGTCTTTCCATGTTTCTTCATCATCATCATCATCAATGAGTTTTTCTACCACTTTTTTCTGTAATGGATGTTCCGTATGTAGTCCTGTAATAATGTCATGATCTCCTTTGAATTTTAAAGCACGTACAATATGATAAGGATCATTTCCCATCGATTTTTCAAACTGTCGACATGCCGCGTGCATAACATCTGTTTTTTCTTTTTCAAGATACCAATATCGTCCAGCCATTTCGGGGTATTGTAATGTAAAGTAAATATCACCGAGTTTTTTTCTAAGTTCTAACTCATTCGGATAAGTAGCGATTAATCCGTGTACTCTATCTCTTGCTTTTCCGAGGTTGTTATTTTCAATATCTTTTTCAATTTTCTTTAATGTTTTTTCAGGGATTATTTCTACCATGTAATCCTCCTTTATTAGAATAGGTGTGGTTATATTTTAT
This sequence comes from Bacillus nitratireducens, assembly GCF_001884135.1. GTDB lineage: Bacteria > Bacillota > Bacilli > Bacillales > Bacillaceae_G > Bacillus_A > Bacillus_A nitratireducens. The sequence goes on along the minus strand of NZ_MAOC01000078.1, from coordinate 80,922 downwards.
AAGAAATAATAAAATTTAGAAATTTTATTTTTAAAAAGGATTGTACATTCTATTTTAAGTATGCTATGATAATACCAGTTGAATAATTAAATTAAGCAATCCATATATTATCAAGTGCCGAAAACGAACGAGAAAAAGTATGTGAGAACTAGTTTATGTTTCGTATTTGATAATGTGTGGATTCTTTTTTTATACATGAAGACTAAATAATAAAATGTATTTTCTTAGGAGGAAATAATTATGACAGTTACAGGACAAGTAAAATGGTTTAACAACGAAAAAGGCTTCGGTTTCATCGAAGTTCCAGGCGAAAACGATGTATTCGTACATTTCTCTGCAATCGAAACTGAAGGTTTCAAATCTTTAGAAGAAGGTCAAAAAGTTAGCTTCGAAATCGAAGAAGGCAACCGTGGACCTCAAGCTAAAAACGTAATCAAACTATAATTTTATAGTTTATTATAGAAAAAAGGATGGCTTATGCCATCCTTTTTTTTGTTGTTGAAATATACAAACATAACGATTATATTGGGGAAGAAGGCGGATATATATATGATGGAAAAGTATATAAATGAAGTAATACTCGATGTTCGTAGAGGTAATGAAGAGGACTTAAAAAATACAATTGAAGAGATAAAGGCGTACGCGAAAACTTATGAAAATGATAAAGTGACGTTAATTGATCTGAAAAAATCTCATTCTCATGTTTTAGATGAAGAACGATATATAATCACATTACAAATTGAAAGAGATACAGAAAATCTCGGAAGAAAGTATGAATATGAAGAAGAAAAAATAGTCGGTTTTTTTGAAGATGAAGAAGAGTAAAAGACTTTCCAAAAAAGGAAGGCCTTTTACTCTTCTTTTCCAACTTTTTTCTTTGCGCGTTTCTTGCATTCTGGACATTTAGATTTACGAAAAGGCTTCGCGAAGAACAGTAAAATAAAAAATAAACCGAATATAATACTCGCTGAATTTTTTACGATAACAATGCTACTGTTTTTCATTTGAATTGTTGGATGATCTTGCTTTTCTTCCATGAGAGACCTCCGTATATTTGATTTATATTTTAATTATAGCAAAGTTAATTGTTGTAATGATGTGAAAAGAGGAAGCGATTATAAATATTTATAGATAGTATAAATATTTTTTGTACAGGTTTGAATTATTTTATTATTATATAGTTACTTTTAAATTTAATAAATATTTGATAAATGATAAAGTATTGTAAAAAAGGGAAATCTGTAAAGCATTTCCTTTTCATAGGTGCTAAAATTATATATGCAGCTGCTACTATAAATAGAAAAGGGAGATAGTAGAATATGGAAAGTAAAGTAGAACGTTATGTCGAAAATTATGTTGTAAGTAAAAAAACGATGGCCTTACTTCCTGTTGTTCTAGGAGAAAAGCAAGTGGTTACGCGAATTGTTGAAATGGAGGATTCTTTTTTCGTGTTTCAAAAACCTCTCGATATTATAGAGAGAAGTTGCCGGAAACATGGTTCTAGTTTTTTTGGAAGAAAAGAAGGGACGAAGGAGTTAACTCGTATTACACATAAAGCTCCTATCGCAATTAGCCCGACAGATCAACTTTATTTTTTCCCTACGTATTCTTATTCTCGAAAAGAGTGTGCGTGGTTGTCTCATTTTCATATTGAAAATAATAAAGAATTAAAAGATGGAAATCTTATTATTAGATTTATAAATGGTTTCGCTGTGAAATTAGAAATATCCAAAAGCAGCTTTGAAAATCAGCAAAATCGTACAGCAAAATTAAGGACAGAGTATGAAGACCGTAAGAAAAAACAAGGAAGTCCTTGTTTTAAAGAGATTGATAAAAGGGATGAATCTAAATTAACGCCAGCCTATGAGAAAGTGTATTTTGTAAGGGAAGGCGAAGTTTGAGAGGAAAAGGATGGGGGGACTCATCCTTTTTTTGATTTCATTATATATATCGTTACGCTGTAAGGTTCATAAATAAAACGAGAAAAATTTACGGATTTTTTGTTCTTTAATAGCTTAAAGGAGTGTAAAATTACAATATAAGGGTAATTTTACTATATATATTTATCGCGATGTTAATATGCATCATTTAACATTTGCGGTATACATGATATTTCTTACCTTATTGTATAAAGAAGGAGATGGTATGTTGAAAAGGACTATGTTATTTTGGGCGCAATATATCCTTGTTTTGCCTATATTATTTCTTACCTTTATGTTTACTGGTTTCGTTGGTAGTCAGTTAATGATAGGTGCTGATAAACAACATTTTATTTTTACGCCTCAAAATGCAACAGAATATAGTCAAATTAGTGAAATTGATAAATTGCTATTTGCTTTTTCAATTCAGCCAGTTGTCACCATAGTATTTCTGCTATCGATTGTGTACGTACTGACACTTATTGTCTTTCAAATTATTGAATGTAAGAAGAAAAGAAAGATATTACATAGTTTGCAATATATGATTCTTATACCAATTTTTATTTACTTGTGGTTTGGAATAATGCAATTTTCCGCGGTTAGTTTAACTTGGATAGATAATTGGAAGGATTACCTTATATTCACTCCTAGCACGATAACTGATGAGCAAGATATATATACGATTGATAAGTTTTTATACAAATTTCGAATGTTACCTATTCCGAGTACAGTATTAATACTATCTTTCTTATATTTATTAATACTTATCGTGATTGATAGTATGCGCTTACTAAAAAGGTTTCTTGTAAGAACTAGTCATTAGAAAAGGATAATTGTTTGAAGGTACAACAATTATTTGTCATTACTCATTTCCATACAGGTAGTAAGCGGATTTTTTTGACACTACAGATTGACACCTTCTGTAGTTTCTTCTTTTTTATAATGTGTAACCGTTAAGTTATAATCTGTGCGTGGTGTCTAAACTATTCTCATGTCTTGTCGAATATTGAAAGATTATCATAGCATAATAATGAAGGAATTCTAGAGGAAGATATGGAAACTTAATAATTACATCTCCATATGACATATCTACCATTTCCTCTTTCATATAAGCAATGATACAGTAGGGGTAGTAATTAGAGTAAAGGGGTAAAGTGTAGAATGGATTTTCAGACAATCAAAGAATATTTTTCACCAAAAAATATGGATCACATTGTTGAAAGTTATAAAGCATTCGGGCCGCTTCTTGGGATTGGTTTACCGATGATAGAGGCGCTTATTCCAGCATTGCCTCTCATTGTGTTTGTACTGGCGAATGCTGTTGCATTTGGTTTTTGGTTCGGTTTTCTTTATTCGTGGCTTGGATCGGTAATTGGTGCAATGCTTGTATTTTTCATCATTCGTAGCTTTGGAAGAAGTCGTTTCTTTTCTTTTGTAAATAAGCATGAGAGAGTGCGAAAAGCGATGGGATGGATTGAAAGAAAAGGATTCGCGCCAATCTTTGTTATATTTTGTTTTCCGTTCACACCATCTGCGCTTATAAACGTTGTAGCTGGTTTGTCTCGCGTTAGCGTAAAACAGTTTGGACTAGCATTAGCATTCGGAAAGCTTGTTATGATCTTTATTTTAACGTATATCGGTCATGATTTAATGTCGTTTATTCATAAGCCGTTGAAATCAGTTATTGTGGGCGTTGTTATTTTTATTTTATGGTATGTAGGTAAAAAAATTGAAGTAAAGTTAGAACTACATTAGGAAAAGTCTTCTTTGTCCCGCATTAACGGGCAGTAAAACTCCCACCAAAAAATTCGACTGAAGTAAAGAAGTTAGGTGGGAGATCAAACTGCCCGTAAATGCCCGATTGGTTCAACTAATAATCGGTGGGGGATGAACAAAACCCCCACCGATTAAGTTTCACTTTATAAATACAAGCTTCATCATTAAAGGGCGAGGGGAGAAGCGAATGAAGAAAACTTTGAAAAAAGAAGGGCTAGAGTGGATAAGAACAATTTTAATTGGTGTACTATTAGCTATATTTTTTCGAACGTTTTTCTTTTCAACGTACGTTGTAGAGGGGAAGTCAATGATGCCGACATTGCAAGATGGCAATATGCTCGTTGTGAATAAGGTGAGTTATCAAGTAGGGGACTTGAATCGATTTGATGTCGTCGTTTTTCATGCGAATAAAAAAGAGGACTATGTAAAGCGAATTATCGGTTTACCTGGGGATCATATCGAATATAAGCATGATAAACTATATATAAACGGACAATTCGTGGAGGAACCTTATTTAGAGGCGTATAAGAAAGAGATAAATGGAAGGCAATTAACAGGTGATTTTAAATTAGAAGAATTAACGAAAGAAAAGTTTGTACCACCTGGTTCTATTTTTGTAGTTGGCGACAACCGCCTCGGTAGCTGGGATAGTAGGCACTTCGGTTTTGTGAAAGCTGATACAGTTGTCGGTAAAGTTGATTTACGATATTGGCCGATTCGAGAGGTGCAAACGAATTTTTCAAAAGGTTGATATAATAGGTAGAAGTATAGTAAAAGGCAAACAATTATGTTTGTCTTTTTTTACTTTATATTTTTTCAATCTATTGCTAATGAGAATGTTTAGCTGGTATCGTGACCAAGGATAAAAAAATTTTATATCGTTATATAATTGGTAATGATAACTTCTAAAATTTTCATGTTTAATCTGTACTTCTTTGAACGTTTCTACTATTTGTTGGTTAACCTTTTTACTATAAGGTAGACTTACTTTGGAATGAATTTCAATAAAATCGTAATTTGTAATTAGCGAGTAAGATACTTTTTATGAATTAATGATTACTAGATACAATTATTTTTTTATTGTATTATAATTTTTAGGGACCGTATATTAAGCTAGGGAGTGGGGATGTTTGAATATTGAGCCCCTTACGTTATCGAGCAAAGAAGTATATGTATTAACGGGTATATTTGATCATGAAACAATGATTGGAATTGAGAATCCATTTGAAAATTGGTTAGACGAAGAAATAGATAAAGAATTAGATATAATGTATGACCACTGGAGGGAAAAAGAATTACTCATAATAAAAGAAGACGAAGTATTTTGTGAACAACAACTTGTAGAATATTTTAGTATTTGTCTAACTACAGGTTTTGTTATTGAAGTACAGATAAACAAAAACGACATTAAAGAAAAAAACGTCTTTTATTTTACTGATAAAAAAGTTATACATAACAGAATAACAGATGTTAACGGTGAAAAACAATGTATATTTAGAGAGTGTGGAATACCTGAGGTAGCATGGCAATTTATATATCAAGCGTTGCAGTCTAAAAATACTTTTCCACATTCGAATTATACATTTAAACTTCCTTGCGCCGTATATGAAAAAGATTTTTTAAATCAATCAGAAAAGGATTTATCGGAATTATTCGGATATTATTCGGATGATGATGTTAAAGAATTAGTGAATATTATATGTGACCGTGAAGAGTTAAATACAATTAAAACTCATTATTATATAAAGGATGCATGGTATACCGATAGTATTCAGTATATGTATAGTCAAAACCAATATTGGCTTATCCAAAAAATATTAGACAGGGGAGAGAAGCAAACGAATGTTATTTGTCTAGATATTTTTGCAATTATCGAAGAAATCAAAAAATGATTCTGTACCTTAAATCAATAGGTGGTGAATCAAAATGAGTAAAGAAATTAAAGTTACTCCTGCCCTTTTAAGGGGGTTAGCTTCTAATATAGAGCGTGCAGCTCATGAAGTATTTGAAACACATAAACGTTTGAGTCAGCAATTAATGGATTTACCCTTTCAAGTATCTGGAAGGGATGCTGTATTGAATCAGGCTTTATATGCAGGTTCAATGTTAGAGGGCGTAACGAATGATTTAAAAACTCATAGCAAATCATTAAGAAGCATTGCTGATCGTTTTGAGAAAACTGATCAACAAGAAGTTTCATTAGGAGATTGGAAAATAGATAGTGTTGACTTATTAAGTCCTTTTGGGGGAGGCATTGATGAATGGAAAGAAAACCCCATGGGAGCCGGATTAACCGCATTTGGAACCTTTAAAGATGGTCAAGAGGCATACCAAATTGCTCAAAGGCATAACCAGGGTTTTCGCGCGACACCATATACAAATAATCAAGGAAAACCTATGGTGCGATTTGAAAATCGTACACTTATTAAAGGAAAAGATGGTAATAACGTTATTAGAAGAACAAAGCTACCATTAGAGGAAGCTAAAACAATTGATGAAGTAAAACGTTATGCGTTAAAACCAGGTGCATTATTAAAAGAATCATTATCGTTAAAAAATAACGCATTAGGATATATAAGTACCGGTTTAGATGTCTTTAAAGATACGAAAGAAAATTTGGAAAGTAATGCAAGCAGTAGTAAAATTGTAGGAGACATTGTTGGTGATGTAGCGGTTGGAGTAGGTTCTACTGCTGCTAGTACTTGGGCGGGTGCTGCAGTCGGTACAGCAATTGGAGGACCCATTGGAACTGTGATTGGGGCTGGTGTAGGTTTTACCGCTTCTGTAGTATCTAGCATAATAACGGATGGAATTAAGTTCGATAAAGGGGACTGGAATAATGATGGTGAAAAAGACTCTATAAAAGACCGGATTAAATCTGGAATAGGCTCTGCTTTAGATGAAATCTTTTAATTTTCTATGAGGTGCATAATGGATAAATATAACTTTAAAAATATAGATGATGGCATACGAATATTACTACCATTTGATATAAGAAATATTGTCGGAGCCTTTGTATGGTTTATTATGAATTTTTTGTTATTGATTATAATTTTTGTATTTCCACCAATATATAATGTGTATTTTTACTTGGCGCTTCCATTTTTTATAGTATGTAACTTGTGGGGAATTTGGATTTTTATTAACAAACCTAAGCAGCCTCAATTACAACATTTACTATATTCTGGATTTGTTGGAACTAGCATTTCATTTTGTAGTTTTATAGGTGTTCAAAAAATAGCTTACGAGTTAATAGGATTGGAATCACCTTTATTTTTTATTCTATCATTTATAGTATACTGTTTGGTTGTTTATAAATCCGGACAATTGTGGATTAAATATTTTACAGCTCGTTTAATGGGTATAAATGATCAGAAGGTGAAATTTTCAAAAGTCGGTGTTTTTTCAGGAGTAGGCTACATTGTTGGTCAAATTAGTATAGGAATTTTAAGTCAAGATTCTCTAGCGATTTTGCTAATTATCTTACTGTCATTTTTCTCGGTTATTTTCTTGTTTGCGAGTGTCCATGTGTATTTTTATTTTGATTTTAAAAAACATCTTATCATTACAGGGCATTCAAAAATGAAACAGGTTCAACAAAAATCTAATCTTACAAGAAAGGAAAGGAGAAGGAAATGAATTCACATCTTCTACCTATAGGCTCTATCGTAATCTTAAAAGAAGGAACCAAGAAACTCATGATTTATGGGCGTAAACAACAAGTAGAAACAGATAAAGTGAAAAAATTTGACTATATGGGATGTTTTTACCCAGAGGGCTATATTAGTCCTGATTTTACTTATTTATTTAACCATGACGATATTCAAGAAGTTGTATCAAGTGGATATAAAGATGAGGAAGAAAGAGCTTTTCAACAAAAGATATTGTCTAAAGTGGAGTAAGAAATATTACATAGAAAAAGCTGCTTATATGAGCAGCTTTTTCTATGTAATTAAATACTTTAGCGGTTGTATTTTTATGTTTTGAGATGGGGTATCGTCATTATACATGTTTGTCTTTTTTCGTGTCCTATAATACAATTATGGTAGCAAACTAACGTTCGTTATGTAAGTGAAAGGTGGGGTTACATGTCACTTCGATTTGTGATTGGTAGAGCTGGAAGTGGAAAAAGTACACTTTGTTTACACGAAGTGCAAGAAGAGTTAAAGCAGCGCCCAAGAGGGAAAACAATATTATATCTTGTGCCAGAACAGATGACATTCCAAACGCAGCAGGCGTTAATTGGTAGTGAGGATGTTAGAGGTTCTATTCGGGCACAAGTTTTTAGTTTTTCACGGTTAGCGTGGAAGGTGCTGCAAGAAGTTGGCGGAGCGAGTCGTCTTCATATTGATGAAGCCGGTGTACATATGTTACTTCGTAAAATTGTAGAATCTCGTAAAGATGGATTATCGGTGTTTCAAAAAGCAGCGGAGCAAAACGGTTTCTTTGAACATCTTGGTAGTATGATTGCGGAGTTTAAACGTTATAATGTGACGCCATCTAACGTATATGAAATGTGGCAACAATTAGATGCGCATAGTAGTAGTGCAGAGCAAAAGCTGCTAGCGAATAAAGTGTATGATTTACAGTTATTATATGATGATTTCGAACGTGCTTTAATCGGAAAATATTTAGATTCAGAAGACTACTTACAATTATTAATTGAGAAGCTTTCAGACTCTGAGTATGTAAAAGGCGCGGAAATTTATATAGATGGATTCCATTCGTTTTCCCCTCAAGAGCTAGAAATTGTTAGAGGGTTAATGAAATTAGGAACTAGAGTAACAATAACATTAACGATAGATGAAAAAACGTTAGCGCAGCCAGTGAATGAACTAGATTTATTTTATGAAACGACGTTAACGTATGAACGAATAAAACAAGTAGCGCGTGAAGAGAAAATAGAAATTGAAAAAACAATTCCGCTGATGGAACAGCCGCGTTTTCATTCGCAAGCATTAGCACATTTAGAAACGCACTACGAAGCACGTCCAAATGAAAAATTTCATGGTGAAGCGAGTGTGACAATCAGTACAGCAGCTAATTTACGAGCTGAAGTAGAAGGTGTAGCTCGTGAAATTAGAAGACTTGTGGCGGATGAAGACTATCGTTACCGAGATATCGCAGTCCTTCTTCGTAATGGAGAAAGTTATTACGACGTAATGCGAACGTTATTTACGGATTATAATATCCCGCATTTCATCGATGAAAAACGCCCAATGTCACATCATCCGTTAGTAGAATGCATTCGTTCTGCATTAGAAATTATTAGTGGGAATTGGCGTTATGATGCAGTGTTCCGCTGCGTGAAAACAGAGCTTTTATATCCATTAGACGTAAGAAAAGAAGCGATGCGCGAAGAGATGGATGAGTTTGAAAACTACTGTTTAGCGTATGGTGTACAAGGGAAGAGATGGACTTCTGAAGATCCGTGGATGTATCGTCGTTATCGTTCTCTTGATGATGCGAGCGAAATGATAACAGACAGTGAGCGTGAAATGGAAGAGAAAATAAATCGACTTCGCGACGTTGTAAGAACGCCAGTTATTCGTATGCAAAAAAGACTGAAGCGTGCTGGAACAGTTATGCAAATGTGCGAAGCGGTATATTTATTTTTAGAGGAGCTTGACGTTCCGAAAAAACTAGAAGAATTACGTGTTCGTGCAGAAGAAAATGGAGATTTCTTATTTGCGACAGACCATGAACAAGTATGGGAAGAAGTGATGAATCTTCTTGATACGTTCGTTGAGATGCTTGGCGAAGAGAAGATGTCACTATCTATGTTCACGGAGGTTATGTCGACAGGTCTTGAGGCACTTCAATTTGCGAACATTCCGCCGTCACTAGATCAAGTGTTAGTTGCTAATATTGATCATTCTAGATTATCAGATATTAAAGCGACGTTCATTATTGGAGTAAACGAAGGTGTGATTCCAGCAGCGCCTATGGATGAAGGTATGCTTTCTGATGAGGAAAGAAATGTTCTCACCGCTGCAGGTATCGAATTAGCACCAACGACAAGACAAACTTTATTAGAAGAACAGTTCGTTATGTATCAAATGGTGACGAGAGCATCTGAGAAGTTATACATTTCTTGTCCGCTTGCAGATGAGGAAGGGAAGACGTTACTTGCGTCTAGCTTTATTAAGAAAATAAAAAGAATGTTCCCTGATGTGAAAGAATCATTTATTACAAATGACGTAAATGACTTATCACGTTCGGAACAAATTTCATACGTAGCAACGCCAGAAGTGACATTGTCTTATGTCATGCAGCAGCTGCAAACATGGAAGCGATACGGATTTGAAGGTAATTTAGACTTTTGGTGGGATGTATATAACTTCTACGTTACTTCCGATGAATGGAAGCAAAAAAGTAGCCGTGTGTTATCAAGTTTATTCTACCGAAATCGTGCACAGAAATTAAGTACAGCTGTAAGTAGGGATTTATATGGAGATACAATTAAGGGAAGCGTTTCTCGTATGGAATTATTTAACCGTTGTGCGTACGCTCATTTCGCGCAGCACGGTTTATCGCTAAGAGAGCGTGATATTTTCAAACTTGATGCGCCAGATATCGGTGAACTATTCCATGCAGCGCTGAAAAGAATTGCAGACAGGCTATTACGTGAAAACCGTACTTGGGCAGATTTATCAATAAAAGAGTGTGAGCATCTTTCTACTTTAGTAATAGAAGAAATTGCACCATTATTACAAAGACAAATTTTATTAAGTTCAAACCGTCATTTCTATTTAAAACAAAAACTACAACAAATCATTTTCCGTACATCACTTATTCTTCGTGAACATGCGAAGTCTAGTGGTTTTGTACCAGTTGATTTAGAGGTACCGTTCGGTATGGGCGGGACTGGATCGCTTCCGCCAATGGAATTTGCGTTGCCAAATGGTGTGAAGATGGAAGTAGTGGGCCGTATTGACCGTGTTGATAAGGCGGAAGATGAGAGTGGTACGTTCCTTCGTATTATTGACTATAAATCAAGTTCGAAAGCGTTAGATTTAACAGAAGTGTATTACGGACTCGCGCTTCAAATGTTAACGTATTTAGATGTTGTTACTTCAAATGCACATACGTGGATGAAAAAGGGTGGCACTGCATCACCGGCGGGTGTATTGTATTTCCATATTCATAACCCGATTGTTGAGATGAAAGGCGATGCATCTGAAGAAGAAATTGAGAAAGAAATTTTAAAGAAATTTAAAATGAAAGGGCTCGTACTAGGAGATGCTGACGTTGTTCGTTTAATGGATAATAAACTTTCAACAGGAAGCTCTGATATTATTTCTGCTGGTCTGAAAAAAGATGGTAGTTTTAGTGCGCGTTCTAGCATTGCAAGTGAACAAGAATTTAACGTACTTCAAAAATATGTACACCACTCGTTTGAAAATATCGGAAAAGACATCACAGAAGGTGTTATCGATATTGCTCCTTACAAAAAGGGGAATAAAGCGGCTTGTACGTTCTGTAACTTTAAATCTGTTTGTCAGTTTGATGAATCACTTGAAGATAATCAATTCCGTACGTTAAAAGATATGAAAGATAGCGAAGCAATGGAGAAAATTAGAGAGGAGGTTGGCGGAGAATGATAGAAAATTGGCCTAAAAAACCAGAAGGTAGTCAATGGACAGATGACCAGTGGAAAGCAGTTGTAGCGAACGGACGTGATATTTTAGTCGCAGCAGCAGCTGGATCAGGGAAAACAGCAGTATTAGTTGAACGGATTATTAAAAAGATTATAAGTGAGGAAAATCCAGTCGATGTCGACCGCCTGCTCGTTGTAACATTTACGAATGCAGCAGCGCAAGAGATGAAAAACAGAATTGGGGAAGCGTTAGAAAAAGTATTAATTGATGGACCAGGATCGCAGCATATAAGAAAGCAGCTTAGCTTATTAAATAAAGCTTCCATTTCTACCATTCATTCATTTTGTTTACAAGTGATTAGAGGATACTACTACATGCTTGATGTCGATCCTCGTTTCCGTATTGCGAACCAAACAGAAAATGAATTGTTAAAAGAAGAAGTGCTAGATGACATATTAGAAGAAGAGTATGGAATCGAAGATAATAGTATTTTCTTTGAATTAGTTGATCGTTATACGAGTGACCGTAGTGACGATGACTTACAACGAATGATTTTAGCGCTTCATACAGAATCAAGAGCACATCCAAACCCGGAAAAATGGCTTGATAAATTAGTAGAAGCATACGATGTTGAAGGAAAGACGATTGAAGATTTAGTGTACGCTTCTTACTTATTAGAAGATGTGAAATTCCAGCTGGAAACAGCGGAAGAGCATATTCGTAAAGCGACTGAACTCGCAATGCTTCCTGACGGTCCGGCGCCCCGCGTTGAAACCCTGCAAGCAGATGCAGTTTTACTTGGAACGTTGTCATCGGCTGCTTGTGAGTCGTGGACAAGTGTGTATGAAGCGATGCAAAACGTATCGTGGCAAACGCTAAAGCGTATTAAGAAAAGTGATTACAACGAAGATGTTGTAAAACAAGTAGATTCTCTTCGTAATAAAGCGAAAGATGAAGTGAAGAAATTACAAGAAGAGCTATTTAGCCGCAGACCTGAAAGTTTCTTACGAGATTTTCAAGATATGCATCCTGTATTAGAAAAACTCGTGAAGCTTGTAAAAGTATTTACAGAGCGTTTCCAAGCGATTAAGCGAGATAAAGGAATGGTCGATTTCACAGATTTAGAGCATTTCTGTTTGCAAATTTTAAGTGAGCAAAGTGAAGACGGTGAAATGAAGCCATCAGCAGTAGCACTTCAATATCGTAATAAATTTGCTGAAGTACTAGTCGACGAATATCAAGATACGAACTTCGTACAGGAATCAATTATTAAATTCGTAACGAAAGATTCTGAGAGTGAAGGTAACTTGTTCATGGTAGGTGACGTGAAACAGTCAATTTATCGTTTCCGACTAGCAGAACCAGGACTGTTTTTAGGGAAATACAAACGATTCACACAAGAAGGATCGGGCGGCGGAATGAAGATTGACTTAGCGAAAAACTTCCGTAGCCGTCATGAAGTACTGGCTGGTACGAACTTTATCTTCAAACAAATTATGGGCGAAGAAGTCGGAGAAATTGATTATGATGCTGACGCTGAATTAAAGCTAGGTGCTAGCTATCCAGAAGGTGAAGATGTAGCGGCAGAGCTATTATGTATTCAGCAAACAGAAGAAGAAGTGCAAGACGGAGAAGAAGGTGCCGAAGTAGAAAAAGCGCAGCTTGAAGCTCGTCTTATGGCGCAGCGTATTAAAGCGATGGTCGATTCAGGTTATGAAGTGTATGATCGTAAAACTGATAGTATGCGCCAAGTACAATACCGTGATTTCGTTATTTTACTTCGCTCCATGCCGTGGGCGCCGCAAATTATGGAAGAGTTAAAATTACAAGGAATTCCGGTATATGCTGACCTTGCGACTGGTTACTTTGAAGCGACAGAAGTAAATATTATGATGAACGTATTCCGTGTTATTGATAATCCGATGCAAGATATTCCGCTTGCAGCTGTACTTCGTTCACCGATCGTTGGACTAAACGACGAAGAACTTGCAACGCTTCGTGCTCATGGAAAGAAAGGTTCATTTTATGAAGTGATGAGTTCATTCTTAAAAGGAGCACCGCTTGAAGAAGAACAAGAACTGCATGATAAATTAGAGTGGTTTTATAACTTACTGCAAGGGTGGCGTGAATTTGCGCGACAACAATCCCTTTCCGATTTAATTTGGAAAGTGTACGGTGAGACAGGCTATTACGACTTTGTCGGCGGTTTACCAGCCGGAAAGCAAAGGCAGGCAAACTTACGCGTACTATATGACCGCGCAAGACAATATGAAGCAACATCGTTTAGAGGATTATTCCGCTTCTTACGTTTTATTGAGCGTATTTTAGAACGCGGAGATGATATGGGAACGGCGAGAGCTCTCGGTGAACAAGAAGACGTTGTTCGCATTATGACGATTCATAAAAGTAAAGGGCTAGAGTTCCCAGTCGTATTTGTAGCTGGACTTGGTCGCCGTTTTAATACACAAGATTTAATGAAGCGTTTTTTACTTCATAAAGATTTCGGTTTCGGTTCACAATTTATCGATCCTCGTAAACGAATTAAATATACGACATTATCGCAACTAGCGATTAAGCGTAAAATGAAGATGGAATTAATTGCGGAAGAAATGCGCGTACTATACGTAGCGTTAACGCGTGCAAAAGAGAAGTTAATTTTAATCGGAACAGTTAAAGATGCAAATAAGGAAATGGAAAAATGGCTCGATGCAAGAGAGCATGGTGAATGGTTATTACCAGACCATATACGTGCCGGAGCGTCTTGCTATTTAGACTGGATTGCACCTTCATTATATAGACATCGTGATAGTGAAATGCTTCTTGAATTAGGACAAGGAAATATTCCAGTCGACATTTATGAGTATGACACTAGCTGGAAAGTAGAAGTTGTTGACGGAAAAGATTTGCTTGCACCAGAACCAGTTCAAGAAGAGAAACAAGAATTGTTAGAAGCGCTTCGTGAGAAAAAGGCTGTTCCATTAGAAAGTGAACGGAAAGAAGAAGTGTACGATAGATTAATGTGGGAATACGGGCATGAGGACGCAACATCGCACCGTGCGAAACAATCTGTTACAGAAATAAAGAGAAATTATCAATCTGAAGAAGGTAGCGATAATGCCTTTATTAAAAAACTTCGTGCACCAATTAAAACACGTCCGCGCTTTATGGAGAAAAAAGGATTAACGTACGCAGAGCGAGGGACAGCAGTCCATGCCGTTATGCAGCATGTAGATTTGAAGAAACCAATTACGATTGAAGTTCTTCAAGAACAAATTGCAAGAATGGTAAATAAAGAACTATTAACATTTGAACAAGCTGAAGAAATAGCGATTGAAAAGGTAATTTCATTCTTTGACAGTGACTTAGGTAAAAGGGTATTAGCAGCAAAAAGTGTTGAGCGCGAAGTACCATTTACGATGATGCTTTCAGCAGAAGAAGCGTATCAAGATTGGCAAGGGAAGAAAGGCGAATCAATACTTGTCCAAGGGGTTATCGACTGTATGATCGAAGAGGAAAACGGAATTACTTTAATCGACTTTAAAACAGATACGATTGAAGGAAAGTTTCCAGGCGGATTTGATCAAGCGAAACCAACTTTAGAAGACCGATACAAAGTACAGCTTTCACTATATGCAAAAGCACTAGAGAAAAGCTTAAAACATCCTGTGAAAGAGAAGTGTTTATACTTCTTTGATGGGAATCATGTTGTAAATATTGAGGAATAGAGCTTAGAGAGGGGTTATGGATTATGGCGACGTTAAGAACCTGTGATCAAGGACACGAGTACTACAAAAGTAGCGATTGTCCAACTTGCCCAACCTGTGAGAAAGAGAGAAAGCCAAAAGAAGGCTTTCTTTCTCTGCTTTCAGCACCAGCAAGGCGAGCGTTAGAGCACCATGGAATAACGACTGAAGCAGAACTTTCAAAGTATAGTGAAAAAGAAATTTTGAAACTGCACGGTATAGGGCCAGCATCTTTACCTAAATTGAGAGCGGCTTTAGCAGATAAGGGATTATCATTTAAATAAAGAAAAACTAAACTCATATAACGAAATCTCATTTTGAAAATCTTAAATCGATGGACAAAACGCTTTAACAGATGAATTTATGAAGTGTAGAGAACTTGATAAAGAATATAAGTGAATTGATTATAATAGTAAGAAAGGAAGTGCAATACTATGGATTTCGAAACAGTAATGCAAGAGCTTGAAACTCTCGGCAAGGAGCGGACTAAAAAAATATACATATCCAATGGTGCAAAGGAGCCACTTTTTGGTGTAGCAACAGGTGCTATGAAACCAATTGCGAAGAAAATAAAAATCAATCAAAGTTTAGCTGAAGAGCTTTATGCTACAGGTAACTATGATGCGATGTACTTTGCAGGCATTATTGCAGATCCAAAAACTATGAACGAATCGGATTTTGATCGTTGGATGGATGGGGCGTACTTTTATATGCTATCCGATTATGTGGTGGCAGTAACTTTATCAGAGTCAGAGTTTGCACAAGACGTGGCTGATAAATGGATTGCAAGTGGTGACGAACTAAGAATGTCAGCGGGTTGGAGTTGCTACTGCTGGCTTTTAGGGAATCGAAAAGACCATGAATTTTCCGAAAGTAAGATTGCCAATATGCTAGAAGTTGTGAAAAATACAATTCACGATGCGCCAGAACGTACGAAATCCGCTATGAATAATTTTCTAAACACCGTGGGGATTTCATATGTGCCGCTACATGAAAAGGCAGTTGAAACGGCAAAGGAAGTAGGCATAGTGGAGCTAAAACGGGACAACAAGAAAAGCAGCTTTCTAAATGCTTACGAAAGTATTCATAAAGAACTTGATAGAGGAAGACTCGGATTCAAACGTAAATATGTAAGATGCTAAAAATAGAAGAAACAGCCCTAGCTCTACACAAAATAGAGCTAAAGCTGTTTCTTTTTTACGCTGTTCCAATTTGATCTTGGTCTGCAACGTCCGAATCGAATGTATTTGTTGCACTAACGCCGTTAAAAGTGTTGACGACAAATCCGACATTGGAAGCTCCAGACCCGTTATAAGCTTTCGTATTTTCTTTCGGAGACACGTTATAAAAATCTCCTAAGTTGAAAGAACCGTTACTGTTTTGAACGACGAGATTTCCTACAACCGAGGGCATACCATCCACCTACTTTACTAAGCTTTTTAATTACTATATGAATTATTTAGAGGAAGGTTCATCAGTAATAAATTGGCGGATTTGTAGCGTACGAGAATTATTAAAAACATAGTCAACATTGCCAATTTGGAAGCACGCGGAATTTAAAATTGTTCGCAAGTGAACATCATTTACTTCAATGAAAGGGCACTCATTTACAATATTCATTTTTACATCTGTTGTTCGCTTTGGAATTGTAATGTGTTCATCTGTAAAGATTTCAAACGCATTAAAACGACCTTCACCTTTTATATAACAAGGGATTTCTCGATGAACGATAAGCGCTCTATTTTTTAATTCTATTTGATTAGCATCCCCGGCCTGGAAGACAGCTGCAACCCCCATAGAAATGATAGAAACATTTTGTACAATTGAAGTATGACGGAGCATAATTTTTCCTCTCCTCAACCTGGAGTCGGAGGGACATCTGTTACTAATGGTACAAATGGTCCCTCTGTAACGGATTCGAATGGCGTATCAAGAATAGAAGAAAGGATGAGAAGGTTTGCATCTCCAATTAAAAATAATGCAGAAGAAGAAACCCCGTTCATTTTAATCTGGCCTACTTTTAACTCGCGGTTTACAACATTTAAATTCATACATACTCACTCCTTTCGGAAATTGCCCGGTATGTGTTGAATAAAGGAAAGGAACGCCTTGTCAATATCTTGTTTCATCGCTTGAATAATGATGTCTCGTAAATAATCGGGATCTGTGGAAATACCCTCATACGATTGAACTTGTGATAAATAGTACGGAAGTCTATGTTCCATCTGTTTTTTTATGTCATCCACCATCATTTGTCGATACATCTCATCAAGCGGCGTTCTCTCTTCTTGTTCAAAATGGAGAATTCGACTATATGCTTCTTCATCTAAATAGCGATGCATTTCTTGAAGGATACCTTGATAAAAGTCTGGATTTGTTTCTGTTTCAGGATTTACTTTTAATGTTTCTGTATCCACTTGAAAATCTTCAATTTGTTGTCCTTTTGTTGAAAATGGATTCAAGCCAATATTTAAAGTACCGTTTAAATTTTCTACTTTTAATTGATCGAATTTATATTCCACTTTTCCTATAGAAGAGGAGGGACGACTTTTTAACTCATTAAGCTCTTCTTGTAGTAGGCGAACTTGTTCTTCAAGATTTAGAATAGTTTGCTGCTGTATTTGAAGAGCTTGCTGAAGTTGGTTTAGATAAGTATATATATCTTGATTCATTTTGTGAAACCTCCTTTTCAATAGGGAGGGTATATTACTGCTATATATTTATGATAATGCTGGTCTAAGAAGAACTAGTTGAAGGCTTAATGGAAATAATTTGTCCTTTCGCATGTAAAGGGCGAAGAGGTTCTGTAAATCCGCCAGTATTTGAGAATTTAGAAAGAGCCTTAATACTACCTGCAGTTCCAATTTGAAAAACGGAAGAGGTCGTAATGCTATCGATTTTAATGCTGTTAATGATGATACTTTGGTTCACATAAAAATTCAAAGCAATCGCCTCCTTTAGTTCGAACCAATTATTGCTTGATCGATTACATCTGAATCATTGACAGTCGTTGAACTTTGATAATTGTAGACAGAGACGTTATCCCCAACATTAAAGGAGCCGGCCCCAGCAAAAGCGCGTGAATAACTAATAGGCCTAATCGCAAATACATCTCCAATATGAAAAATACCACTTGATCCAATATTAACGATACGAATATGTCCGACCATAGCTGGCATACAAAACACCTTTCGTTTTTAAAATTTTCTTTTCTACTATTGTATGGGCGTTTTCAATAAAATGTGTATTTTTTTGAAATAAAAGAAACACATACGTTATTGCGTATGTGTTTCGAACATTTGAGTGTGTGTGCAATCTGTGTGTATATGCCAAACAACATTTAAGAGCCTGTCCAGTTCTTGGCTACAATCCACTGTTTTTTGAGAAGTCATTCCGTAGCGTTCAGCAAAATAGATCATTTTTTCGCGTTTTTTTTCGATAGCTTGCTCAAACATTGAAATCGGCTCCATCTCTCCATAAATTTTATGTATATATGTAGTACATATTATACAAAAATCCCATAAAAAAGAAACGTCTTCGCTAAAAAAAGTATAATTTCTACATTTTATGTCAAATAACGGATGAGGAACAAATATAATTATGGGTGAATATTGTAAAAATTGGCGTGTATAAGAAGGTTTTTTTCTTAAGGATGCGAATACAATTAAAGGGTATGAGTTTTAGGATGGAGAGTGGAAATATTGCGTTTTGTAACGGCTAAGAAAGAAGAAAAGGTATTTGTAGGTATTGTGGTTGAAGAGGAAGATAGAGTCTTACATTTAAGAGAAGCGCAAAGACAAAAAGGGGAAAAGGTTACGATCCCGATTACTATGTTAGAGTGTATTGAAAGAGGAAGTGAATGCCTTGAGAAGGTGTACGATATTGTAAATTGGGCGAAGGAAAATGCGGAAGCGGCGTATTATCCGTTAGCAGAAGTGAAAATATTAGCACCGATTCCAAGGCCGAGAAAAAATATTCTTTGTGTCGGAAAGAACTATCGTGAGCATGCGGTGGAAATGGGCGGAGTAGAGTCTATCCCTGAAAATATAATGATCTTTACAAAAGCGCCAACAACAGTGATCGGAATTGATGAGCAAATTAATGGTCACCCTCATGCAACGAATGAACTGGACTATGAAGGGGAACTAGCAATCATTATTGGTAAGCGAGGGAAACAAATAAAAATAGAAAAAGCTCTTGACCATGTTTTTGGATATACAGTTATAAATGATGTAACTGCTCGGGATATTCAAAGGAAACATAAACAATTTTTCCTAGGGAAAAGTTTCGATACATTTTGTCCAATGGGACCGTATTTAATTCATAAATCGATGGTTAGAACGCCGAATGAATTACACATTGAAACGGTGGTAAATGGAGAAGTAAGGCAAACTTCAAATACGAGAGAAATGATTTTTTCAGTAGAAGAAATTATTTCAACTATAAGTAAAGGCATGACATTAGAGCCGGGAGATATCATTGCAACAGGGACACCAGCTGGTGTTGGTAAAGGTTTTACACCGCCGAAGTTTTTGCACGCTGGTGATGAAGTTGTTATTACAGTAGAGGGAATTGGTACGCTTAGAAATATTGTGAAATGAAAAAAGAGCTATCTTGTGAAAAGGTAGCTCTTTCCTATGGTCGCGGATTAATAGAGTAATCTATAATAGCGAAAATATACAATCCAATCAATGCTAGAGTACAAATTCCAATTAGCATAACTGCAAGTGCGCTTCTCTCACGGCCAAAACCGATAATTGTAAGGAAAACAGCAGTCCAAAATAATGTTTTAAGTAGTGTGAATGTATTAGGAGTTGAATAATGACTGAGTAAAGTTGTAGATAATATGAAACCGATGAATGTCATAGAAATAAAAATTGTAGCTAAATAGTTAATATGTTTACCGTATTTCAACAGCATACAGTTACCCCCTTTTTACAGAAGACAGAATATTCAATTTTATTTTACGGTAAATTACTAAAAAAAGAAAGGGTTTGTCCTATATTTTAGGACAAACCCACTATGATTAAGATAGTACAGCTTTAATTTTTTGGAACGCCCACTCTAAATCTTCTTCAGAGATTACTAGAGGTGGTGCAATACGAATTACATTTTCGTGTGTTTCTTTACATAATAGACCAGCTGCTTTTAGTTGTTCACAGTAAGGACGAGCTGGCTCGTTTAATTCGATACCGATGAATAAACCTTTACCACGAATATCAGTAATCATTGGGTTATCAATTTCTTTTAATTGCCCAACTAATTTTTCTCCTAATTGAAGAGAACGCTCTGTTAATTTTTCTTCTTCTAATACTTCAAGAGCTGCGATAGAAACAGCACATGCAAGTGGGTTACCACCGAATGTAGAACCGTGAGAACCTGGCTCGAATACGCCTAAAATATCGCTGTTTGCTGCAACACAAGAGATTGGGAATACGCCGCCGCCAAGTGCTTTACCAAGTATGTACATGTCAGGAGTTACATTGTCCCAGTCGCAAGCAAATACTTTACCAGTACGGCCTAAGCCTGTTTGGATTTCATCTGCTACGAATAAAACGTTTTCTTTTTTACATACTTCAAAAGCTTCTTTTAAGAAACCAGCTGGTGGAATGTTAATTCCTGCTTCACCTTGGATCGGCTCTAAAATGAATGCAGCTGTATTTGGTGTAATCGCAGCTTTTAACGCTTCTAAATCACCGTAAGGAATTACAATAATGCCAGGAAGCATCGGACCGAAGCCACGCTTGTACTCTTCGTTTGATGACATAGAAACAGCACCCATTGTACGTCCGTGGAAGTTATCTTCACAAACGATGATTTCTGCACGGTTTGCCTCTACTTTTTTCACATCGTAAGCCCAGCGACGAGCTGTTTTAATTGCAGTTTCAACAGCTTCTGCGCCTGTATTCATAGGAAGTACCATATTTTTATTTGTTAGTTTCGCAACTTTTTCGTACCAAGGACCTAATTGATCGCTATGGAAAGCACGAGAAGTTAACGTAACTCGATTAGCTTGGTCAATTAAAGCGTTAATGATTTTTGGATGACGATGACCTTGGTTTACTGCAGAATATGCACTTAATAAGTCCATATAGCGGTTTCCTTCAGGATCTTCTACCCAAACGCCTTCTGCTTTAGAAATAACGATTGGAAGTGGATGGTAGTTATTTGCTCCGTATGTGTCTGTAAGTTCGATAATATCCTTAGTTTGAATCATGATTGTTCCCCCTTTTGTTATTACAAGAAGTTTGTAAATACTCTAAATATTATAGCATTTAAATGTAAAAAAGCGAAACATTTCCTGAAAATAAATGAACATGTTATCATATAGAGTGAAAAAGTGTGAAAAAGAGGAGGCAGGGATACGATGGTACATATGCATATTACAGCATGGGCGTTAGGATTAATTTTATTCTTCGTTGCGTATTCACTTTATTCAGCAGGAAGAAAAGGTAAAGGTGTACATATGGGGCTTCGCCTTATGTACATTATCATTATTGTGACAGGTTTCATGTTGTACATGAGTATTGTGAAGACGGCGACAGGTAGCATGCACATGTGGTACGGCATGAAAATGCTAGCTGGTATATTAGTAATCGCTGGAATGGAAATGGTTCTTGTGAAAATGAGCAAGAACAAAGCAACAGGGGCATTCTGGGGACTATTTATTGTTGCACTAGTAGCGGTATTTTACCTTGGACTGAAATTACCGATTGGTTGGCAAGTATTTTAATAAAAAATAAAACCACCTTATAATCTCGCATGTTTGGGAGATTATAAGGTGGTTTTTTACTTTATGTCGCATCGATATGTAACTCTTCTCCGTTTACTTTCGTAAAACGGAACATGTTTTTATTTGACGTAGCGTGACGAACGAAATGGTGCTGCAGTGTACAAATCATCTCCTCATTATCAAATAAAAGAATATTTACTCCCTCGCATGCTTCCTCTTTCGGCAAGAAGGATAAATAATTATGACAATACATGCAATCATATAAAGAGTAATGAAGCGATTGTAATGCCTCAGTTAATAATGTAAAGACAGAGTCAGGTAACTCCTCAAGCCATTCATTATAGCTAAGAAGTAATTTTTTTCTAATTCGTATCATTTCTCCATTTTGCAAATGATGCTGTTCGTTGGCGATTTGTAATACATCTTGTTCATAGAAACGGGCTGGTAGCCAATTGTTGTTATACAAAAGTTCAAAGCCATCTTGGATAATATCTTCTAATAAAAATGCTTCATCATTTTCATCATCAAAGAATACCCATTCATTGTTTATATATTCTACATTACCGACTGTATGAGCGCGTGGCTGATTATACAAAATATGTTTGCGTTGTACCATAGTTCATTTCTCCTTTTATAGAAATAGTTATTCTTGTTATGGACAGTTCGTACGTTCTTTATAACTAGACACACCTAAAGAGAGGTGGGCATACAATAAAACACGCTTTACACTGTGAAACTGCTATTCCGTATATGAATAGTTAGTTATCGTCAAGTTTGTTGTTTTTATGTATCCGCACTCATAGGGTGGGGATTACTGCACGTTCAGAAACAGATATTAGATTAGGAAGGATGATTCTTATGTGCGGGATTACAGGATGGGTGGATTATAAGCGCTCATTAGAAGGGGAAAGGGACGTCGTGATGAAAATGGCGGAAACGCTAGCGAAACGTGGTCCAGATGATAACAAAGTTTGGATAAAAGGAAACGTCGCATTTGGGCATAAACGGTTAATCGTTGTAGATCCTGAAGGTGGTAAACAGCCTATGACCTGTTTAAAGGATGAAACGAATTATGCCATTTGCTATAACGGTGAACTGTATAACACAGAAGACATTCGGAAGGAGTTGTTAAGAAGAGGGTACACATTCAAAGGTCATTCTGATACGGAAGTATTATTAGCTTCTTATATCGAATGGAAAGAAGAATGTGTCGATCATTTAAACGGTATATATGCGTTTGCAGTATGGGATGAACAGAAAGAACAAGTGTTTATTGCAAGAGATCGATTAGGTGTAAAACCGCTTTTTTATAAATATGATAGTGGACGATTATTATTTGGTTCAGAGTTAAAAGCGATACTGGCGCATCCAGAGGTGAAGGCGGAAGTAACGTTAGAAGGATTATCAGAAATATTCGGTCTTGGACCATCTAGAACGCCTGGTCATGGTATTTATGCTGGTATTAAAGAATTGCGCCCAGGCCATGCGATGACATTTTCAAAGAACGGTTTATGTATATGGAGATATTGGAATGTAGAAAGTAAAAAACATGAAGATTCCTTTGAAGAAACAGTAGAGAAAACACGCTTTTTATTACAAGATGCAATTACAAGGCAACTCGTTTCTGACGTACCGTTATGCACATTTTTATCGGGCGGTGTAGATTCAAGTGCAATAACAGCAATTGCCGCAAAAGAATATGAAAGATCAGGGAAGGGTCAATTGCACACGTATTCTATTGACTATGAAGATAACGAAAAATATTTTAAAGCGAATGCATTTCAGCCTAATTCAGATGCTCCATTTATTAACTTAATGACTGAGACATTTCAAACAATCCACCACCGTTGTGTCATTTCAAATGAACAACTAGCACAGTATTTAACAGAAGCAGTGCTCGTTCGTGATTTGCCAGGTATGGCAGATATTGATTCTTCATTATTATGGTTTTGCCGTGAAATAAAACAAGATTTTGTCGTCGGTTTATCTGGAGAATGTGCAGATGAAATATTTGGTGGCTATCCGTGGTTTTATAGAGAAGATGATTTACAATCAAGTGCATTTCCGTGGATGCGCTCTACAGAGGCGCGCGAACAACTTCTAAAGAAAGAATGGAGAAATAAATTAAATTTACAACAATATGTGCAACAACGCTATGAAGAATCCATTCAAGAAGTTCCGATTTTAGAGGGAGAAAGCCCGCTAGAAGCAAAGAGACGACAATTATTTTATTTGAACATGGTTTGGTTTATGACAACATTATTAGACAGAAAAGACCGTATGAGTATGGGGGCAAGCTTAGAAGTACGCGTTCCATTTGCAGACCACCGACTTGTCGAATATGCGTGGAATATTCCTTGGGAAATGAAAATGTATAAAAACCGCGAAAAAGGTCTATTGCGTAAGGCATTAGAAGGATTACTTCCAAATGATATATTGTATAGAAAGAAAAGCCCGTATCCGAAAACGCATAATCCATACTATACGAAAGCAGTAACAGTATGGCTACAAGATTTATTAACGGATAAAGGATCAATTTTACACGAACTATTCGATAAAGAGCAGCTGAGTGGGTTAATTGAGTCTGGTGGCAGTGCATTTCAAAAACCTTGGTTTGGTCAATTAATGACTGGACCTCAGCTTTTAGCCCATTTAGCCCAAATTCATGTTTGGTTTAAAGAATATGGGGTAAATATTAAGGAATAGAAGAAAAGCGGCTTACATTTATGTGAGCCGCTATTTTATTAAAGAAATTGTCATATAAAATTCAAAATCATATTAGAAATAATACTTATTTAGAATAATTATTTTGACATACTTATTATTGCTTGTTATAATTGGAAACAAATGTTCTTGAAAAAGATTCTCATTTATAAGGTGAAACTTTAATTAGTGAGGGGACATTCCCCGCTGATTATTAGTTGAACTAATCGGGCGTTTACGGGCAGTTGATCTCCCAGCTAAATTTTTTGCACTCGCCGAATTTTGAGGTGGGAGTCTTACTGCCCGTTAACGCGGGACAAAATTGAGGTGTTATATAGATGACGAAGAAGAAAATAGGTTTGCTTGTAATGGCGTATGGAACGCCAGAGTCATTAGATGATGTAGAAGCGTATTATACACATATCTGTCATGGGCGTAAGCCGTCTGAAGAAGCGCTTCAAGATTTAATCGGGCGCTATAAAGCGATTGGCGGAATTTCACCACTTGCAAAAATAACGAAAGAGCAGGCACATAAATTAACAGATTCATTGAATAAAATATATACAGAGTATGAATTTGTTTGTTACTTAGGTTTAAAACATATTACTCCGTTTATTGAAGATGCAGTAGAAGAGATGAAGAAAGATGGAATTGAGCAGGCAATTAGTATCGTATTAGCACCGCACTATTCTACATTTAGCATTCAAGCGTATAATGACCGTGCAATTCGCCTATCAAAAGAAATAGGTGGGCCTGTTATTGAACCGATTGAGCAATGGTACGATGAACCGAAGTTTATTTCTTATTGGGCAAATCAAATTGAAGAAACGTTTGCTAACATTGTAGATAAAGAGAAGGCAATTGTTATTTTCTCTGCACATAGTTTACCGGAGAAAATTATTGCTGATGGAGACCCTTACGTAGAGCAATTACAGCAGACAGCGGATTTAATTGCGGCAGAAGCCGGTATAAAGCATTATACAACGGGTTGGCAAAGCGCTGGAAATACACCAGATCCATGGATTGGGCCAGATGTGCAAGATTTAACGAGAGATTTATATGAAGAGTATGGTTATGAGTCTTTCGTATATTGTCCAGTTGGCTTTGTGGCAGAGCATTTAGAAGTTTTATATGACAACGACTATGAATGTAAAGTTGTAACTGATGAATTAAATGCCGCATATTTTAGACCGAATATGCCTAATTCACAATCTGTATTTATTGATTGCTTAGCTGAAATTGTTTCCAAAAAAATGAAGGAAATAGTTGACAAGGATTTAGTTTTGAATAATAATTAGTTTATAATAATTTTAAATAAATAATAATTATTAAGAGAGAAAGAGGAGGATCCCCCATGACGAATCCAAATAATCGCTTAACAACAAACCAAGGTGCTCCGGTTGGAGATAACCAAAATTCTCGTACAGCTGGTCGCCGTGGACCGGTATTATTAGAAGACTATCATTTAGTAGAAAAACTGGCTCACTTTGATCGTGAACGTATTCCAGAACGCGTTGTACATGCACGTGGTGCAGGTGCTCACGGTGTATTCGTAACGAAAAACAGCATGAAGCAATATACAAAGGCAGCATTTTTACAAAATGAAGGAACTGAAACGCCTGTATTTGTTCGTTTCTCAACGGTTATTCATGGTCAAGGTTCTCCAGAAACAGCTCGTGACCCACGCGGGTTCGCTGTTAAATTTTATACAGAAGAAGGAAATTACGATATTGTAGGTAACCATTTACCGGTCTTCTTCATTCGTGATGCAATTAAATTCCCTGATATGGTGCATTCTTTAAAACCAGCACCTGATACAAATATTCAAACCCCAGACCGTTATTGGGATTTTATGACATTAAGTCCAGAATCTACACATATGATGACATGGGTGTTCTCTGATTACGGTACACCAGCAAGCTATCGCGAAATGGAAGGTTTCGGTGTCCATTCATTTAAATGGATTAATGCAGAAGGTAAAATTGTCTACATTAAATATCACTGGAAACCACAACAAAGTGTACGTAACTTAAGTGCAAAAGAAGTGCAAGAAGTGCAAGGGAAAGACTTCAACCATGCAACTCGTGATTTATTCGATGCAATTGAAAAAGGAAATCACCCGAAATGGGATTTACACGTACAAGTGATGCAATTAGATGAAACGGATTCTTTAGACTTTGATCCACTAGACCCAACGAAAGTATGGCCAGAAGATCGTTTCCCGTTAATGGAAGTAGGGACGATGACGTTAAATCGTAACCCAAAAAACTTCTTTGCGGAAGTAGAACAAGTGGCGTTCTCTCCAAGTGCAACTGTAAATGGTATTGAACCATCTGAAGATAAATTATTACAAGGTCGTTTATTCTCTTACCCAGATACACAGCGTTATCGTCTTGGTGCAAATTACTTACAAATTCCTGTAAACTGCCCATATGCAGCTGTTCATAACCAACAACGTGATGGTGCGATGCAAATGAATCAAAACCCATCTACAATCAACTACGAACCGAGCCGTCATGCTGAAAATCCAGTTGAAGACCCAAATTACCGCGATTCAACTATGAAAGTAGAAGGCTACGTATCTCGTGAAAAAATTGACAAACCAAATGACTTCAAGCAAGCGGGTGAGCGTTACCGTTCATTCTCTAAAGAAGAGCAAGACAACTTAATTGCAAACTTAACCAATGACTTAAAAGACGTAAATGAGCGCACGAAATTACTAGCTGTTTGTAACTTCTTCCGTGCAGATCAAGAGTATGGAATGCGTTTAGCGCAGTCTTTAAATGTTGATATTACGCAATATGTGGGGAATGCTCCGAAGTAAATAGGAAAAGACGACTGTTAAACGGTCGTCTTTTTTGTGTGAAATCATGCAGGGGTATTTTTCATTTTAGATATATCTGAATTCATCGGTAAATCGATATATTGAAAGAAATGATCGATATATTTATGGGAATACAGGGCGGGGTATGCTAATCAGTGCGATAAAAAGAGATGCAATCTACTATCGATAGATTGCATCTCTTTTTTTAATTTACTCGCTCAGTATACTCGTAAGCTTTCTCCCCATGCATCGAAATATCAAGCCCCATTTGTTCTTCGTGCTCATCGACGCGAACAGGGAGGAAGAAGTTGATCGCTTTAATAATGGCGTACGTCATTATGATTGTGAATGCATATGTTGCTCCGATTGCTACAAGTTGTTTGAAAAGGAGAGCTGCGTTTCCGTAAAATAATCCGTTAGCGCCATCGCTATTTATAGAAGTTGTTGCGAAAAGTCCAGTTGCAATACCACCCCAAGTTCCTCCGATGCCGTGGCATCCAAATGCATCAAGTGTATCGTCGTACCCGAATTTGTTTTTTAAGAAGAAGACAGCACCGAAACATAATATACCGCCAATTGCTCCGATAAGAAGAGCGGAGAAAGGTGTAACGAATCCGCAAGCTGGCGTAATTGCGACTAAACCAGAAACAACTCCGCAAGCAGCTCCCATCGCAGTCGGCTTTGATTGGAAGAACCATTCAGAAAGCATCCAAGTTAGAGCTGAAGCAGCAGCGGCTATATTTGTATTAATAAATGCAGTTAAAGCTACGTCATTTAAAGATAATGCACTACCGACGTTGAAACCGAACCAGCCGAACCAGAGTAAGCCTGCGCCTAACATTGTAAATGGTAAATGATGAGGAGAGGTGCCGCTTATGTTTTTTCGTTTTCCAAGGAAAATAGCTAATACAAGACCAGCAACTCCAGATGTGATATGAACGACATTACCGCCAGCGAAGTCTAACGCACCAAGTTCTCTTAGCCACCCGCCAACGCCCCACACCCAATGAGCGACAGGATTGTAAACGATTGTTGTCCAAAGAAGGATAAAAATAAGAAAGGCAGAAAATCGCATTCTTTCGGCGAATGCACCTGAAATTAAAGCGGGAGTTAAAATGGCGAACATGAGTTGGAACATCATAAATAAATTGTGAGGAATAGTAGATGAGTAGTCTGGATTTGGTGCGTAGGTAACTCCGTTTAGACCGAACCAATCGAGATTGCCAATAAGTCCGTGCCAATCTGGTCCGAATGATAAAGAATAACCGATAACAATCCATTGAATTGAAACGATAGCCATTGCGCTATAACTGTGCATTGTCGTGCTGAGTACGTTTTTACTGCGAACCATGCCCCCGTAAAAAAGTGCCAATCCTGGTGTCATCAACATGACCATTACTGTCGTTACAAACATAAAAACTGTATCTCCCGTATTCATTCTCTCTCCTCCTATGATGTTAGAAAAAATAACATCGTCTTGTTATGTTTCATATCATATTCGAAATAAAAAGAAAAATCAACTAAAAATTCAGAAAACTTTTTATGTGATGTTAGAAAACCTTACATTAAGTATTTTGGAGGGATAAAATCAACGTATGCGATTTGTTCTAATAATTGGTATAATATTCTTACAATTAGAAGTTTGGAGGATGCGTGTGAAAAAAATATGGACTAAGGAACTATTCATTTGTTTTTGTTTAGCTGTTATTTTGTTTGTACCAGTACATACTTTTGCGGAAGAAAAAAGGGAATGGCGAGATGAAGTTATATATTCCATTATGATTGATCGCTTCAATAACGGGGAACCGAAAAATGACAAACAGTTAGACGTTGGTAATTTAGAAGGCTATCAGGGCGGAGATATACGAGGGATTATAAAAAGATTGGACTACATAAAAGAAATGGGATTTACTACTATTATGCTTTCGCCGCTTTTTGAAAGTGAAAAGTATGATGGATTAGGCGTTCGAAACTTTCAAAAAGTAAATGAACATTTCGGAACAGAAAATGATGTGAAAGAACTTGTAAAAGTGGCTCACCAAAAAGGAATGAAAGTTGTCTTTCAATTTCCGTATGAAGAAAATGAACAACAATTAATAGACTCGATGAAATGGTGGATAAAAGAAGTTGATTTAGACGGAAGTTATGTGATACATAGTGAAAAAAAGCCACGTGCTTTTTGGGATGAAGTGCAAAAGGATTTGCAGAAGGTAAAGAAAGATTTTCGCATTATGACAAGGGAAGATAATGAGTACTATAAAAAAATAGTAGATTCATTTTCAAAACCAGATATGTCTGTGAAACCTTTATATGATGTGAGCGGAAAAGAAGGGGAATTCGCTACGTTTTTAGATAATCAAGAAACAAAGCGATTTGCACGTATTGCAAAAGAAAATATGTATTACCCGCCGTCTCGTTTAAAACTAGCGCTCACTTACTTATATACATCCCCGGGGATACCGAATTTTTATTACGGAACTGAAATCGCATTAGATGGAGGGGATGTTCCAGATAATAGACGATTAATGGATTTCAAATCGGATGAAAAGTTTATGCAGCACATAACGAAGCTAGGTGAACTTAGACAAACGAGACCATCTTTACGACGCGGTACGTTTGAACCTCTGTATGATAAAGATGGAATGAGTATATTAAAACGAAAGTATAAAGGCGAAGTAACACTAGTAGCGATTAATAATACGAAAGAAACACAAAAAGTTTCCTTACCTGCAAGTGCAATTGGTGAAAAACAAGAGTTAAGAGGCTTGTTAGAAGACGAAATTATAAGAGAAGAAAACGGGAATTTTTATCTCGTTTTAAAGCGTGAAGAATCGAATGTGTATAAAGTTAGTGAAGAAACAGGTGTGAATTGGTTATTTATCTCCTTAATAGTTGGTGTGAACGTATTATTTATTGCTTTTTTAATTGCGGTTAAAAGGAAACGGAAATGAATAACGCTTCTTTTTGGTAGTCCGTTTACAGTTCAAGATGAGGTGAAATGTTTGAGGAGAAAGAAGTTGTTCGCTTTATGTTTGAGCCTTCTTATCGTATTCGTAAGTCTGTATTTTTGGGACAACGGTGACGATGGGGAATTTGTTCAGTGGGGCGATAGTGTTCATTCTGCCGATACAGCGGTTCTTAAGAGAAATAATATTAAATACAAAATTGAAAATGATAAAGTGTACATTCCAGAAAAATCATTGGATAAAGCAATATTTTGTTGCTCGTAATAAGTATAAAACCTCCTCTGAATAGAGGAGGTTTCTTTCTAGCGGTAGTTAATGAACTGTACGTCGATTGGTAAGTCAACGCTGCGAACGGCTGCGATTACTGCTTGTAAGTCATCACGGCTTTTCGCTGTTACGCGTACTTGGTCATCTTGCACTTGTGTTTTCACTTTTAATTTCATTTCTTTAATGATGTTGTTGATTTTTTTCGCGTTATCTTTATCGATACCTTGTTGCAGAGTTGCACGTTGGCGAACAGTGTTACCAGATGCAGCTTCAACTTTTCCGTAGTCCAAGTTTTTGATTGGAACGTTACGTTTTACAAGTTTAGCAATTAGAACGTCTTTTACTTGGTCTAATTTGAACTCGTCATCAGAAGTTAAAACAAGTACTTCTTTTTCTAATTTAATATCACTTTTACTACCTTTAAAGTCATATCGGTTTTGGATTTCCTTTAATGCGATGTTAATTGCGTTTGTTACTTCAGGTAATTCTACTTTCGAAACGATGTCAAAAGAACTCTCTTTTGCCATAGTTAGCACCTCCAAATAAATTTCTATCTTTTCATGTACCTAAATAGGCTATGTAATATACATATTAAAGTATAGCGGAAAATACATCGATTAGATAGAGTGTTGCAAATTAAGTGTTTTGACGGATCATCCGTAGGGTAATATAGTCCTATAGATAAAGTCTTTATTTAATTATAGTGAATTTTGGACAGTTGGACAAATAAAGGAAAAATCGTGTTATAATTAACTTTTGTTTGGAATGATAAAAAAGATAACTTTATATATATAGAAGGGAATTAAAAAATATGTATTTGCAATTAGGATCGATTGAACAGGTAACTGTTTTACGCGAAACGGAAATCGGATATATGGTTGGAAACGAAGAGGAAGAAATCTTCCTACATAAAAACGAATTAGCTGGAGAAATAGCAGAAGGCGATACAATTGATGTATTCTTATACCTTGATCACCAAAATCGTATTTCAGCAACAATGAAGGAGCCAATTATTACAACACATGATTGGAATTGGGTAAAGGTCGTAGAAGTTATTCCTAGTTTAGGTGTGTTTGTTGATATTGGTGTATCAAAAGATATACTAATTCCACTTGATGAGTTTCCGATTTATATGCCAGTATGGCCTCAAGAAGGCGACGAGTTATATTGTACGTTAAAATTAACGAATCGTGATCGTTTAATTGCTCTTCCGGCAAGAGATTCAGATATGCAAGAAATTATCGTAGATGCAACGCCATCTATGCGTAATAAAAACGTAAATGGACGTGTGTATCGCTCACTTCAAGTTGGTTCGTTCATACTAACTGACGAGCATTTCCGTGCTTTCTTACACCATACAGAAAGAAAAGAACAAGTCCGCATCGGCGAACGTGTAACAGGTCGCATTATTGACGTAAAAGATGACGGTACAATTAACATTTCACTTCTTCCTCGTAAAGAAGAAGGAATGGAAGATGATGCTGCAGTAGTTTATGCATATATGGAAGAACGAGGCGGAGCAATGCCGTTTTGGGATAAGAGCCACCCAGAAGACATTAAAGAACGTTTCAATATGAGTAAGGCTGCATTTAAGCGTGCACTTGGTAAGTTGATGAAAGAAGAGAAGGTTTACCAAGAAGAAGGTTGGACTTACTTTAAGAAATAAAGTGGACTAAAAAGAACTATCTTTTCTCTAAAATTATTAGGGAAGAGATAGTTCTTTTTGCGTTTAGCAAAAATTGAGAGGGGGAGTAAGAGAATCGTTGGAAGAGGAATATTTTAAAGAATATAGAAAGGATAGATAGTTATATCTATATGAAAGAGAATTTGAATTTATTTTTAATGGAAAAGAAAAGAGGTGTGTAAATGAAATATTATAACGCTGGATACCTCATAATTTCCTATGATAGGGAACTTATCTATGAAGATTGTATTATTGAGGGACTATCACAAACGATTTTAACGATATGTAATGGGATTCGGCCTACATTTCCGGATTATTGGTTTTTCCCTTGGTGTAATTCAAATAAAAATGATCCTATTGCTCAGATGATAAATGGAAGGTTGAAGATTAGTAAAGAGGAACATGAAAGTGGACAATCTTTTTTAGATACACTAATGGAAGAAGAAAAGTTCTCGTGGCCGAATGCTTTTAAAAATTTAGAAGATGCGAGATTCTTTAAGCGAAATTATTTAAAAGGGATAGAAAATTTAGAGATTATTAGTTTGCATCTTTCAGAAGAGTATCGGACGGATTTTTTAATAAATGAGCGAGAAGAAAATGACTTTAAAGTTTCTATATATGATTTTCTCGAAAGTGCATTACCTGTTGATGTTGAAAACGATGAAATATTAGGATTTGATATATGTGGCTTTAGTAACAATGATTTTTATTCTTTTCTTCATAACAATTTACAAGAGGGTTTTGGGAAGAAATTAAATGAATTATCACTTGTTGATAAGTATGAAGATGCAAAGCAGATTATCCATTTAATTGATGGTGGGGAAATTGAGGCAGAAGAGGTATTGTGGTATCCGTGGTTAATTTTGAAATGTTAAAGAAAGAGGTATAAGCATCGAATTAAGGGAGGTATGAAAGTGCAAGATAATGTACTGGAACAATTAATAAAGAGCCTTTCCGTATTATCCCCCGAAAAAGAACGTGAAATAGCGGCAGTTGATTTAAGTGATATATATGAGAGTAGTCAAAGGTTTGAAAAGTTGCTTGAGAGTATGGTGAACTTTCAGCAAAATAAAGATGACTTAATAGATATATTAATTGAAGTAGAGATAGAACTAGATCACATCAATTGGCATTATAAAAGTCTGAAGAAAAAGCTGAAAGTATTAATGAAAGAATAAAAGAAGTAGGCTGCTCAAGCAGCCTACTTCTTTATGTTGTCGATTTTGGTCGGCAAATCGATATATTTTAAACAATGCTTATATAATCTCATCTATCATCATGTATACTGTTTAAAAAGTTTGCACTCTTGTTTTTTAGTTCTCTTTCCCAAAAAGATGAGAAAATGTATCTTTTAAGTCACTGTCGTTTATTTTAATATCCGCCTTTTTTAACTCATCTTGTAATAATTTTTGACCGAAGGAAGGGTCGGTAATACGCTCTTCCTCTAAGTCTTTACGTATAGAGCCTTTCACTTCATCGTAAGGCTCTAAATCTTTTTTATCAGTTAGTTTAATAATGTGATAGCCGTTTGGTGATTTAACGGGATTGCTAATTTGGCCGGGTTTTAACTTATAGGCAGCTTTTTCGAATTCAGGTGTCATTTTTCCTGCTCTGAAGTATCCGAGGTCTCCGCCATTATCTTTTGATAATGAATCTTGAGATTCTTGTTTTGCTAACTCTTCAAATGAAGCGCCGGTATCTAATTTTTTCTTTATTTCTTTTGCTTCGTTTTCGTCACTTACTAAAATGTGACTAGCTTTAATTTCTGGTTTATAGTGGTCTTTTATATCTTTTTCTGTAACGCTTTGTTTAATCGCTTCATTCAATGCGAGTTTGAATCTAATTTGATCTTGGAAATCTTTTTCATCTTTTAAACGATTATTTTCTAGTGCTGCTTTGAATTGGTCTCCATATTGATTTTTTGCTTTTTCTACTTCTTTATCTACCGCATCATCAGATACTTTATATTTTTTAGTGATAACATCTTGTGCTACCATTTCATATAGCATGTCTTTTCCATAGCGATCTTTTAATTGCTTTTCGAAATCGCTCTTCGTAATGGTTGAGTTGGTTGTTGTGGCGATTGTGGCCGAGTCATTTTTTTGTCCGCAAGCAGATAGCATTATTATACTTATTAGTGCAGTGATAATGAATATACTTTTTCCTTTCATGCTAACACCTCATCCGAATATGTTATCGCTATTGTAGAATATAGAAGTGAACATGAAGTGAATTTTTAATGTTTTTTTCCTGTAAAATGTAAAAAAAGTACATCAACATTAATGTTGATGTACGATGTAATCAAAGGTGATCGGTTTTCTTAGAATATGCACGTTTTCCTTGTTGAATATTTTTTTGCTCTTGTTCATTTTTTTGAGTGCGCTTTGCATTATTATCGCGTGCTTTTTTGTCGTTATCGCTCGTATGTGGCATATGTATCAACTCCATTTCTAAACGTTGTACGTTTATCATTTCCTTTTTCGTAAAGACTATGTATAGCGGTGCATTCATGAATAATAAAGGTGGATTAGAAAATGGATTTGAAGCTGAATTATACCGAACTTATTAAGAAGTTAGTCGTTGTAATTGTTGCAGGTTTATTAAATGCGATTGGGATGAATTTATTTTTAACGCCAGCGAAAGTATATGCGAGTGGCTTTGCTGGACTATCTCAATTATTATCACAAATATTAGGTGACTTTTTATCTATTCACATATCTACGGGTGTATTGTTTAGTTTATTTAATATTCCTGTCGTTATTTTAGCGTGGAAAAAGGTTGGGAAGGCTTTTACATTTTTTAGTTTTCTTTGCGTTGTATTTATGACTTTGTTTTTAGAAATTATCCCAGTTAGAGCGGTTTCGAACGATATCATATTGAATGCGATTTTTGGTGGTATTATTTCAGCGTTTGGGGTAGGGATTGCTTTAAAGTGGGGTGCTTCTACAGGGGGCCTAGATATTATCGCCATGATTTTATCTAAAATAAAAGATAAGCCTGTCGGTACGTATTTTTTCTTCTTTAATGCACTTATCATTATCGCTGCTGGCTACGTATATGGATGGGAAAAGGCATTATATACTTTAGTCACTTTGTATGTATCAACGAGAATTATTGATGCAATTCATACCCGTCACGTGAAAATTACGGCATTAATTGTTACAAAGAACGGGGGAGATGTGAGAAAAGCGATTCACTCTCGTTTAGTGAGAGGGATTACAACTATACCGGCAACAGGTGCTTATACAAATGAAAATAAAGAAATGTTAATGATTGTTATTACTCGTTACGAGTTGTACGAATTAGAGAGGGTTATTAAACAGGTGGACCCAGGTGCATTTACAAATATACTGCAAACGGTCGGGGTGTTTGGGTTGTTTAGAAAAGATTAAAGAGGACCAAAGCTGGTCCTCTTTTTTAATGCGAATTCGTAATGTTTTGCAATTGCTCCTGCATTTCACGTAGCTGAACTTTTTCAGCGGTTGAAGAGTTTGCATAAGCAGAGTGCAAAGAGTTTTTTGCTCTATAAACGAGTTCCTGTTGTTCAGCGCCACTTGAACAAGAAACGGCACTTGCAACAGCGTCTCTAGCTTGTTGGAATAGTAAGTTCCCCATTTAAACCCCTCCAAATGAAGAGTTACTTCTTGCTTTTTCTGCCTCAGCTAATGTACCTCTGTACGGGAATCTTGCATCATGCTTCATAATAGAATCGGCTCCTTGCTGGATAAAACGTTTTGATTTGTTCTTTTTACCCATTCGAAAAACCCCCCTTATTTAGCTGAAAACAATTGACGCGCTTCTGTGCGTCTAATAATAGTATGAGCGTTTGGCGAGAAACTATAAGCAGGGAATTTTTAGATTACAACCCAAGAACCTCTTCTAAATATAGAGCGATCCCATCTTCTTCATTCGTTAATGTCGTATGATTTGCGAGTGATTTTAATTCAGGAATTGCATTACCCATTGCGATTCCATGACCAGCAAATTCGATCATTTCAAAGTCGTTATCTTCATCACCAAAAGCGATAATTCGCTCTTTAGGAATATTGTAATGGCCTGAAATTTTTTGTAATCCGACAGCTTTATTTAATCCGCTTTTTACAATTTCAATAATGGGCCAAGGGGCACCCCATTTTCTATGGTCGATGACTTCAGCATGCATATCTGTTAAATGCTGACGAATTGCAGCAGAATGCTCGTCATGTGCATCGATTAATAAGCAAGTTGGGTGGTCGTTTAAAATATTTAATAAATCTCCTGTGAAAATCTTTGGAGAACCGAATTCAAAAATATGTTTTTTATCTTCATCAATTTCACGGACATACACATCATCCATGACTTCAGCATAGACATTTTTCACGCCGAAATCAAAGCAAGCTCGGACGATTTCTTGCGCTGTTGAAAGTTCAAGAGGAGAGTGATGTGTTCCCCAACTTGAATCAAGTGGGTGATGCACGTAAGCGCCATTAAAATTTACGATTGGTGTGTTAAGGCTAAGTTCTTTATAATAGTCGTAACTAGCGCGGAATGGACGCCCTGTTGAAATAACGACAATATGTCCTTGTTCTTTTGCTTTTGCAATTGTGTTTTTAGTTCTTGGAGAAATTATTTTGTTGTCTGTTAATAATGTTCCGTCTAAGTCTAATGCGATTAAATGTTGTTTGTTCATAATTTCACCTCTTATAATAATTTTTTTGTTTCTATCTGTATTTCCGTTTTTAATATGCAGAAATAAGAGGTTAGACTGGGTGAAACTACTGTAGATGAAAGTTTCACTATATATCCATCTTACGTCGCGAAGCGCTGTGGTGTCTACTATTTCTCGTTGGAAATTAGGAAAAGTCAACATCTTTTTAGAAAGTTCAAACAATGTTTCTTTCGTTATGTACAATTTGTGAAAAGGGTTACATTGTTTGAACAATGCGACTTATAATGAACATGTAATCTTCTCGTATATGTTTGACTCTCCTTTGAAACTGGCCTAAAGTAGGTTGGTTTCTTTTTTTTCAACAAATATGCCAATAATTCCTGCTTAAGCTTGTGTAATTATATATATGTACATGGGTAAACCGTAGTACTTGTTTCCTAAACATGACAGAAAAGCTTTCTTTTAAAATGGATATACTAATGAGGCAAGACGTCATGGAAGGAGAATGGAAATGGGACAAAATCGCAGGTTTCGTTCGGGGCAAAAAGCGCCAAATGATGGCATTTACGTAGAAATTGGTGAAACGGGAAGTATGGTGAAAAATCCGCAAATGGTACAATTAACTGCCGGTGAAAAGTTTCCAGATAACACGAATCATAACCGTCAGTGGACATATAAAAGAAAACCGTAACAGAAGCCGCAATCGTTATTGCGGCTTTTTGATTAGGAAAATGAATGTTACTTTTGCATTTTCCAATAATAAGTTTGAAATACATAAGCAAAATTATTGTATAAAAAAGTCAGTTGGCGTATAATCAAATCAAAGGTCAAAGAAAGTCAAACATTTGGAGGACGGTAAAGATGGACTTAAATCAAATGACAACGAAAACACAGAAAGCGATTATGAGTGCTCAGTCTTTAGCGGTATCTCACCATCATCAAGAAGTAGATACTGTTCATCTATTGCTTACGTTATTAGAGCAGCAAGACGGATTAGCAGTACGTATTTTTCAAAAAATGAATGTCGATATAGAAGCGTTAAAGCAAGGTGTAGAAAGTTTAATTAAGAAAAAGCCTTCTGTAACTGGAAGCGGGGCAGAGGCGGGAAAATTATATGTAACAGGTGCTTTGCAACAACTGCTTGTAAGAGCAGGGAAAGAAGCAGAGAAATTGCAGGATGACTACATTTCAATCGAACATGTATTGCTTGCTTTTTCTGAAGAAAAAGGCGATATAAATCAATTATTTACGAGATTTCATATTACGAAAGATAACTTATTACAGTCTTTAATGACAGTTCGGGGGAATCAAAGAGTGACTAGTCAAAATCCAGAAGCAACTTATGAAGCGTTAGAAAAATATGGCCGTGATTTAGTGGCTGAAGTGAGAGCAGGGAAAATTGATCCTGTTATTGGCCGAGATAGTGAAATTCGCCGCGTAATCCGCATTCTTTCACGTAAAACGAAAAATAACCCGGTTTTAATCGGAGAACCAGGTGTTGGTAAAACAGCAATCGTTGAAGGATTAGCACAGCGTATTGTGAAAAAAGATGTCCCAGAAGGATTAAAAGATAGAACAATCTTCGCTTTAGATATGAGTGCACTTGTGGCCGGAGCAAAATTCCGCGGTGAGTTTGAAGAGCGTCTGCAAGCTGTATTAAATGAAATTAAAAAGAGTGAAGGGCGTATTTTATTATTCATTGATGAACTTCATACAATCGTCGGCGCTGGTAAAACAGAAGGAGCGATGGATGCAGGGAATATGTTAAAACCGATGCTAGCTCGTGGTGAACTACATTGTATCGGGGCGACAACGTTAGATGAATATCGTAAATATATCGAGAAAGATCCAGCGTTAGAAAGACGTTTCCAACAAGTATTAGCAGAAGAGCCAACTGTTGAAGATACAATTTCAATTTTACGTGGTTTAAAAGAGCGTTTTGAAATTTATCACGGTGTAAATATTCATGACCGTGCAATTGTAGCAGCATCCGTTTTATCAGATCGATATATTTCTGATCGTTTTTTACCAGATAAAGCAATTGACCTTGTCGATGAAGCTTGCGCAACAATTCGAACAGAAATTGATTCCATGCCAACAGAATTAGATGAAGTAACGCGTCGTATTATGCAATTAGAAATTGAAGAAGCTGCTCTTGGGAAAGAAAAGGACTTAGGTAGTCAAGAACGTCTAAAAGTACTGCAACGTGAATTATCGGATTTAAAAGAAGTTGCAAGTGGTATGAGAGCGAAATGGGAGAAAGAAAAAGAAGATATTCACAAAGTTCGTGACTTACGTGAACATTTAGAACGCTTGCGCCGTGAGTTAGAAGAAGCAGAAGGAAATTACGATTTAAATAAAGCAGCTGAGCTTCGTCATGGGAAAATTCCAGCTATCGAAAAAGAGTTAAAAGAAGCGGAAGAAATGGGTGCACATAATAAACAAGAGAATCGCTTATTACGTGAGGAAGTAAGTGAAGAAGAAATTGCAGATATTGTTTCACGCTGGACTGGTATTCCTGTCGCAAAACTCGTTGAAGGTGAACGTGAGAAATTATTGCGTCTAGAACAAATTTTATCAGAGCGTGTTATCGGTCAAGAAGAAGCGGTAAGCCTTGTATCAGACGCAGTTCTTCGTGCGCGCGCTGGTATTAAAGATCCGAATCGTCCAATTGGTTCATTTATTTTCTTAGGTCCTACAGGTGTTGGTAAAACTGAACTTGCAAAAACATTAGCACAAACGTTATTTGACAGTGAAGAGCAAATGATTCGTATCGATATGTCTGAGTACATGGAGAAACACGCGGTGTCACGCTTAATTGGTGCGCCTCCTGGATATGTTGGATATGAGGAAGGCGGACAATTAACAGAAGCAGTAAGACGTAAACCATATTCTGTTATTTTGTTAGACGAAATCGAAAAAGCACATCCAGAAGTATTTAATATTTTATTACAAATGTTAGATGACGGACGCATTACAGATTCACAAGGTCGTACAGTAGACTTTAAAAATACGGTTATTATTATGACTTCAAATATTGGATCTGCTCACTTATTAGAAGGGCTAGAAGAAGATGGATCTATTAAAGAAGAGTCAAGAGAACTTGTAATGGGACAATTAAGGGGACATTTCCGACCAGAATTTTTAAATCGTGTCGATGAAATTATTTTATTCAAACCTCTTACAACGAATGAAATTAAAGGCATTGTTGATAAGATTGTGAAAGAACTACAAGGCCGTTTAGCTGACCGTCACATTACAGTAGAATTAACAGATGCAGCGAAAGAATTCGTTGTAGAAGCTGGATTTGATCCAATGTACGGAGCTCGTCCGTTAAAACGATATGTACAGCGTCAAGTTGAGACGAAATTAGCGAGAGAATTAATTGCAGGAACGATTACTGACAATAGTCATGTAGTAGTTGATGTAGAAAATAACGAATTAGTCGTTCATGTGAAATAAAAAAAGAGTTCGGATAAAATCCGGACTCTTTTTTTAGTGTTGTTCTACTGGCTCGTTTGGAATCGCAGCTGAAATCGCTAATACTAAAACCGCAAGAACAACTGAGAAAATAGACGCTTGGTTAAAGTCGTATGTACCGCCAGTCATAGAGCCGATTACGTAGCTCATCATATGTACAAGCGCGAACGACCAAATTAATGCCCAAATGAAACGCATATTTTACACCTCTATTCGTTCAATCTGTCCTTATTGTAACACAATTGAAAAAAGAATATAGAAAAATATTTGTAGATTTTTCAACGCAAATTTGCATTCTGTTCATACATTATAAAAGAGTACTTTTATACGTTTAGAAAATAAGGCGGGGGAAAAATGAGTATTACGGAACGTTTTTTTTACTTAGAAAAAGAACCATGTGTAATTTATTTACCGGAGAAGCCAAATGGATTTTCTGTAATGCTTCTTGGTGATTACAACTACTTTATTGAGAATGGTACAAGTTTATGGACACAGCATGCAGGGAGAGCTTATTTTTTACAGGGTCTTGTTGAAAAAGGCTATACAGTCTTTTCATCTAACTTATACGGAAGACATTGGGGAAACGATCGAGCTGTACGTTTAGCGAAACGTTTGTATGATGTCGTACTAAGAAAAGAGACATTAAATGCGAAAATGCACATTATGGCAGATGGTATGGGAGCGCTTGTAGCACTTGAGATGATGAATAAATACCCTGAATGTATACGTTCTGTCGTTATGTTAAATCCGTGTTTAGATTTACCAGAATATGTGGAGTTTGAGAAAGAGCATAAGTTTTTTTACAAAAGATTAGTGAAAGAATTAAGTTTGGCGTATGATTCCAAAGAAGAAGAATTAGAATCAAAAATAAATAAGAAATCATTTGCGCTTCTTCCGTCGTGTGTACCGGTTAAAATTTTCGTATCAACACAAGAAAAAAGAGGAAGAAAACAATTGTTACGCAAATACGAGAAAATGAGGCAATTCAATCAATGTGATACTTCTGTCTTATTCCATCTCCAAGATGTGAAATATAAAATGGTTAGACAAACGACTGATTTCTTTAAAAAATATGAAGAAGAATTGTGAAGCTCCCATATACATAAATGAGGAGCTATTTGTTTCAAAAGGAAAGGGTTGGTGGTATGAAACGCGTGCTGATTATAGGTGCACTTACGTTTGTAGGTTATCACCTTGTGAATAAAATGATTGCAGAAGAAGTAGAAGTATATGGTCTTGATTTTGATGAATTTGATAGTATGACAAAAATTAATGAAGAGAAATTATTGTTGATTGGGCGAAATGCATTATTTACGTACTATTCTATAAGGGATGAAGACGGATGGCGATCGGTAGAGGAAGAGAGTTTCGATACAGTTTATTTTTGTTTGTATGAGCCAAATCAGCAAAGTGGCTTTCGGAATGAAAGAGTCATATTACAATATTTAAAACGAATCGTAAGAATGTGTGAAAAAAATAAAGTAAAGTTAAATCTAATTTCTTCTATTGAAATAGGAAGCACTGAAGAATCTGAAAACAAACGTCTGTTTTCGAAAGTGGAAGAAGGGTTGAAAAAAGGAGAATTGCAGTATAGTGCATATCGAGTTCCTACATTATATGGGCCATGGCAACCGTCGTTTATGATGTATCATCAGCTCATTTTATCAGAACTTGATGAAAAAGAGTGCCGTTGTATAAGTGGAGAAAAAGGAAGTGATTTACTTTACGTTGAAGATGTATGTGAATACTTATGGGAAAATGGAATGAAT
Organism: Bacillus nitratireducens; assembly: GCF_001884135.1. Classification (GTDB taxonomy): domain Bacteria; phylum Bacillota; class Bacilli; order Bacillales; family Bacillaceae_G; genus Bacillus_A; species Bacillus_A nitratireducens. The sequence continues at coordinate 38,809 of NZ_MAOC01000078.1, read as the reverse complement.
GTAAAGCACCTCGGTATATATAATTTACTTAGTGGAAAAGAAGCATTATGGGAAAAAGGTATGAGCCTTTTACATGCAGATGGTAAGGTAAACAAAAAAGATGAGGATATAAGAAATGAAGCGGTAGAGGTTGTTTCTCTTAAAAGAAATACGCCGTTAGAATTTGGTTTAAATAAACAATTGGCACATATGAAAAAGTATAAAGAGTTATACGAAGGGTAGTGTACGTGTTACACTATTGTATGGACTATAAATTGAAAGTTTTATTGGAGAGGAAGAGCATATATGAACGAAAAAAGCATGCAATTTTTACAAATCGCAATGAAGCATTTACCAGAAGCTAAGGCAATTTTAGATGATAATGGAATTGCACTTGATATGGAGAAAGCACAGCCGGTGCTAGAGCTATTGATGAAAGTAATGGGCGAAGCATATGAGCTTGGGAAAGCTGATAAAGAATAAAGAAACCTTCTTTTTTGAGAAGGAGAGAGGCTCGAGCCGTATGTAGAAGCGGTAAGGGCCTTTTTTGTTTCGAGCGAGGTAAGGCCAGAGCGGTGATGAGAAGAAGGTCTTAGTTTTGAAGGGAAGCTGATAAAGAATTAACCCGTCTTTTGAAGGGGAGGAGGCCCAAGCTGTGAGTAGAAGCGGTAAGGGCTTTTTTGTTTTGAGTGAAGTAAGGATATGGTGATGGAATAATTTGTATTTCAAAATAGCAGGGATTTTTCTGTTTCTTTTAATGAAAAATAAAGTTGGTAATACGCTGTCTTTATTTTTTAGCTGAAATATATTCTAGACAAAAGTACATTTATGTTTTAAAATTAGTACCAAGTCATAATAATTGATATAAAACGGAGGGCTGCGATGTGAACGTGGGCATTTTAGGGATCGGAAGATATGTGCCAGAAAAAGTAGTCACAAATCACGATTTAGAGAAAATCGTAGATACATCTGATGAATGGATTCGTACGAGAACGGGAATTGCAGAAAGACGCATTGCCGATGATACAATAGATACTTCATATATGGCGGTAGAGGCTTCTAAAAAAGCACTTGAAGATGCAGGGATTAGCGGAGAGGATATCGATCTTATTTTAGTCGCAACAGTAACGCCGGATCGCGCATTCCCGGCAGTAGCTTGTGTAATCCAAGAAGCAATTGGCGCAAAACATGCAGCTGCAATGGATTTAAGTGCAGCGTGTGCTGGCTTTATGTACGGAATGATTACAGCGCAGCAATTTATTCAAACGGGAACTTATAAAAATGTATTAGTAGTTGGTAGTGACAAACTATCTAAAATTGTAGATTGGAACGACCGAAATACAGCAGTACTATTTGGGGACGGAGCAGGTGCTATCGTAATGGGAGCTGTTTCGGAAGGAAAAGGTGTACTTTCATTCGAATTAGGAGCGGATGGAAGTGGCGGTAAGCATCTTTATCAAGATGAGTATGTTATGATGAATGGCAGAGAAGTCTTTAAATTTGCCGTTCGTCAACTTGGTGATTCTTGCCTTCGTGTGTTAGAAAAAGCAGGACTTACGAAGGAGGATGTGGACTTCTTAGTACCACATCAAGCGAATATTCGTATTATGGAATCTGCAAGAGAGAGATTAAATTTACCGAAAGAAAAAATGAGTATGACAATTGAAAAGTTCGGTAATACATCGGCCTCTTCAATTCCAATTGCGATGGTAGAGGAATTGCAAAATGGACGTATTCAAGACGGTGATTTAATTATACTAGTTGGTTTTGGCGGCGGATTAACATGGGGAGCAGTCGCTCTTCGTTGGGGTAAATAAGGACTGAGAGAAAAAAAGGAGTGTATTTTGTATGGAAAAAAAGAGGGTCGTAATTACAGGATTAGGAGCTGTTACACCGATCGGAACAGATGTTGAAACAGCGTGGGAAAACATTAAAAAGGGCGTATCTGGAATCGGACGACTTACAAGAATTGATCCAGAACTGTTTCCAGCAAAAGTAGCAGCAGAAATTAACGACTTTGAAGTCGAGAAATATATTGATAAAAAAGAAGCGCGCCGTATGGATCGCTTTACACAATATGCAGTAGCAGCAGCGAAAATGGCAGTTGCGGATGCGAAGCTTGAAATTACAGAAGAAAACGGACCTCGAATTGGTGTATGGATTGGTTCTGGTATTGGCGGTATGGAAACATACGAAGAACAATTTAAGATTTTTACTGAAAAAGGTCCGCGTCGCGTGAGTCCATTCTTCGTACCAATGATGATTCCAGATATGGCAGCAGGTCAAGTATCAATCGCTACAGGAGCAAAAGGAATTAACACTTGTTCTGTAACGGCTTGTGCATCTGGTGCAAACTCAATTGGTGATGCATTTAAAGCAATTCAGCGTGGTGATGCTGATGCGATGATAACGGGCGGAGCAGAAGCACCGTTAACAAGTATGGCATTTGCTGGATTTAGTTCAGCGAAAGCATTAACATTTAATGAAGATCCAGCGACGGCTTGCCGTCCGTTCGATAAAAACCGTAGCGGTTTCGTAATGGGTGAAGGATCAGGAATTCTTATTCTTGAAGAATTAGAGCACGCATTAGCACGTGGAGCCCATATTTATGCGGAAATTGCTGGTTATGGTGCAACGGGTGATGCGTTCCATATTACAATGCCTGCTCCTGGCGGTGAAGGCGGAGTGCGTGCAATGCGTCAAGCTTTAGCTGATGCAGGTCTAAAGCCAGAAGATATTGATTACATTAATGCGCATGGTACAAGTACAGATGCGAATGAAAAGTATGAAACGATGGCAATTAAAGAAACTTTCGGCGAGCATGCATATAAAGTAGCGATCAGCTCAACGAAATCAATGACAGGTCACTTATTAGGAGCAGCGGGTGCTGTTGAGGCGATCTTCTCTATTAAAACAATTACAGACGGAGTGATTCCTCCGACAATTAACTATGAAACGCCAGATCCAGATTGTGATTTAGATTACGTACCAAATGAAGCGAGACATCAAGAAGTAAACGCGGTATTGAGTAATTCATTAGGATTCGGTGGTCATAACGCAGTATTAGTATTTAAATCGTATAAATAATAGATGAAATAAGGTGTTTTTTCGTAAAAAATTACGAAAAAACACCTTATTTATTTTTACGCTCTTTCCTTTTTTCGCATATACATAAAAAAAGGAGGGATGAAGATGGGGGTTGTTGATACGGCAAAATGGCTACACCTGTATTATGGACGCCCAGAAAAACTTTGTGAGAAATTTACAAAGTATATACCATTGCCAAAAGAGAGGTTGTATCGATTTTTAATCTCTAGAGGTATGTATCGCCCGGTAATGCGGGGGGAGCAGGAAATTAAAGAATTAGAGAAAAAAGAAATTTGGAAAGAACTTAGCATGGAGTATGAAAAATTAAAAAGTTGGCTAAAAGGTCCGGATGTTCCTATCTTTATTTTATTATCAGATTCATATAATCGAACTGTACAAGAAGAGTATAACGGGAAGGCTGGTTTATCTATGCGTCACGTTATTTTCTTATTCGTATGTGGGCGTAATTCAGTAGAGGAATTAAAAGCTCTATTAACGCATGAATATCACCATATATGTAGATTGCATCAAATTGAGACGAAAGAAACAGAGTATACATTACTTGATACGATGATTATGGAAGGGTTAGCTGAGCAAGCTGTATATGAAAGGTATACAGAAAAAAGATGCGCACCGTGGACTACTTACATTTCAAAAGAAGATGCTATTTATTATTGGAAAAATTCAATACAAAAACGAATAGATGTAAAGAGAGGTACGAGGGAGCACGATGTTGTATTAAATGGACTGCACCCGTATCCGAAAATGCTTGGCTATGCACTTGGATTCCATATTGTAAAAGATTGTGTAGCTTTTGAAGGAGAAGATACACTTTCTTTATTATCTATAGATGCGAAAGAAATATTGAATAAAGCAAATACATTTCATGTTTCATAAAAAAACAGGAGAGCTATCTCTTGTTTTTTTATATTATAGAAGAAAAAATAATAATTAGAATATATTTCCTTAGGTGGAATAAAGTTAAGCAAAAATGAACATAATGATTGATACAAACAGTAGTGAAGTGAGGGGTAGTGAATGTTATATCTACATGATGTATGGGTAAATTGGTTTGAAGGTGAAGAGAATGGGTATAACGTTTGTCATTTTTACGAATGGCGGAAAGATGATACGATTGAGCTATTAGATCAAGTGCCATTATTAAAAGTAGATTCCACATTATATCATTACATCGAGAACGAATTGTTAGAGCTTCCGCAAAAGTTATTGGAAGACGTACATCATAAGGCTTATATTCGTAAAAATCACGAACGTTTGCAACAAGAATATTGTTTTGTAGTTACAGATGGAAAAGGAATCATCGCGATTGATTCAATCGGCTATAATGTGCCAATTAGAAAAAGTAGGCTTATACCTCGTCAAGAGCAGATGGTATATGAGATGGTAGAAAACGTGCAAGCGGAAAAGTATGAGTTCCAGGTAGAAGAAATTGAAAAAGAACATCATATTTTATCACCATCGCCTTTCATTATGAATGGCTTGACTCGTAAAGAAAGACAGCTAAAACAACTATTATTTATGGCGTTAGATCAATTACATACAACGAAAAATCCAGCTGAAATTCGCTATTGGTTCACAGAGTGGGATCCATCAGCATACGGAATGGTTCAACATATGGAATTTGAAGATATTTGGGCTAAACTTTATGATGAAGCGAAAACTGGATGGTCTGAGAAGCACGAACAATTATGCGAGCGCCTTGTAAAAGGACAGCCGTTTTTTGAAAAGCTATGGGAAATGGAAAACGAGCAGAAGGTAAATTAAAAAAACCGCCAATTGGCGGTTTTTTTTATGGAGTTGGCAAGAATGTTCGGTGGCTTCGCGCCTTCCTGCGAGGCAAAAAGCGCCTCTACGTCAGGAACTCCATCCCCCTCACATTCTAAGCGAGCCGCTTCCGCTTTTTGTAGTAATCCAGCTCCGGCAGCAAGCTCTTCGTGTCTAAGAACCTTCCGCATAAGAAGACAAAAAGCGTCTTCTATGCGAAAGAACCTTAGCCAGTCAGAGCTGAACGAGCTGCCTCCGCTTTATGTAGAAATCCAGCTCCGGCTCCTAGCCCTTCGCGTCTAAGAACCTTCCCCACGAGAAGGTAAAAAGCACCTTCTGTGGGAAAGAACCTTAGCCAGTCAGAGCTGAACGAGCTGCTTCCGCTTTATATAGAAATCCAGCTCCGGCTCCTAGCCCTTCGCGTCTAAGAACCTTCCCCACGAGAAGGTAAAAAGCACCTTCTGTGGGAAAGAACCTTAGCCGTCAGGGCTAAGCAGTCGCCTCCGCTTTATAAGTTACCTACGTTTTCTACTTAATCCCATTGCGTTTTCTACTTTGCGTAGTTGTTTGAATGCAACGCGGTTTGCTTTTTCTGCACCTTTGTCTAGAATTTCGTCTAGTTCTGGGGAGCTGATTAGTTCGTTATATTTGTCTTGGATTGGGCGAATTGCTTCTACGACTACTTGTGCTAGGTCGCCTTTGAAGTCGCCGTATCCTTTTCCTTCGTACATTGCTTCTATTTCTTCAACTGTTTTTCCAGAGAATGAAGAATAGATTGTTAATAAGTTAGAGATACCAGGTTTATTTTCTTTATCGAATTTCACGATACCTTCAGAGTCAGTTACAGCACTTTTAATTTTCTTTTCAATTGTTTTTGGCTCATCAAGCATACTAATCATTGATTTTGGATTTGGATCAGATTTACTCATTTTTTTCGTAGGTTCTGTTAATGACATAACACGAGCGCCTACTTTTGGAATGCGAATTTCAGGAACTGTGAACACTTCACGGAAGCGTTTGTTGAAACGCTCTGCTAGATCACGTGTTAATTCCATATGTTGCTTTTGGTCATCACCAACCGGCACGATTTCAGTGTTGTAAAGTAAAATATCAGCAGCCATTAATGGTGGATACGTAAGTAATCCAGCCGGAACTGAATCTCTACCAGAAGCTTTATCTTTATATTGTGTCATGCGCTCCAATTCTCCAACGTAAGCAACTGATTGCATAATCCATCCTAGTTGAGCGTGTGCTGGTACTTCTGACTGTACAAATAAAGTAGCTTTTTCAGGATCGATGCCGCATGCAACATATAGTGCAGCAAGACTGCGGATGTTTTTACGAAGTTGTACTGGATCTTGAGGTACTGTAATTGCATGTTGGTTTACAATGCAGAAATAACAGTCGTGTTCGTTTTGAAGCTCTGTAAATTGCTTCATAGCTCCTAAATAGTTTCCAAGTGTAATTGTTCCACTTGGCTGAATACCAGAAAAGATAACTGACATAAGTAATTCCTCCTAAATTTGAATGTGTGATAGGGAAGAGAAGGCATACAAAAAAGCCCATTCATCCCAAATTACATAGGGACGAATGGACCGCGGTACCACCCTAATTATTTCACTGTTGTGAAATCTCTCAGATCCATAATAACGTCTGGATATAACGCCAAAGCCTACTACTTACGGTTCGGTTTGGTGCTCAAAAGCCCATTCCATATTGCACAATTACTTGTTCACACCAGCCACAAGCTCTCTGAAATTGCCTCAATATGTACTCTTCTTTATCATCGCATACATATAAAATTATTTATTGTTAACTGAGCCCTTTTAATATGAAAGAACTAAAGTTTTATAACAAAATGTTTTGCTGATTATTATATCATATGGAATAGCGTTTGCAAACTACATCAAAATAGTAAAGCTAATGAGAGTCGAGAACATACCAAGTACGATACCAGTAATACAAATCGGATACGTCCATTTGAATGAATATGTTTTATAAATACGCTCTTTCTTATCGGTAGGTTCCTCTGCTTCTTCAATTAAAGAGTCAATTTTTTTGTTCGTACCAAATACTCTTTGGAATGCGTAAATTGTTACGTTAAAAAATCCATTTTGAAATATGTATAAAAAACCACCTATAAGAATAAAAAACAATGAGATATAGAATGAGATGTTGACAAAATTCAACAAAAACTGAGATGAAACGAGGAATGCGCCAACACTAGAAGCGATTATCGCTACAAAAAATAGTATACAAGTATGAAAAAAAACTTTATTCAAAATATTCCCCTCCGTCAAAATATTACTAGAATTATTATACTATAAAAGCTATAATAAGTAATATAAATAATTTTTTGAAAATTATACGCAATTAAAGTGTTAATTGCAAGATGATGGTAGCAATGTTAACGTATTCCTTTACAAAAAAATAAAAAAATAAATAATTTATTAAAAATTTTAACAAAAAAACAAAAAACTATATTCACAATCGTCATATTATATGTATAATGAAAATTGTAGAAACTTGGAGATTATTCTTTCAATTCTACTTTTTTACAAGTGAGGGTACAGGAAGTGCAATTAGGGGAGGCAATACAACATGAAGAAAAAGATACCGTTATTAATTGCATCAACGTTGACAGTGAGTATGTTAGGAGCTTGTAGTTATCAAAAAGAAGATAACAAAGCAGGCGCAAAAGAAAAAGCCTCAAATAAGCAAGTGTTAAACCTAACTGAAACAGCTGAGATTCCAACAATGGATACGACGTTATCAACAGATGCAGCATCTTCTAACATCATGAATAATACAATGGAAGGATTATATCGTCTGGGGAAAGATGATAAACTCGTTCCAGGTGTCGCTAAATCCTATGAGAAATCAGAGGATGGTAAAAAGTACGTATTTAAATTACGTGAAGATGCGAAATGGTCTAACGGTGAGCCTGTAACAGCTAAAGACTTCGTTTATTCTTGGAGAAGAGCTGTAGATTCAAATACGGGTGCCAAGTTTGCTTACATACTATTTGATGTTAAAAATGCGGAGAAAGTTAACAAAAAAGAGTTACCAGTTGAAGAACTTGGTGTAAAGGCCGTTGATGATCACACACTTGAAGTGGAATTAGACAACCCTGTTCCTTATTTTGTAAGTTTAACAGTCTATCCAACATTTTATCCTTTGAATGAGAAGTTTGTAAAAGAACAAGGAGATAAATTCGGATTAGAATCCAATACGACACTTTACAATGGACCATTCGTTTTAAATGAATGGAAGCATGAACAAAGTTTCAAATTGACGAAGAACCCGACGTATTGGGAAAATAAAGTAGTAAAACTTGAGGAAGTAAACTTCAATATTGTTAAGGATCGTTCAACGGCTATAAATTTATATGAAACAAAAGCAATTGATCGTGTAGTATTAACATCAGAGTTTGTAGATAAATACAAATCAGATGCTGATTTTAAAACAATTAAGAGACCATCTACACAATTCATTCGCTTAAATGAAAAAAATAAGTTTTTAGCAAATAAAAATATCCGAAAAGCAATTGCGATGTCCTTTGAACGTGAAAATATCGGAAAAGTTATCTTAAACGATGGTTCAGAAGGAATGTATGGTTTTGTTCCGAAAGGTTTGGCAAAAGGACCTAGCGGAAAAGACTTCCGTGAAGAGAACGGAAAGCTTATAAAAGAGGATGTTAAAGAAGCCCAAAAATATTGGGAAGCTGGTAAAAAAGAACTTGGTGTAGACAAAGTAGAGTTAGAGTTATTAAACTTTGATACTGATGATGCTAAAAAAATCGGAGAGTATTTAAAAGGACAATTCGAAAAGAACTTACCAGGTTTAACAGTTTCAACAAAAATGCAGCCATTTGCACAAAAATTAAAACTTGAAGCAAGTGGAGATTATGCGATGTCATATGCGGGATGGAGTCCAGATTATATGGATCCAATGTCATTCCTTGAAATGTATACAACAGGTAATTCGCAAAATAAAGTGAATTACGCAAATCCAGTATATGATGAACTAATTAAGAAAGCCAAAACAGAAGTAGATGTACAAGCTCGTTGGGATGCTCTATTAAAAGCAGAACAACAACTGCTTGAAGATGCAGCGATTGCTCCAGTATATCAACCTGGAAAGGCATATTTACAACGTAGTTCAATTACAGGCCTATTAGAACATAAATATGGCGGAGAATTTAGCTATAAGTGGGTTGAACTCAAAAACTAAAAATGGTTTCCATCATGAATAAGGGTATATGCCTATGATGGGCATGTGCTCTTATTTTAAAAAAATAAAAGTAAGAATATTTCAAACTATCTTATTGCTTTTGAGAAAAACGGGGAGGTGCTTGACTATGGGACGTTATGTATTAAAACGTTTCGTGTACATGGCTTTGACATTATTTTTAATTACTACACTGACTTTCTTTTTGATGAAATTACTTCCGGGTTCTCCGCTTAAAAACCAGGAGAAACTATCACCGGCACAAAAAGAAATCATTCTTGAAAAATATGGTTTAAATGATCCGGTACCAGTTCAATATGCACGTTACTTAGGTAACTTAGCAAAAGGTGATTTAGGGGTATCATTCCAATATGATAACCGCCCAGTAACAGATATGATTGTGGATCGTATTGGACCATCAGCACAACTTGGTTTACAAGCGATTATATTAGGAACATTTATCGGATTAATTTTAGGAATCGTTGCGGCACTTCGTAACAATACGTGGGTCGATTATGGGGCGACAATAATTTCCGTACTCGGGATGTCGGTACCATCATTCGTATTCGCCGCATTACTACAATATTTCGTAGGGGTAAAACTTGGTTGGTTCCCAGTAGCATTCTGGAAAGGACCTGAGTTTACAGTAATGCCTACAATTGCCTTATCGATGGCAGTTATCGCAACAATCGCACGTTTCGCTCGTGCAGAGTTAATTGAGGTTATGCAAGCTGACTACATTTTAACAGCGAAAGCGAAAGGAATTAGCCAAGGCGTTATCATTATCAAGCACGCACTTCGTAACGCATTAATTCCAGTTGTAACAATTTTAGGACCAATGGTTGCAGGATTAATTACAGGGACACTAGTTATTGAGCAAATTTACGCTGTACCTGGACTTGGGGAACAATTCGTTAAATCGATTACAGTAAATGACTATACAGTTATTATGGGAACTACAATTTTCTATAGTGCGATCTTCATCTTAGTTATTTTCATTGTCGATATTTTATACGGAATTATTGATCCTCGTATTCGTTTAGCGGGAGGGAAAAAATGATGAAAGATGTACAAAAATTATCTCCAGATTTATTTCAACCAGCCAATCAAAGTAATGTTGATAATGAAGTCATTGCCCGTCCAAGCTTAACGTTTTGGCAAGATGTAAGAAGACGTTTGTTCCAACATAAAGGTGCAATGTTTGGTTTCGTATTATTAATGCTTATTGTACTACTAGCAATTATAGGACCGATGGTAAGTAAGCATTCTTATAAAGAGCAGGATTTAGGTCGTGCGAAAATGCCACCGAAAATTCCAGTGATTGAAAATATTCATTGGCTACCATTTGACGGTACAGATCAATATGGTGTTGACCAATATGAAAAACGTGATATTAAAGAGTACTTCTGGTTTGGTACAGATGATCTTGGTCGTGATTTATGGACAAGAACATGGGAAGGTACACGTGTATCATTATATATCGCTCTTTTAGCAGCAGCGATTGATCTAGTAATCGGGGTTGCATACGGAGGTATTTCAGCGTTCTATGGCGGCAGAGTAGATAATATTATGCAACGTATTATGGAGATTATTAACGGTATTCCATACTTAATCATCGTTATTTTAATGGTAATCATTATGGGATCAGGTATATGGTCGATTACACTCGCGATGGCAATTACAGGCTGGATAGGGATGTCGCGTATCGTTCGTGGACAAATCCTAAAATTAAAAAACCAAGAATATGTATTAGCATCTCGTACATTAGGGGCAACAAATACACAGTTAATTGTGAAGCACTTAATTCCGAACGTAATGGGACCAATTATCGTAATGACAATGTTTACAATTCCAACAGCGGTATTTGGTGAAGCATTCTTAAGCTTCATCGGGCTAGGCATTCAGCCACCATTCGCATCACTTGGTTCTCTTGTAAACGATGGTTATAAATCAATTCAAACGTATCCACATATGATGTTCATCCCAGCGGTTGTCATCAGTATGTTAATCTTAGCATTCAACTTAATGGCAGACGGATTACGCGACGCGTTAGATCCAAAAATGCGTAAGTAAAAGAGGGGAGAAGTAAAAATGAAAACATTGCTAGAGGTAAAAGATTTGCAAGTCTCCTTTGATACACATGCAGGTGAAGTACAAGCTGTACGCGGCGTTACTTTTGATTTAAAAAAAGGAGAAACATTAGCGATTGTAGGAGAATCTGGTTCTGGTAAATCAGTTACTTCTAAAGCGTTAATGGGATTAATTCCGAATCCTCCAGGACGTATTAAAAACGGTGAAATCGTATTTGAAGGTCGTGACTTAACGAAACTAACAGAAAAAGAAATGCAGCAAGTACGCGGTAAAGATATTGCGATGATTTTCCAAGATCCAATGACATCATTAAATCCAACGATGACAATTGGTAATCAGATTATGGAAGGTCTTATTAAACACCAAGGGATGAGTAAAGCAGATGCACGTAAAGTTGCTTTAGAATTAATCGACCTTGTAGGTATTCCAAATCCAGAAGCGCGCTTAAAACAATATCCTCACCAATTCTCAGGTGGTATGAGACAACGTGTAGTTATTGCGATGGCGTTAGCTTGTAATCCGAAATTATTAATTGCCGATGAGCCGACAACAGCGCTAGACGTTACAATTCAGGCGCAAATTTTAGAACTTATGAAGGACATTCAGCAAAAAACAGAAGCAGCAATCATTTTCATTACGCATGATTTAGGTGTAGTGGCAAACGTTGCAGACCGAGTTGCGGTTATGTATGCTGGTAAAGTTGTTGAAATTGGAACTGTTGATGAAATTTTCTACAATCCAAAACATCCATACACATGGGGCTTAATCGCATCTATGCCAAGCTTAGATGGTTCAGAGGACGAACTATATGCGATTCCAGGAACGCCTCCTGACTTATTAAAACCGCCAAAGGGTGATGCTTTTGCACCACGTAACCCGCAGGCGCTGAAAATTGATTTTGAAATGGAACCACCTTTATTTAAAGTAAGTGATACACATTATGCGGCAACTTGGTTACTTCATGAGCAAGCGCCAGAAGTAAAACCACCAGCAGTTGTTGAAAAACGTATTCTTCAAATGAAAGCAGGTGAACAACATGACTAAACAACGTGAGAAATTAATTGAAGTAAAAAATGTGAAACAACACTTTGATGTGAGTGGTGGTGTTGTTAAAGCAGTTAATGATATTTCATTTGATATTTACCGCGGTGAAACATTTGGACTTGTAGGAGAATCTGGTTGTGGTAAGTCAACAACTGGAAGAACGATTATTCGTTTATACGATGCAACTGCCGGTGAAGTGTTGTTCGATGGTGAAAATGTACATGGTAAAAAATCACGCGCAGAACTTAAGAAGTTCAACCGTAAAATGCAAATGATTTTCCAAGATCCATATGCATCACTAAATCCTCGTATGACAGTAGGGGATATTATCGCAGAAGGTATTGATATTCACGGACTGGCAAAAGGCAAAAAAGAGCGTATGGACCGTGTTCACGAGCTGTTAAATACAGTTGGTTTAAATAAAGAACACGCGAACCGTTTCCCGCATGAATTCTCAGGCGGACAACGTCAACGTATCGGTATCGCTCGTGCGCTAGCTGTAGAACCTGAATTTATCATTGCGGATGAACCAATTTCAGCACTTGACGTATCGATTCAGGCGCAAGTTGTAAACTTACTAAAACAGTTACAAAGAGAAAAAGGTTTAACATACTTATTCATCGCCCATGATTTATCGATGGTAAAATACATTAGTGATCGCATTGGTGTAATGTACCGTGGTCAAATCGTTGAGCTGACAACAAGTGAAGAGTTATATGAGAATCCAATGCATCCATATACAAAATCATTACTATCAGCAATTCCACTTCCAGACCCAGATTATGAGCGCAATCGTAAACGTATCGTATACGATCCAACGCAGCATGATTATGGTAGCGAAGTACCAACAATGCGTGAAATTCGCCCAGGACATTTCGTATTATGTTCTGAAGCAGAGTATAAGAAATATAAAGAGATTTATCAATAATAAAAAAGCCATTCTTCCGCTACGGAAGAGTGGCTTTTTTATTGATGGAAGGGATGACAGGATAGAGTTGCTTTAAAATTAGTTTATCTCAATAGTTGTTACTTAATCTAAACTTATAAAAAAGAATTTTTTATAAGTTTATTTCTATTTTGAGACTAGAAAATAAGTGTTTTTTTAGTAGGAAAAGCTGATTTTATTATTTTGATTGGTGAAAGAGATAGTACTAATATGTAGATATACATCATGATGTGTTTTTGAAATAGAAGCGTTTGTGTATATATAGTAAACGAAAAGATTTATAGAATCATGAAAGAGAACGAGTATCTATTAAAAATAATGGGGAGGAAGTAATTTGTTGAAAAAAATTATTTCGATGTTCGTCGCTATTGGAATAGTATTCATAGTAGGTAGTAGTTTGAATGTGTCAAATGCGTATGAAAAGACAGGATACAAATTATCGACAAAAACCCAAAGTTTTAAATGGGGTGACCGTTTATCGGGAAGCAGTGTAATAAAGAGTGGTTGGCAGGATGCTATTTCATCTTGGCAAAATAGTGCAGCTAATGCCAAATTCTTTTATCACGGATCTTCGGTGCACACATTAAATTCGTGGTATGAATCCTCGTCCACATATTATGGAAGAATGATTGTTCAACTAAATAATAAAATTGTTACGAAGTTTTCTGGAGACATTAATGCAGGTAATACAAATATCACGAAATCAAATGTCGCTAAAAGTACGGCTGTTCATGAATTAGGACATGCATTAGGACTCGATCATAATACAGGGACATCTATTATGAATAGTGATAGAGATCGTACCAAAATGCATGTTCCTCAAAAAGATGATGTGAATGGTGTAAATGCAATTTATAAGTGAAAGTAAGGAGGGATATATAATGAATAAAAAATTGAAATTCATTTTGTTGGCAGTTCCTTTCGCAATTTGCTTAAGTATAGGGGGATATAGTATTTATTTTGGAGAAGTCGAAGATAAAACAATTGTAATAACTAAAGATTTTCCATCCACAAGTAGATTAGAAGACATGGTTAAGGAAGCCGATGTAGTTGCAATAGGCAATTATGATGGCTTTCATTCAACTTGGAATATGGCGCGTAATCCACAAGACATTAGTCAAGAAGATCAGGAGAATTATGTAGAGGGCCATTTATACAATTTTAACGTAAAAGAAGTTTTAAAAGGAGACTCCTTACAAGATAGAGTGAAAATTAATTATCGATACGCAGAACAAATTGAAATCGATGATTCGAATAGTAAGGTTGTAAATGAAGACCCTCTTTATATAAAGCCGGAGATTGGGAAGAAATACATGTTATTTTTGAAAAAAGATGAAAATATGAATCATTACTTTGGCGCAATTGAACCATTTTCCATAATGTTTGATGAAAATGATATAGCGTATTTACAGTCAAACTTATTACATGTAGACGAAGAGAGATTAAGTGTTAAAAAGAAACAAGATAACCAAACATATATTTTAAAAAATCAATTGGATCATACAATATCGGATACGATTTCTAATAAGAACATTGACGAATTGAAGATAGAAATTGAAAAGTATAATTAAAAAAAGCTGTTCCAACAATTTGTTGGAACAGCTTTTTCTACTATTTAAAGACTCTCCAATGCAAATTTCATTTAAAAATGACTTCATCTCGATTAAAGGAGTGTTACTGCGCCTGAACAGAAACGTTCTCATCTTGCTCATTTGGTTTAACAAGTGCATAACGTTCCCACGCTCTACTTCTCCAGCGGAAGAACATAATAATGGCACGCGTCCATTCATCAATAGCAATCGCTAGCCAAATACCAACGAGCCCCATATCTAAATGGAAGGCGAAAAAGTAACCGAGTGGTAAACTCATTAACACCATAGAGAATGCACCGATTAAAACTGGGTATTTTGCATCACCAGCTGCACGAAGTGAATTGATAATGACGATGTTCATCGTACGTCCTGTTTCAAGTAGTACACTTAGTAAAAGAACTGACGCACCTAATGTAATAATGTGCGGATTATCTGTAAATAGTCCCATTAATTGTGTGCGGAATGTAATAACGAGAGCGACCATACATAAAGTGACACCAATCGCCCACTTTACACTTTTCCATACGCGTTCATACGCTTCGTCTTTTTCACCACCGCCAACGAGGCGCCCGATAATAATTGCTGTTCCCATACCGATTGCAATAGCGAATAAATAAGTGAACATAGAAATGTTAGTAGCGTATTGCCTTGCTGCTAATGATTCTGTACCTAAGTATGTTGCGTAATATAAGAAGACAATTTGACAAGCTTGATACATGACTTGTTCGAATGCAGATGGAATGCCGATCTTTAATATTTTGCCAACGTATTCTTTTGATAAAGTGAAGTAATATTGTAATTTCACACGGTATTCCATAACGCGGTATAGTAACCAGAAGAACACAATAAGTGCCAGTAGTCGACTGACAGCGGAAGAAATCGCGGCCCCTTGTACACCAAGTTCAGGGAAACCGAATTTCCCGAAAATAAGTACGTAGTTTCCGGCGATATGAATAATATTCATTCCAAGCGAAACGAACATTGCCTGCTTTGTAAAGCCGTGAACACGGATAATTGCGGCTAATGAGTTAATAATAGCTTGAAGGAAAATAGCTCCTCCGACGATGGATAAATAACTTTGTGCATACATTAGTACATCGCCTTGTAAATTCATTGCCATCATCATATGTTTTGAAAATAAAAGAAAAGCAGCGCTTATAACGAGTCCGACCACTAAGTTTAATGTGACGGCTAATGCTGATATTTTAGATGCTTCCATAAAACGTTTGGAACCGAGGTATTGAGATACGACGATTGCAGCGCCGTTCCCGATTACTTCTAGTACCAAAATAGCGATATGGAGATATTGATTCGCTGCACCAACCCCAGATACAGCATCGTCTGATAATGCACTTAACATAAAAGTATCAGCGATCCCCATCAACATAAAAAGAAAAACTTCTAGAAAAATAGGCCATGTTAATAGGAATAAACTTAGTTTCTCAGTTGGCCCACTTTTTGAGTGAATTGCTGTCATATCTGTCCCCTCTTTACCGATATCTATTTTTAGCAAAGTGTATCGTAACATACTTTCATAGCCATTGCACTCATTTTAACCTACATACTTTTAATATGAAGAGACCTCCATTTTATGTTAATAAGAGAAGGATAATTATACGTAAAATATTATAGAATATAAAATTTATTTTTATCTGATAATTTAGAAAAATATAAAAATAATGTTTTTTGGCGTTTTGGTCAGGGAAAATAGCAATGTGAAACGTTTTCAAGGGATTATTTTTTAACAGAAAATTTTAATAAAATAGAAATATAAATATACAAAGATTATATTTGTGTGTATAATATGAATTATTAGAACATATATATATTTCTTTCTGTTTGAAAATGAAAGGGCTAACATTTTTTGGAGGGGTGGAAGTATGAAAAAAAAGATACCAGTTTTTGTAGCATCAACAGTAGCGATGAGCATGATTTTAGGGGCATGTGGCTATCAAAAAGATGAACCGCAAGCGAACGCAAAAGGGGATAGCGGGAAAAGCGGTGCGAAGCAAGTTATTAATTTAATTGAAACACAAGAAATTCCAACGATGGACCCAGCGTTATCAGCTGATGCAGTTTCTTCAAAAGTAATGAATAATACGATGGAAGGTCTATACCGCCTTGGTAAAGATGATAAATTAGTGCCAGGTGTAGCGAAGGAATTCCAGAAGTCAGAAGACGGTAAAAAATATACATTCAAATTACGTGAAGATGCAAAATGGTCAAATGGTGACCCTGTAACTGCGAAAGATTTCGTGTATGCATGGCAAAGAGCGATTAATCCAGATACAGCTGCGAAATCAGCGTATATTATGTACGATATAAAAAATGCTGAGAAAATTAATAAAAAAGAGATGAGTCCAGATCAATTGGGCGTGAAAGCGATTGATGATCATACATTAGAAGTAGAATTGGATAATTCTATTCCATACCTTGTTGATTTAATGGTCTACCCGATCTTCTATCCTGTGAATGAAAAGTATGTGAAAGAGCAAGGTGCACAGTTTGGTTTAGAAGCAAATACAACACTTTATAACGGACCATTTACATTAAGTGATTGGCAACATGAACGTAGCTTCAAAATGACAAAGAGCCCATCATATTGGGACAATAAAGAAGTGAAGCTTGAGGAAGTAAACTTTAATATTGTAAAAGATACGTCTACGCCAATTAATTTATATGAAACAAACGCAGTCGATCGAGCGACGTTATTAGCAGAGTTCATCGATAAATATAAAGGAAAACCAGATTTCAAAACGGTAGAAGATACTTCTGTATTCTTCCTTCGCTTAAATCAAAAAGATCCAGCTTTAGCAAATAAAAATATTCGTAAAGCAATTTCTCTTGGTTTTGACCGTAAACCATTCGTTGATACATTATTAAATAACGGTTCTAAGCCAGCGACGGGATTAATTCCTGACAATTTCATTAAAGGACCGGATAAAAAAGATTTCCGTGCTGAAAATGGAGATATTATAAAACCAAATGTAAAAGAAGCAAAAAAGTATTGGGAAGCTGGTAAAAAAGAGCTTGGTAAAAACGAAATTGAATTAGAGCTATTAAATGAAGATGTTGAATTATCGAAGAAAACTGGTGAATATTTAAAAGGTGAATTAGAAAAGAATTTACCAGGCTTAACAGTGAAAATTAAACAACAGCCATTCGCGCAAAAACTAAAATTAGAAGATGCGGGCGACTTTGTAATGTCATTCTCTGGATGGAGTGCAGACTTCCCAGATCCAGTTACATATCTTGATATGTTTGTAACTGACGGGGCACAAAATAAAATGAAGTATTCTAATCCGAAGTACGATGAGATTATTATGAAAGCGAAGAAAGATGGAAGCGACGTAAACGCTCGCTGGAAAAACTTATTAGAAGCAGAAAAAATGTTACTTGATGATGCTGCGATTGTTCCAGTATATCAACGTGGTAGAGCATATTTACAAAGAGAAACAATTAAAGATATGTACAACCATAAATATGGCGGGGAAGTAAGCTTCAAATGGGCATCAGTAGAGAAATAACAAAAAAAGCAGGTGATTACCTGCTTTTTTTAGTACGTACGCTTTTTATAAATGCCTTTTCCGCCAACTTGATTCCAGCCAGATTGTACATCTAAACTTTTGTTAACAAACTTCATTTTTTCTTTTCCACCAAAGAGTTTTTCACCGATACTATTTGTAATGACACCAATCAATGCTGTTATTCCGATGATGAGGGTAGCAACAATGATAAAATCAGTAAAAAAAGCAATCATATGCAAATTCCCCCTTTGCCTGTCTGTATTTTTATTGTATGAGATAAAAGGTGAAAAAGAAAGAAATGTCAGAAAAATTTTGATTAATTTTAGAAATCTTATAGACATGAGGGATGAGATTTGTTAATATAAGAACAAGTGTTCTTGTTTTGTTTTAGCTTTTGGTCTTACATTTCTCAATTGAATTATTGGGAAAAGGTAAGAAAACGTTCTCCTTTAGGCGATTCATGTTATGAAAAAACAATCGTATATAACATGAAGTATATTGTAAAAAGTAGGTGTCAAAAGGATTGAAGATTGTTGTTAGATGACAGTTAAAGTGAGTGTAATCATGTTACATAGCAGTGGAATACACGGAGAAGTTTTCTCAACTAGCAGTAAATTTACTGTATATTTCTTGGAAAAACTATTGTATAATGATTATAGAAGTTACTTATTAAAAGTAATTATTGTTGCTTACATGAATTGCGATTTTTTACTTTGCTATAAGACAAGTTATCGCGAAAAATTGCGGAAGTTAGAAATTTAAACTGTAATTAGTACAGAATTTGTACTCTTTAAGGAGAGTGAGCTTTGTATGGTAACATTATATAGTTCTCCAAGCTGTACGTCTTGTAGAAAGGCGAAATTATGGCTAGAGGAAAATCATATTCCTTATACAGAACGTAATATTTTCTCAGATCCATTAACGATTGAGGAAATTAAAGAGATTTTACGTATGACAGAAAGCGGAACGGATGAGATTATTTCTACTCGTTCAAAAGTTTTCCAAGAATTAAATGTAAACTTAGAGTCTTTACCACTTCAAGATTTATATAAGATGATTCGTGACTATCCAGGGATTTTACGTCGTCCAATTATGATTGACGAGAAGCGCCTTCAAGTAGGTTACAACGAAGACGAAATCCGCCGTTTCTTACCACGTACAGTAAGAACGTTCCAATTACGTGAAGCACAGCGTCTTGTAAATTAATTATAATAATATGAAAACCTTCTACCTATTATATAGTAGAAGGTTTTCTTTTAATGTTTCACATTTCGTAATCGAACTCGTTGGACGATAATACCGATGCATAAAACGGTGAAAATGAATAAGTAAGGAATACTTGTCGTGAAACTTGGGTTGTTATGAAAAAAAGTTGCAAGTCTGTCTTCATGTGTAATCATTTTTCCTGCTGTATAGGCGAGAACTGCTGCCCCGCAAAAAATGAGGAACGGAAAACGTTCCATGAGTATTAAAATAAGTTTGCTGCCCCAAATGATAATCGGGATAGAAATGAGTAGACCGATTATTACGAGTAATAATCTTCCGTGAGCTGCACCCGCAATGGCAATAACATTATCAAACCCCATAACGAGATCTGCGAATACAATCGTACGCACCGCTTGGAATAAAGTCGTTTTTCCTTGAATCGAAGAAAGATCGTTGTTAGTATCAGTTAGTAAATTTACTGCAATTAATGTGAGTAAAACTCCGCCGATGAGTTGTAAAAATGGGATGTCGAGTAAATAGACAGCTAGTATTGTGAGGAGAATTCGCAGCACAATTGCTAAAATAGTACCAATCAAAATTGCTTTATTTCGTTTTGATTCAGGTAAATTTCGGCTAGCTAATGCGATAACAATTGCGTTATCACCACCTAGTACAACATCGATACCGACGATCATTAGTACAGATGTTAAAAACTCTAAGTCCATTCGTCTGCCTCCGTTTATGATGTTTTAATAAGCGATATGTATGTGATGAAGAAAGTTTGTTTAGCTTTTATCCCGCGCCTTTGGGATTAAATAATCTTCTCTTATAGAAGTTTCACTTTATTACAGTGTACGGGGCAATACGCAAATGTATGTCCAAATTTTTTGTGAACAGAGAATTGGAATAATGATATTTAGCCGACTATCTGCGGGTAGTAAGACTCCGTCACAAAATCCGGCTATAAAGCAAAGTAGTTAGTTTTGAACTTTCCTGTCCGTAAATGCCCGATTAGTGTGGCTAATAATCAACGTGGATGAGCAAAGACCCCATTAATTAAAGTTTCAGTTTATGTAAGTAGCCGAATGCAGATAGGTATATAACTATTTTTGTAAAATAAATCGATTTTATTTCCATTCTGGAGAATCTTATCATAAAATGAGAGTACGAGAATCTATTGACTTGTCATATGAGTGGGGAATCCCTTCATAACAATTCTAAACAGGAAGGGAGAGTTGTATTTTGGAAATTGAAAGAATTAACGATCATACGATGAAATTTTTTATTACGTACGTTGATATAGAGGACAGAGGGTTTAACCGTGAAGAGATTTGGTATGACCGCGAACGGAGTGAAGAACTCTTTTGGGAAATGATGGATGAAGCTCGCGATCATGATGACTTCTTTATTGATGGACCGTTATGGATTCAAGTGCAAGCAGTCGACAAAGGGATTGAAGTACTTGTAACGAAAGCAGAACTTTCAAAGGATGGACAAAAATTAGAACTACCAATAGGTGTAGACAAAATTATAGATATTCCTTTAGATGAAGGAATCGAATCATTATTCCAGCAAGAATTAGAGGAAGAGGAAATAGAACCGACAGGTACAAACTTTAATGAAGATGGTACGTTTGGCTTTTTAATTAAGTTTAATGATTTTGAAGATGTAATTTCATTAAGTCATCGTCTAATTTTTGAAGATATAAAAGATGAACTGTATTCATTTGAGGACCGCTATTATGTATATGTGGAATTCGATGAAGTGCTACATGATGAGGAAGAGATTGATCGTATTTTAAGTATTGTTTTAGAATATGGGGAAGAATCTACTTTAACGATTCATCGTGTAAGTGAGTATGGAAAACAAGTTGTGAAAGAGCATGCGCTTGAGACAATTCGTAACCATTTTCCTTCTAAAACGTAGGCCGATTTCTATAGTATGAAATCGGCTTTTTTTATGAAGAATAGGAAAGTTTTCTTAGTAAGGAGGTAAGAGATGAAAAACACGTTAAAATTACTTTTCTTTTTTCTACTATTGTTCGCATTATTTGTTTCATTACGCATGTTTATTGATGTAGCATTTTATTCGGATGTCATTGGTATAAAAGACGTTTCGATTTTAGGTATTATTAGTATTTTATTTACGGTTTCCGCATTTTTAATTGGATGTGTTATTTTCTTAGAAAACAGACATCCTTCGAAAACGCTTACATGGTTAATCGTACTAGGAATTTTTCCAGTGTTCGGTTTCTTTGCTTATTTATTATTTGGACAAAACTTTCGCAGAAAAAGAATGTTCCAAAAGAAGGCGTTACTCGATGAACAGGCGTTTTTACAATATAAGGGGCACGAAGATTACGAAGAACGAATTTTACGAGACCATAAGCATCAAGAATTGTTATTTCGTTTAGCTGATCGATTGGGTGCTTTAAATATTTCATTTCAAACTGAAACGAGGACATTAACAAATGGAGATGAAACGTTTCAGGCAATTTTAGATGGATTAAATCGAGCGAAACACCACATTCATATGGAGTATTACATTGTGCGTGATGACAAGCTCGGTACAGAAATTAAAGATATTTTAATGAAAAAAGCAAAAGAAGGCGTTGTCGTCCGTTTTTTATATGATGCGGTTGGAAGTTTTAAATTATCAAATTCATATATTGAAGAATTGAATGATGCAGGAGTAGAAATGATTCCATTTTTCCCTGTGCGCTTTCCGATTTTAAACGATAAAATTAATTATCGAAACCACCGCAAAATCGTTATTATAGATGGAAATGAAGGGTTTGTAGGCGGATTAAATATTGGAGATGAATATTTAGGGAAAGATAAATACTTCGGTTTTTGGCGAGATACGCATTTATATTTGCGCGGTGAAGCAGTTCAAAGTTTACAGCTAATTTTCCTTCAAGATTGGTTTTATATGACTGGTGAGGCAGTATTAGCACCTGAATATTTACAAGCGAAAGCAGTTGAGGGTGATCATTGGGGCGGAGTCCAACTTGTTGGAGGTGGACCAGATAATAAATGGGAAACAATTAAACATTTATATTTTGCAATGATTGCTTCAGCAAGGAAATCGATTTGGATTGCAACACCATACTTTATTCCAGACGATGATATTTTATCTGCATTAAAAGTAGCTGCACTTGCTGGTATCGATGTTCGTTTGTTAATGCCAAGTAAGCCAGATAAGCGCACTGTCTTTTATGCATCAAGATCGTACTTTCCGGAGTTATTAGATGCAGGAGTAAAAATATATGAATATGAAAAAGGTTTTCTTCATAGTAAAGTTGTTATCGTTGATTCGGATCTCGCTTCAATTGGGACAGCTAATATGGATATGAGAAGTTTTCATTTAAACTTTGAAGTAAATGCCTTTTTGTATGATACAGATAGCATTCGAAAGCTCGTGCAAGATTTTAAAGACGATTTAGAAGAATCCAGTGAAATTCATGTTGATCGATTTCATAAGAGACGTCTTCATAGGCGGATTGTTGAATCGACGTATCGGTTATTATCACCTTTATTATAAAAAGAGATGTCCTAATTTAGGGCATCTCTTTTTTTGAGAGGAATTTGTAGTAAATTGTAGAATACAAGGAGTTGAAAGGGTGTGATTGTGATGTTTATTGCAAGGAGAGAAAACGGAGAGAAAATTCATCTATTATATAACCGGGATGAAGAGCTTTTACGCGACATGCGTAAACGAGAAAAATTCTTTTGCACAGCTTGCGGAAAGGAAGTGCAAATGAAGTTAGGGACACAAAAGAGTTGGCATTTTGCTCATAAGAAAGTAGATTCATGTCTTGCGTTTTATGAGGCAGAATCTGTGTATCATATGCAAGGTAAAGAATTGTTATATAGATGGTTAAAACGTCAAGATTTCCATGTAGATATAGAGCATTATCTGCCGGTAATCCAGCAACGACCAGATATTTACGTAGAGAGAGCGGATAGAAAAATTGCGATTGAATATCAATGTGCAAATCTCTCCATAGAGCAGCTTTATAAGCGAACATATTCGTATTGGCAAGCTAGTATACAAGTCATCTGGATAATCGGTGGAAATCAGTTGAAAAAGCAATCCGCCCATTGGATGACATTTTCCTCTTTTATGGCTTTCGCCTTACAACCTTATCCTCAGCCATTTCTTATTTTCTTTTGCCCGAAACAAAAATCGTTTATGAAATGTGCGTTTATCACTCCGTTTTCTACAAATGTCTCTTTCTCACATATTATTTATTTACCAACCGATACGACTACTGTTGAAATGCTCTTTTCCCCCGTTCCTTTCCGGAAAGAGGTATTAGGACAAGAATGGAAGAGAAAAAAGAACTATTTTCGGCAAAACGCTTTACCTATCTGGAATTATAATCATAAGTCACTACTACGCCTCTTATATCAATATAAATGTACCCCAGCGAGTTTTCCTTCTGAAATCGGTGTCCCGCTTCCGTCCTCATTTGCTTTTCAAACAAATCCATTTATATGGCAAGCTTTCCTTTATATGAAGTGTATAGGTATGCTTAAAGTAGGGGAGTATATTTCCCTTCAGTACGCATGTAATTATGTAGCAAAATATACAAAGAGGCGTCTACTTCCGTATTTTGCACAACATATATGGAAGATAGCAGTTGCAGAGTATATGACATTTTTATGTTATATAGGTGTGTTAAATAAAGTAGGTACGAATAAGTATCGAAAAATAAGAGATGTTGTTTTGGTAAAAACAGAGGAGGAAATTATGAAATATGATGACATTTGCTTAGCGCATGCACTATCTCTATTTGAGACAAAGTACAACATGAGAGAGGGAAAAGGGGATATAATAAAGACTGATCGTGAAGGAATTACATAAGAAAAATCGAATTGTACTTAAGTAGAGATATTTAAAGGAGGGCTTAAAGAATGGCTGAACAAAACACAGTAAAATCATTACCAGATCGCAATGAGATTGAAGAAGCAAACACATGGCGATTAGAAGATATTTTCCAAACTGATGCAGAATGGGAAAAAGAATTCCAAGCTATTAAAGAGCTATTGCCAAAGTTAACTGAATTTAAAGGGAAGCTTGGTGACTCTGCAGACAATTTGCTTGAGGCATTGCAATATGAAGATGAAATTTCAATGCGATTAGGTAAGCTATATACATATGCACATATGCGTTACGATCAAGATACAACAAACTCTGTGTATCAAGCATTAAATGATCGCGCAACAAATTTATACTCACAAGTATCTAGTAGCACAGCTTATATCGTGCCTGAAATTTTAGCTATTTCAGAAGATACATTGCAAACATTCTTACAACAAAATCGAGAACTAAGTGTATATGAGCATGCATTAGAAGAAATTACACGTCAACGCCCGCATGTATTATCGGAAGCTGAAGAAGCGTTATTAGCAGAAGCATCTGAAGTGATGAGTGCATCAAGTAATACATTTGGTATGTTGAATAATGCAGATTTAAAATTCCCATCTATTAAAGGTGAAGATGGAGAAGAAGTAGAAATAACACATGGTCGTTATATTCAATTTTTAGAAAGTGATGATCGTCGTGTGCGGGAAGATGCATTCAAAGCTGTATATGAAACGTACGGAAAATATAAGAACACATTTGCAAGTACGTTAAGTGGGGCTGTGAAACGTAATAATTTCAATGCACGCGTTCGTAAATACGATTCTGCACGTCAAGCTGCATTAAGTAATAATAATATTCCTGAAGCGGTGTATGATCAACTTGTTGAATCGGTAAATGATAATTTACACTTACTACATCGCTACATTGATATTCGTAAGCGTGCCTTAGGTCTTGATGAGCTTCATATGTATGATTTATATACACCGCTTGTACCAGAAGTGAAAATGAATGTGAAGTATGAAGAAGCACAAGAAATGTTATTGAAATCTTTAAATGTACTTGGTGATGAATATGTTGAAATTTTAAAAGAAGCATATGAGAATCGCTGGGTAGATGTATATGAGAATAAAGGAAAACGAAGCGGAGCATATTCTTCTGGTGCATACGGAACAAATCCGTATATTTTAATGAACTGGCATGATAATGTAAATAATTTATTTACACTTGCTCATGAGTTTGGTCATTCCGTGCATAGTTACTATACAAGGAAGACACAACCGCACGTATATGGTGATTATTCAATCTTCGTTGCAGAAGTAGCATCAACTTGTAATGAAGCACTTCTAAATGATTATTTATTGAAGACGACAGAAGATAAGAAAGAGCGTCTATACTTATTAAATCACTATTTAGAAGGATTCCGTGGTACTGTATTCCGTCAAACGATGTTTGCAGAGTTCGAGCATATTATTCATAAGAAAGTACAAGAAGGGCATGCTGTTACGCCGGACATGTTAACGGAAATCTACTATGATTTAAATAAGAAATATTTCGGTGACGCGTTAGTGATCGATGAAGAAATCGGCTTAGAGTGGTCTCGTATTCCGCACTTCTACTACAACTATTACGTATACCAATACGCAACAGGATTTAGTGCAGCAACGGCTTTATCTAAACAAATTTTAGAAGAGGGGCAACCAGCAGTAGAACGTTACATTAATGAGTTCTTAAAAGCAGGAAGCTCAGATTATCCAATTGAAGTGCTGAAAAAAGCAGGGGTAGATATGGCATCACCAGAACCTGTAAAAGAAGCATTACAAGTGTTTGAAGAGAAATTAAATGAATTAGAAGCGCTATTGTTTGAAGAGAAGTAATGAGAAAAGACGAGGGATTTTATCCTCGTCTTTTTTGTTTGGAACATTTGCTCAAAAGTAAACCATGTCGATATTTGTCGAATGATTAAGGTGATTTTCGGTGCTTTTTTTATATTTGAAGGAATTTTTACGACTTATTTTTGTAATTAAAATCCTTTAAATCGTTTTCTATAGTTGAAATAAGAGACAGCGATGACGATAACTCCGAATAAAAGAGGGAAGGCAATAATTTTAGGAAAAGCTTGTAATAGAGAGAGGATATATAAGAAAAAAGAAACAATAACACATAGAAAGATAAGAAAAATATGAGACTTTTTCATAAGGAAACCTCCTAAATTGCTTTTTTTATAGCTTATTCAAGAATGAAAACGTTTAGAATGTGACAAAAGTGTGAAATTCGACAAAAGGGGTTGTCATCTGACGTCGAATCTTGTAATATAATAAGCGTGAACGAATTCACATACAAACATATACCCCTTTGTTTGAACGTGAAAATTTCTCCCATCCCCTTTAATATTTTTATAAGCCGTAAAGAAGAAGACCTGGTGTTTACACCAGGTCTTTTTCTTTTGCTATCCATTTCCAATAACGCTCGCACTTCACTTCAATCATTTGTACTTTTCGTTTTAGTTGTAATTTTTTTAGTTCGCGCTCTATTTCTTGCTGCGGGCAGTCATATATAAATGAGATTTCCTTTGAAGAAATAAATTGTGTTGCTTCTAGTAATACCTCTAAAGGAGGTAATGGATCTGGCTCAATCTCGCATTTTACAAGTTCTTTTAATAATTGTACGTATACATCATAGGAATAAATTCCTGCGATTTTAATACCTTCCTCATCTGAATTTGCATGGAAAAATAGGAGGGAAGGTATTTCTGTAATATGCATCTCATTTGTGAATTTCAGGTCGCATTGGAAAGCTTTTTTTGCGCTAACTGAGTGTAGGTCTTTTTTAAATTCCTCTACATCAATGCCGCTATCTTTTGCACATGTAAGCAATAGTTCACCATCTGGGTTTGATACATTTTTAAGAAGAATGTATTCCTGGAGTTTTCGCAAAAACTTCGAACCTGCTTTTCGGCCTTGCAACTCCGCCGCTTTAATTGCCATCGAAACTAGATACGGCGTTGACGATGCCTCTTGCATATGTACTTTTCCATCACATGAAAAACCTTGTAAACTTGTTGTCTTTTCCCACACAAATCGAATATTAGCAGGTTTATTCCATTTGTGTGAGGAAGCGTTTGTCCCGTCCACTTTTCCAGTTACTATATGACGAATAGAGAAGTATTTCCCATATTCGAGCCATAGTTTAATAATAAATGGCTCGATATCCCAGCAATCTTTACAAAGTGGATCAATAAATAAATATGCTTCTACAGACTTATGCTCGCATGTGGAAGGAGAAGGCATATTCATATGCTTTGCTTCCTGCTTATCCATTACACTTCACCTGTTTCATTTGGAGTATTGACCATATGTTGAGCAGTTAATGCTAAACGTTCAAAAACAAACTCTCTTATATGACCGTGCACTCCTGTATCATCCATTGCTTGCTCCATACATGATAGCCAAGCTTCTGCGCGTTTTGGAGTAATCTCAAACGGAAGATGGCGTGCTCTTAGCATAGGATGCCCATGTTCTTCAGTGTATAAATTAGGACCACCTAAATATTGTGTTAAAAATTGTTTCTGCTTCCTAGCGGTTTCTGTTAAATCATCCGGGAAGATCGGAGATAAGTCAGGGTGTTCACTGACATAGGAATAAAATGTATCCACTAATGTTGCAATGCATTGTTCACCGCCAATTGCTTCAAATGGTGTCATCGGTTGCTTGCTCATCCTTTATAAACTCCTTTTTCCATGAAATGTATATCTATTGTAGCAATGGAATGTTATGAAGAGCAACTAAACAGCCTTCATAACATTCTTTGCTTATTTTATGTGTTGCTAATAAATCTTTACTTTCCAAAAAGGTGAAACATGACCACCAGTAAATCACTTCTCCACTGATGGAAATTTCACTTTAGCGCTCTTTGTTTTGTTTGGCAAGGAAAAAGCGTTTTACTTTGTTATTTGTATGACGAACTGGTACGTTATGTTGTTTTAGTAAACTCATAAATGCGGCTTTACCAGCTTCCTCATCTTGTACTTCATATTCGATTTCATAATCATCGTGATTGTAATAGAAACTATGATCAAAGACAAGTGTTCCGCCTTCAAATAATGTTTCAGCTCTTTCTGTTGTTAAACTTCCCATATAAGTTAAAGAGGAAACTGGAATTTGTAGTTTCTGAAGTTGATCCATTACAATGCCTTGAATGATTACGTTTGTTTCCATCATAAGTTTTGCTTCTTTTTCAGTTATAGATTGATGAGTTTCTAATAAACCAATTTCAGCAGGTTGTTTTAATGTGAATGTATAAGTTCCATCTTTATGACGAATACGAAGTGCAGAGCCCGTATTTTTCAAAGAAAATTGAGGTGTTTCAAAGTAATGATTTACTTGTTTTGTGAATTCTTCAATAGAAAATGATGTGCATAAGCTTTGGAATTCTTCCTCTGTAACCATGTTTTTAAATTCAATTTCAATTTCTTGTGTCATTGTATGCGCTCCTTTTGAAAAATAATTCTTTACACATTATCGCTTTTTCGCAAATTTGGTTCAATGTTTTATTTGTTTGCGTCCATGTTATGATACAATAATACTGTTAAGTAAGACAGGAAAGTTGAGATGGAGGAGTTCGAGCATGCAAAATAAAATTCAAGTTAAGAGCGTAGAAACAAGAGAGAATGCGCTTATTTTTTGTGCGGAAAATACTGAAATAGAGGTAAAGGAGCTAAGTGCACGTAATCACGTACTTGTAGACTCAGACAATTTATCATTTTTATATATCTTAGAAAACGAATCATCTTTCATTTATGTAAGTATTCCGCATACATGCTGGGAAGCAATACATGAAGCGATGAATAAAGATACAGCGATGTTTATTCACGTGAATGATGTTGAAATAGAATTAGAAGGATTAAAAGAAGAAGTAGAATATTTAGTTGAAAATATTGAAGGTAATGCAAATTACGGAGAAGAACTAGTAACTGCTGTAGAAAAAGTGTTTCTATAAGCAAATGGATTGATTTTGGTGGTGGTTGAAATGAATCGTAATTGGGAAGAATTTTTAGCACCTTATCACCAAGCGGTGGCGGAGCTGAAAGTGAAACTAAAAGGAATGCGTACTCAATTTGCAATGTTAACGGAGCATTCTCCAATTGAGTTTGTAACAGGAAGGGTAAAGTCGGTTGCAAGTATTATTGATAAAGCGGAGAAGAGAAATGTACCGCTAGACCGGCTCAGAGAAGATATGCAGGACATCGCGGGCCTTCGAATGATGTGTCAATTTGTTGATGAGATTAAGCCTGTTGTAGAATATCTTCGAAAACGAAATGATTTTGAAATTGTGGAAGAACGTGATTATGTAACGCAAAAGAAAGATAGCGGCTATCGCTCTTACCACGTTGTCATTAGTTATCCTGTTCAAACGATACAGGGAGAAAAAAAAGTGTTAGTGGAAATTCAAATTCGCACGTTAGCGATGAATTTTTGGGCAACGATTGAGCATTCTTTAAATTACAAATATAGTGGACGTTTTCCTGAAGATATTAAAATACGCTTACAACGTGCAGCGGAAGCGGCATTTTTATTAGATGAAGAAATGTCTTCCATTCGTCTTGAAATTCAAGAAGCGCAAAAGGTCTTTTCACGAAAGCAGGAAACGAAAGATTCTGAATCATAAACTAAAGGGTGTTGGGCGATGAAATTTACAATTATGTCAAAGGGCGATCAATCATCAGATACATTAGCAAGTACGATGAAAGAATACTTGTTAGATTTTGGTTTTACTATGGATGAAAAGGAACCTGATATTGTAATTTCTGTTGGGGGAGATGGAACGCTTTTATATGCGTTTCATCGTTACTATAATCGATTAGATGAAACCGCATTTGTTGGTGTACATACAGGGCATTTAGGTTTCTATGCAGATTGGTTACCGACGGAAGTAGAGAAGTTAGTGATTGCGATTGCTAAAACACCGTTCCAAGTAGTTGAATACCCACTTTTAGAGGTGATTATTCGCTATGTGAATGGTAGTAAAGAGTCGCAGTATTTGGCGATGAATGAAGCGACTGTAAAAAGTGCAGAAGGAACATTAGTAACAGAAGTGGAAATACGCGGAGAGTATTTTGAAACGTTCCGCGGAGATGGTCTTTGTATTTCTACTCCTTCAGGAAGTACTGCGTATAATAAGGCACTTGGCGGAGCGATTATTCACCCTTCTATTGAAGCGATTCAAATTGCAGAAATGGCATCAATTAACAATCGTGTATTTCGTACGGTAGGTTCGCCGCTCGTACTGCCGAAACATCATACATGCGTTTTGAAGCCGGCTGCAGGAATGAACTTGCAAATTACGGTGGATCATTTGACGATGGTTCATCAAGATGTGAAATCAATTCAGTATCGCGTTGCAAACGAGAAAGTACGATTTGTTCGTTTCCGTCCGTTCCCGTTCTGGAAACGTGTCCGTGACTCGTTTGTTGCAGATAAATAGAGAGGGTTTATATATTTGAACAGATTTACATTGAAATGGGATATACAGCTTGCAGATGAGGGGACTTTAGTTAGAGAGTTTTTGAAAACGAAAGGAATTTCGAAAGCTGCTTTAACAGATATAAAGTTTCACGGCGGAGCTATTGAAGTAAACGGTCAACATGCGAGTGTTCGCCACAAGTTACAAGCCGGTGAAGAGTTACAAGTTTTCTTTCCGTTCGAGGAAAGAAGTGAAGGGATGGAAGTAGAAGATATTCCTTTAAATATTGTATATGAAGATGACGCAGTGCTTGTTGTAAATAAAGAAGCATATATGTCGACAATTCCGTCTAGGGAGCATCCGTCAGGAAGTGTTGCAAATGCCCTGTTATATCATTATGATAAACAGAACCTTGCAAGTACAGTGCACATTGTAACGAGACTCGATCGTGATACTTCAGGACTTATGTTAATTGCAAAAAATCGATTCGTTCACAACCTTTTATCAAAGCAGCATCAACAAAAAGGAGTGAAACGAACGTATGAGGCGCTCGTTCATGGAATGATCCTAGAAGAGATAGGGACGATTGACGCACCAATCGGACGAAAAGCGGATAGTATTATTGAGCGAACTGTCTGTGAAGATGGTCAAAGGGCTGTTACTCATTTTAAAGTGATGGAAAGTTCTTCTAATAAGACGCATGTAGCACTTGAGCTTGAAACAGGAAGAACGCATCAAATTCGTGTACATATGGCGCATATAGGACATCCGCTACTCGGGGATGATTTATACGGCGGTCGAAGAGATGTGATGAAACGCCAAGCGCTTCATAGTACGTCTTTGACGTTTTATCATCCTATTTTAGAAAAGGAAATGACTTTTACCGTAGGTATCCCAGATGACATGCAATCCGCTTTACATAACAATTAAAAGGGAACAAAATTCTTACTGAACGAAGAATTTTGTTCCCTTTTTTTAGCGGAATAATATTAAAATTTGATTATCACCAGTACGTTTAATAATGAAAAAGCCATTTTCAGCTTTTGTAGCAATACCGTCATCATTTGGAAGACAGTATCCGTGTGTTTCACAAGTACCGTCATCACGTACTAACATTTGTCCAATTAATCCGACAGGAAGCCACTCAGTACGGTCTCTTCTTGATATATATTTACAAGCTGGATCCCATTCTGTATTTAAAAGAGGTCGTGTGTCTTGCGTGTCCGTACGTACATATTGACGTTTTCCAAAGCTATCTGTTTTATAGCGTTTTTGCCAACTTAAAGCACCGCTATTTCCAATGAGAGCAGGAGTAGCACTAGATATTCCTAATATGAATAA
The DNA here is from genome assembly GCF_001884135.1 of Bacillus nitratireducens. Classification (GTDB taxonomy): domain Bacteria; phylum Bacillota; class Bacilli; order Bacillales; family Bacillaceae_G; genus Bacillus_A; species Bacillus_A nitratireducens. The sequence continues at coordinate 6,650 of NZ_MAOC01000078.1, read as the reverse complement.
ATCATTTGAAGTAGCTTTTCGAATTTTTTCTTCGCTACTAAATGTAACGAAATAACCGACATCAATAGAACTATGATCTGCTGTCTCAAACATTTGTGCAAAATCCGTTCCACTTGCATTGTAAGAAGCACCATCGATATACATTTCTCCGTTGTGAGCAAGCCATTTTGCACCGATATTATGGTCGGTGTCATTTGTACCATTTGCAATAAACCAAGAATAAGATTCTTCTGCCGTGCCGAAGCGCCCCATAATATGGCTGCCTGCAAAATGAGCTGTTGATGTATGCATACCTTCCGCATGAGAATAGAATCCGTTAGCGATAGTTGCGGTTCCTTCTGCATGTGCTGCTTCGCCTAAAGCAATTGTATGTTTTCCTTCCGCATGAGAATAAGAGCCGCCTGCTGTCGTTTCACTTCCTTCACTATGCGAACTATGTCCAGTTGCTTTTGTTTTTGATCCTTCTGCATGAGAGAAAGAACCTTTTGCGTGTGTAAGAAGCCCTTCTGCATGTGAAGCTGTACCTTCTGCATTAGAGTGAAGCCCCTCTGCATGTGCATACCGGTTCCCTTTTTTAACTTTTGTATTTTCGGATGAAGGGGTTTGAATTATAATAGCTTTTTCCGTTTGTATATCATTTGATGGAGCTAATGCTTCTTTTATTTTCTTTACTTGATTTATAATAGTAGCTGGAATTTCTGGTTCCGCTTTTTTATTTATTGCTACAGGTATATTTTCTTCCGTATTTTGCTCTGTTTGCTCAGATTGTACTACCTGTTCATTATGATTAGAGAGAGGTTTATGTTTTTGCTGCATCTTTGTTTTTCTATTATCGATTATGCGGCTCATTACAGCATTTTCTAAAGAGACATATTTTGTTCTTGCTTTACTTTTTTTTGATGATTCTTGTTCGTCCAGTTCTTCTAGAGCTGCAGCTCGAATGCTACACCAATTGTTAATTCCGTACATGGGCAGATAGAAAGGCGGGCAATTTCTTTTTTGTTTAGAAGATTTTTTCTTCATTCTGTCACCTCCTGCGACAGTATATGCCGTGTACTTAAAAAAAGATGCACTTTATTGCATCTTTTTTTAAGTACATTACCTAGTTTTTATATGAGATATGCCTAAATAATACGGTAATCCCTCGCAATTCATGAATTGCACTAAGTAAGGGGAGTTATGAAATTGGGCGGAATTTCTCAGCGACAAAAGGCAGGGAGGAAGGGACGGAAACGGTCTCCATTTCAGGAAAACGTAGTCCGGTTAGCTTTCCACCAAATACAGCACCAGTATCGATATTGACTGTGTGATTTACAAATCGAGGTTCTTTTACTGGAGTATGTCCATATATAATCCAAGTTTTCCCGTTATATTCTTGCGCCCAGTCGCGACGGACAGGTGAGCCGTCAGCATGCTTTTCTCCTGTAATATCGCCATATAATACAAAGGTTTGTACTTTTTTATCTTGTCTTCCTATGTAATCTTGCCGAATCCCAGCGTGACATACGATGACTCTTTTTTCATCTAGTATGTGATATAAAGGGGATTGCTCATAAAGGGTGATGAACTTTTCTTTTATAATGTTTTGCTTATGAGAAGATAGTGCTTCATATTCAGCGACAGTTGTTTCGAGTCCGTGAGCGATTGTTACATTACGCCCAAGGAAAAATCGATATAGTTTATTGCAGTGATTTCCAGGAGCGTAATAAGCTTCTTTTTTATTTATGACAAGTTCCCATACAATTTCAATCATACGTAATGAGTGAGGACCGCGATCTGTAATATCACCAACGAATGCAAGCTGACGTTTGTCAGGGTGAATCGGTAGGCCACTATTCCAGTTGTATCCTAGTTTCGTCGTTAAATTTTGAAACTCTTGGAAGCACCCATGAATATCCCCTATAATGTCATATTTCATATTTAAACCTCCATCATATTTTTAATTAGTATATCTAAAAAAGGATAGAGATAAAAATGTACCGCTTTTTGTGTGGCTTATTTAAACATAAAGATTTTTGTTCTTGAGTGAACATTTAAAATAAATCCAATCGCAATCATGTATGTAAGCAGCGAACTTCCTCCATAGCTCATAAGGGGTAATGTTATCCCTGTAATAGGAAGTAATCCGATTGTCATCCCAATATTTTGGAATACTTGAAAAGTAAACATTCCGATTGTACCAGCGCAAATATAACTACCGAAAGGATCATTACTTTCTAAAGCGATATGAATCATCCGGAAAATGAGTAAGAAAAAAAGTGAAATAATGACACTTGCACCTAGAAAACCAAATTGTTCAGCGACATTAGTGAAAATAAAATCTGTATGTGGTTCTGGAAAATATACTTGTCCATTTTCCCAACCCTTTCCTTGCATTTCCCCTGATCCAGTAGCTAAGAATGCTTGTCTTAGTTGATAGCCTTGCGCATCATATTTGTATGGTGCTAACCAGCCGTAGAAGCGATTTAGTTGATATTCTTTTAAAATGTGTGTTTTAAAGAACTCTGTATGAGAAAAAAATATATATATTAATGTAGAACCCGCTGTGACAATGCCGGAGGCTAATCCGAAAATAAAACGCCATCGTATACCGGAAACTAGTATCATTGCTGCGAGCATAGCTAAAATTACCATCGTATTCCCTAAATCCGGTTCCTTTGCAATAAGGAGTAGTGGTGGCAAACTTGCTGCGAATATCTTTCCGAGTAATAAAAAATCGCCCTGTATTGTTCTGGAAAAATATTTTTCATTGTGATTTGCTATAATTCGTCCAATGACGATAATTAAAAATAATTTCATAATTTCAGAAGGCTGGAAATTTCCGATGCCTGGAAGCCTGTACCAAGCGGTAGCACCTTTTATTGTAACGGCACCTGGTACTTGAAGTTCTAGTCCAATAAGTAGTACCAATGCAAAGCTATATAAATACCAAGCAATTTTTTGATAACGATCGAAATCGATAATCATAATAACGCCAATAGCAATAAATCCAATGAAATACCATTGAATTTGCTTTAGTACAAAATTTACGTTTTGCAAAAATGGTGGTAAAGAGGCTTGCGCACTTGCAATAGCAAAGCAACTAACAGTCCCAATGGCAAATAAGATGAATAGCAATACGTAGTCTATTTGATATTGAGAATTTGGATCTTTCAATGTATGAATTCCTTTCTATTGCCTAGTAAATATGTTGATGACGTCATTCTAAAAGTAATATAAGCAGATTGTCCATACATTTATTCCACTATTTATGTAAAGTCATACATAATAGGGAGGAATAGCTCCTCCCTTATGCAAAGCTATCGTGGATTTAGCTCTTTTATAATGATATTTAAACAATGAGAAAGACGTATATGTGCATCTGGAATGAGATTGGGGTATTGTTTATAAAACTCGAATGCGCCTATACACCACTCATAGGCTTTGAGCAGACTAGTTCTATAATCATTGAAATCTTGTAAGAAACCATACTTTTTTGAGGTTAAAACGAGATGTGAAAAATCTTCAGATCCTTCAAGTAATTTATGGTGTACTTGCTGTCCATCATGAAAGCGAAAGGAACTTAAAGGTTCAGTGATATAAAATGCATCACCTTTTGAAAGTAAACTCATCCAAGAGGCCATATCAACACTACAACAATAGTTCCTTTCATTTAAAGTACCAAAAGGTTCTGTTAATAGTCGCCTTCGAAAGAGTACAGTCGTAGGCTCACCAATAATATTATGTCCAGATAAAAGCATATGGTTTCCAAAATCTATCCCACTTAGCAGAGTATCTTCGCTATACAATCTATTTACAGCGGGATGGTTTTCAATTATATCTCCATTTTCATCAATCCAAGTGCGATATGATGTAATAAGTGCGAGTTTTTGATTTAAGTCTTGTTGGAAATAGAACATCATTTTCTCGATTTTATTACTATGGAATAAGTCATCGTCCATTAAGAAATTTATGTATTCGCCACTAGACTGTTCTAAGAGCATGAGGTCATTATGGAATTGTCCTAAAGTAGTACTATTCCGGATATATGTTATATGGGAATGGTTTGGTAAGTATTTTTCATGCATTAATTTTTCAGTTTCATCATTCGTACTATCGTCTCCTACAATAACTTCAATGTTTGGATAAGTTTGTGCCAAAGCACTTTCTAGAGCGATTTTGAAATAATGTGGTCTATTATAGGTGGGAATAAGGATGGAAACAAGAGGTAGATTTTTTTCATTTGTCATACGTAACTTCCTTTCAGAAGCTTTTTTTTGTAAGAACAATATCTTGATAACTCGTATATTCATGTCGGCCGCACCATAAACCATAATGTGGTTTATTCATTACCTCTAAGCCATATTTATTCAATAAAGCGCAAATATCTGTTTCAGGATAAGCAACTGCGAAATTAGGAATATCTTTATTTACGACATAACAATTTTCAATTTGATGATAAAATCCTAACGTACTTAGTCCTGCATTTAAATAATAGGATGACTCAGGGTTTATTAAAAAGAACGTAATAAAACATCTCCCGTCTTTTTTTAATACACGTGCAATCTCAGATACGTAATGTTCTAATTCTATTGGGAGAAGGTGCGTAAATACAGAAGTTAAAAAGATGAAATCGAATGTCTCGTCTTCATGTGGAAACTTATAGTGAGAGGCATCTTCTTTTCCTTCTGGATTGTAAAATTGATTGTATATGTCAACGTGTTCAAAATGAAAATTATTACGGGTAGTTGTAATATTATTTTTACACCAAGTGATACCTTCTTTAAATAAATCAAATCCATAATACGCTCCATCATCAGTTAAGTAATTCATTAATGGAACAGCCATTCGGCCGACGCCGCAGCCTACATCTAATACTTTTTCGTTTGACTTTAAAGCCCCAATTTGAATGAAATGATTTAGGAATTCTTTACCGACCTTTTCAAAATCGCCACCTACATATTGGGCGAGTTCAGGAGGGGGGAGTAATTTTATTTCTTTTTCAAGTTCGCTCATAAATACACTCCTTCCTTGTAGTAAAAAGGAAAATCAATACAGTATCCATATTATCTCGATATTTACAGACGAATCGCACCTCAAAACGAAGAGTATGGGGAAATTAAAGTTTTATTTGATAGTGAAAGAGGATAAGATGTGACCGCTTATTACATATAAGGAGATTCCTAAAACGGTTCATGTATTCAAGTATTAGTGAGCGTTACTAATTAATAGGAATGGAACCTCCTTATAATCAAAATTTTTCTTATTCTTTTCGCCAATATACACCAAAGATATCAATTTTAGTAATAGGAGCTTTTAAGTTTCTTTGATTTCTAAAGTCCGTCACAGCTTCTGCACAAGCTGGTAGTCCATAGTCATCAATAATAATATACCCACCTGTTGAAACTTTATCGTATAAGTTCACGAGACCATCCATCGTAGATTCATACATATCCCCATCAAGTCTTGCAATTGCAATCTTTTCTATTGGTGCTGTTGGTAAAGTATCTTTAAACCAGCCTTTTAAAAATTTTACTTGATCATTTAATAAATCATATTTTCTAAAGTTTTCTTGTACTTGTTCTAAAGAAACACGTAAATAATCGAATGTGTGTAAATAATCACCGTAGTCTTTCGGATATTGTTCTAAATCCGGTGCTGGCAAACCTTCAAATGAATCTGCAACCCAAATATTGCGATCCGTAATGTTATTGGCTTGTAAAAAGCCATTCATAAAAATGCAAGAACCTCCGCGCCATACACCTGTTTCGATAAAATCCCCTTCTATATTTTCACGAACAATGGTTTCCATTGCATCATGTAACTGATTCATACGTTCTCGGCCAATCATACTATGTGCTGCTCTTGGCCAATCCAGTCCATCATGACGTTCACTTTTTGAAACATCTGGCTTTACAATTTTTAAGTTATGATTTTCGGCATATTGCTTAATGAATAAAGGGAGTGGTACGGTAACTGGCTCGAATTGAAGTTCTTTTGATATATGTAGAGATGCAGGTAAGTACTCCTCATATTCTAACCATATTTCAAACAAAATTGTTTTCTTTAATAACTCAAGATAAAGCTGAATAGCGGATTTATTTTCCATATTGGTGCCTCCCGCAAAATGTCATACAACAATATGATTATGTGAGTAGTGAATGTTTCATGATTGAATTCATAATTGAAAAGCAGTAAAACTGATATCAGTTTTACTGCTAAGTAAAAATTAAGCAATTTTTTCAATAATAATGGATGCACTTGTACCAAGAGCTAACGATAATCCAAGCCCTGTAACAATCGCTTCAACCATTGATGGAGTTACTGTGATTTGTGTAATTGCTTGGATAACGATAGGTGCTCCAAGTGAGATTAAACTTGTTCCAGTGCCAGGGATATCAACACCATTCACTTGAATTGCAAGACCACCTAATACACTTACTAATGCAGTATATGCGATAACAGTAATCTTATAGAATCCAGTTTCACTTATGAGGAAAGTATCAGCATCTAATTGAGAAATTGCTGTACCAAACTGAGATCCAACAGTATTAAATGGGACGGGGTCATTAACTCCAAGAGATATGCTAATTGCAGCGGAGTTAAATGCATACAATCCTGCTGGAAGTCCTAATCCAGATGGTCCAGTAGGTCCAGTTGCACCAGTGTCT
>NZ_MAOC01000077.1 GCF_001884135.1 Bacillus nitratireducens | reverse complement strand
CCAGTTGCACCAGTTGCACCAGTTGCACCAGTTGCACCAGTTGCACCAGTTGCACCAGTGTCTCCAGTAGGTCCAGTAGGTCCAGTAAGCCCAGTAGGTCCAGTAGGCCCAGTAGGTCCAATAAGTCCAGTCAGTCCAGTAGGTCCAGTAGGTCCAGTCGGCCCAGTCGGCCCAGTCGGCCCGGTTGGCCCAGTAGTAGGTATGGTCGGCCCAGTAGGTCCAGTAGGCCCAGTAGGTCCAGTAGGCCCAGTAGGTCCAGTAGGTCCGGTTGGAAGTGTAAACGGTGGTATTGGTGGTAAAGTTGGACCTACAAGATTAGGATCAAATGCACTAGCGGATAATGATTCATCGGGATTTAAGCCATCTGAATAATTATTATTTGACATAAATTCACCTCCATAAAGCTTTCATTATATAGTAGATGCAAACTCGTAAGAAAATGACACGGACATTTGAATTATTGAAAAGAAATCTAAAATAACTTGAACAATATAAAAAAGTGGAAAGTTTTGTATTTGTATAACATATGATTGAGTTGGAAGAAGGTGATTATATTGAACAAGCAAAGCATTACAATTAGTTTATGTATGATAGTTCGAGATGAGGAAAAGACAATAGCCCGATGTTTGGAAGCGGTAGAAGAAATCGTTGATGAAATCGTAATAGTTGATACAGGTTCCGTTGATCGAACGAAAGAAATTGTAGAGCGATATACTTCTAACATATATGATTTTCAGTGGATTGATGATTTTGCGGCTGCGAGAAATTTTTCTTTTTCAAAAGCGACGCAAGAATATATATTATGGCTAGATGCAGATGACGTATTATTAGAAGATGCTCAAGAAGCATTGAAACAATTAAAAGGAGAATTAGATTTTAATGTGGATGCTGTTTCGATGCCGTATCACCTTGTAATGGATTCTAATGGGAAGCCTTTATATTGCACAAGAAGATATCGACTTGTAAAACGTGAAAAACAGTTTCAATGGTTTGGTAAGGTACATGAGTATTTAGCTGTTTCCGGTGAAATCTATAATAGTAACGTTGCTATTACACATAAAAAGGAAAAAGAAGTGACGGATCGTAATTTGAAGATTTTTCAAAATACTGTAATGGCGGGAGAGGAATTGAGTCCAAGAGATTTGTTTTATTACGCGAATGAGTCTATGGATAACGAAAAATTCAACGATGCGGTTCTTCTCTATGAAACATTTCTAAATCAAGACGAAGGATGGCATGAAGAGAAAATTTACGCATGCGGTAAGTTAGGGGATTGTTATGCAAAGCTCGGAATGTGGGAGAAGGCAATTGAATCTTGTGTAAAGTCGTTTCGGTACGATATCCCTAGAGGAGAGAATTGTACAAGAATAGGATATATATATATGGAACAACAAAAATATAATGAGGCGATCTTTTGGTTTAAACTAGCAACGGAAGTACCACTAGCAGCGGATAGTCCGTTTCACAGTCCAGCTAGCTACACATGGCTTCCATATTTGCAAATGTGTATTTGCTATAGCAAGTTAGGAGAGCAAGACAAAGCTTATTATTACAATGAATTAGCAGCTTCTTACGTTCCGAATAATGCTGCAGTCGAATATAACCGTAAATATTTTCGAGGTGTTTTTGATAAACAATATAAAGTGTAATGTAGGCTGTTTTTAGGAAATACCTTGTTATTATTCTAATGATGATAGATTGGCTATATATTAGAGTATTAGTAATGAAAACAGTAGAGGTGACATCCTTTGTAAGATGTATTCTGTTCATATGAGATGTATATTTCAAATTCAATTTGCATAAGGAGTGTGTGAAATGAATCGCGAAAAAAGTTCTTTATATGAAGAAAAATCCGATTATTATTATAATGCAGCGAATCCGAATGTATTAAAGCATATAAAAAAGGAATGGAAAGAAGTTCTTGATATTGGCTGTTCTAGTGGTGCATTAGGAGCGGTTATAAAAGAAAATGGCACACGTGTATCAGGTATTGAGGCATTTCCAGAAGCAGCGGAAAAAGCAAAAGAAAAGCTGGATCATGTTGTTTTAGGTGATATAGAGACAATGGATATGCCGTATGAGGAGGAGCAATTTGATTGCGTCATATTTGGGGATGTATTAGAGCATTTATTTGATCCGTGGGCTGTAATAGAAAAAGTAAAACCATATATAAAACAAAACGGTGTAATTTTAGCTAGTATACCAAATGTTGCTCACATTTCAGTATTAGCTCCCTTACTTTCTGGAAATTGGACGTATACAGAATATGGCTTACTAGATAAAACGCACGTACGTTTCTTTACCTTTAATGAAATGCTAAGAATGTTTTTAAAAGCAGGATATTCTATTAGTAAAGTAGATCGTGTATATATTGACCATAAAATGTATGAGCCACTTATTGAAGAGTTATATGAAGTTTGTAAAAAATATCGTCTTGGAAGTGGCTTCATGGCTGAGACAGTTGTGTTTCAATATATTATTGAAGCAGAAAAATCACAAGTATGAGTACTGCCGAAAAAACAATATTATTTGTTACGTGTATAAATGATCGGAAATTGTATGCACAATGTGCGCGACATATATTGAAATTGGCAGTACCTCCTGGGTATGCTATACAATTTATGCCGATTCGAAATGCAAAAAGTATGACGAGCGGATACAATCAAGCCATTTCACATCCAGCGAAGTATAAAGTGTATTTACACCAAGATGTATTTATTATAAATGCAGCCTTTCTATACGGATTAATTCAATTATTTGAGGAACATGAACATCTTGGAATGATTGGGATGGTTGGATCGCAATATGTTCCTCCAACTGGTATATGGAACGAAGGGCGTGGGATTGTCGGGAAAGTCATTGGTTATATGAACGATTTGTTTTATATGGCAAGTTTAGAGCAACCATTTCATGAATCAAAGACGTTTATTCCTGTTGAATGTATTGACGGTTTGTTAATGGCGACACAATATGATATCCCGTGGCGAGAAGACATATTTGACGGATTTGACTTTTACGATGTATCTCAATCATTTGAATTTAAAAAAGCAGGATATACAGTCGGTGTACCTGTACAACGCGATGCGTGGTGTATTCATTATCATTTCGATGTGAATATGACGAATTATGAAAAGCATAGGAAAGTATTTGTAGAGAACTATATGTCAGATGTGAATAAGGAAGAATAGAGGGGCTACAAAATGAAAGATCATACAATATTAGTCGTTGTTTGTATAAATAATGAAGAGCTTTTCAAGCAATGCGAGAGACAAATACGAAACCTTTTTGTTCCCCCTGGTTATGTTGTGCAAATTTTTCCGATACGAGATGCAAAAAGTATGGCAAGTGCGTACAACCGAGTACTTTCATATCCGGCGAAGTATAAAGTATATATACATCAAGATACTTATCTTATTAATCGGGAGATGTTTTATACACTCATTGCCCTTTTTAAAGATAATGAAAAGCTTGGTTTAATTGGAGTAGCTGGTGCTCAATTTTTACCGGGTAATGGGATATGGTGGGAAGGGAAAAATTTAGTAGGGAAAGTGATTGAGTACAGAAGACAGAATTATCAATTATTAAATTTAGACCAGGGGTATTATGGAAATAAGTCATTTATGTCAGTTCAGGCAATTGATGGTTTACTAATGGCAACGCAGTTTGATATTCCGTGGCGCGAAGATTTGTTTCAAGGATTCCACTTTTATGATGTGTCACAGTCTTTAGAGTTTCAAAAGGCTGGTTATTTAGTAGGGATTCCTAATCAAGCAAATCTATGGTGTATTCATTACAACGGAGATGAATTTGATGCGGATATATACGAGAAGTACCGGAAAGTGTTTGTAGAACATTATAAAGATATATTATCTCCATCGTAAGGGAGAGATGCATGGTGAAAGGAATTATTTTAGCAGGTGGCACTGGATCGAGACTATATCCAATAACGAAAGTAACGAATAAACATTTGCTTCCTGTTGGACGGTATCCGATGATTTATCATGCGGTATATAAGCTAAAACAATGCGAGATTACAGATATTATGATAATTACAGGTAAAGAGCATATGGGAGATGTTGTTAGCTTTTTAGGAAGTGGTCACGAATTTGGTGTGTCCTTTACGTATCGTGTGCAAGATAAGGCGGGCGGAATTGCACAAGCGTTAGGGCTTTGTGAAGATTTTATTGGGGACGATCGCATGGTAGTTATATTAGGAGATAATATTTTTTCAGATGATATTCGTCCGTATGTTGAAGTGTTTACAAAGCAAAAAGAAGGTGCAAAAGTACTGCTTCAATCTGTAGAAGATCCTGAACGATTTGGTGTAGCACATATTCAAAACAAAAAAATAATTGAAATTGAAGAAAAGCCGACGGAACCGAAAAGTTCCTATGCTGTTACGGGAATTTATTTATATGATTCGAAAGTTTTTACTTATATAAAAGAATTAAAACCTTCCGCAAGGGGAGAACTTGAAATTACAGATATAAATAATTGGTATTTAAAACGAGGGGTACTTACTTATAACGAAATGAGCGGCTGGTGGACGGATGCGGGAACTCATGCTTCTCTTCAAAGGGCGAATGCGTTAGCCCGAGATATAAACTTTGGGAAACAGTTTAACGGAGAATAGGTGAAAATATGAAAGTTGTAGAAACAAACTTTACCGATGCAAAATTGTTAGAACCGAGGCTATTTGGAGATGAGCGTGGCTTTTTTACAGAGAGTTATAATAAGAAGGTGCTAGAAACATTAGGGATTACGTATTCATTTGTACAAGATAACGTATCTTATTCAGCACAGGCAGGAACGATTCGAGGATTACACTTTCAAAAAAATCCGAAAGCACAAACGAAACTCATTCAAGTTATGCAAGGGGCAATTTATGATGTTATCGTAGACTTACGAAAAGAATCACCAACATTTAAACAGTGGAAAGGGTATATTTTAAGTGCGGATAACCACCGGCAATTATTGGTGCCAAAAGGATTTGCGCACGGGTTTTGTACGCTTGTTCCACATACTATTGTTATGTATAAAGTAGATGAGTATTATAGTGCACAGCATGACTCGGGATTACTTTGGGAGGATAAAGAATTAGCAATTCCATGGCCGGTAACAAATCCTATCTTATCTGATAAGGATCGAATATTACCATCACTTCAGGAATATGAAGATAGTTTTTAAGTAGGAGAGTTGTTTATGAATATATTAGTAACAGGTGGAGCTGGATTTATTGGAAGTAATTTTGTTCATTACATGCTGCAAAGCTATGAAACATATAAAATCATTAATTTCGATGCATTAACATATAGCGGAAATTTGAATAATGTAAAGTCTATTCAAGAGCATTCTAATTACTCTTTTGTAAAAGGAAAAATTCAAAATGGAGAGCTGCTGGAGCATGTTATTAAAGAGCGTGATGTGCAAGTAATTGTTAATTTTGCAGCTGAATCACATGTGGACCGTAGTATTGAAAATCCGATTCCCTTTTACGATACGAATGTAATCGGGACAGTCACTTTATTAGAATTAGTGAAAAAGTATCCGCATATTAAGTTCGTGCAAGTATCAACAGATGAAGTATACGGTTCTTTAGGGAAAACAGGAAAGTTTACCGAGGAAACCCCGTTAGCTCCAAATAGTCCGTATTCTTCAAGTAAGGCGAGCGCCGACATGATAGCCTTATCTTATTATAAAACATATCAATTACCAGTTATAGTAACGCGTTGTTCCAATAATTATGGACCGTACCAATATCCTGAAAAGTTAATTCCATTAATGGTTACGAATGCACTGGAAGGAAAAAAACTACCGTTATATGGTGATGGCTTAAATATAAGAGACTGGTTACATGTAACAGATCATTGTCGTGCGATTGATATTGTTTTGCATAAGGGACGTGTAGGAGAGGTATATAACATAGGTGGAAATAACGAAAAAACAAATGTAGAAGTTGTGCAACAAATTATTACCCTCTTAGGAAAAACAAAAAAAGACATTGAATATGTTACGGACCGTTTAGGGCACGATCGCCGTTATGCGATTGATGCAGAGAAAATGAAGAATGAATTTGATTGGGAACCGAAGTATACGTTCGAACAAGGATTACAAGAGACGGTGCATTGGTATGAAAAGAATAAGGAATGGTGGAAACCACTAAAAGAACAGTAACAGTAAGGGGCATGTAAATGAAAGAGCGGGTTATCATAACAGGAGCAAATGGTCAATTAGGAAAGCAACTGCAAGAAGAGTTAAATCCCGAAGAATATGACATATATCCATTTGATAAAAAGTTACTAGATGTAACAAATATATCCCGAGTTCAGCAAGTGGTAAAAGAAATAAATCCACATATAATTATTCATTGTGCAGCGTATACGAAAGTTGATTATGCTGAGAAAGAACAGGATCTTGCTTATTTAATCAATGCAATAGGAGCTCGAAATATAGCGGTTGCTTCACAATTAGTAGGAGCAAAGTTAGTTTATATTAGTACTGATTATGTATTTCAGGGCGACAGACCGGATGGATACGATGAATTTTATAGTCCAGCGCCGATAAATATATACGGTGCTTCTAAGTATGCGGGGGAGCAGTTCGTCAAAGAGTTACATAATAAATATTTTATCGTTCGTACATCGTGGCTATATGGTAAGTATGGAAATAATTTTGTGAAAACGATGATGCGATTAGGTAAGGAAAGAGAAGAACTATCTGTTGTAGCGGATCAAATCGGTTCTCCTACGTATGTGGCAGATTTAAATATGATTATTAATAAGCTCATTCATACTTCTTTATACGGTACGTATCATGTATCAAATAGAGGCTCATGTTCTTGGTTTGAATTTGCTCAAAAAATATTTTTGTATGCAAATATGAAAGTGAATGTATTACCTGTTTCAACCGAAGAATTTGGATCGGCGGCTGCAAGGCCAAAATATTCTATCTTTCAACATAGTATGCTCAGGCTAAATGGTTTTGCACAAATGTCTTCTTGGGAAGAAGGATTAGAGCGTTTTTTTATAGAAACAAAAAGTCATTAACAAATTTATGTTAATGACTTTTTTGTTTGCCTTTAAGCGGTTTTATGGTACTATAATTATAGTATCAGGTACTAATAACAAGTATAAGTATTTCTGGGAGGATATATCATGGAACTATTACAAGGGAAAACATTTGTTGTTATGGGCGTTGCGAACCAAAGAAGTATTGCATGGGGAATTGCTCGCTCTTTGCATAATGCAGGTGCAAAATTAATCTTCACATATGCAGGAGAACGTTTAGAAAGAAACGTTCGTGAATTAGCGGACACATTAGAAGGACAAGAATCGCTTGTATTACCTTGTGATGTAACGAATGATGAAGAACTAACAGCTTGCTTTGAAACGATTAAGCAAGAAGTTGGCACAATTCACGGTGTTGCACACTGTATTGCTTTTGCAAATCGTGACGATTTAAAAGGCGAATTTGTAGATACTTCTCGCGATGGATTTTTACTTGCACAAAATATTAGTGCATTCTCTTTAACAGCTGTAGCAAGAGAAGCGAAGAAAGTAATGACAGAGGGCGGAAATATTTTAACTTTAACATACCTTGGCGGAGAGCGCGTTGTGAAAAACTATAACGTTATGGGTGTTGCGAAAGCTTCATTAGAAGCGAGCGTGAAATATTTAGCGAACGATTTAGGCCAACATGGCATTCGCGTTAACGCTATTTCTGCAGGACCAATTCGTACGTTATCCGCGAAAGGTGTAGGCGACTTTAATTCAATCTTAAGAGAAATTGAGGAGCGCGCACCACTTCGTCGTACAACAACTCCAGAAGAAGTTGGCGATACAGCAGTGTTCTTATTCAGTGATTTAGCACGCGGCGTAACAGGAGAAAACATTCACGTTGATTCAGGATATCATATCCTAGGGTAAATAGAATAGTAATTATAATTTTTAAAGGACAGTCTCTAAACGTTGAGACTGTCCTTTTTATTGTTCTCAGAAAGAACGATTTTTAACGAAAGTTCTTGCCACGTTATGAATATAACTATAATAGTACACGATTTATTCAGCTACGTATGGAAGTGGGAGGGACGAGTGTGAAGAATAAAAATAAAAGTTCAACAGTTGGAAAACCGTTGTTATATATTGCGCAAGTAAATTTAGAACTTGCTACACCGAAAATAAAAAGAATTATCTTAACAAACTTTGAAAATGAGGGTCAAAATGAGAAAAGTAATAGAAATGAAAATATTGTAAGTAGTGCTGTGGAAGAAGTGGTAGAACAAGAGAAACAAGAACCACGAGAGGAGCCTCAAGTGGAGGTGGAAGAAAAAGTAGAGGAAGAGCAAGTGAGAACGGTCCCTTACAATAAATCCTTTAAGGATATGAATAATGAAGAAAAAATTCATTTTTTATTAAATCGTCCTCATTACATTCCAAAAGTAAGATGTAGAATAAGAACGACGACCGTCTCATATATAGGATCGATTATATCTTACCGTAATGGCATTGTATCCATTATGCCACCAAATAGTATGAGAGATATTCGATTATCTATAGAAGACATCAAATCGATTGATATGGCCGGCTTTTAAATATGTAAAGGTGGTAGAAAGCTTCTACCACCCCAATAGTTTTTTAGTTTACTTAACTATAGAAACGTCGCGTAAGCACTGAATAGCACAGAAGCAGCTTAAATCAACAGTAATGCAAGTAGATGTCGAGATTAATCTTGCATTTGGTACAGCTAAAAACGTACAAATTGGATCGTCGCCAGGTGGTACAGGAGACCCATCACCTAATACTACAGTTAACACACGTAGGACAGCACAGCTATCGTCATCTACGCTTTCTACACGAAAAATTGGAGATTGGCAGTTAGTAAGGCTTGAAGATGGTGCAAATGCTTCAAATGGCGTTCCAGCTTTTGTGTATAAAATAAAAGGGCGTGTATTTGCTACTGCTGCACTATTGTGTGCCCCTAAAAATGGAATTTCACAACCAGAACCACATGTTGAACTAGAGCAATCTTGTAGTTCATTGATGAATTTTACAACGTCAACTACGCAGTGAGAAGAGCTATGGTGTTTATTTTCGTTACAACTCATTAATGTCACTCCTTATCTTCTTGTTTGTATTTACATTAATAAGATATTGGAGTGGGGGAGATTTGGTCACAATCTTAAGACCTTTTTTTTTAAATAGGCTAAAGAGGATAAGGAAGGTGGAATTATGTTATTTACAAGCTGGCTTTTATTTTTTATTTTTGCGCTAGCTGCATTTAGGTTAACTCGTCTTATTGTTTATGATAAAATTACAGCTTTTTTGCGAAGACCGTTTATTGATGAGTTAGAGATTACAGAGCCTGATGGAAGTGTATCGACTTTTACAAAGGTGAAAGGGAAAGGATTAAGAAAGTGGATTGGAGAATTATTAAGCTGCTATTGGTGTACAGGTGTGTGGGTTAGTGCTTTTTTATTAGTTTTATATAAATGGATTCCTATTGTTGCAGAGCCTGTACTAGCATTATTAGCCATTGCAGGTGCAGCGGCGATCATTGAAACCATTACAGGATATTTTATGGGAGAATAATATATTTTCATAATACGAGAAAAAGCGGAGTTTAAAAGAATGAGGGAACGGAAATAAAGAGTTGTTCATATAGTAAATAGACAGAATTGACAGTAGAGGAGATGTTTGCTGTGAGCAATAATCCAAGGCAAAATTCATATGACCTACAGCAGTGGTATCATATACAGCAACAACACCAATTGCAACAACAGGCATATCAAGAACAATTGCAACAACAGGGGTTTGTGAAGAAAAAGGGATGTAATTGCGGGAAAAAGAAGAACATAATAAAACAATATGAAGAATGAAACACTCATGTTACTGTGAGTGTTTTTTATTATACATATAAAAAGCGGTATTTCAAAGGAGAAATACCGCTTTTTACTAGCTAATTTGTGCAACTGTTAATGCTGCAGCACGGATGTCTACAGTTCCAAGCAGTTCAACTGGTACAATTTGAATTAAGTCACCAGGGTTTAAGTTAATAAGAATAACACCACTGGATACGTCTACTTCACCAGTACCAATAACGTTAGAACGAACCGCTGTACCTGATCCAGGAATAATGTTAGCTGGTGTATTTAATGATAAGAAGAAACGACCAGCTTCTGGTGCGGTAGGAACGTTATCAAGACTAATTGTTAATGTATAACTGACTTGATAAATACCAGCTACTTGAATTCGAATACCATCTCCGACACTTACTGTATTATTTATTACAGGAACAGTAATATTGGGGTTTGGACTTACGCTAGGTAATAGTAATGGTGTGAATAGTGAAGCAAACTGAGGTGCAGAAGCGTTGAAAGCAAAACCGAAGGCAGGTAGTGTACTAGCTGGTTTCGCTTCACAATCAATTTTAGTAAATTCGCAATCAGAAGAGAACATGTTTTTCACTCCTTTGTCTGTTTCTACTTTCAGTTAATGAAAAGGACAGGTTCTATGTTCTAGACAAGTTCCCAATTTTATAAAAAATACATAATAATACCTTTTAAGCATGGATTGGGTGGCAGAATCATCTGCCACCCAATCCATGCTTAAATTAGTATTCAGTTTTATATAGAAACATCGCGTAAGCATTGAATAGCGCAGAAGCAACTTAAATCAACAGTAATACAAGAGGAGGTTGATACTAATCTTGCATTTGGTACAGCTAAAAATGTACACACTGGATCGTCACCAGGTGGTACAGAAGAACCATCACCTAATACTACAGTCAATACCCGCAATACAGCACAGTCATCATCATCTATACTCTCTACACGGAAAATTGGAGATTGGCAGCTAGTGAGGCTTGCAGATGGTGCAAATGCTTCAAAAGGTGTTCCGGCTTTTGTGTATAAAATAAAAGGACGTGTATTCGCTACTGATGCAGTGTTATGTGCTCCTAAAAATGGGACTTCGCAACCAGATCCGCATGTTGTAGTTGCACATTCTTGTAGTTCATGTATAAAACGAACGACATTAGATACACAGTTGAAATCACAATCATGGTGATGATGATCTTCATTACAATTGCAGCTCATTATGTTCACTCCTTATCGTGAGTTCTGACATACACTATTACAATATGAACGGGATATGATTGATATTACGTTAATTCTCAGGATAGAAACAGGGAATTTATATAGAGGGGATGTACATAACGTGATATGCAAAAAGACACCCTTATTTAATAGGTGTCTTTTCAGGTAAATCTTTTCGCGCAGTATATAAAAAACGAGATATATCTAGTTTCTTTCCTCTGAAAAATTGCGGGGAGGAAATGTAAAGTTCTTCTTTGGCACGCGTAATTGCGACATAGAGTAATCGTCGTTCTTCTTCTAATGCTTCAGAAGTCTCCGTCACACGGTCATTGGCATCTTTTAAAGAAGAAGTATGTGGCAGTATACCATCGCTTGCTCCGAGTAAAAAGACGCATGGAAACTCAAGGCCTTTCGCGTTATGAATTGACATAAGTGATACGGCATCTTTTTGCGGCATTGTTTTTAATGCTTCCATTTCTTTTTGACCTTGAATTGCTTCATTAATAAATTGTAAATAAGCTGGAATATCGGTGAAACGAGTTGCAGACTCCATTAATTCTTCTAACATTTCTTCTTGTATGTCTTTATGCATCGTAAAGGAAGAACGATCGTTACTTTGTAAGTACTCTAAATATTTTCCTTTACCATGAATAATTTCTTTTAATGCTTTTTTCGGTTCTAATTCTTTTATAAATTTAATAAAATCAATGCGCTCATTTACCTTTTTTACTTGAAAAGGTTTCAAGCTCGGATTTAATAATAAGAAATGAAGAAGAGAAGGGAAACGGCCCTCACCATATTTCCATTGTTCACGTTCGATAAAGGAAATGCACTCATCTCGGCCGATATACATAGTTGGCAATATGTTAGAAAGAGATTCTAGACGAAACGGTTCAATCACGAGTCGTAAATGATCTAATACAGGTCTAATTAAAGAGTGCTCGTAAAATGATTGACTCGCACCGTGTTTAATAAACGGGATTTTATGAATTGTAAGCTGATCAAGTAACGAACGGCTTACAGAATGTGTGCGATACAGTAAACAAAAATCTTTATAGTTTCGTTCACCACTATCTACTTTTTCTTGAATGAGCTGTAAAATTTGATTTGCTTCATCAAGAGTTGTAGCTGGTCGTGCGTAAAATGGTTGTACACCCTCTTCACGAACAGAATATAGCTCTTTATCAAAACGCTCTTGATTTAGTTTGATAACTTCATTTCCAAGTCCAACGATAAATGGATTGGATCGATAATTCGTATTAAGCGCGATAATCGTTGTATTATCAAATTCCTTTGGGAAAGATAAAATAATTTGGTGACTTGCTCCTCGCCAGCCATAGATAGCTTGATCATCATCACCTGCGATAAATAAATTATTTCTTGGCGTGGCTAACAATTTTACAATTTCATATTGTGCATATGACGTATCTTGAAACTCATCTACTTCAATGTAATGAAAACGCTCTTGTAATTGAGTAAGCAAGGGAGCGTTATTTTCTAACAGATAATACATTTCTAATAAGATGTCGTCAAAATCGATATAATTGTATCTTTGTTTTACCTCTTCGAAACGTTCGTATACTTCTTTGAACTCTTGTTCAACCGGTGTTTTCGCTTTTACATCTTTCGGACGATTCAATTTGTTTTTCTCAAGTGAAATCATAGCGAGTATCGTTTCGGCATCATAAGCGTCTTTTAAGCGTAATTCTTTCAAAATTTTCTTTATCATAATTTGTTTATGTTTTTCATTTGCTAAAATTTGCTGATTATATCCTTGACTACGAAGCAATTTTAAAAAGACAGAGTGGAATGTACCAGCAACGACATAGCTACTTGCGGCATGATTCATACCAGGTAAATTCGCTACACGGCTTCGAATTTCTTCAGCTGCTTTTTGTGTAAATGTAAGCAATAAAATATTCCGTGGATGAACTTGTTTTACATTTACTAAATAACCAACGCGGGTTGTTAAAACAGATGTTTTTCCGCTTCCGGCACCAGCCAATGTAAGAACAGGACCTTCTGTCGTTCGCACAGCTTCTAATTGTTTTTCGTTTAGAAAAACATTTTGCTGTTCGAGAGCGCGGAAATACGCCGCATCTGCATCTTCTTCCATAATTAAATGGGTAGATGTTTTCGGAATATGATATGTCGCACGCGGAATATCAGCGTGTGTTAACGATTTTTGTGAAAATTTTTCTTGTGTCATATATTCACCTTCAAAACTATAGCATCAACATTTAACTTTAGCGGAAGAAAAAGAAAATAGCAATGTAAAAAACAGGAGGGGGCTACCTCCTGCTACAAATTTATAATTCTTTTATCATTACGACGTGCGGGATATCGGCTTCCATAAATACATCAGAACTTGTAACATACCCAAGTTTTTTATAGAAATCTTCAGCATGCGTTTGAGCATGAAGTTTCAATTTTGGTAGCGATTCTTCCTTCGCATATGCTTCAAGTGCATCCATAATGATTTTGCCAATGCCTTTTTTGCGATGGGAAGCTAGTACGCAAATGCGTTCCATCTTTCCAACTCCATCAACGATGCGGAAGCGACCAGCACCAACTGGAACATCATTATCATATATAACAACGTGTGTTGAAATTTCTTCAAACTCATCATACTCTTCTTCTGCAGAAACACGTTGCTCATTCACAAATACTTGCTTACGTACAGAGAATGCATCTCTTAGTTGTTCGTCCGTTTGTACGATTTGTGCGTGCAAATTAGTTGTTCTCCTTTCCAAGGTGGAATGTTTCATGTACAGTCCACGTTCCATTTTCTAATTGGTATAGAAGGTGGAAACGATCGATTGGTTGTTCATAATAGAAATCTTTCATACGTAATCGACCTAATACATCAGCATGCTCTGCATCTGATAAGTCTTGACCGATTGTTAAATGAGGTACGAAAGAGTATTCACGCTCTTGTGTAAAGAAACCATTATGCATTTCTTCATTTAAGAAAGTTAGTTCAGGTGTTTTTTCTACTTTAAAATAAAGGACATTATTAACAGGTGCGAATGAACCGACTTTTCCAACATGAAGGGTGAAAGGGTTCGTTTTACTTGCGATTGTATGTAACTCGTTTACAATCGATTCTAGTTGATCATCTTGCGTCTCAAAGGGTGTTTTCAATGTAATATGTGGCGGAACTAATGCGTAGTGCGGATCATAACGTTTACGCAATCCGTTCGCTTTATCTTGAATCATTTTTGATGGAAAAATTACAATGCCTAATTTCATGTTCCAATTCCTCCCTTTGTAAGTCTAGTTAGATTTTGAGAAAAATAAATCTCTTTATCTATTATATCAAATTATTCTGAATACTGCTCTCTATTATTTCATTGATAGAATATGAGAGAAAGCTTTCGGTAAATCAGCTTGCCAATACTTCCAAGTGTGATTCCCTTCAAACTCTTCATAATGCGTGATGAAATTTCTATTTGTAAGAAGTTTATTTAACTCGCGATTTGGTCCTACGAAATCAGATACTTGTCCGTCTGTGCGCTTTACAGCTGTTTCTTCTGTCCCAATGACGTGATAAAGTTCTAACGCCTGTGGATCTTTGAAGTCTTTTGCTAAGTTCATAACTGTTTCATCAACAAATGGTGATTGCATAACGACTTTACCGAATGTATGCGGATACATAAGTGCAGTCATGAAAGAAACTGTACCGCCAAGAGAATCTCCAATTAAAACGCGTCCTTTACCCATTTGATACGTTGGATAATTTTCATCAATATATGGAGCAAGCTCGTGAGCAAGGAAACGAATGTAAGCAGCATTCTTTATATCATTCGGGAAATATTTTTCTTTACGATCGTGTACATTTTTATATGGAATACCGACAATAATTGTGCGGTCGATTTCTTCAGTTTCACGAAGACGCTCAATTACACGGTGCGCTTTACCAAGCTGAAAATAATCTCTACCATCTTGTGCAATAACAACCGTATGCTTATGGAGAGGTGTGTAATTTACTGGTAAATAAACAAGAAGTGTAAGTTCCTCTTGAAGTGATGTACTAAAAAATGAAATTTCTTCAATTCTCCCTATTGTTTGATTCATGTATATCCCCCTAAATAAAAATTTACTGTGATTGTAAGAGCGACGCTTGTAGTGAAAAGGAAAGAAATATTCACTAATAGGTGCCTCAATTTCTATTTTACCATAATGGTACGAAGAATCTAAAAAATTAGTATTTAAGTTATGAAAGAAAACGGATATAATGAAGTGGGATTTTTTACAGGTGAGAGGGGAGACAGGGTTTGAAACAAGAAAAATCAATCGCGCTACCATTAGCAATTTCTATTATAGCAATTTCATTCGCAGCAGTTTTTGTAAAGATGTCCTCAGCACCATCTTCTATTTTAAGTATGTACCGATTATGGATTATCGTACTTATTATGTTGCCAATCGTTTGGAAAAAGCGGGAAGAGTTCCATAAGATTCAAATAAAAGATTGGGGATTTTTAATTGGATCTGGATTCTTTTTAGCGCTTCATTTTCTTTTATGGTTTGAATCTTTAAAGCATACAACAGTTGCTAGTTCGACGATTATTTTAGCACTTCAACCGATCGTATCTTTAATTGGAGGTTTTTTCTTATTTAAAGAAAGAACAACCTATTCAGCCATTGCGACGATGGGTATCGCTATATTAGGTGTAATGTGTATTGGTTGGGGAGATTTAGGTTTAAGTAAACAAGCAATTTATGGAGATATATTATCCTTTTTAAGTGTAATAGCGGTTGTCGGTTATTTATTTATCGGACAAACGACAGTAAAGAAAGTATCACACTGGATTTATAGCTTTACAGTTTTTACATTCGCAGGTATTTTTATGGGGATTTATAATATCGTGCTGCAAGTACCTTTTACAGGTTATACGAAGTGGGACTGGACTATTTTTCTTTTACTTGCGATTGTGCCGACAGTGTCACATGTCATTAATAACTGGCTATTAAACTACGTAAATGCAACAACAATTTCAATGAGTATTTTAGGAGAACCAGTTGGGGCATCTATACTAGCGTTCTTCTTACTTGGGGAAAAATTAAATGCAATGCAAATTATCGGCAGCATGCTCGTATTGTTTGGTGTATCTGTTTTCTTACTACAGCAACAAAAACGAACAGCAAAAAATGTAGTGAACGAACCGGCTTATACACAGGAATTATAACGAGCCTATTCTAATATACGAAAAGAGAAGTTATTGGTAACTTCTCTTTTTTTGTTCCATGCAGAAAAGAAAACAGATTAATAGGGGGAATTCCCGCCATATAGCATGAAAAAGATAATATATAGCGGAGTTACATCATACGCTTCTCATACAAATATAGAAGGGGAGACCAAATGAAAGATATTTTAATGAAATACATGACAAAGCATACAACATTAAGTGAAGAGCAGCAGCGTATAATCGTGGAAGAATTACAAATTGCAGAATATAAAAAAGGAACAGTACTCCTAAGACAAGGAGATGTTCCGTCTAAATGTTACTTTGTATTAAAAGGATGCGTGAGGCAACATTGTATAGATGAAACAGGGAAAGAGGTTACATCAAATTTTTATACAGAAGAACAAGCAATCGCGAATTTCAACCATCATAAACAAGATAAATCATCCCCACATACATTAACGTGTCTAGAAGACTGCCTAGTTGTAGTTGGCGACCTGTATTGTGAAAAGGACATGTATAAGAAATATTCACAGTTAGAAGAAATGACGCGTCAAATGATAGAATACAATTTTGGTGAGGTACAAGAAGAACTTACATTATTTATTGCATCGACACCAGAAGAGCGCTACAAATCATTATTACAAAAACGACCTCATTTAATCAATCGTGTTCCTCAATATCAATTGGCAAGTTATCTAGGTATTACGCCAGAATCATTAAGTAGAATTAAGAAACGACTCAAATAGTAGAGTTTCTTCCACCTCTAATCAATAGCCATATACTAAATCCTAGTTCACCTGCGATCATCGGTAATTGAAAGACAACGTTAAGAATGGAAATCATCGCATCATATTGTGAAAACATTGTATTCATGACGTGAATTACGATATAACCGATAGCAGCGATGAATAGTAATACACTAATAAATTTCGGTATTTGTTTAGATAGAAAAGTTACATATCCTAAAACGAAAAGATGTAAGCCGAAAATGATTAACCCTACAGACCAAATGTATTCAAAAGCTTCTAGAAATAACATTGTATATGTTTCTGAATTAGCAACTGTACTTTTTGAAAGAAGTAATACAAATGTTAAATTGAATATAGAAATCCCAAGTATAGCTGTATACATAAGACGAAGACAGGTAGCTAGTAATGAGAGGCTAGCATGGATAGGCTTTAGAAAGAAATAAAGAGCCCATGAGGCGATAATATCCGTAATAAAAATGATAATCCATCCGAAAATTTCTGCTTTGAAAAGTGAACTTGAAGTTTGAATATTATGGAGTGTTGTGCTCGCATTACTTGGTACAACGAGATTTCCGTGAACAAAACCGTAAGAAAAAAATGCAGTGAATGCCATGATAAGAAGAGAAGTGCCTGCAAATAAGGCAAACTTTCGTTCATTCATATGTCGTCCTCCTATTTCAATATTACTTTCATTTTAATAAGAGAAGGAGGATGATTCATTGACTTAAATCAAGAGAGGAGAGAGCGCAATGGAATTTCCATCAAAAAAAGATGCATGGTTATATCCAATCTTTTTCATTGTTTTAGGCGCCTGTTTTGCTCCAATATTTGCAGGGAGAGACTACTTTCTTTTATTTTTTACAATTCCATTAGCGATACTGTTTAGTTGGAGTTGGTTTTCAACAAAATATATTGTAGGGGAAGAAGAGATTACTATTAGATCAGGTCTCGTTAAAAAGCGCATATTTATACGAGATATAAAACAAATTTCAAATACGAAAAACCCAATAGCAGCTCATGCATTATCATTTGATCGAATTGAAATCGTTTATGATTTATATAAAACAGAAATTATTTCTCCAAAAGATAAGGAACAATTTATCCAACTCGCAAAAAGTAAAAATAAGCATATTGAAATAAAGTAAAAGAGCGGCTATGAAGCCACTCTTTTACTTTGGATTTGTCATATAAGGTTGTACATGAATGACGCATAGGTCACGAAATTTTCCCTCAGCAGTTGTAACAATTACGACTGCTCTTCCTGCACTTTTTCCAGTAATCGTTACCGTATCACCTTTTGGATACATTGTGATGACATCAGCATTCATATTTGTCCAAATAAGTTCTTTATTCGTTGCTTGCACTGGCAAAACGGAAGCTGATAACTCAGTGCTTTGTCCAGTTCTCACTTTCAACTTATTTTTTTCCATATGAACACCGATGACTGAAATAACAGAAGGAGCAATAGAAATTTTGGGTGGATTAGGTTGTATGTTTAAACAAGAAGTAGAAGTATTTGTGATAGGTGAAAATTTTCTTATATGTTGTCGCTGGAAAGCTGCTAACATGTTGGAGTCCCCTTTCTGTATAAGTGCTGATACTAATACTATAAATGAGTAGTGTTATGTTAAATTTAACGAAACATAAAGAATTTGTTAAATTTGAGAAGAAGATTGTCGAACTTTAATAAAAGGAAAGCTCTGCTGTTATGATAACAGCAGAGCTTTCTTTTTATAGATTATGACTATGTTGTTTTTCGAAATTCTCAAATTGCTCTTCAACGTCTTTTGAAGGTTTAGTTAGTAAACTAACAATTATGATTACTATTAAACTAATAGCGAAACCAGGAATCATTTCATATAAGAAATCTTTTAAGAATTTGAATTGAGTCCAAATAATTACTGTAGCAGCACCTGAAATCATACCAGCAAGCGCGCCCCATTTTGTCATGCGTTTCCAATATAAGCTTAATAAAATAGCAGGTCCGAATGAAGAACCAAATCCAGCCCAAGCGTATCCAACAAGAGCTAAAATCGTATCATTTTGTTTAAACGCTAATGCACACCCAACTAAGGCGATAACAAGTACAGCCATACGACCGACAAATACAAGCTCTTTATCAGAAGCAGAGCGTTTAAAGAATGTACGATATAAATCTTCTGTTATAGCACTAGAGGTAACAAGAAGCTGAGATGAGATTGTACTCATAATCGCTGCTAAAATAGCTGCTAATAAAAATCCAGTAATAAGTGGGTGGAATAAAATTTTTCCTAGTTCAAGGAAAATTGTTTCTGGGTTAGATAATGTCAACTCTTGTTGTGAATAGTAAGCAATACCAATAAGACCAGTAAACATAGCTCCGACAACAGAGAAAATCATCCAGCTCATACCAATTCTTCGTGCGCTTTTAATTTCTTTTACAGACGAAATTGCCATAAAGCGTACGATAATATGAGGTTGTCCAACATAACCAAGGCCCCATGCGAATAAAGAAATCATTCCTAAAGTAGAGGCACCTTTAAAAATATCTAAACGTGTTGGATCTACCGATCGAATTGTATCAAATGCAGGTCCAAGTCCGTGTGAATTCATAATTGTTACGATAGGAACAAGAATAAGAGCAACAACCATAATGATTCCCTGCACGAAGTCTGTCCAACTTACTGCTAAGAAACCACCAAATAATGTGTAAGCTACAACAACGCCTGCTACAATGAATAATCCAAAATGATAGTTCATACCAAATGAATTTTCAAATAATACAGCGCCTGAAACTAATCCTGAAGCTACATAAAAAGTAAAGAAAATCATAATAACAAGTCCGGATACTAAGCGTAGCATGTGAGATTTGTCATGGAAACGGTGTTCCAAAAATTCTGGAATAGTAATAGAGTTGTTTGCAATTTCAGAGTAGGTACGTAAGCGAGGAGCGACATATAGCCAGTTTGCGTATGCGCCTAATGTTAGGCCGAATGCAATCCAACTACTACTTAATCCAACGCTAAACATTGCACCGGGTAAGCCCATTAAAAGCCAACCGCTCATATCTGATGCTCCAGCACTTAATGCTGTTACTGCGGGGCCTAGTGTACGCCCGCCAAGCATATAATCTGTTAAGTTGGACGTTCGTTTGTAGGCGAAATAGCCGATTACTAACATCCCGAGCATGTAAATAGAGATAGAAGTTAAAGTTAACATCTGCGTACTCATGTAGTTCCCCTTCCTTTTGTCTTGTCTTTTGATGCGTTATGCATATTTATAATCTATCATGATTATTCAGAAAAATCCATTCAGAAATACGAATTTTCTGAAATGTAAGCGTTTTTTGACGATGTTTCGCTTTTGTAATATATGATTTTCTGACAAAAAACCGTAATTTTAATAGAGTATTTATTATATTTACATAAAAACAGGTTGTTTTGTCAATATAATATTGAATGAAGAAAAAATATTTTTTTCGGAAAAAGTATTGACTTATTAGAAAAGAGAGGAATATAATGAGTGCAACTTAAAAAAATGCAAGCGTTGATGAAGAAGAGTACACATGATGAACATGTCAGAGAGCTGATGGTTGGTGCGAATCAGTATGGAATTGATGTGGAATGGGCTTCGGAGCTTCCAAACCGAAACGAAAGAAGTAGGCTTTGGCGACATGATCTCATCGATATAAGAGACACGTATTATTTTTTGATACGGCAAAGTGCGTTACATTCGTAACGAATTAAGGTGGCACCACGGGAGTACCCGTCCTTTCTATAGGATGAGTACTCCCTTTTTGTGTATAAAAAATTAAATAAATGAAATCGTTTAAGTAAGAAGAGTACGTATATTGGAGACGTTACAGAGAGCCGGGAGCAGGTGGGAGCCCGGTACGGTGCCATATACGGAATGGGCTTACGAGAGGTATGCTGAACAATTGTTTTCAGTAGGCAACCCGGGTTCCGCCGTTACAAGGATAAGGTATATATTTTGTACCTGAATAAAGCGGGATGCTTTTGCGTCCAACATGAGGTGGTACCACGGTAAATTTATCGTCCTCTACATATTTCGATATGTAGGGGACTTTTTTTATTTTTCAGAGTGAGGTGAAAGGCATGATGACAAAAGAGGAATTTATGAAGCAAAAAGAACAAGGAAAAACATTTTTAGTAATCGCTGAAGAAGAAGGAGATAGCATTACGCCAATTTCTTTATATAGACGTATGAAGGGTAAGAAAAAGTTTTTACTAGAAAGTTCACAGCTTCATCAAGATAAAGGGCGCTATTCTTACTTAGGGTGTAATCCTTATGGAGAAGTGAAAAGCGTCGGTATAGAAGTAGAACGAACGATGTATGGGCAAACAGAAAAATTGCAAGGTAACGTATTGCAAGTATTAGAAGAGGTAATCGCACCAGAACAAGTAGAGAGTCCATTTCCGTTTTGCGGAGGAGCGATTGGATATATCGGCTATGACGTAATTCGGCAGTATGAAAATATAGGAGTAGACTTACATGACCCATTAAATATTCCAGAAGTACACGTACTACTGTATCGTGAGTTTATCGTTTACGATCATTTACGCCAAAAGTTGTCGTTTGTATATGTATGCGGGCAAGAAGAGTCAGCTTCTTATGAAGAAGTATACGAAAGATTGCAAAGGTACAAAGAGGATGTGTTAAACGGTGAAGAAGAGAAGGTGAGTGAAGTAATATCATCGTTATCATTTACTTCTTCCATAACGGAAAAAGAGTTTTGCGAAATGGTAGAAACAGCGAAAGAATACATTCGGGCCGGAGATATTTTCCAAGTTGTATTATCCCAGCGTTTGCAAAGTGAATGTATTGGAGATCCATTTGCATTATACCGGAAACTTCGAATTGCAAATCCATCACCATATATGTTCTATATCGATTTTCAAGGTTACGTCGTTCTCGGTTCTTCGCCAGAAAGTTTACTATCAGTAAGAGACGATAAGGTGATGACAAACCCAATTGCGGGTACGAGGCCGAGAGGGAAAACGAAGCAGGAAGATGAGGAAATCGAAAAAGAACTGTTAGGAAATGAGAAAGAGCGAGCAGAACATATGATGCTTGTGGACCTTGGACGAAACGATATTGGCAGAGTAAGTGAAATTGGCTCTGTGACGATAGACAAATATATGAAAGTAGAAAAATACTCTCACGTTATGCACATTGTATCTGAAGTTTACGGAACATTGCGAAAACAAATGAGTGGATTTGATGCATTAGCGTATTGTTTACCAGCTGGTACAGTATCAGGTGCTCCGAAAATAAGGGCGATGGAAATTATTAATACGTTAGAGCATGAGAAAAGAAATGTATATGCCGGAGCTGTTGGATATATTTCATTCTCAGGAAATCTTGATATGGCGCTAGCAATTCGAACGATGGTTGTAAAAGACGAGAAAGCGTACGTTCAGGCAGGAGCGGGTATCGTCTACGATTCAGACCCGGTTGCTGAATATGAAGAAACGTTAAATAAAGCGAGAGCGCTTTTGGAGGTTATGAAATGATTGTACTGATTGATAACTATGATTCCTTCACATATAACTTGTATCAACTATTAGGCGAGTACGAAGAAAACATCGTCGTCGTAAGAAATGATCAAATAACAATTGAACAATTAGAGGAGATGAAGCCGAAAGGAATTGTGCTCTCACCAGGACCAGGGAAACCAGAAGATGCTGGAATTTGTATCGATGTTATTCGTCACTTTTATAAGAACGTTCCTATCTTAGGAATTTGCCTTGGCCATCAAGCAATCATATCCGCATTTGGAGGAGAAATTGTTAGAGCAGAGCGCATTAAACACGGAAAAACATCACGTGTGAAACATAACGGAACGTCAATATTTTCGTACGTTACGCAGCCGCTAACGGCAATGCGTTACCATTCACTTGTCGCAGCGCAAAATGGTTTGCCGCATTGTTTTGACATACTTGCGACAGCGATGGATGACGGAGAAATCATGGCAGTTCGTCACAACTATTATCCGCTCTTCGGATTACAGTTTCACCCAGAATCAATTGCAACAGAAGAAGGCGGAAAATTAATACGTGCCTTTTTAGCAGAAGTGAAAGAGGAGGAGAGAGTATGAACAGTTATCTTCGAAAATTAGTAGAGGGACAACATTTAACAGAAGAAGAAATGTATGAAGCAGGACTTCTTTTATTAAGTGACAACATATTGGAAAGTGAAGTTGCAGCTTTCTTAGTATTGCTGAAAGCGAAAGGCGAAACAGCAGAAGAAATATACGGTCTCGTTCGTGCTCTTCGCGAAAAGGCATTACCGTTTTCAAATCATATAAAAGGCGCGATGGACAATTGCGGAACGGGTGGTGACGGTGCGCAAACATTCAATATTAGTACAACATCGGCATTTGTACTTGCCGGAGCTGGTGTAAAGGTTGCGAAACATGGAAACCGCGCTGTTTCTAGTAAAACAGGAAGTGCTGATTTATTAGAAGAACTCGGTGTAAACATTAGTTGTACGCCAGGTGAAATTGACTACTTATTAGAAAATGTAGGGATTGCCTTCTTATTCGCACCAGCGATGCATCCAGCATTAAGACGCATTATGAAAATAAGAAAAGAATTAAACGTTCCGACGATCTTTAACTTAATTGGCCCTTTAACGAATCCTGTTAACTTAGAAACACAATTTGTCGGCATTTATAAACGAGATATGTTACTACCAGTTGCGCAAGTATTACAGAAACTAGGAAGAAAACAAGCGCTTGTCGTAAACGGAAGTGGCTTTTTAGATGAAGCATCATTACAAGGAGAAAACTGCGTCGCTATTTTAAAAGACAATGAAATAATCGAAATGAGTATTGAGCCTGAAAAATATGGTTTTTCAAGAGTGAAAAATGAAGAAATCAGAGGTGGGAATTCGAAAGAAAATGCAAAGATTACGCTCGGAGTATTAAGCGGAGAAAAGAGTGTCTATCGCGATACTGTTTTATTAAATGCAGGTCTAGCCCTTTTTGCAAATGGAAGAGCAGAAACGATTGAAGAAGGAATTACACTAGCGGCACATAGCATTGACTCTGGAAAAGCATTAGCCAAACTAAACTTATTAATTGCAGCAAGCCATGAAAAATTAGAAAGGGTGAATTAAAATGGGGACGATTTTAGACAAAATTGTAGCGCAAAAGAAAGTAGAAGTTGCGGAGTTATATGAAACATATTCACCAGTGAAAGAAAAAAGAAAAACACACTCACTTGTAAAAGCTTTAGAGCAGTTTACTGTAATCGCAGAGGTAAAGCGAGCGTCTCCATCAAAAGGCTATATTAATTTACACGTTGATGTGCCAAAACAAGTGAAAACATATGAAGAATGCGGTGCTGGAGCAGTTTCGGTTTTAACAGACGGTCAATTTTTTAAAGGATCGTTTCACGACTTACAAACGGCAAGAGCAGAAAGTAACATTCCGCTTTTATGTAAAGATTTTATAATCGATAAAATCCAAATTGATAGAGCGTATGAAGCAGGAGCCGATCTTATTTTATTAATCGTTGCAGCATTGTCAAAAGAGAAATTAAACGAGCTTTATAACTACGTACTAGAAAAAGGATTAGAAGCGATTGTTGAAGTTCATGATGAACAGGAATTAGAAATTGCAATCCGATTAAATCCGCACGTTATCGGAATTAACAACCGTAATTTAAAAACGTTTGAAGTGGATTTAAGCCAAACAGAAAAGCTTGGGAAACGATTAAATGAGGAGAAATTACTTTGGATTAGTGAGAGCGGGATTCATTCAAAGGAAGATATTATTCGCGTCAAACGAGCTGGAGCAAAAGGTGTATTAGTTGGAGAAGCACTTATGACATCATCTTCTATAAGTAACTTTTTCGAAGACTGTAAGGTGAACATATGAAAGTGAAAATTTGCGGCATCACTGATGTTGAAACAGCAAAACATGCTTGCGAATACGGAGCAGATGCAATTGGATTTGTTTTTGCAGAAAGTAAGCGGAAAATCACCCCAGGGCTAGCGAAAGAAATCATTCAGGAGCTTCCAGCAAACGTGTTAAAGGTCGGTGTTTTCGTAAATGAATCAGTAGAAGTGATCCAGAAAATTGCAGATGAGTGTGGGTTAACACATGTGCAACTACATGGGGATGAAGACAATCATCAAATTAGAAGATTGAATATTCCGTCTATAAAGGCGCTCGGAGTGACTTCGGAGGACGATATGAAAAACGCTCAAACATACGAAGTGGATTATATATTGTTTGATAGTCCGAAAGAAAAGTTTCATGGAGGAAATGGAAAGAAATTTTCATGGAAGTTACTTGCACATATGCCAAAAGAGTCGCGAGAGAAAACGATACTAGCTGGCGGATTAAACACCATTAATATAGAAGAAGCCATTCAAACCGTTCAGCCATATATGGTCGATGTGAGTAGCGGAGTAGAGACAGAAGGAAAGAAAGATCTAAAGAAAATAAAACAATTTATTAAAAAAGCGAAGGAGTGTTCCAAATGAACTACGCATATCCAGATGAAAAAGGTCACTACGGTATATACGGGGGGCGATACGTTCCAGAAACGTTAATGCAATCCGTATTAGAGTTAGAAGAAGCATATAAAGAAGCGATGCAAGATGAAGAGTTTCAAAAGGAATTAAATCATTATTTACAAACGTATGTTGGCAGAGAAACACCGCTTTATTTCGCTGAAAATATGACGAAGTATTGCGGCGGTGCAAAAATTTATTTGAAACGTGAAGATTTGAATCATACAGGCGCACATAAAATTAACAATACAATCGGTCAGGCACTTCTTGCCGTACGAATGGGTAAGAAAAAAGTTGTCGCTGAAACAGGAGCAGGACAACACGGAGTTGCAACAGCTACTGTATGTGCCCTACTCGGATTAGAATGCGTGATCTTCATGGGAGAAGAAGATGTGAGACGTCAAAAATTAAACGTGTTCCGAATGGAATTACTTGGAGCAAAGGTAGAAAGCGTAGCGGCAGGTAGCGGCACGTTAAAAGATGCGGTAAACGAGGCGCTTCGTTACTGGGTTTCACACGTGCATGATACGCACTACATTATGGGATCAGTTCTTGGACCGCATCCGTTCCCGCAAATTGTCCGTGATTTCCAAAGTGTAATTGGGAAAGAAACGAAAAAACAATATGAAGCATTAGAAGGGAAATTACCAGAAGCGGTCGTTGCTTGTATTGGTGGTGGTAGTAATGCAATGGGAATGTTTTATCCGTTCGTACACGATGAAGAAGTTGCCCTTTACGGCGTAGAAGCAGCTGGGAAAGGTGTTCATACAGAAAAGCACGCAGCAACTTTAACGAAAGGAAGCGTCGGTGTTTTACACGGATCGATGATGTACCTTCTGCAAAATGAAGAAGGACAAATTCAAGAAGCTCATTCTATTTCAGCAGGACTCGATTACCCGGGTGTGGGGCCAGAACATAGCTTGCTAAAAGACATCGGCCGTGTTTCTTACCACTCAATTACGGACGAAGAAGCGTTAGAAGCATTTCAATTATTAACGAAAAAAGAAGGGATTATCCCGGCATTAGAAAGTTCACATGCTGTTGCATACGCTTTAAAACTAGCGCCGCAAATGAAGCAAGACGAGGGGCTTGTCATTTGTTTATCCGGCCGCGGTGATAAAGATGTAGAGAGTATAAAACGTTATATGGAAGAGGTGTAAAAAATGGGAGTAGAAAAAATTAAAGCAGCGTTTAAAAATGGTAAGAAAGCATTTATTCCGTACGTAATGGGCGGAGATGGTGGACTTGAAAAGTTAAAAGAAAGAATCCGTTTTCTTGATGAAGCAGGAGCAAGCATCATTGAAATCGGTATCCCATTTTCAGATCCAGTCGCAGACGGGCCAACTATTCAAAGGGCAGGGAAACGAGCATTAGATAGCGGTGTAACATTAAAAGGTATTTTTCAAGCATTAATAGAGGTGAGGCAAGAAGTTCAAATTCCATTTGTACTCATGACATATTTAAATCCAGTACTTGCATTTGGGAAAGAACGATTCATCGAGAACTGCCTTGAAGCGGGTGTGGATGGCATAATCGTTCCAGACTTACCGTATGAAGAACAAGAAATTATTATACCACTTCTTCGTGAGGCGAATATAGCTTTAATTCCACTCGTTACCGTTACGAGCCCAATTGAGCGAATTGAAAAAATTACGAGTGAATCAGAGGGATTTGTCTACGCTGTTACAGTAGCAGGTGTAACGGGAGTACGTCAAAACTTTAAAGATGAGATTCATAGTTATTTAGAAAAAGTAAAATCACATACGCATTTACCGGTAGTGGCAGGGTTCGGTATTTCAACGAAGGAACATGTAGAAGAAATGATTACAATATGCGACGGTGTTGTCGTTGGAAGTAAAGTTATTGAGCTTTTAGAAAATGAAAAGCTAGAGGAAATACGTGAGTTAATACAGGCAGTAAAACAAAAAGAAGAGGCATAAGTCTCTTCTTTTTGTTTTGCGTAATAAATGTTAAAATATACAGAAAATACTTATAACTTAGAGGGTGAGAAGGCATGCTAAGACGTAAACTATTATATCTTCTTTTAACTGTACCATTATACGCTTGGCTCATTAGCATGACGAAAATAGAGTTGGTGGCTCTGTTTTTAGGATATGTATTCATCTTTTCCCAATTAAATCGAATACAAGAGCAATCTATTTTAGAAGTATGTATATTTTCGATTAGTATAGAATTATTTAGTATCGTTTCGATTGTGTTATTAAACGAGTTATTTCGGGGGATTTATTCATTTGAATTAATGAAATTTGGAAATATTGTATTGCAAGTAATATGTGCTTATATTGTGTTTGTTGTGCTAGAAAAAATAATCGGACAACAGACGGTTTTTCAGGATAAAAGAAAATGGGAGTGATTCAAAAAAGGAGCCAAACGGCTCCTTTTTTGAATCTGTTGTAAAAACAATTGAAAAATATGACAGCTGTTATATAATAGTTAAAAATTGTATTTTTAATGAAAAGAGATGATAGTATGGCCATATTGTTGGCACTTATCCCGATTATGATGATTTTCATTTGTTTGTTTTTGTTTAAACAAACGTCATTAAGAGCCTCATTAATCTCTTATGCCGTTTCTGTCGGAATCGTTTTACTCTCGCCAACGTTTCAATTAGGGATAAGTGAAACTGTACACGCTACGATTAAAGGTTGGTTGATTTGTTTTATTGTCGGATACGTTTTGTTTTTCGGTATTTTTTTATTTCACCTCATGAACAAAATGGGATACATCGATCAAGTAGCACGATTTCTAGAACAAGTCACACACGATCGCTTATTACAAATGCTTCTAATGTGTTTTGGTATTTGTCCACTTATTGAATCAGTGAGTGGGTTCGGAATTGGTTTTATGGTTGCAGCGCCAATCTTTCTTTCGTTAGGCTATAAACCGTTTCAAGCTGTACTACTTTCGTTTATCGGTCTACTTGCAAGTTCATGGGGCGCGATGGCAACAGGTACGATTATCGGTTCGCAGCTTATTAACATGCCGCTCACAACTCTTGGCACAAATACAGCATTATTAAGCATCCCGATTTTTGCATACTTTATCTTCCTTTCTTTATACGTTGTCGGTGGCTTTCAGGCAGTTATAGAAAAGTGGAAGGAAGGATTCGGTTTCTTTCTATTATTCTCTCTCGGAATCTATCTTTCTAACGCATACGTAAGTGTTGAACTAGCAGGGATATTAAGTTCTATCGTTACCATTACATTTGGTTTTCTTATCATAAAATTAAAAGGGAAAAATGAACAAAACCTTTTAACAGAACATGCGGCGGCTACGGAGAGGGAAGTATCCATTATAAAAATTATTAGCCCTTATATATTTTTAACAGTTTGTATTTTATTATCTCGCCTCGTTCCAGCATTACATGATTTGCTCAGGTCATATGCGGTTCTCGATTTAAAATCATACTCTTACAGACTAGAACTACTATATTCGCCAGGATTTTGGCTCGCCATGACTTGTTTGTTTACAATTATTTTCTTCCGCATTCCATCTAATATTATGAAACAATCACTCTCGCAAACGATAAAACAATGGATTCCTTTCGCTATTACAACGACAATGTTCATTGCAATTTCAGAACTAATGGGGGCATCTGGTATGCATTCATTACTCGCAGAAACAGCTGGTGAAACATTTGGTACGTTTTTCATTTTCGTTGCTCCGTTCATTGGCGGAATCGGCGGCTTTTTAACTGGTAGTAACGCAGGGTCAAATGCAATGTTTATAAAACTGCAAATGCAAACAGCGCAAAACGTAGCACTTCCGTGGCAATACGTCACAACACTTCAAAATACCGCATCATCAGTAGCGACAATCGCTTGCCCATCACGGATTACGCTTGGTGCTTATTTATGTAATATCCCGTATCGTGAAAATGAACTATTAAAGAAGACGACACTAATGATTTTTGGTGCGGTGTTGCTTGTAGTAGTGGAAGTTGTTTTTTGGTATATATTGAGAAATTAAAAATCCTCCTAACATAGGAGGATTTTCTTTATGACTGGATAATGTTTTAAATATGAAAAGCTTCTACTAAATGAATAGGAGATGAAAGAGATGCCCTTAAAAAACTACGGTGTATTAAAAGGTACAGTTATACAATCAAAGATTGGAAAAGGGAAAATACCTCATTATCAAGTTCATTTACAAGGCGAAGCAGAAGTAGATTATCGTATTGCAATTAACGTGAAGTCGCAAAGTTATCCGTCAGAAGTTTTATATTTTGCGAGCAACAATATTCGGTCAGAGGCGATTTATATTTTACCGACATTACCGTTCGGTTTTACGGAAGTGAAAAACAATGAGTCGAAAGTGGCTTTAGATTATGTAAGAGGTAATTTATTTGATTCGAATCAAATGATTCCTTTACCTGCTGAAAAAGCAGGAGTTGATAATGATTTAAATGAAAAAATAGAGCGTTATATAAAGCAAGCGATAGAAGAAAAAGCAATTATTTACGCGTTTGGTGAAAGATGGGGGCCAGAAGAAAATACACCCGATTCTTACTTTCATTTCGAACCAGGAAACGGCATACACGATATTCATATGAATCAAGGGAATGTAGAGAAATGGCAAGGTGATGATGGGATATGGCAAGACGGTGGTTTGCTCATTCATTTTGAGAAGAGGGAAGAGTGGATAGGTATCTTTCTTGCTTTTCAATCGCAATCATGGTGTACCGATGAAGAGGGGCATGCTCGTGTTCCGGTGGAGCATTGTGATCATAAGAAAAATAATTAATGAGAAGAGGGCGTTCAAAAAGAACGCCCTCCTCTTATTTTATAAAACCCAAAACTAACAAGTGTAGAAATACAAGAGAAAAGAAGCGCTACACTAGAAAATGCAATGAGATACATATTATATTTCATAACCTGTCCAATTAGCTGATTACTGTCGTACTGAAGCAGTCCCGCTATTATATTGAATAAAAATAATATGATAAACATGACGATGACACCGTCTATTGATCCTTTAATGTCTGGTTTACTTAAAGCAATATGTGCAGAAATACAAATAGCGATAAATAAAAATAACCAAAAAGAAGGGGTCAATAAATTGCTCATTGTAAACAAGCTTTTTAATAAAAAGAATGTTGATAAAAACATGTTTTGGATCATGTCTAAGTTAATAGAAGTCGATGCAACAGTTGTTTCGAGAGTCGTATTAAATAAAGAATATGACTCTGGTACGAAATAGCGCATTAAAAGTATTAAGGCAGTAATACCAGAAATAATAGGGCCAATTCCAATGAAGAAATTCCCAATGCGTTGATATACACTTTTTTGATTGTATTGATGTTGTACGTAGCCTAAAGCACCTTGACTTGTATCTGTTGGGAAAAACTGTGTTGCTACAATTTTATGACGAAATAGTACACACATAATTGCATGTCCAAGTTCATGAATAGGGACACCAATCCACGCAGTTAAAAGGAAGCCTTTCCTACCAAAAGCTCTCGACCAATACATTCGTGTGAGAGATTCTAAATAACCTAATATAAATCCAATTACAATGATGACACCAATTAAAGAAAATAATTGGATCACGCTTGTAAGGAGTGTTTGAAAAATCGAGTTTACAAAATCCACTGTCTTCATCCAATCTTTTAAAAATGTTATTTGCTCTGTTTCATAATAACATTATTTTTCTATATTACTAGCACACATAGTTTCGTTTAAAAGAAGGATTTCATAATCTTTTTCTTGTAGTCATGTTTTATGTCCAAAGTCATATATTGAATTTGTAACACCCTATAAGGTATATGCTTAAGGAGGGATGAGAGAATGAACTGTCCGGCGTGTCATACAGAAAATGCAGTGGAAGCAAAGTTTTGCGGGAATTGTGGACATTCGTTAACGGAAGAAGTAGTGGCAAGTAGTGGCCAAGAAGAAGGGCCAGAATTAGCACGTGTAGCACAAGAAAAGGAAACTCGCCCAAATGAAACAGTAGAGCAAGCGAAACAATTTGCAAGTGGCTATTTTCAGTTCTTTAAAAATGCTTTTAAATCACCATCGGCCGTTATGAAAAGTGGAAATATTGAAGTGCGAAATGGAATTGCAAGCCTTGTACTTATTTGTTTTTTAGGAGCATGTATTTTTTATAGAATGATGAGCGCAGCGGCGACTGTTACGAGGACATTAGTGCCCGATATACCTACTCCTACTTTCTTCGGAGAATCTGTAAAGGTCTTTTTCTTTTTATTAATTTTAACTTTATTTGTCGGATTTCTTATTTTTGTAAGTGGTAAGATGATGCAATCATCTTTTTCTTTTCTTGAAGCATTCGGTATATGGGGGACGATAGCGACTCCGGCTATTGCTATATTAGTGCTTTCTTTTCTTTTTAGTTTTTTATTAATCTTTTTCTTACCGATATTACTATCGGTGGCGGTAACTTATATGGGAATTAGTGTAATTGTATCTATAGTGAAATTAGATAACGGTGGATTAGATCTTGTTTACGCTCTTCTTATCGCAAATGTTTTCATCGGAATCGCAACATGGATTGTATTTTGGTCTTACATTAACACGATAATTCAAACCTTTACTGGGGGATTCACAGGCTTCTAATGAAAAGGTGGTTGAATGGATGAATGTATGTACTAAGTGCGGAGTTCAGTATGAAGATGGAGTGCAATTTTGCCAAAACTGCGGGCTGAAGAGGGAAAGTCTTGTAGTAAAGAAGAAAATGAGCGGCGGTACAAAAGTTGGCATTACACTCTTAACATTACTTGTTATAGTAATTGTTGGATTGTATTTGTATGGATCATCGTATTATAAGCAGACAGCACAAGTAGACCGAATGATTACTATTTTACAAGAGAGGGACGGGGAGAAATTAGCTGAGATCATCATGGCAGATGATCCAGCCGTTATTGTCACGAGAGAGTGTGTAACGCCTCTATTTTCATATATAAAAGAAAACCCATCTTATGTGAATGAATTGAAAGAATATTTGAGGCAAGGTGAAAAACAAGGGGATGGAATAGAAAGAGCAGATTTTTCTTTAACGAAAGAAGGGAAGTATTTCTTTATATTCGATCGTTATAAATTGAAAGCGAAGACGTATTATACGACTTTGCTTACAAATGAAAAAGGTACATTATTAAAAATGAACGGAAAAGAAATTGATAAGACAAATGATAAAAAGTTTGAGAAGCAATATGGACCGTTTCTTCCAGGGGCTCAAGTGTTTCAAGCGGAATATAAAAATGACCATGTAAAACTATCAAGAGAGGAAAAGGTTGTACTTATAAAACAAAGTCAAAATAATGTAACGGTAGATTTAACGTTGCAAGGGCAATATATTACAGTTCAAACGAATGTGCCTGGTGCGACATTGTACGTGAATCAAAAGCCAGTTACTGCGTTGACCGGAGAAGAAATTACGTGGGGACCGGTAGCGACTGATGGAAGTGCGGCGATTTATTTAGAACGAAATGGAGAAAACGGAAGGGAAACGACGAAGGTAGAAACTGTAACGGCACTGTCGGCTTATAATCTTCCATTCCAAAAGAAAAGTGTAGAAAAAACAGTTGTTTACAATGTTACTCCGCCGCCTACTACTCATTATGTATATAATGGTTTCATCTTCCCTGATAGTGATGTTCGAAAATTAACGAGTGAGGACTTAACATATTTATCGAAAGAACAGTTGAAAATTGCTAGAAATGAAATATACGCAAGGCATGGACATATGTTTCAAACGAAAGATATGCAGGCGTATTTTTCAAAACAGTCTTGGTACAGAGAAAATCCGTATTTTACGGGAACGTTAACGAGTGTGGAAGCTTATAATGTTGAACTGATTAAATCAAGAGAATAGAGTGCATGAAAAAGGTACAGTGTATATTACTGTACCTTTTCTATGGTTGTTTAGCTGGACCAGGATCCCTTGAGAAAAAGATGTGAAAGAGGAATGTGACTTTACTTGCTCCTCCTGATGTACTAGCTTGCACATCAGATAATGCACTAGATGTTAAAACACCTTCAGAACGAGGCGGTACGACTATTTTGAGGACATCATCTGATTCTGATGATGCAGTAACTGTTATTGTATCATCAGATAAGTTCAAAATTTTAACAGTACCGATTGGTAAGATGGACTTGCCAGCGTGTGATGCTGAAGCGAAGCGAGAGCCTTTCCAAATAGTTTGTGCGAAAGTCTCGTCGTTAGATAACCAAGCACGAGCGCTGTATAATGTTGCGTTAATGGAAAATTCTTGGTCAAGCGACACGGCGGGTTTCGGTTCTTGCGGTTCCTCTGGAGTTTGAGCGAGAAGGCCGGCGCACATGTATGTTTCACCTACTTTCGATAGTTACTGTTATAGCATATTAAACATCTTGTTTATAAGACACGACGGATACCTATTAAGGCATAGTTTTATGCACCAAACTTGTAGATTAAATTCTTTTTCTTTACAATTTAAGTAGGTGTTATTTCTGTAAAATATGGAAATCGTAAAGAGTATGTAAAAAGAAGGAGTGGTAAAGTGAACTATGTCATTATTGGTGGGGATGCAGCTGGTATGAGTGCAGCAATGCAAATTGTTAGAAATGATGCAACTGCAAATGTTGTAACGTTAGAAAAAGGTGAAATCTATTCATACGCTCAGTGCGGATTACCGTATGTGATTAGTGGTGTTATCGCCTCTACTGGAAAGTTAATTGCACGCGATGTAAAGACGTTTCGTGATAAATATGGAATTGATGCGAAAGTGCGTCATGAAGTAACGAAAGTAGATACGGAAAAGAAAATTGTGTATGCAGTACATACGAAGACGAAAGATGTATTTGAATTTTCATATGACCGTTTATTAATTGCAACTGGTGTACGCCCTGTTATGCCGGATTGGGAAGGTATAGATTTACAAGGTGTTCACCTTTTAAAAACAATTCCGGACGCTGAGCGCATATTAAGTACACTTGAAACGAATAAAGTTGAAGATGTGACAATTATTGGCGGCGGTGCAATTGGTCTAGAGATGGCAGAAACATTTGTAGAACTTGGTAAGAAAGTAAGAATGATTGAGCGAAACGATCATATTGGCACAATTTATGATGCCGATATGGCGGAATATATACATAAAGAGGCAGACAAACATAATATTGAAATTTTAACAAATGAGAATGTAAAAGCGTTTAAAGGAAAAGCAAGAGTAGAACAACTGGAGACGGATAAAGGGACCTATAAAGCAGATCTTGTTTTAGTATCTGTCGGTGTACAGCCAAATACTGATTTTCTTGAGGGGACAAATATACGTAAAAATCATAAAGGGGCAATTGAGGTAAATGCATATATGCAAACGAATGTGCAGGACGTATATGCAGCTGGTGATTGCGCCACACATTATCATGTTATAAAGGAAATTCATGATCATATCCCGCTCGGAACGACTGCCAATAAACAAGGGCGACTTGCCGGACTCAATATGGTTGATAAACGAAGAGCATTTAAAGGTACGTTAGGTACAGGCATTATTAAATTTATGGATTTGACGCTCGCAAGAACAGGCTTAAATGAAAAAGAGGCGAAAGGACTAAACATCCCATATAAAACGGTCAAAGTAGATTCAACCAATATGGCAGGTTATTACCCAAGTGCCAAACCACTTTACTTGAAATTACTATATCACGCCGATACGAAACAATTGTTAGGCGGTCAAGTAATTGGAGAAGAGGGCGTAGATAAACGTATTGATGTTATCGCAATGGCACTCTTCAATAAAATGAGTATTCACGATTTAGAAGATGTCGACTTAAGTTACGCACCACCATATAACAGCGTTTGGGATCCAATTCAACAAGCGGCAAGGAGAGCGGAATAGCACTTTTTAAGTGCTATTTTTTTCGTTAAAGGGGAGTAATCAATTTTGTCGAATAAAGAGGTTTGGGAAATAGTTACATATAGGGAAGGGGATCTTTAAAAATGGTTGTGGCACTTCAAAAAGTTCAAGAATCAGAAAAAATGATTTTACGTAATTTATATTCACTATATCTACATGACCTCTCTAAGTTCACTACTAATATAACGATT
This sequence comes from Bacillus nitratireducens, assembly GCF_001884135.1. Lineage (GTDB taxonomy): Bacteria > Bacillota > Bacilli > Bacillales > Bacillaceae_G > Bacillus_A > Bacillus_A nitratireducens. Next base: position 139,670 of record NZ_MAOC01000077.1, on the reverse strand, counting down.
GGAGCGGATGGTTTTTTTGAATACGAAGATTTGCATATGTTTTGGGGAAATGATGGAATCACTCCGTATTTTATAAAAGTTGATCATAGTATTGTAGGATTTTTATTACTATTGGAACGTCCATTTTTGGAGCAAGAAAACGACTTTAGTATTAATGATATTTTCATATTGAATCAATATAAGGGAAAAGGAATCGGAAAGAAGGTTATTGAAAATTTGCTAGAAGCGAAACGAGGACAATATTTCGTTATTGAACTTACAAAAAATATACCAGCTGTTTCTTTTTGGAAGAAAGTATATAGAGAGCTGAAAATTGAATTTGACGAGCGAACACAGCTAATCGATGATGAAGAATGCCTCGTTCAGACGTTTAAAATATAATGAAATAGGTGCCCCTGATATATTACTTTGAAATTTAACTTTATTTTGAATATACCGTTCGCCCTTGAAAACATAGTACGTATCGCTTATATTGTCATATAGTATTTATTTTTTAATAAAGCAATGAACGAACCAGGGGGCACAGTATGGCAATTAACATGAATATAATCGAAGAATGGATTGCTGAGTCAAATGCAAGAAACGAAGAAGACTTAGGAAACGTTGTTGAAGAGATGAAAGAAGTATGTGTCGGACTTGATAACGCGACATTAATTTATACGAAAAACGTATTTTGTTTCGGTAAGAAAGTAGAAGTATTGTTCTTCTTCCAAGATCATGTTGTTATCGGACAAGAAAAAGAAGAGTATGTTGAAATTGAGAAACTAAAGTATGATGACATTACAAATAGCAATCTAAAAACAAATGACAAAAATACAACGTTAGAACTAAAGTTTGCTAATGGGAAATCTATCGATTTAGACAGTCTAAATGATAACTACGGTACGAAAAACTGGTTATTTGCAAGACAAATTAAGAGTATCTTTAAATTAATCTAGTGAAAAAGCAGGCCTTGAGAGGTCTGCTTTTTATTTATTTCCTATTATGCAAAGGCAACCTCTTTCTTCATAACATTTCACGCTTGTAAATCCTGTATTATAAAATAGGTTTATTAATTCTTCAGTCGTATTACATTTCTCCATATGATATTGAATTTTGAAAGTTTCAGCCACTAATAAAAAGGATCCGTTCGGTTGTAGGACGCGAAATACTTCTTTTATATCTTGTTCCACATCAGGCCAAAAGTAGTGTGTTTGAAAAGCGGTAATGAGATCGAAGAAGTTCGCATGATGTGGAATAGAAGAGACGCTTGCTTTTTGAACAGTTACTTTTTGTGTTTGTACATCTTTCATATTCGTATGTATAGAATCTTTCACAGCTTGATCGGAGTAATCAATTCCATATATTTTCCCAAACGGAGTTAGTTTCGAAAGCGTATGTATTGTTTTACCACCCCCACAACCAATATCTAAAATAACTGCATCTTCACGTATATGTATTTTTTGTAAAGCCCAATTTGTTAGTCTCGTATGTGCAGAGTTCATAATACAAAGCATTGAGGAACCGATTGTTCCACGAGGATTTTTCGCTTGTTTGATTAAACGTTGTAAAATGCCCAATTTAAACGCTCCTTTTTATGTAAGAATATATACTCATTTCGCTTTTAATAATGTAACTCCTCTAAAAAAAGCACGCCATCAACCGGCGTGCTTCTAATTATACAAATACCCTTTTAGCCAATTCCGCGCTCGATATGCCCCAACAGGAATTTGAATGAGAGACGTTTCATTTCCAGCATCTATCCCGTACAACTGATCACATGAATTTGTATCAAAACTCAGTAAAGGATGCCCACCCATTCCCATCGCAGTCGCTGCAAAAACGAGTTTATGAACGAGTATACCAGCTTCCATTTGATGAATGCGATATCCTCTATAACCTAATGTATGTGTATAGTAATCTTTATTTCCGATTACATGTAGACAAAGTGGTACTTGAAAAAGATTTACGTTATCCATCGTCATACTAGATTGAAGCGGATGACGAAGGTCTCCGTACCGAATTGGCTGTATGGAATGTGACCTGCTGTTATAAGCGTAAGCGCCGTTTTCTATGTCTTTTACGTTATAAAAACATCCGTATAGTGAGACTCGTGCGTTTTCATTTACATACTTGCCATCAAGGTCGTTGTAATAAGGGAAGGAGAGGCTCGCTTCTTGTAGTAAAGTAGCGAGCTCGGCTGCATCCCATTTCGTTAAAATGAAGTCAGAATCAGGTGAATATCGTTTTTTACAAAGATGTAAGAAATCATAGGATAAACGTTCCACTTTAGGTAGCTGTACAGCGTGTGCACTGTATTGCTGTCGATTTTCTTGAGTTAATGTTTGGAAGTGTTCTGTCGATTCAATCATAGAAGCTGCGTTAACTTTTGTTATCATCGGATATTCATCTACATGCTTTGAGCGAACGAAATGCTCATGTGTTAAAGGCGGGATTTGCTGCAACAAGTCATGAGAAGTAATAGTTTTATTTTCGTGATGATTATCGTGAAACCAATCTGTATTCGGTTCTGTACTTAAAGGAATAACAGCATACACACTTTCTTCACCTTCTGACAGTCCAAGTAAATGATTCATTGCCCGGTCTAGAAATTGAAAATATACACCATTGGTATAACCGAATTGTTTTGCGCATTCAAGTAATTGCCCGATTAGAACACCACTATCTAACCCTTGAAGCCGGTATGAAAAGTTATTGTATTTAAAGAAGTTTTTCCAAAACATAGTGGATACGAATACTGCTCCAAAACAAGAATGTATGTTACAACGATTGCCGAGTGCTTCTGTAAGATAAGAATCAAAATTTCCTTCACGAAGTAAGATAAGACGGTGATGCGCGGCGTCATAATGATAAATGCCGTCTGGATAATGATCAATTTTTAAATATATATATAATTCATTTGGATATAAAGCACCCCCAGAAGGGATGAATCTTCGAAATAGAGTCGTTGTTTTATTATTTTCTAGGTTAGTAGTAGGCTGACATAATTGTGTTAAACCAAATGAGTACCAAAGATAATGACCGATTTCCTCTAAGTTAGGTTTAGTAGAAGAATTCCGCAAAGTTAATGGGATTTCTAAAGAGAGAGGGATTACTGGTAAATTTCGATATAATTTATAAGGAAGTGGTGCGTCTTCCCAGTCAATCTCTTTATCGGACGACATAATTTCATTAATAGAAAAATGGAGATGATGTAAAAAAGTATCAGGTTGCATCAAATTTCCCCCTCGCTATGAATTATGGAAAAGGATGCGGATGTGGATTTAAACTTTCATTCGTTAAAGGCTCAGCACAATATCCAAGTGTCATCGGTACGGTATACACTCTATCTAATCCTGTAACCCGAGTGAGATGGTGACCGAACGTCATCGGTAACATGCCTGGAATTATTACTTTTACACAATGTAAGCCGTTCTTTTCTATAAGGGGAACGGTTTGATCTACAACGATTACTTCAAGTCCGGATTGATGTAACCTGTTTAAAAGTTGATGAAGATCAGATGTTAAATCCATATCAAATGATTGTAATGCCCTCATTTCTTGAAACGTTTGCACCGGAGAATCTTCACGTAAAAGGAAGTGAAGACGTTCTTCTGCTTCTTTCAATCCGTACAGCATACTATGATCTTCCATTTGCGAAACAAGATATGGATCTTGTAAACAGTTTTCATATTTCTCTCTTTTTTGTTCAAGCTCTTCATCTGTTATAAGTAACATGCCAGCAATTTCGTGGATCGCACTTTTTAGAGCTCGGATGGGGTCTAAATGAGCGCCTCCCGCACAAACAACGTTCATTCCAGTGTCACGCGTATTTTTTGCAATGACCCATAAGCTCGGGATGCCATGTTCCATCGTCGCGTTAAAAGCGTATAATTCATACCCCGTAATCGTGTGTAACCGCTGGATCATTAATTGTAATTCTGTATCATTTGCTGAATTAAGATCAAGACGGGGAAGAGGTAATTCTGTATACCAAGTGAGTAAAAAGGCGTCACGCTCTACAATTTCTAAAATGCCGTGAAAAATTGCTTCTTCTAAACTACCACCAATTGCACATCCATTTGATGTTTCATATACGAAAGCATCTCGATGACCGAGGCTATAATAAGCGATTGATTCTGGAACTAAAAGGGGCCTGTTTTGTGATAAAGAATATCCCCATACCCAGTTTTGCTCATAATCAGGATCAAATGGTTTAAACGGAAAACTATCACGGTTGTAATGTTCATTTGTATGTACACCGAGTGTGAGGGGATTCAGTGCATGATCCTCTAAATCATGAAAACTACCATGCACATTTGTCTTTTTCCCGCGAGGTGACATACCGCAATATCGTTCTAAACCTTCTAAAATAGCAGTTGCCTCACTCAGTGCAAATGAATGAGTTCGGCCTGCAACACCTTCATTTCCGAACAGTAACGGCATGTTTATAATGACGTCAGCAAATGGTAATAAAGAATGCTGCATTTTTCCATTCAAAATACCAGTCCGGTAATCTAAATAGTCTCTCGTTAAAAATGTGTTTAGCTCATGAATAGAACGACAGCGATACGCTTCATTACTTGTTTTTAAGCTCGGTTGTAAAGAAATCTCTGCCGCATCCGCAGTATCATCAGGTAAATTACTACATACCGGACAGAGAGGATCTGGAAGGAACGAATGCCGCATACATTGCAGAGTTTGTAAGTTTAGTAAAATGAGTTCATTTTCTAAAGAAGAATGTCCGTGAGCTAATATTTTCTCCGTTTCAGCATGAATGAGCTGGCACATTTGTAACATACCATTTTGAGTAGCGCGTACATCACGCCTCGTCTCGTTATCCGCTTTTAACGCATATTTCCGCTGTAGTTCCCACATTTCTTTTTGATCAAATCCAGCGATAAAGCGTCGTCCATCGGCACAATGGGTACATCCCGTTGCAAGAGGGTCAATGTAAGGACCGATAACGCCTTCACCAAATGAAGTAAATGCACGAAGCCACGGAATATGGTTCGAACGAAATGTCAGCTCAGCATCATGATGAATAGTAGAAGGAGAGCCGTCATGTAATATGAGAGCGAGGTGAATATTTTCAGGCATTTCGTCTGTAATTGTATGTTGGCGAATGATGGAATATTGTTTGCATAATTGATCATGTACATAGTCTGCAAGTAGGCCATCTCCTGTAAGTAATATATTTTGAATCATAGACCGTCCTCCTTTGCAATTAATACCCCGTATACACCGTCTAAGTTGTCTCTTAAAAATGATTCAATAGCTAAATCAAAAACGAATGGATAAAAATTATTTTCTGCTAAATTTTGTAAGGCAACTTGTAAAGACTGTACGCCTGGAATCTCTTCCTCTTCTTGTATTGCTACTCTAACAGAATCCGTACTATATAAAACAACGGATGATTCCGGCAAAATATTAGCTTTATAAGGAATCTCTTCATTTTGAATATGAAGGAGTGCTTGTTGCAGAGCGTTTCTTAACGCCAATGTTATATTAATATTTGCCGCACCGTACCATCTATCATTTATGCCGATCCAAATGACAGGAAAACCGAGTAACTCCTCACTCATTCCCACTTTAGGTATCTCATGAATTGTAGAGAGAGCATCATAGTAAAACCTACAATGTTTATCATGAATTTCGGTTAAATCAAGCTCTGTAACTTCTTCTAGCATATGTGATTGGCGTTCACACAACTTATTATTTAAATGTTTTTGCAGTGCACGGTATACACCTTCTGTCATCGTTTCCCCAGCACCAATACCGATATCAGTATGTTCGGGGATAAGACGATGAATCATTTCAGCTACATACGTTTCAACTCCTGTTAAACCAGCTTCGCGGCGTGCTTCATTATGAGTTAAACCACCACAAGTTATAGTAGGAAGGGGAGAGGTAGGTCCGTCTGATAATGGATTTGCAACTTGAATATAGCATTGTGATAAAGGTAATTGGTGCAAATCTTGTTCATCCCACATGTGGAATATGCCAGCTTCTTTAGAAGTTAATGTATCAAAAAAACGAAAAAGTTCAGTTGAAGTATATTGTCCAGAACGATGGGCAAGGTTTTCTTGAAGATTTTGCACTGTATCAATTGTAAAGGTTTCATCGGTTGCGAGAAGATGCTTTATAAAAGGGTGCCACTTTCCTTCAAGTGTTTCAAAGTTTAATAAAAAGAATTGAGGATTATGCTGCCGGTGTAAATCGTCAGCGACATGTTTAAACAATTCAAAAACGATAACATTTGCTAACATTGCAGATGGGATTGGTGAGAAAGGCTCTGGCGGATTTTCATTTTGTAAAGTAGTTTCGTGTAGACGATGCCATGCGGATTCCCAGCATTCTTCACGATCTGCTATTACGACAGGACCAGCTAAACCGACTCTTGATAAGCAAACAGCTGGTATGAAATTTTTTCCCTCATCTCTACAAATAGCATGTATTGCTCTTAAACTTTCAATATCTCCATTTTGAGAAACGTATAAAATCCAGTCGAAAGGCTCGAATACTTCATGTAAAGGACGATCCGTTGTCGTATCTATTTCTTGAATAAATACATTGTCATCAAGTTCATGTGCACGTTCTACTAGCTCATGAATTCGAGCGTAATTTGTTTCCGCATAATCTGTGACAAGATAATGAAATTTAGGTAATCCGGATTCTAGTAAAGAAGAAACTAAGGAAGTAAGCATATCCCCAGAACCAATTATAAGGACATTTGCCGCACGGTACGTCTCGAATTTTAAAGCACCTGAATGAGAATCGGCTTCTAAAAATTCAATTTGAGAAGCGTACCTGTCGAGTAACGCACTGTTTAATTCATGAGGAGCATCTTGACTTACATCACGGACGAAACCATTTTCATATAAAATCTCTCCAATTTCAAATACACGATTTTGATAGGGGAGAGGGAGACCATCGGTTATTTCTGTCAAAGAATGATTACCGTTAAACATAGGCATTAATTTCTCAATCCAGTCATAAATTCCATCACCATCCATACGGAATGAACTGGAGTTATTTCGAAAGTAAACACCCCCGTTTGAATCGGGGAGGAAGAAAGTATCCTTATTTGCTTTAAGTTTTGCATGAACTGGAAGGTTATTCATGTTTATCCCCCTTACGCTTTAGGCATACATTATTAGCTTATGTCATGTAATTTGTCCCGTATGAACACAATAAAAAAAGGCTGTAGAATGATTCATTCTACAGCCTTTAATAGATTAATAATCTATCAACCTTCTAATAATAATGATTTTGGATCTTCAAGCATATCTTTAACAGCAACAAGGAAGCTAACTGCTTCTTTACCATCAACAATACGGTGATCGTAAGATAGTGCAAGGTACATCATCGGACGGTTTTCCATACGCTCGTTATCAATCGCAACTGGGCGTACTTGGATTTTATGCATTCCTAGAATACCTACTTGTGGGCTATTTAGGATTGGTGTAGACATTAGAGAACCGAATACACCACCGTTTGTAATTGTAAATGTACCACCTTGTAGCTCTTTTAATGAAAGTTTGTTATCACGTGCTTTTAGACCTAAATTACGAATCTCGCTTTCAATTTCAGCGAAGTTCAATTGGTTAGCATCACGTACAACTGGAACAACTAATCCATCTGGAGCTGCTACTGCAATACCGATATCATAGAATTTTTTAATGATAAGCTCATCGCCTTGAATTTCAGCATTTAATAATGGGAATTGTTTTAATGCTGCAACAACTGCTTTTGTGAAGAATGACATGAAGCCAAGACGCACATCATGTTTTTTCTCGAAAGCATCTTTGCGTTCTTTACGTAATTCCATGATCGCACTCATATCAACTTCGTTAAATGTTGTTAACATTGCAGATGTTTGTTGAACTTCTACAAGACGTTTTGCAATTGTTTGACGGCGGCGGGACATTTTCACACGCTCAACTGGTTTTTCGAATTCAGTTTTTGCAACTGGAGCAGGAGCTGGACTTTTTGGAGCAGCTGGTGCTTCTGTTGGTGCTGCAGCATGAGCTTGTACATCATGTGGTCTCACACGTCCAAGTGGATCTGTGCTGCGTACATCGTTTAAGTCGATTCCTAATTCACGAGCCATTTTGCGAGCAGCTGGTGATGCGATAGGACGATTTGTATTTGGTAAACCTTGCAACGCTTTATTTTGTTCAGCACTTGGAGCTTCTGCTTTCGGTGCTTCAGTAGTTTCTTGTTTTGGTTGCTCAGCCAATGGTGCAGGTGTACTTACTGCAACTGGTGCTCCGTTTGCATCTAAAATTGCGATAGTTGCGCCAACTTCAACTGTATCCCCAGGTTCGCCTAGTAACTTCGATACAATACCTGAATCTTCTGCAATGATTTCTACATTGACTTTGTCAGTCTCAAGCTCAACAACGCTGCCACCTTTCTCAACTTTGTCGCCTACGTTGATAAGCCATTGTGAGATAGTTCCTTCGGTAATAGATTCTGCAAGCTCAGGTACTTTAATTTCGATCATTTTAAATGTCCTCCCCTTATTTGCCTAACGGTGTGTTTTGTCTTCTTTAATCTTCGGTAATCTCCATTTGTTAGCTCGACTTGGGCAGATACTCTGCCCAAGTCGAGCCGGAAAAACTCATTGTTATTTTCAGTTGCTGAAAACTTCAATTTCTTGTTTATCTTGACGGAAGTTGTACTTCACATCTAAAGCGTGTGCAACAATTAGTTCTTGCTCAGCTTTGTGAGCGAATGGATCGCCACCAGATGGGCTAGAACGATCCGGGCGTCCAATGTAACCTGTTTTCACTTTATCTCCAGCTAGTTCGAACAGAATTGGAGCCATGTAATGCCATGCGCCCATATTACGAGGTTCTTCTTGAACCCAAATAATTTCTTCTAAGTTTTTAAAGCGTTTAATAATAGATTGAACTTTTTCAGCAGGGAATGGATACAACTGTTCAATACGAACAACATGAACTTCATCTAAGTTGTACTCATGTTTTCCAGACTCAATTTCTGCAGCTAAGTCAATCGCCATTTTACCTGTACTTAAAACAAGACGTTTTACTTTATTTGGTTTTGTACCAAGGTTTTCTTGTTCTAAAGCAGGTTGGAAACGTCCTTCGCTTAACTGACTAGCAGTTGAAAGCGTAAGTGGATGACGTAATAAACTCTTTGGCGTCATAAGCACTAACGGTCGAACAGCTTCTGTTCCTAAGATAGATGCTTGACGACGTAAAATATGGAAGTATTGTGCCGCGCTCGTTAAGTTTGCAACTGTCCAGTTGTTCTCAGCAGCTAATTGTAAGAAACGCTCTGGACGTGCACTAGAGTGTTCTGGCCCTTGACCTTCATAACCGTGTGGTAATAGAAGAACTAAACCAGATTTTTGACCCCATTTTGCTCTTCCTGCTGAAACATATTGATCAAATAATGCCTGCGCAGTATTTGAGAAGTCACCATATTGAGCTTCCCACATAACAAGAGTTTCTGGAGCAAATACGTTATAACCATATTCATAACCAACAACAGCAGCCTCTGATAATGGACTGTTATGAACAGAGAATGATGCGTTAATGTTCGGTAAACGGTGTAATGGTGAATATGTTTCGTTTGTATCAGTATCGTGTAATACGATATGACGGTGCGCGAATGTACCACGCTGTGAATCTTGACCAGTTAAACGAATTGGCGTACCTTCTTGCAAAATAGAAGCGAATGCTAACGATTCAGCAAGTGCCCATTCAATTTTACCGTTCTCTTCAAGAGCATCTTTACGGCGCTCAAGAATTTTCTTCACTTTTGGATATACGTTAAAGCCTTCAGGCCAAGATAATAGTCCTTCATTAATTGCACGAAGTGAGTCAATTGAAATACCAGTGTCAATCGGTTGAATTCCTTTTGCAACAACCTCTGGAACTTTAACGTGAATTGTTGCAGCGCTCGTATCAGCTGGTGGCACTTGTGCGTATTCAGCCTTTAATTCCTCTTGTATAAACTGAGTAATTGTTTCAACCTCATCTGCATTCAGAACGCCAGCAGATTGTAATTGATCTGCATAAATTGCTCTTACAGTTGGGTGATTTTTAATTTTTTTGTACACTTGTGGTTGCGTAACTGCTGGATCATCCATTTCGTTATGACCATATCGGCGGTAACCGATTAAATCGATTAAGAAGTCTTTTTTGAACAACGTACGATATTGGATCGCAAGGTTAGCAGCAGCAAGACAAGCTTCCGGATCATCAGCGTTTACGTGAACAATCGGAATATCGAAACCTTTTGCAAGGTCGCTTGAATATTTAGTAGAACGAGAATCATAGCTATCAGTCGTAAAGCCGACTGCATTATTAGCGATAACATGAATCGTTCCGCCAGTTTGGTATGCATTTAATCTGCTTAAGTTGAGTGTTTCAGACACAACACCTTGACCAGGGAATGCAGCATCACCATGAACTAAAATTACGAATGATTTTGAAGTATCTTGTTCTGGAAGACCAGATTTTTTACGATTCTCTTGAGCTGCACGTGCGAAACCTTCAACAACAGGGTTAACGAACTCAAGATGACTCGGGTTATTTGCTAATGTAACGCGAGTGCTAACTTCTTCATTACCAACGACTTGCTCTCTACCTAAATGGTATTTCACGTCGCCAGTCCAGCCAGCATTTGCAACTGCGCCTTCTATTTTTGCATGTTTGAACTCAGCAAACATGTGAGCATATGGTTTTTCTAGTACGTGAGCGAGTACGCTTAGACGACCACGGTGAGCCATACCAATCATGACATCTTCAACGCCGCCTTTAGCACCTTCTGAAACAATCTCATCTAGTACAGGTACAAGCATATCAACGCCCTCGATAGAGAAACGTTTTTGACCAACGAATGTTTTATGCAAGAATTGCTCGAAACCTTCAACAGCTGTTAAACGTTTTAAAAGAGCAGTTCGTTTTTTATTTGATAATGGTTGACGCAATGAATTTGATTCCACCATTTGATGCAACCACGCGCGTTCTTCACTATCTTGTATATGTGAGAATTCATAAGCTAAAGATTTTGTATAAACGTCTTTTAATCTATGAATTACATCAAATGCAGTGTGAATACCCTCTGGTGCATCTTGCCATACTGTTTTAGCTGGAATCGCTTTCAAATCAGCATCGCTCAGTTCGTTCAATGCTTTTTCAAGAAGAGATTGTCCATTTGCAGCATCTTCCATCGGATTGATGTGAGCTAACGTATGCCCGAAAGAACGAATCTGTTCAACAAGTTGAACGACTTTAAGAATTTTTTCAATGTTCCCTGTGTTTTGAGGAGAAAAATGTGTTGCTGTGTTGTCCCCTGTTACGACATCATCTTGAAACGAAGGAGCTCCAAAAATTTCAAAAAGCTCTTGTAATTCCGGATCAACAGAACCTGCTCCAGTTACGTAAAGATCATACTGTTCAATAACATAACCAAGGTTCGGACCATGGAACTTGGCCCAAGGGTTTGTCGTTGTATTCTTCCTCGTCATTTGTTTAAACCTCCCAATGCATATAATCCTTTTCCTATACAAAAGGTGCATTTTGCTCTTTTTCAATAATTGATGAACTAATAATTAATGTAAATGTTATCTTTACTCTTATGTTATTACAATAATTTACATAATACCAAACACTATTACTTATCTGTTTTGTAAAAAAACATTCACAATAACTTATCACCCAAGTTAATCTTTCATGTTATAAAGTAATTTTACAGAAAAATGGGGTGGATATATTTGGTATACCTACATTAATGACTATAATTGTTGCATTTAAATATAAGTAAAATTGTTAGAATGTTTCGATAAAGATTAGTTTGAATTATGTATATTGAAATAATAAGCGCTTTCATTGATATTATACAACAATATAACGGAATATAGTATAAAAAATAAAAAATTATGAATTTAGCGTAAACTTTATTTCGATAGTGTTAAATATCGAAAGGAAAATGAAGGATTTCTACAAAAAAAGTGGCTAAACATAAAAAATGCTTCATAAACCGTTAGTTTCTATAAATATGGCGAAAAACAACGTAAAAACAATAGCGCATTTCATCTAATAAGGAGAAGAATGAAATAGTTTAAAAGGATAAAACAAATATGGAGATATTAAATTTTCACAAAAATGGGGAGGAGATATAGTAACGGATATATACATTGTTCCATGTTTCATTTCAAAATAGACATGATTCAATTGAAAAAGTTTCTTCTATATAAATAGAATGCAAAATAATCTAAGTGAATGTAAAGGGACCTTGACGTAAAGCTTCCTTTACATATATACTCGATATAAGGGAGGAGGGAGAAATTTCCTTGGAAAATAAAATGGTCGAATACCGAAAAAAATTTGGACTATCTCAAGAAAAATTGGCTGAGAAACTTGGGGTTTCCAGACAAACCATCATTTCAATTGAAAAAGGGAAATATGATCCATCACTTCCATTAGCATTTGAAATAGCGAAAACATTCCAGACAACGATAGAAAATGTATTTATTTATGAAGCAAAAGAAGAGGGGCAGAAAGGATGAATTATTCACAAAAGTACTTTGTTATTATGGGAATTATCTTTTTAATTATGAGTGGATTTATGATACTAGCAGGTATAATGACCCATTCAGCACCGCCAATTCCAACTTATACCGTGCTTGCAATGATGATTATGTGTTTCTGCCTAAGCTACTTGCACCCGCAATTTAAAGAAAAAGATGAGCGAATGAAACTCATTCGTTATAAAGGGATGTTCTTCAGCTTTTTTGCTCTAACAGCATATTATCTTCTTTTCTCTATTGGTTTGAACTTAAAAGTAATTACACTATCTGCGGTTGAATTATTGAATATACTTATGGCACTCACGATGAGTACTGTTTTTATCTCATTTGTTGTTTTATCGAAAAGATATTAAGATGGAAGAGAGAAAGGAAGATTAACATATGCAAATGATGTATGCTTTTGGCATTGGGCTGGTATTATTTTTAGCCGTGTTCTTATTTATTCGTAAAGACGTTCAAGGCGGGACGTTAACGAAAAGAGGATTTTATAAAATGATCGGCTGTCTAGTTGTTATGTTTATAGCGATTATCGTAATGATCGTTTTAATAAATCAGTCACTATAGAATTTAAAAATGGAACCTTACTTTTGTAAGGTTTTTCTTTTTGGGGGTAAAACTAAAAATTACCATAAAATCCATTCACTATCTATTCTATATATGATATAAACCAATAAGATGATAGATAAGGAGAATAGTGTATGAATAAAAAAGCTATCTTCTTTATAGCAGTATGTCTACTACTTATAGCTAGTATTACTTACATAATATGTAACAAACGAGAACAAGTGCCACCTATGTTAGTATGGGAGGGCCAGGAATACTACGTTACGAATGAACCTGTCAAAGCAGAAGAAGTCGGGCAAAAGCTTGGCGAAGTGACAAAGAAAATTGAAACAAGCAAAGAGCCTACTAAAGATAGTGAATCCAACATATTACAAGAAAAAACAGAAGTATTTGAAATGATTTTAGAAGAAGAGGATGAAAGGCGTCCCATACTCGTAATAGAACCTAATAGTGAAGAATATAGAGTAGCAAGGCCGATGTTAAAACAAGTACTTTAATAAAAGGAGCCAATCAAGTAGAGGGCTTGTTGGAGAAAATATAAAACATTTAGTACTTATCATGAAAGGAGAAAAATGGTTTGATTGAACTTAAACTCTATAGTAATTATACATTTACAACATAAAATCTTTATATTAAAATATAATAAGTAAAGGAGGGAGAGTAATGAGTCAATATTGGTATGATAATTTCAAGGGTAATCCTGATTTGTACTCGGGATATTGTCGTAAGTTATGTCGTTCTTTAGGTCTTAGTGATTTTTACATAGTTAAAGTTTTGTATTTTGCTAATCTTATTCATGTCGCCACTTCGAAGTATGATGATGTTCTTTTTCACAGTGGAATTAGGTTTCCCTCAGAAACATTTACTTGGAAGCTTAGAGAAGCTAATTCTAAGGAGGAAAACTTTGATGTTGAAGCTTTCTTAGAATATGCAAGCGACCTAGTTGATGAATATGTACGAATTGATCCTGCTGATTTAAGACCGAGTTTATTAGTTTTACACAAACATGTCCAATCTTCTTCAAAATTCGAGTTATTTGTTATAAATGGGGATATCTTTTCTTTTATAGATGAAAATTCTCATCTACCAGGTTTATTTGTCATAACACATGAAGATGAATATCTTTTTGTATCTGAGATCGGTGCTGACCCTGCAGATGTTATAGATGAAGTTGTAGAATTGAAGAAGACATATAGGACTTTTGATTTACATATTATCGTTACTGAAACAAAATCAGATGCAAAACTATATGCAATGTATTTAGCTTTAAAATACTTGAGTACAGCTGATTTAAGTATTACGTTAGATGTTCCGGAATACAGTAAAAGTTTGAAATGCCATTTTGAAAACCAAGTGATATGAGTAGTGTTATATTTTGTTTGGAAGGCCTTGCTGGGATGCGGGGTCTTATTTTGTGTTAATTAGAGGAACTAAAATAGTATATCTGAGTTTAATTATATAAGTTAAATATCACACCTTGAGGTTCATAAGATTATTGAACTTGTATATCATTTTAAGTAAAGTAGTTAGCTAACCGTAGATACGTTAGAAGTGAAGGTGTTTAATTTAGAGAATAAACGTGGATTGATAAAAAGCATAGAACAACTCCAATTAGAAATCCAAGAACAAGTGAATATAGTGGAAGAGTCTTATGTGATTAATGAGTTGAAAAACATGGTGGAAACGCTTGGTGAAGCAAAAAGTCAGTTGGAAGTAGAAAAGTATAAAGTAGTGTTCATTGATGAGAAATACCAAGACAATGACTTGGTGATGTGTACTCCTTCTGGAACGCCAATTAATCCTGCTAATGTGAGACGAAGTCTAAACGCTTTGATTAAGAAAGCGGTTGTGCCAAAGATTCGGTTTCATGATTTACGTCACACACATGCAACTTTGCCATTGGCGAAAGGCGTAAATGTGAAGGTGATTTCTGAACGATTAGGATATAGTAAAATCAAAATCACATTGGATATTTACTCACATGTGTTGCCAATGATGCAAGAAGATGCGGTAAACAAAATAGAAGAGATTTTGTAGGGAACGTGACCACTGATGTTTTTGAGGATAAGTTTAAATAAATAAAAAACCGCATCAAACGTTAATTTAATACGGTTTTTGACTGTATGACCCCGGAGAGGCTCGAACTCACGACCTCCACCCTGTCAAGGTGGCGCTCTCCCTGCTGAGCTACGGGAAAAACGTTGATTTAAAGGCATTTTCATGGGTTTATATAAACGGAATTCTACCAAAACAGCAATGGTTATTGTAAGTTATGTGACCATTTGTGACCACAAAATTATGTCTTTAACTGTCTGTATAATGGTAAGGTAATTACTTTGTTTCCTCTAATATATCAACAAAATCAATCAATACATTTGAAGGATAAATATTATAAGTTGAATGCGGACAAGGGGAGTTGAAAATATTCATATTATAAAGTTTTAGAGCTTTAGTATGAAACGCATAATCACTAAAAATTGAGTGGAAGGGAATAGTCACATGGCTGTTCTCTTTTTTGTTAGAAAAGAGAGGGAGGTAAATGTTCTACTTACTTTGTTTACGTCCTGAATATGTGATGAGGGTTCTTAGCATAAAATTCAATATAAAATGCTGTTTTTATTAATTACTGTTATTTAAAATTTCCATTCTATGGACATTTTAGATTTAGGATAACTCTAGTTGTACACACACCATTTTGTTATAGTAGAAGGTAGACAAGCTTATTCATCAATATACATGAATATAGATAGAAATTGGATGGAGGAAAGAACATGGAGAAGTTAACGTTACAACAACTGGAATCCCATTTATGGGAATCTGCGAACATACTACGGGGAAGCATTGATTCTTCCGACTATAAGAACTACATATTTGGTTTACTGTTCCTAAAACGCTTAAATGATGTATTTGTAGAAACAGCAAAACGTATTGAAGAGGAAGAAGGAGATGATTACGGTTGGACTGACCGTGATGAACATCAATTCTTCGTTCCAGAAGGCGCAAGATGGGAAGATATTCGTTCCAAAACACAAGACATTGGAGATGCGATTAATAAGGCTTTCGAAAAGTTAGAGGAGGAAAACGTATCGCTACAAGGTGTACTTGCAACTATCGATTTTAATGATAAGGAGAAGCTACCTGACAACCTTTTACTACAGTTATTGCAGCATTTTTCCAAAATCGATTTAAGTAATGCAAGCCTATCCGAGCCTGACATGCTTGGTCGTGCATATGAGTACCTTATTAAGCAATTCGCAGACGATGCAGGGAAAAAAGGTGGGGAGTTCTATACACCAAGCAAAGTAGTAGAACTAATTGTGAAATTGATTAAACCAGAAGAAGGTATGCGTGTATGTGACCCTACTGCAGGTTCTGGTGGGATGCTTATCCAATCCGTTGATTACATCAAAGAACAAGGTGGAAACCCACGAAATCTAGTTCTACATGGACAGGAGAGAAACCTCAATACATGGGCAATTTGTAAGATGAACCTCTTACTACATGGACTAAGTGACCAACGTATCGAAAAGGGTGATACGATACGGGAGCCAAAGCTATTGGAAGAAGGTGAACTTATACTATATGACCGTGTTATTGCCAATCCACCATTCAGCTTAAAGAATTGGGGACGTGAAGAAGCGGAAAGTGACGAATATGGACGTTTCCGCTTTGGATTACCACCAAAAACGGCAGGAGATTATGCGTTTATCCAACATATGATTGCAACATTAAATCATGAAGGAAAAGCTGGGATTGTTATGCCTCACGGTGTTCTATTCCGTGGAGGGGCAGAGGGAGTGATTCGAAAGGGAATAATTGAAGAGGATTTATTGGAAGCAGTTATTGGCGTACCTACGAATCTTTTTTACGGTACAGGTATTCCAGCGAGTATCCTCATTTTGAATCGTAACAAGCCAGCTGAACGTAAAAATAAAATTTTCTTCTTAGACGGCTCACGTGATTACCACGAGGGAAAAAATCAAAACACATTACGTGACCAAGATATTGAAAAGATTGTAGGAGCATACAACAAATATGAAGAAGTAGAGAAGTATTGTCGTCCTGTAAGTATTGAAGAAATCCGTGAAAATGAATATAACTTAAACATTGCTCGATATATTGACACAACAGAGGAAGAAGAGCAAATTGATGTGGCTGCTACATTGGTTGAACTCCGTAAGTTGGAGAAAGAGCGTGAGGAAATTGAAACGGTTATGTATGGGTATTTAAAGGAGTTGGGATATGGTGAATAAGAAGCTACCTAGCTATGTCAGTAAGATAATAGAGAACAGTACATTTCTATTTAAACCTCTTGAAGATGTTGCCTTCTTTCAGGAAGGACCAGGATTGAGAAATTGGCAGTTTACAGACGAGGGTATCAAAGTAATAAATGTAACCAATCTTGTAAATGGTACATTGGATTTATCTAGGACAAATAGGTACATTTCAGCAGATGAGGTAGAGGAAAGGTATCCGCACTTCTTAATTGATGAGGGAGATATTGTAATTGCTAGTTCAGGTAATTCATGGGGAAAGGTATCAGTAGTCAAGAAGGTGCATTTACCTTTACTCATGAACACAAGTGTAATTCGCTTTAAGACTAAAGACCCTCATGTACTTAATAGAGAATTTCTGCTCCATTTTCTAAATTCAGAAACTTTCCTATCGCAGATAAGTATGCTTATAACAGGTTCTGCCCAACCAAACTTTGGACCTTTTCATTTAAAAAGAACCTTTATTCCGATTCCAGAAGCCAAAGAACAAAAAAAAATCGCAGCCATTCTTTCTTCTGTTGATGAAGCGATTGAAAAAACAGAAGCTATTATTGAGAAAATAGAAAAAGTAAAAAGAGGATTAATGCAGAAACTTCTTACAAAAGGAATTGGACACGAGAAATACAAGGATACAAGCATTGGAAGCATACCAGAAGATTGGGGACTGTACGTATTTAAAGATGTATGTGAAATTGTAAGTGGACAGGTTGACCCCAAGGTAGAACCATTTTGTGCTATGCCACATTTAGGTCCTAATAATATAGCAAAATTTACAGGGCGTATATTGGACTATAATACTGCAGAAGAAGAAGGGATTACAAGTGGGAAGTACCTTTTTACAGAGGAACATATACTGTTTAGTAAGATAAGACCGGAATTGGCAAAGGTAGCTTTTCCTAAATTTGAAGGAATCTGTAGCGCTGACATTTATCCAATTAAGTCAAAGAATGCTTGTATGATTCCAGAATTTATCAAATATGTTTTGTTGAGTAAAAGATTCTATGAATACTCTGTTTCAGCTTCTGGACGAACTGGAATACCAAAGGTAAATAGGGCGGATTTAGAAATTTTTCAAATTCCAGTTCCTAGTCTAGATGAACAGAGAAAGATAGTAAGTATCCTATTGGGAATCGAACGGAAAGTTGTTAATGAACAAAAGAGCCTTAAAGAACTTCAAACTATAAAAAAAGCTCTTATGCAATCCCTTCTCACAGGTAAGGTCCATGTAACAGTCGACGAAGCTGAGGTGACACAAGTATGACCTCCTCCGCTAAATGGAATGAGAAACAGCTTGTTGAAAACCGTATGATTGAACAATTAAAGGAACTGGACTATGAACATCTTCATGGTCCTTCTCTTGATTCAGAACGAGAATCAAGAGGGGAAATCATATTAAAAGAACGTTTAAGTAAAGCTATCTTACGACTAAATCCTTGGCTTTCTGATACCAATCTAGCAAAGGTCGTACGCTCCATTACCCATATTGAATCGACCACTTTAATGGAAGCGAATCAAAAGTTTCATGAAATGATAGTAAATATGATTTCTGTTCAGCAAGACCTTGGCAAGGGGAAAAAGAATCAAACAGTAAAACTTATTGATTTCGAAAGACCCGAAAATAATGAATTTCTTGTGGTAGACCAGTTTACCATTAGCAATGCACAAGGTAACATACGTCCTGACCTTATCATTTTCATAAATGGATTGCCTCTTGTTATTGTTGAATGCAAAAGTCCTATGCTATCTCCAGATGAACAAATTGGTGAGGGAGTACGACAGTTACATCGATATCAGAACACACATGAGCAGCTATTTTATTACAACCAATTTATGATTGTAACGAGCAATGACCGTGCCAAAGTAGGAACAATTGGAGCGAAAGTGCAGCACTATAGTGAATGGAAAGACCCATATCCAAAAACAGTCGTAGAACTAAGAGTTTCTCCAACACCACAAGATATTTTAACAGCGGGAATGTTAACAAAAGAGAGTCTACTAGATTTAATTCGTAATTTCATTGTATATGAGCCAGTAGAAGGACGTACAATTAAGAAACTTGCTCGCTATCAGCAGTTCCGTGCAGTAAACAAGGCAATTGAACGAATTTTAGGTGCTGAGGATAAGACGCAACGTGGCGGTGTTGTATGGCATACACAAGGAAGTGGAAAATCCTTAACAATGGTGTATCTTGCGGTAAAGCTGCGACGGATTAAAGAACTTAAAAATCCTACTATCATTGTTGTGACAGACCGTAAAGACTTGGATGACCAAATCACAAACACGTTCCGTCGATGTGGCTTCCCAAATCCACAACAGGCAGAGTCAGTTGCACAATTACGGCAGCTGATTCAACAAGGTGTAGGCTCTACTATTATGACATTGGTACAGAAGTTTCAAGAGGATGCAGAGACAAAGGAATTCAAGAACCTATCTACTGCTGAGAATATTTTTGTCATGATTGATGAATCTCACCGTTCTCAATACGGTGGATTAGCTACTACAATGAAAAGTGCCATGCCAAATGCTTGTTATTTGGCATTTACAGGTACACCAATTGATAAAGAAGATAAGAGTACAAATCGTACATTCGGACCATACATTGATAAATACACCATTGAACAAGCAGTGAAAGATGGGGCAACATTACCTATTTTTTATGAAGCAAGAATGGCTGATTTACATGTGCAAGGAGATTCATTAGACGAACTGTTTGAGCGACAATTTCGTGAGTATAGTGAAGAAGACCGAGAGCGTATTAAGAAGAAGTATGCGACAGAACAAGCGATTATTTCGTCTCAAAAACGAATTAAACGTATTGTGCTAGATATGATTAGACATTATGAAAGACATATCCAGCCAAATGGCTTCAAGGCACAAATTGTAGCGATTAGCCGTGAAGCAGCAGTTATGTATAAAGAGATGTTAGATGAACTAAGTAATTATGAATCTAAAGTTATCATGTCAGCGGGTCATAATGATGGGGAACATCTCCAAAAACATCATTTGTCAAAAGAAGAAGAAAAAGATGTGATTGCTCGTTTTAAGAATCCGATGTCGGAGGATAAGTTGTGTTTCTTAATCGTGTGTGACAAGCTGTTGACTGGCTTTGATGCTCCAATCGAACAGGTTATGTATTTAGACAAGCCGATTAAAGAACATAATCTTCTACAAGCCATAGCTCGTACAAATCGTACATATGATAAAAAGACTTATGGTTTGATTGTCGATTACTATGGCGTTTCTAGATTCCTAGAACAAGCACTTGCTATTTTCAATAAAGAAGATGTACAAGGTGCATTAAAAAATATTGATACTGAGATACCAAAATTACAGTCTCGTCATCGTTCTGCTATGCGCTTTTTCGACAAGATTTCGAAAAAAAATCTAGAAGCATGCTTACAGGTGTTAGAGCCAGAAGACGTACGAAATGAATTTGATACAGCATTTAAACGGTTTTCAGAAAGCATGGATATGGTAATGCCTAGTTCCAAAGCACATGATTACATAGCAGATTTAAAACTTCTAGGTAAAATACGGCAAGCAGCAAAGTCTCGTTATCGTGTCGATGGGATGGATATTAGTGACTGTGGAGAAAAGGTAAAGCAGCTTATAGAGGAGCATCTTACGGCAGTAGGTATTAATGTTGTTCATGAGCCAATTGATATTCTTTCGAATCGATTTGAAAAACAGATAGAGGAAGCGAAGACACCAGAAGGTAAAGCAGCTGAAATGGAGCATGCCATTCGTCATGAAATACGAGTTAAGCTAGAAGAGAATCCAGTGTACTATACATCCTTAAAAGAACGGCTTGAAGAACTCCTTCAACGACGCAGAGACCGTCAGATGGATATCGATGAGTTGTTGGAAGAATATCGCAATATGGTGAATGATATGCGGAATACAGCACAAAAAGGTGAAGAACACGGCTTTACTCGTGAGCAATATCCATTTTATCAAATGCTGGAGAAAGAAATGCCTTCATATGATGATGTAGAGGATTTGAAAGCCTTAACGCATCTTATAACGGACATTATTCAGCAGGAAGCAGATATAGTGGAATGGACGAATAAAGAAGATGTAAAACGTGAAATGCGAAAGAAAATTAAGAAGCAACTCCGTGTAAGTCCTTGTCCAAAAGAAAAGTTGGAGAGTTTAACACAGCAACTGATTGACTTAGCAACAGTACATTATAAGAAATAAAAATGATAATGAAAAAAGCCATCTTGCTTGAGATGGCTTTTTCTCTATTCCAATGTTAAAGTTGGTCCGTTTATACGTAACCACTCTTTACGTTGTTCATAGTCGGGTAGAATAGAATGTACAAAGTTCCAGTAATCATTACTGTGATTCATATATCTTAAATGTGCTAATTCATGCACGAGTACGTAGTCTACAATGGACATTGGTGACATGATAATTCGCCAATTCAAATAAATATTACCCTCAAGTGTACAAGTACCCCAACGTATTCTTTGCTCCTTTAGTTGCACATCATTAGGTGTAACACCCATCTTAGCACAATAGAGCTTTAAACGTGACTGTACCTTCGTTTTACCGTGTTCAAGATACCAAACTTTGAACAAGTCTAGCAATTGCAGTTTCTTCTCCTTTTCGTCTATTCCAACTGGAACGGTTGCGATGAATTTTCCTCTTACAAAATTTAACTGAACTTTTTGTAGACCTTCTTCTCTATATACTTTTAATCGATAGTTTCGTCCTAAATAAGCAAATTTTTCACCGCTAACAAATTCCTTTGGAAAAGGAGGCTCAGTTATCTCATTCACTTCTTTTAGCTTCTGGAAGATAGTAGGTGCTTTCTTTCGTATAATTTCCTCAATCTGTTCGTCGGTAATACCTGTAGGGGCTATGAGCCGAATATCTTCCATCCATTCAACAATAATAGATACGCCTTTCTTATCGTCGGCATACTCGATGTCATACTCAATAGCTGTAGTTCCATATTGAAAAGTCGGCATGCTATAACTCCTTCCCGTGTATATCATTATTTTACGGATAGGAGTACATTGTGGCAACTGTAATTGCAATTGTAATTTTTGCTAGACGTTGTTGTGTATGCATCAGCGCAATTGAGGGCGTTATAAATATTTATGAGAAGATAGGTGTGTCATAAAAGAGTTGGACAGAGGAGGGGGGCTGTTTTCCACATTTAATAGTAGTCTTGTTAGGGAAAGGGAGGGTAGCACCTACATACACACCAATACGATGTGAAAAATCTCCGATACGATACGGATAGGTTAAGCTACTTCTGCAATAATTTACATTTAGTTTCCTTAGTTATTTCCTATATAACACCTAGACTTAAATGTTCTCTCTATGTCCGCTTAAGAACTTTTCCTTTGTAAACACTAGTGTTTGTCCGATAATAAATTTATTAAAGAGTAATTTATGTTACAGAATGATGTTAATTTTCTTGTTTACTTGGTATGGAAAAATGAAAAAGACATTGACATACAAATGTGTGTCGTTGTATTCTTTATTTAGACATACAAATGTGTGTCAAAAATATATTTAGAGGTGATTATTATTATAGGTTTAGAAAGAATAATTAAAGTATTTAATTTTAATGCTAACCAAATAGCTAAGGAACTTAGTATAAGTAGGTACACTGTTTATGATTGGTTAAAGGGAAGAAGAAAGATTCCACAAGAACGGATTGACCAACTAGCTGAAATTCCAGAATTCAGGTATTTGAATAAAGAATTATTTCAAAAGGTGATAGATGATGTGGATGATGTAGAAATTGAGATAGCCCGTAGTAAGTACATGTCGGACAGAGATTCTATAGAAGTAGAGGATGAATTCTTTGGAGTCCCTGTTCCCATTGACCCTTACGCAGAAGATAGACAAATGCTAATTGAATTAAAGGATATGGTACAGGAGATAGAGAGGGCAAAATCACTAGTATTTAATAAGGATTATCTAGAGGGTTTACACTCTCCTATTGGAGAGAGATATTTAGGCGCTTTGACTATACTGAATGATATCTTTGAACAGAATGATGTCAAGGAGATAAGTATTACCATGGAATTTCTTTCATTAATCAAAAATGAACTAAAAGATGAGGTGGTTAAGGATTTAAGCAAGATATTAAAAAAGCAAAATATTGCTGATACGGGAGAGATTAGATGAGAATTATTCTTGATACAGTTAAAGGGTATTTTTATACAGGCTTTGTGGAAGAAAAATTAGTCTAATTATCTACGTAAAGAATTGAAAAGAGATAGAAACCTATCATCTACAATGAAGTTGAAGCTAGAAATTTATCTAGTTAGAACAGGGAATGAAATTAATAGAGGCAATCTAAACCGAATTGATGCGTAAGGAGGCAATCATTATGGCAAACAAATCCATAATGAAAAGAGGAAAATAGATTGACCCAAGTTAAAAAGAATATAGTATTCAAATGTAAATGGAATGAAATTGAAGAATATCAATCGCAATTAAAAAAAGTAAGCGGTTTGTATTATCGGTATTTAACGTATAATCCGAAGGAACTGTTATATGTAGGGGAAGCAACAGACCTATACAGGCGGATGGGGCAGTATCAAAAAGATAAGCGAGAGGGATATAATAATCCAAGGATATTAGAGTTAATCGAGTTTGAATCGGATAGTATCATGTTAGCATTTCAACCAATTGATAATCATGGCATGGATAAGAAGGAATTTAAAAGGAATCTGAAGGAAAAGGAAGCAAGTTTTATTCAAGATTGGATACCACTGTTCAATATCGATGAGAATCCGAGATATCAAATCCATTCGATTCAAAAAGTAATTGGACAAATTGTATCAGATGCCAACCGAGAAGTAACATTTAATGAGATGAGAGAGTATCTGTTCCAGAAATGGCGGGGGAAAGTATCCTATGAGCGGATTGATGAGGCTCTTGCAAATAAGCGCTATCATCTATCGAGCTATTGTAAAACGAGCCAAAAGAAGCAAACTCTTAATCCTAAGCAAAAGAAAACAGCGTAAGCAAAAGGAATGATTATATAAGTTGTCGCCCTCGGTGGTGTTCCGAGGGTGCAACTGGGCTAGGAGGAATGAGCGTAGCGAGTGACGGGGCGCTCAAGCCCAATGCTCTTGACCTTTTGACACATCAACTCTAAAAAGTGAGTATTGAGTTTTGATGCTCATTTTTGTAGCATCGAGTGCCTCTAATTATCAATAAAAACCTATCGAATCAAGAGTATAAAAACTGTACCGAATCGAGGTATAAATACTATTATTTATTAGGAGGTCGATTCGGTACAGAAATTTATATTGTGAATTATCAATAAAAATAAGGATTACTTGAGCATTTAAGTGTTCATTTTTGAAGCGAAAAACTAAAAGGAGTTGAAGTACATGACTGCTAATAAAAGCAAATCTTAGTCATGAGAAAAGGGAATTATATTGAACCAAGAATTTACATTGGCAGAATTGGTTAAGAAGTATGGAACAAAGGCTCAGAAAGCATCGTTAAAGAGAAACAAAGGTAATCTTACTGGAAAGGAGTTTACCCTCCTCATTAAATCAGTTGAACAGGAATGGGAATCCTACACAGTTGAGGGCAGAGGCTCTAAGCGTATTATCACCTGCAGTGGGAAACGTTCTAAAAAGGCTAAGCGGATTGATAAGCGTTCTAATAATGGTAAAGGACAATTGGTTGGTGAATTTGAATTGAACTCGCTAGTGGTGAACTATCTAATTCAGAATGATAATAAAGTAAGACCCATGAGTGCGACTAAATGGGTTGCTGAACTAGGTATCATTGATGGCAAGTTTTTTGGTGCATTATATGGTGCTAGAGGTATACATCTCGAAAAACTTCAAGAGCAGTTCAGCAAGAGGGTTAAGAATTATAACAAGGCTGATTCAGATATCGAGATGTTGGACGAGTTCCTTCAAATATCATTGAAGAATATGAAATCGAGTCTAATATCAGTGTTCAACAAATTAGTTAAAGCTAAAATCATCATTTACCAAAAAGAGAGATGGGGATGTACTATTAAAAACAATCACAGGAAGCTTACACGGAATGAGATTAAAGAGATAGCTAGTATTAGACGTATTCTGCTCACTGCACATGGAATTAAAGGGAATGATTTGTTCAAAACCAACAAAAAAGAGGTCAAAGATTTTAAAAAGGAATTCGATGAGCAACTGACTGAGCGGCTGGGATTGAAGTTCGATTATGACGCTCATTTCTGTGTGTTACAAGATAGTGACCTAGGAATTCGGGACTACCTTGATAGATTGCAAGAGAAAGGCGAATTGGAATTTACACATCGTTTAACTGAAGAATATGCGATTATTGTGACCGAGATGTTCAAGGATATGCACAGTAAGCATTCATTGGAACTTGCTAAGGGAAGGGAGATGAACACCACTAACAAGTCTGATACAGCTAGAGTTAAGTGCTTGAAGATTATGAAACAATATGCTCCAATGTGGGAACTATTATTGAAGTATTTCAGATGCATGAGCAGTATGAAATCAAATCCAACTGTAGTTGAACAAACAGCATTAATTACAATTGAAGGCGATGGAGTTAAGTTTGAAGTTGCTAAAGAAACAAAGAGAACCAATCCTTTAGCACATTCTCAAGCTATTCATATGATTGCTGAAATGGATAAGGAATTAGTAAGAACTACAGAAGGGTCTCGCAATTGAGACTCTTATTTTTGTGTATATTGAGTGTACAATTGAACATAGTGTTGAAATTCACCAAATCGGTTACACAAAACTAATAAAACCCGTCTTTTACATGGTACAAAATATTGTAACAGATGTATCTGTGTAGCATTTTATAAAGTGTTGATTTATCTGTTTTAAATAAGCCCTGTAGATGTTTAAAATAAAGAGACAGGTTAGTTTAAGAAGGCATAAACATCATTAGTGGGGAATTATTTAAGTGGATAGAAAAAGTCTATGTTGTTAGATTCGAATTATAAAGGAGTTGTAGATTTGTCAGAGTTATACTTTAAAGAAAATGAACAGTACCATATAATACATTTTTATGATGAATATACGTTTTCTTATGGACGTAATGAAGGTAACTATTTTCTTGCTACGATAAACTCGCATGGTTTCGTAAAAGTTGACCTATTTTTGTTAGAAGAATTAGATAGTTTAGAAATTCTTAAACATCTAAAAAATGTAAAATATTATGCTATTAATTTCTCTAAGCCTAGTGAAACGATAATTAATGATAAAATGAAAATAATTGTTGAAGAAGATGGTCGGCATACAAATATAATTTTTGAAGCAGAAGAACAGAAATGGTACGTGGGTATAGGGGACGGTGAACGTCGAAATAGTTACTACTCAGGTAAGTTATTGTTGCTTCTCTTTTCTGTATACAAAACACCATCTGATTTTAGTAATTTAAGTCCAATAGATAGAATTTATCCTTCATTTTACAAGGCTACATTAGAATTCAAGAGGTCACGACAGCGCCAAGATTTTGATTCTCCTCTGTATAAAGAGGCGTCTAATATATATTTTCACTTACTTCATTATAGTCATCCAAAGCCTTTTGACGGTCCATCTGATAAGTTTGAAGAATGGATAGAAAAGGAAGAGGCATTTTACTGCAAACATTTAAAACGCAGAAACACTCAAAAGTAAAATCATTGCGTTGTAATTAGACTAAATAAAAAACTTAGAAATCTATCAAGATAGTGGATACTTTAGTTTTATAACAAATGTAGGAAAAGTTTGATTAACCCCGAAGGGTAATTACAGAATGAAAAAACATGGATAGGATGGCATGAATAGTATATTTTGATATGTGTTAGAATGCCCATTCATCTTGAATTTATTAACAATTAACGTAATTGGTGAAAGGAGTGTTGGTTTGAAATTATTAACTTGGAATATAAGACAAGGTGGTTCAGTGAAGCGCATCCCAAGGATTGTAGAGCAACTAAGTAAACATTCACCAGATGTACTCTTGTTAACAGAATACTGGGAAGGAAAAAAGGGGGAAGAGATTAAGCGGTTACTAAGAGAAAATGGGTATGAATATATGATTTCTAGTAATGGCGCTATTAAGCAAAATAGTCTACTGTTCGCTTCACAGTATCCCTTTGAAGTAGTTCCATCCTTCTTCAGGAAAGATAGAAACAGCGAGCGTTGGTTAGAAATTAGAATCGCCCAATATGATTTGCACATTGTTGGAGTACATATTCCAGCCAACAACAATGATGTACAAGAGAAGCTGGAATTTTGGCAGGAAGTAAATGCCTTTGCAAAAGAACAGGGTAATTCTAGGACTGTTATAATGGGGGACTATAATACAGGACTAGAAGAAGATACACAAGGCGCTCCTTTTGTCGGACCACAGTATATGCAAAAATTAGTTGATTTAGGTTGGATTGATACTTGGAGATATACACATGGCTCTTTTTCTGGTTACTCATGGTACAGCACGAAGGGAAATGGTTTCCGAATTGACCATGTCTTTGTTGCGCCAGCTTTAAAAGAAAACATATTTGAATCATATTTTTCACATCAAGAGCGTTTAAATGGTTTGTCAGACCATTCTATTTTATTGGTAGAACTACAAATATAACTATTTACTGTATAAAGGAATAGGGAGGGAGTACATGAAATGGCATAGAGAAAAAATATTCAAGATGTAAAGAGCTAGTGGACATTTTAAAATAAAAAGTTTAATAAATCATGTAATCAAAAGGGGGAGGAGAGTGGATGACTTTAATATTCGATAGAGAATATCTGAAGTCTCTGTTTGTTGGCGACAAAGAAAAGAGGATTCGTAGAGTAGAAGAATCTCTTCGAAGGGTATATGAATATTCTGTTAATGGGCAAGGAGGTAATGTAAAAAGTCAGAAGCGTATCCTCCAAGCTGATAAAGATGAAACAATTATCACACTGTATACATTTGCAGCCATTCACAAGAGTAAAAATGATGGATGGAACGATATTCTAACAAAATGCTTTCCAAGCGAGTCATGGAACATACATAATACAAATCTAAGGTTAGAGCAAGCCATTTCACCTTCGAAGAATATGCAGGATAGATTAAGAGGTCAGGCTCTTTCTAATCCAGTCAAATACCTAAGGGAACAATGTAATTCTGAGAAAAGGGTAGAAGGAAAAACTAACTTTGATGCTTTGTTAGAGGTCAACACGGATAAGAAGATTTTCTTCGAGTGCAAATATACTTCTGATATATCCTATCAAACAACGTATGTAACAGAAAGAAATCAAATAGCTAGATGCATTGAAGTAGGATTAGAAGCAGTGAATTATAATGTGGAAAATTTTTATTTTATATTAGTTACTCCCGAACGCTACAGGAAGTTCCCAGGAAATAGGCTCTACTATTTTAAAATGAAGCAATATCAAAATGACCCAAAGGCTCTTGCTATGGATTTACCCACTCTTACAGAACGGTTTGGAGATAATGAATGTCATGAAATTTTAGTAAAACTAATGAAACATATATGTTGGTTGACTTGGGAAAATTGCTTTAAAACCACTCAACAGATGAAACACTTAACACCCTTACAGTTTGATTCATTAAAGGCTTTTTACAGTGATAGAAATATATTACCTTTTTAATTGTTCTTATAAAAGAAACTAATAAAATTTTGATTTTATTAGCTTAATTATATCAAAACTCCAAAATCACTTTCGGGAAAATACATATTTTGATATTATTTAGATGAAAGTGGTAAGGGGTTTCGCTTAAAAATTGTAGGGTGAAGAGGTGTTTTAATGAATAAAAGAAGCCTAGGAGTGTTGTCTTCTTTATTACTAAAGCGTTCTAATGCAATTGAGTTTGTTGCAGTGACATTTGTGACCGCTTTTGCCATTAGTATTTTAGCGAGTAGTATTACCTTAGTGCAGGGGTTTAAAGCTTCAGTGGGAATATATGTTGGATTTATTCTCTTTGCCATTGTTTTGCTTTATTTTATTTTAAAGATTTATAGAAATTTATCAACTACTAAAGTAATAACAGGGTTTATTGTGAGGGATGAAAAAGACAATTCAATCTTAAGAATTGCTAGATATCCATTTTCTAATAAAATAGCAGGATATCTAAACGCAGCTTTTGCAGAGAGTTCAGATATAAAAGCTATTTGGGAGAGAGAACCGTTAAAAAATCGTTCAATGGAAGACCGTGTGAAGTGGAGTAACAATCGGTCAAGGCAACTTGTACACGAAGCAGTGGAATATTTTGTTATCGAGGAATTATCAACACACCTTTCTTCGTATTTTAATAATGAAACGTTTGAAAAAGATAATATCCGAGAAATCGGACGAAATGATATTCCAGAAATTTTATATGAAAATAGATTTTTGCAGTTGTTTTCAAAACCAATGGAGGAAAGAGCTGCTTTTGAAAGAAACATTCAAAGGGAAAATAATGAAAAAACGCAGGTTAATGATAAGAAAGAATTTATTATTGATGGAAAAAAGGTAACTTTTACTATGGGAGAAACAATAATGAGCTCTGGCTCAAATGGGGCAATGTATCAAAAATTTGACCTTGTTCTTCCGCTAAATACCAAGGTAAAGAGATTGGATAAGCATAGCATAAGTATAGAAACTGACAGGTTTAATTTGAATATTCAAACTGTTGTTGGTGGACGAGCAAGGTTGCCTGAGGGATTTATAGAGCATTATTTACAAAAAGAATCGTTGGACTGTTTTTTTAATGTTTTTGAAATTAAATTAGTAATAAATATTCGTTTCAAGGTCAAGAACTTCTTTCTTAAACATAGATTAGAGTATTTCAGATGGATTGACTCTTTCCTAGAACGATTAAATTCAAGATTCTCGAGGGATGTTTTCTTTGAAAAATTAAATTGGGAAAATGCTTTTACCATACTACAATTTCTCAAACAAAATTATCCTGTAACAGAGAAAAATGAATCAATTTGTAATAATGGCGTTCAGGATAATGAACAAGAAACAATAAATTCATAAGACGAAAGAATAAAAATGTAATAAAGATTAAATATTATCCAGAAAAAACTTAAAATTATTAAGAAAGCATAATCTTACCAGCTTAGATTGAATATAATATTATGGGTGAAAAAAGTACACACTTTATCATATAGAAAATGCGAACTAGTTAACGGGACTCTTTCTAAAAACAGCCTTATCAATGGCTGTTTTTTTTTGTTTATAAAGGAGCGGAATTGATTTGTATAATTGCTATCGTTAGAGTGTAACTATACGGTAACATTTGCAATTTTTCTACCAATGCAGCAATGACAAGGATTTCGACATGTTTATTTTGTTACCGTATAATTGTTATTGAATTTAAGCTTACATTATTCAGTCCAACGACCTTCTTTAATTAATACCCCCTTTAATCTTCTAAACATCATAGGATGGTAATTAACTGAATTCTCATGGTTGTTTATTTCTGTAGGATTCAAAATTTCTTTCGATACAACCCAAATCTTTTCTTTATCATTTTTATCTTGATAGATATTTACTACGAAAGATATCGTCCTAGAATCCTCTTTATCAGGCTTATAGACTTTTTCTCTAACAAATTGTTGCTTTGCCAAATTAATCCCTCCTTATAATTAAAAATGAATACCGCTTCCTTTAATCAGTTTGCAGCCAGTACCATACTTAATTTTTAATGCTCCTTTAAATTCACTGTGTTTCAACTCTGGAAATGTTTGTTTCCATAAATCAAAAACATTATGGTTTGTAGATATGCCATTTTTGTTTAATTTAACGATATGGAATCCATATTCGTCACCACATCTAGTCAATGGTCTTTGCTGTCTTAGAGTGATAATTTTACCTGTATTTGTAATTCCATATAAGTCCTCATACTCTTTTATTCCTCTGCACTCTTCTTGCATCTCCACTTTTTCACTCCTGTTATCATTATCATGATTCTATTTTATAATATTTTCTTTTTATAGTCGTACTTTTTCGATAGAGAAAGTGCACCTATTATATAAAGTCTATATTATAAGAGTGACAAAACTTAATAGTATTGTCACTTATTATCTAATGCAGTAAAATAAAGGTGTAGATTGGTGACGAAATATAGTGACATAAATCGAAGGAGAAAATGACATGAAATATGGTTATGCAAGGGTATCGACAGTAGCACAAGACCTAGCAGTACAAACGGAGGTATTGAAGAAAGAAGGTTGCGAAGTCATTTACGAGGAGAAGTTCACTGGGATAAAGACAGACCGCCCAAAATTCACAAAACTGCTCCAAGAATTGCAAGAGGGCGACACTTTGGTGGTAACAAAACTAGACCGTCTTGCTCGTAACACGAAGGAAGGTATTGAAATCATCGAGAGTCTCTTTGAGAAGGGTGTGAAGGTTCATGTTCTGAATGTGGGACTGTTGGAGAACACGACAATGGGACGATTCTTCCTGCAAACTCTCCTTGCAGTGGCTGAGATGGAAAGAAACCTAATCGTAGAGCGTACACAGGAAGGTAAGGCACTTGCAAAGCAGCGTAAGGATTTCAGAGAAGGACGACCAAGAAAGCATTCTAGGCAACAAGTGGAACATGCTTTGAAATTACTGGAAGAGCATACATACAAAGAGGTTGAAGCTATGACGGGTATAAACAAAAGAACGCTTATTCGTAGGAAGAATGAACAAGAAGTAAGGAGTTTAGTTTGAAAATTTATACAACCACGTATAAGTATTTTAGTTGCTTGAAAAGAGGGGAAAAAATTGCAATTTCCATAAGGTTTAGGTGTCTACGAATAATAAAAGTGTATTTCGATACTGTTTTTAGGTTCTGCTATAGATAATAATCTTTACATCCTCAAAAGTTTGTCGTGATGAAGCGTCTGCTCACGAGTTATTAAAGTGAGGAGGAGAAACAGAAGAAATAAAGACTGTAGCATCTGGCAGTTTCGGAAGAAACCATGTTAAAAGATATAAATTGTCGGAAAATATAAATGGAATGATTGATTGAGAATGCTTTTTTATGGTTATATTTGGAATTAATGAAGGCGGAAAAACTTTTATCCAGCAGGTATTTCTTTAAGTGAGCTAAGCTCAGATGATAAAAATGTGGAATTATTCGATGATAAAAGACATATAAATAGCCCGAGAAACCTTTCTTCTTACAAGGGAATATTCCTTGCAACCAAATAGTATTGGGTACTATCCCACTTAGTGTTTAAGAAAAGACATGTTGATAAGATATCATGTTTAGAATTTGTTATAGATATTTAAGGATTTTGAAAAAAGAAGAGACAATAGGCTAAAGGTCTTTTCCCTTTTTGTCCCCAGTGCTTACAGCTAGTGCTAAGTGAGGCGATTTTTAAATGAATACCGATAGAGTATTTAAAAATGAATAGGATGCTCTAGAGTTCAAATGTAATATTGTCGATTCTTAACGAAACAATATAGTAATTTGTTCGATTACAAATATTGACTGTGTTTTGGATAAGTAATAGAATTATATAAAAACAGAAAGAATGAAGTAGATGCTCAATCCAGCTGTATTGTCTAGAAGTTTCAATCAAATGAGTAAGATAATGTATCATGGTACTAATTCTGAGTATTATGATTCACTTATTGAAGATGTACAATTAAGTAAATGTAAGCAAAAAACTGATTTTGGCAAGGGATTTTACTTGACTACTAAATTTGAACAAGCAAGTGAACACGCAGAAAAACGTTCAAAATTCAGGGGAGAACCAATAGTTTTTGTATATGAAGTAGACATTGGTGCTCTAAGGAGTAGTTTTGAAGGGAAAATTTTTCATAAGATGGACATAAAATGGGCAGAATTTATCTACTATAATCGCTCACACAAAAGATTTAAATCCCATAGTTATGACTATGTATTTGGTGGGGTTGCTGACGGATATCTAGAGGATTTAATTGAGCAAATGGATGATGCCTCAATATCACGAGAGGATATGAAGGAATTTCACGAACAAATTGCGAAATATCCAACTTATGACCAGTTATCAGTTCACAACAGTAAAATCTTTGAATACAATATTGTAAAGCTCCAAAAGGTGGTGAAAGCTCGTGAGAGAAGTAATGAGTACTCTAAACAAAAAACGATTAATCAGTGATATTAAAGAGCAAGAAAAACAGGGATTTCCTCGGTTTAAGAGACGTATAGCTAGGGTTCTTGAAGAAGAATATGGGGTCTCAAGTTCGGAAGCGATACACGTGGTTTACTTGCCAGAGGTTCAAGAGAAAATTGACAGTGACATTGAGTGGGCACAACATATGGGTTCAGAATTCTGGGCGCAAGAAATTTTTTATAAATACGAGCAAGATTTAAAATCCATTAGACATCATTAAAAATGCTCTCGATACTTATTCAATGTAAGTATTGTGAGCATTTTTTCTTTGGTTAGTTAATTTGGGTTAGAATAAAACTTAATGTTTTAAAGGTAACTGAATGTGAAAGTCTAGCTGAAATGATTGGAAAACAGTTAAACAATAATTGTAAAATCAGCATAACCTCCTTGAGAGGTTATGGAGGGTGTTTATTCTTTGTACATGCCAATGCTTATATGAAGTTACTATGATAATGAAAAGAAAAGCGCCGATAATAAAAAGTACTATAGATTTTTAATAAAGAAAACGCTGTTCAAGATGAATTTAAAGCAACAGATATGAGAAATAGACTGAAATGGATAAGATGAGACCATAAGTAGAATTGAAACTCATGGTCTCGTTTTGACTATTAAAGTATGTTCTAATTAGTCAAGTGTGTACTTTACAACTTCTAATTGAAAAATCGATTTAAGGATGAGGAAAAATTATGGTGTTTCTTTACATCAGCATCTGTCATCTGAATATACTTCCTTACCATAGACATATCAGTATGCCCTAATATCTTCTGAAGTGAGAAGGGGTCTCCCTCATTCGTAATATAAAACAAAGCACCTGTATGGCGAAATGATGTAGTTAGGTATGCTTGTCGGTGATATCTACATAAACATTGTAATCGGAAACCTTCCATTTTAACTCTTTGGAGAACATGTGCAAATAAAGTTCAGTTTTCTTTATACTAATATGGAGCAAAATTATAGCCTATAAATACCAAGATTATCCGCTATAATAAAATTACCATATACAGTACAGTTAAGGACTCCAAGGAGGCTCTTAACAATGAAAGGAAGCGTCAAAAAAGATAAGAAAACAGGAAAGTATTTTTATATTATAGATATCGGTATTGACCCACTAACAGGTAAAAGAAAGCAAAAGAAGAAGAGGGGATTCATTACTAAAAAAGAAGCAGAAAATGCTTTAACAATGATACTTTCAGAAGTTCATACTGGGGTATATGTAGAACCTAGTAAGTTACTTTATGGTGAGTATCTTGAGAGTTGGTTTAATACAAAGAAGCACAGTGTCGGTATTCAAACAGCGAAGGTACTGAAAGGTTACTTAAACAGTCGTATCATCCCTTCTTTAGGTAATATCAAATTAGCTAAGTTAACATCGTTGCATATGCAAAACTACGTCAATTCGCTGCGAGACGAAGGTTTAAAGCGAGGAACAATCGAGAAGATAATCAAAGTCATTCGGAACTCTCTTGAACATGCAATAGATTTGGAGTTAATTAGCAAAAATGTCGCAGTGAAAACCAAGTTGCCTAAAGTTGATAAAGAAGAATTAACGGTGTGGAACGAACAGGAAGTACAGCTGTTCTTAAAAGCTGCGAAGGAGAGCAGGTATTCTATTGTTTTTCATATGGCTCTTGTAACTGGGATGAGACAGGGTGAATTACTAGGTTTGCGATGGAAAGATGTTGATTTAGAAAAGGGGCATTTAACTATTAGCCAAACGTTAAGTCATGATGGGAAAACATTTTTGCTTGGAGGAAAGACAAAATCAAGTTTAAGGAAAATACTACTACCTGCATCAACAATAGCAAAGCTAAAGAAGCATAGAGCAGTCGTATTAAAAGAGAAACTGAGTCAAGGTGAAGAATACCAAGACAATGGCTTGGTGATGTGTACTCCTTCTGGAACACCAATTAATCCTGCTAATGTTAGAAGGAGTATAAACGTTTTGATTAAGAAAGCAGCTGTACCAAAGATTCGCTTTCATGATTTACGTCATACACATGCTACTTTGTTATTGGCTAAAGGTGTGAATGTGAAGGTGATTTCTGAGAGATTAGGACATAGTAACATTAAAATCACATTAGACACTTATTCTCATGTGCTGCCAACGATGCAAGAGGATGCGGTTAACAAAATAGAAGAGATTTTGTAGGGAATGTGACCAATTCTGTGACCACTGACTCGTTTAGATACGGTTTTAAATAAATAAAAACCGCATCAAACGTTAATTTGATACGGTTTCTGACTGTATGACCCCGGAGAGGTTCGAACTCACGACCTCCACCCTGTCAAGGTGGCGCTCTCCCTGCTGAGCTACGGGATCTTTAAAAATGCTTATGTAGTAGCATCTTTAATCATTATGCTAAAGCAATTATATATAATTAACTGAAATTTTACAATATTTTTATAGTAAGTTTTTAAAGAGGGAGCATGTGCAAGTATACTAGTAGTGGATAAAGGGAGAATTAATAAGGAGAGAACTGAATAGAAGGTAGGTTTTGAATGTAGCGGTTATACTATTTTCGATATTTATCTAAAGGATTTTCGTCACTTAGATCAACAAGTAAAGGACATAAGAATAGCAAAGGTAAAGCGGCGTTAGCATGATGAAAGGTATCATTAGACATATATTGTCTTCCGAAACAATACGGACAATCTTTTTCAAATGCTATGAGGAGTGACCATACATCTTTTACTTTCCACTTCGTTTTACAATACGTGCAACGCGCCATGGAGTTCCTCCTCATTTTCAGTTTTTTCTAGTATATTCTATTTTATTGTACTAAAGTCATTTGTATTTGAAGTGATAAAATGTAAGTTGTTTTGTTTTTTATATGGATGTATTATGCAATTTATGATCAAATGAATGTAGTGTGAGGGTTATATAATAAGAGATTTTCATTTTAAATATACAAATTGGCCAATATATCCTTTTTACAATTTTCAAGAAATCATGTATAAATGAAGTACAAGATATTTATAAATATTCAGGAGTAGAGGGAGAATTATTGTAATGGTAAGAAAAACGTTCAAGATGCGTGTGTCTAGAAATAGAACGATTTCGATTAATGGATCGATTCTTGATGTGGATGTGACGCATGATGAGTTTTTGCAAGAGTTTGTTGAGTGGGTCGATTCTAAAGGTTGGTCGTTTATGGGGATGACGGATGAGATTACAGCCGAGGAGGCTGGGCAAAAGTTAATAGATTCGTTGATTGATGAGAAGGATAAGAAAGAGTAATTCCTTCTTATTTTTTATTGTATATTTATGTTCTTCATCGTAAAGGTATGATATAGTAAAAAATAGTGAATATTCTTCCAATTTAATACAAATTTTACAAAGAGAAGATTGGTAGAGTTATTTTATAGAATGTGAAAGTAAAGGGAAAAGGGAGAGTCATATGGTAAATTTTAAGAAAATTTCGGTTTTTGTTACGGTTATTTGTTTATTTTTTTTGACGCCTATGACGTTATATGCTGAGACGAATATTGGGGTAAATCCGGAGCAAGTGGCACCGCCGCCTGCGGAAGGGCCGAATGTTTTTAGTCAGTTTGCGACTACGATTGATGCAAAAACAGGAGATGTGTTGTACGACAAAAATGCACATCATCGTGCGTTTCCTGCTAGTATGACAAAAGTGTTAACGGCGATTTTACTGATGGAGCATACGAAGCCAGAGGATCAATTTACGTTTTCACAATTAGCATTAGATCAAGAGAAGAGTAATTATCAAATTGAGTTTCAACCTGGTGAGACTATTAATAGAAATACCGCACTTATGATTTTAATGGTGCTGAGTGCAAATGATGTGTCGTATGCGATTGCGGAGCGTATTGGAGGAAGTGTTGAAAATTTCGCCAATATGATGAATGAAAAGGCGAAGCAATTAGGGGCTAAAGATAGCCATTTTGTAACGCCGAATGGATTGCATGATCCAAATCATTATACGACGCCGTATGATATGGCAATGATTACGAGAGGTGTACAAAAGTATCCCGAAATTTTACAAGCGATGAATACGAAAAGAACGACGGTTACGACATCTACACAAACAGTGTCTATTTTTAATAAGTCTACTTATTTTGAAAATCCATATAGCATGGGTGGTAAGACAGGATTTACGAATGAAGCGCGCAATACGCTCGTTTTATTAAATGAGAAGGATGGTAATCGTATTATAAATGTAGTAATGGCTTCTCAAAGACCTGAAATTTATGAAGATTTGAAGCAGATGGCGGAATATTCTTTTGGGCAATTTACGAAGCAAACTGTACTAGATAAACATAGTTGGCATCAAAAGACAACGTATTTAAATAAAGATGTTGATTCTGAGCTCGAAAAAAGTGCTGAGCTTATGTTAAAGAAAGATGAAGGGAAAAATGTAAAAACGGCTTTTCGGGTTAATTCAGTGGATAAAGAATCTTTGTACCAAAAAGGAATTCATCGCGGTGAAGTAGTTGGTGCGGTAGATATTATAAAAAATAATCAAACGATTGCGACTATAAATGTTCTTTCAAAAGAAGATGTTACTTTTGCAATGCCTAAAAAAGATACAGTTGAACCTGAAGTAAAGGAATCAAATGTGAAAGTGATAAGTGTTGGGATAGGTGCGATTGTATTATTTGGAGCGATTTTATATGTAGTGCTGCGCCGAAATAACCAAGGCATGAAATCAGAAGAGAAGTAAATAGCTAATATGGAGACTGTGATGAGATTTTGTCACGGTCTTTTTTGCGTTAATATACCTCTTGAAGATAACTAATAATTGTAAATTTTCTTATTGCATTCCTCTACCGTTCGTTATATTATTTAGTTGTGTTCTTGCTAGAGAACGAAGGTGGATATTGCATACTTCAAA
Source organism: Bacillus nitratireducens (assembly GCF_001884135.1). Lineage (GTDB taxonomy): Bacteria > Bacillota > Bacilli > Bacillales > Bacillaceae_G > Bacillus_A > Bacillus_A nitratireducens. The sequence continues at coordinate 101,348 of NZ_MAOC01000077.1, read as the reverse complement.
TAATATAAAACACCGGAGAGGGAGAGAGATGATGAAATTAATTTGGAAAGTGATTAGCAACGTTATCTCATTTGTTTTATTTGCGGTAATGGTTTGTTTAGCTTTTGTAGTTATTTCTTCAAAAGCGAGTGGTGGTGATCCAACAGTGATGGGATATCAATTTAAGAGCGTTCTTTCAGGGTCGATGGAACCAACATTTTTGACAGGGTCAATCATTGCGATAGAGCCAACGAAAGATGGTTCTAAATATCAAAAAGGTGATGTTATTACGTTTAAAGAGAAAGATAACAAAATTGTCACTCACCGTATTATCGGTGTGAAAGATATAAACGGAAAAGTAATGTATGAAACAAAAGGGGATAACAACAATGGACCAGATTTAGCACCAGTACTTGCAGAGAATGTAGTCGGAAAATATGCAGATATTACAGTTCCATACCTTGGTTATGGACTGAATTATGCGAGTTCAAAAGCGGGATCAGCATTACTGCTTATTATTCCAGGAGTCTTTTTACTTGGCTATTCCGCGATTTCTATTTTTGGCGCTATTCGTAGCATCGACGGAGAAAAGAAAGATAAAAAAGTAGAACAATCCGTCTAGTTATCTTAGTTATAATTTCCTATTAGGAAATTAACAAATATATATATTATGGGGGATTTGGACATGACTTTAAAGAAAAAATTAGGGATGGGTATCACATCAGCAGTATTAGGTGCAGCATTAGTTGGTGGAGGAACATTTGCATTCTTTAGCGATAAAGAAGTGTCAAATAATACATTTGCGTCTGGGACATTGGATTTAGCGCTGAACCCATCAACAATTGTGAAAGTGGATAATTTAAAACCAGGTGATACAATTGAAAAAGAGTTTACGTTAGAGAATAAAGGTACATTAGATATTAAAAAAGTATTATTAAATACGGAGTATGATGTAGAAGATGTGAAGAAGGATAATAAGAGAGACTTTGGTGAAGACATTGAAGTAGTTTTCTTAAAAAATATTGATAAACAAGAGGACGTAATTAAGAGAATGACATTAAAAGAGTTGAAGAGTACAACACTGACTGCTGCAGAAAACGATATAGTAAGTTGGCTGTCGCCTGAGAAAGGTATTGAAGCAGGAACTAGTGATTCATTTAAAGTGAAATTCCACTTCAAAAATAAAAATGAAAATCAAAATGAATTCCAAGGTGATAAACTTCAATTAAAATGGACATTTGAGGCACAACAAGGCGATGGTGTGGAGAAGAAATAATCATACTGAAAAGAGACTATCAAAAGTAGTCTCTTTTTGTGCTAAACGGGAAATGTAAGAAGAAACATAATTTGTATTTCATTTTGTAATTCACTTTATTATAATAAAGATATAGTTCTTGATAAAGAACAAGTTGTTCGATAGGAGAGATTAAAATGCTTAAGGCACCTCGCAAATTCAAAAAGATGCTTATATTGCCATGTTTGTGCTCTATTACTTTTTATTTAGGTTCTCAAATGATGACTTATACCGAAGCAGCTTTCATTCATGAGACGAAAGTGCAGGCTACTATTTCTACAGCAAGTATTTTTCCAAAAACAGTTGATCAGCTAACAAAGCAAGCTATTCAGCATAAGGAAGTTATTTTGCATGAGTATGGAGAGATGAAATCAAAATTAACTTTCACTTCCACTCAAGAGCTAGAACAGACACTTGCTACGTGGAAACAAGGACGTGAGAAAATTGTTGCGGAGAGAGAACTGTTACAAAAAGTATATGTATCAATAGAAAATCCGTATAACGAAGTGAAAGAAGAGTTAAAGAAAAATAAAAGTGAACCTACTAAGCAAGTATTCTCTTATGTGAATGCTGGTTTTCATATAGTGAAAGAAAACTGTGAGTATGTTGATAAAGAGGTTAATTTACAGGTAATTGATAAACAAATTCAAGCTTTTGAGAAATTATTAGTAGATGAAATAGAAAAGCAAAAGAACCTAGAAGAGAGTAAGAAGCAGGAAGAAGCGAAAAAGCTAGAAGAGAGTAAGAAGCAGGAAGAAGCGAAAAAGCTAGAAGAGAGTAAGAAGCAGGAAGAAGCGAAAAAGCTAGAAGAGAGTAAGAAGCAAGAAGAAGCGGAAAAGCTAGAGGAAAATAAGAAGCAAGAAGAAGCGAAAAAGCTAGAGGAAAGTAAGAAGCAAGAAGAAGCGAAAAAGTTAGAAGAGAGCAAGAAACAAGAAGAACAGAAGAAATAGGAATAGCAAGTAAAATACAGCAGCATTTCGGAAGGTATAAATACAATCATAAGACAAATAGATGAGAGAGCCCTACTACTCATCTGTTTGCTTTGTTTTTTCAAAGGTATAAGGGCCAAAAAATTCAACAAATGCGAGGAAGTTAGTTGGCCGCACGTTATTTGGTGAAGGTTAATAATCAGTGGGATGGACAAAAAACACTGATTAAAGTTTTATTTTATTTCTCAATAATTTTCTGGGAAAAGTAAAAAATGTTGAGAAATAAAAATAATCAAAAAATATGTTGTATTTATATAGTTTCGTTCGTTATAATGAACTTGAGGTTTTCAAAAAAGAACAAATATTAGCTAAGCTAATATAGTTTTAGTTACACCTCTTATTTGAAATAAGAAATAAGCATGTAAAAATACAAAAAAAAGCTAGGGGGAATTTATTGTGAGTCTAAAGAAAAAATTAGGTATGGGAGTTGCATCAGCAGCACTGGGGTTATCTTTAATTGGTGGAGGAACATTCGCATTCTTTAGCGATAAAGAAGTGTCGAACAATACATTTGCAGCTGGGACATTAGATCTTGCTTTAAACCCTAAAACAATTGTTGATATTAAAGACCTAAAGCCAGGGGATTCAGTTAAGAAAGAGTTCTTATTACAGAACAACGGAACGTTAGCAATTAAAGATGTTAAATTAGCGACAAAGTACAGTATTGCAGATGCAAAAGGTGATAATGCTGGTGAAGACTTCGGTAAGCATATTAAAGTGAAATTCCTTTGGAACTGGGATAAACAAAGTGAGCCTGTATATGAAACAACTTTAGCAGATTTACAAAATGTGGATCCAGATGTTTTAGCTAAAGACATTTTTGCTCCGGAGTGGGGTGAAAAAGGTGGCTTAGAAGCTGGAACAGAAGACTATCTATGGGTACAATTTGTATTCGAAGATGATGGTACAGATCAAAACAAATTCCAAGGCGATTCATTGAACTTAGAATGGACATTCAACGCAAGCCAAACAGATGGCGAAGAAAAATAATAAATCAAAAGCGGGTATCCCCCGCTTTTTTTTATAAAGAAAAAGAAGTGCAGTTTTAAGCACTCCTTACTATGTATTATTTTTGATTTTTCTTCCATTGTGTAAACTCGAGAAATTCACGAAACTGTTCTTTTGAGACACCAGAGCTCATCGCATCTTTAACGAGCTGTGTCCATTCGGAGTCTAGGTGACTTTCCGTTGTTGTCTCGTCGTGAAGTAAAGTATCAACTGGAATTTGTAGAACAGCTGCGATTTTTTCAAGAAACTGTATGGAAGGGTTTTTTTGTAAATTTCGTTCTATAGAACTAATGTAAGATTTAGCAACGCCAGCCTTTTCGGCGAGTTCTGTTAGTGAAATGCCTTTTTGTAAACGAAGGCGTTTTATACGTTCTCCTATCATATTTGCGCACCTTTCTATCAATATGTAGTCGTCTTATGATGTGATTATTATAACATAAAATTCGCTAAAAAGAACGAGGCTATTGAGCCTGGCTCGTATGCTTCATACGTTGAAAAAAGTGTTCAATATCTTGCAGGGCAATGCCAGCATCTAGAGCTTCAAGTATTAAATCAATCCATTCTTGATCTAGTGAGTCAGTCTTATCTTTGTACAAATGTAATTCCTCCCTAATTATTGGTCATAATTGCTGCTACATAGTAGACGATAATTAACCGATTTTTATATTTTATGTGTCAAATTATCGAATGTTTTGTAGATGAAACAAAGATAAAATCCCCATTAAATTCCCTCTATGGCGATTATAAAGTTTCTGACAAATATTTTCAATATTTTCTGAAAATATTGTTGAATTGTGATATATTCGTATATTAACTATGTAATTTTTACAAATATATTAAAAAAATTACATAATATAACTAAATATTGAAAAAATATTGAATTTTTAATAAAATTTAAATTGTAATACATATTATTTATTAGGGGAGGAAATAAGGGATGAAAAAGAAACCATTTAAAGTATTATCATCAATTGCTTTGACAGCTGCATTAGGTCTTTCATTCAGCGCGGGCACTCAGTCTGCGTACGCTGAAACACCTGGGAATAAAACAGCTACGAGTCCAGTTGATGACCATTTAATTCCAGAAGAGCGTTTAGCAGATGCACTGAAAAAACGTGGGGTAATTGATTCGTCAGCTTCAGAGAAAGAAACAAAGAAAGCTGTCGAAAAGTATGTAGAGAACAAAAAGGGTGAAAATCCTGGGAAAGAAGCGGCAAATGGGGACCAACTTACGAAAGATGCATCTGACTTTTTAAAGAAAGTGAAAGATGCGAAAGCAGACACGAAAGAAAAATTAGAGCAACCAGCAAACGGGACTGCAGCGGGAGCAGGTCCAGTTAGAGGCGGCTTAAATGGGAAAGTGCCAACTTCACCTGCTAAGCAAAAAGAATATAACGGTGAAGTTCGTAAAGATAAAGTACTTGTTTTGCTTGTAGAGTACGCTGATTTCAAACATAACAATATCGATAAAGAGCCTGGTTACATGTACTCCAACGATTTTAATAAAGAGCATTATGAAAAAATGTTATTCGGTAACGAGCCGTTTACACTAGATGATGGAAGTAAAATTGAAACGTTTAAACAATATTATGAAGAGCAATCTGGTGGTAGCTACACAGTGGATGGAACAGTTACAAAATGGTTAACGGTTCCTGGTAAAGCAGCTGATTATGGTGCTGATGCTGGTACAGGTCATGATAATAAAGGACCAAAAGGACCACGTGATCTAGTAAAAGATGCATTAAAAGCAGCTGTAGATAGTGGACTTGATTTATCACAGTTTGATCAGTTCGATCAATACGATGTAAATGGTGATGGAAATCAAAATCAACCGGACGGTTTAATCGATCACTTAATGATTATTCATGCGGGTGTTGGACAAGAAGCAGGTGGCGGTAAATTAGGTGATGATGCAATTTGGTCACATCGCTGGACAGTTGGACCAAAACCATTCGCAATTGAAGGTACACAAGCGAAAGTTCCATATTGGGGCGGAAATATGGCAGCATTCGACTACACAATTGAACCAGAAGATGGCGCGGTTGGTGTATTCGCACATGAATATGGCCATGATTTAGGTCTTCCAGATGAGTATGATACACAATATAGCGGTGATGGTGAGCCGGTTGAAGCTTGGTCTATTATGAGTGGTGGTAGCTGGGCTGGTAAAATTGCTGGAACAACACCAACGAGTTTATCACCACAAAATAAAGAGTTTTTCCAAAAAACAATAGGTGGTAACTGGGCAAATATCGTAGAGGTAGATTACGAGAAATTAAATAAAGGTATCGGTCTAGCAACATACTTAGACCAAAGTGTTACGAAGTCAGATCGTCCAGGTCTGATTCGTGTTAACTTACCAGATAAAGAGGTAAAAGGAATTCAGCCTGCATTTGGTAAACAGTATTACTACAGCACAAAGGGTGATGACCTTCATACAACGATGGAAACGCCACTATTCGATTTAACGAAAGCAACGACTGCAAAATTCGATTATAAGTCATTGTATGAAATCGAAGCGGAGTACGATTTCCTTGAAGTACACGCTGTAACAGAAGACGGTCAAAAAACGTTGATTGAAAGACTTGGTGAGAAAGCAAATAGTGGAAATGCAGCTACGACAAATGGAAAATGGGTTGATAAATCATATGATTTAAGTCAATTCAAAGGTAAGAAAGTGAAACTAGTATTTGAATATATTACAGATGGTGGATTAGCGTTAAATGGATTCACACTTGATAACGCGTCACTAACTGTAGATGGAAATGTTGTATTCTCTGATGATGCAGAAGGTACACCACAATTCAAATTGGATGGTTTCGTTGCATCTAACGGAATGGATAAGAAAAAACATAACTACTATGTAGAGTGGAGAAACTATGCGGGTTCAGATAACGCATTGAAATTTGCTCGCGGTCCAGTATATAACACTGGTATGGTTGTATGGTATGCGGATTCAGCTTACACAGATAACTGGGTTGGCATACATCCAGGACATGGTTTCCTTGGTGTAGTTGACTCTCATCCAGAAGCAATTGCAGGAACTCTAAATGGCAAACCAACATTTAAAAGCAGTACGCGATTCCAAATTGCTGATTCGGCGTTCTCATTCGACAAAACGCCAGCTTGGAAAGTTGTATCTCCAACGCGTGGAACATTCGTATACGATGGATTACCAGGAGTACCGAAGTTTGATGACTCTAAAACGTATATTAATGAGCAAATTCCAGATGCAGGACGTATTTTACCGAAGCTTGGTCTGAAGTTTGAAGTAGTAGGACAAGCTGATGATAATTCTGCAGGTGCTGTTCGTTTATATCGTTAATACAGTAAAACTACCGAGAGAATTTCTTTCGGTAGTTTTTTTGTGAGCAATGAATTTTATATAGCTGGAAAAGTCATATATAATGTAACTTTACGAATAGAAATTTGTTACATATAAAGTCTATATAAATAATGAAAGAATTGGATAAAAATAGTGGGAGAAGGTGAGTGAATGAGTATTTCTTCTATTGTAAATAAACAAAAGCAATATTTTTATAATGGATATACGAGAAGTATAGAAACAAGAAAAAATAATTTAAAAAAGCTTTATGATGGAATTCAGCGTTTTGAAGAAGAGATCTTTCAAGCATTGAAATTAGATTTAAATAAGTCAGCTCATGAGTCGTTTACAACGGAAGTGGGATATGTATTAAAAGAAATTTCTTTTCAATTGAAACATATGTCATCGTGGAGTAAACCGAAGCGAGTTCGAACAGCACTAACTCATTTTGGATCAAAGGGGAAAGTAGTGCCAGAACCGTACGGTGTGACACTTATTATCGCACCGTGGAACTATCCGTTTCAGTTAGCGATTGCACCTCTAGTAGGAGCGCTGGCAGCTGGAAATACAGTTGTTTTAAAGCCGTCAGAGTTAACACCTAACGTTTCAAAAATGCTTACGAGAATGATAGAAGAGTTATTCCCAGAAGAGCTTGTATCGGTAGTAGAAGGCGGTGTGGAGGAAAGCACTGCACTTTTAAAGGAGCCGTTTGATTATATTTTCTTTACAGGTAGTGTTGGAGTCGGAAAAGTTGTGATGGAAGCAGCGGCGAAAAATTTAACGCCTCTTACGTTAGAACTTGGCGGGAAAAGTCCATGTATTGTGCATAAAGATGCGAAGCTAGATGTAACTGCAAGACGTATCGTTTGGGGCAAATTTTTAAATGCGGGACAGACGTGTGTGGCACCTGATTATATGTACGTTCATTCTTCAGTGAAAGAACAGCTAATCGAGGCATTACGACATGAAATAACGGAGCAATATGGAAAAGAGCCTTTACAAAATGACAATTACGTAAGAATTGTGAGCGATCGTCATTTTGAACGATTATGTACCTTTTTACAAGACGGTAAGCAGGTGATTGGCGGGAGTTATAAGAAAGAAACATTGCACATTGAGCCGACAGTCTTAACAAATGTTACATGGCAAAGTGCTGTTATGGAGGATGAAATTTTCGGACCAATCTTACCAATCATTGAGTATGACAAACTAGAAGATGTAATTGAAACGATTCAGCAACATCCGAAGCCGTTAGCTTTATATGTTTTTTCTGAAGATAGAAAAGTACAAGAGCAAGTGACGAATAATATCCCATATGGCGGAGGATGTATTAATGATGTTGTGTATCATCTTGCAACGCCATATTTACCTTTTGGGGGAGTGGGGAGCAGTGGATTAGGCGGCTATCATGGTGAACAAAGTTTTCGGACTTTTTCCCATTATAAAAGCATTTTGTCCCAATCTACAGCATTCGACATGAAAATTCGTTACTCTTCTACAAAAAGTGCTTTAAAATTCATACGAAAGTTGTTAAAATGATGATGGTGTTTATCAGTAGGCGTAGCCGTATGATAATAGCCCCTTCGCAATGGAAGGGGTTTTTCTGTTCGACATATGTATCATGCGAAAATGAATCAAACATACTACATATAGAATAGAAGTGAACGCTTGCTAAATAACCATTTTTGTTTGGATCGAAACAAAAAAGAGTCTATTAGAACATAAATATTTATTCATGAATATAAAAATTAAAATTTAAGGTAGATAGGACGGGAAAATGAAAAAGATTATTAAAGTTGAAGCAGTAGAAAAACATTTTGGAAATCAAGTGATTATCCCACCTCTTTCTTTAGATATTAAAGAAGGAGAATTTTTAACAATTTTAGGACCGAGTGGTTGCGGGAAAACGACTTTACTTCGTATGATCGCAGGATTTGAAACTCCAACTAAAGGGAATCTTTTATTAGATGATGAAAAGATTAACGATTTGCCACCATACAAGCGTCATATGAACTTAGTGTTCCAGCATTACGCACTATTCCCACATATGAATGTAGAAAAAAATATTTGTTTCGGTATGAAAATGCAAAAAGTACCAGCTGCAGAACAGAAAGAACGTGCGGAAGAGGCAATGCGTTTAACGCAGTTACTTGAATTCCGTAATCGTAAACCTTCAAAGCTTTCTGGTGGACAGCAGCAGCGTGTAGCAATTGCAAGAGCAATTGTAAATAATCCGCGTGTATTACTATTAGATGAGCCACTTGGAGCGCTTGACTTTAAGTTACGAAAAGATTTGCAACGTGAATTGAAGAACTTACAGCGTAATTTAGGAATTACGTTCATATACGTAACGCATGATCAAGAAGAAGCGATGAGTATGAGTGATCGTATTGTCGTTATGAATAAAGGGCATATCGAACAAGTCGGCACGCCTAAAGAAATTTATAATAAGCCGAAAACATTGTTCGTTGCGACGTTCATCGGTGAAAATAATATCGTGAAGAATGGGGAAAACTACGTAGCAGTTCGCCCTGAAAACGTAAAGGTTCGTTCGGTTGAGCAATCAATTTTAAAAGAATACCATCTTGGACATATTGAAGATATTGAGTTTGTTGGAAATATGGAAAAGCTGTATGTACGTGATGAGAAAACAGCAGAATTGCTGATGGCTTATCAAACTGCTGAAGAAGCAGCGCAGTGGAACATTGGAGATAATGTATATGTAGGCTGGGAGCAAGAGGACGAGGTGACCTTAAATTGAAAAAAGGGAAATTACTCGCATTACCTACAGTCGTATGGCTGTTAATCTTCTTCCTAATTCCACTTTTGTTCGTATTAGCATTTGCCTTCATGCAGCGCGGAGCATACGGGACAGTGGAAATGAAATTTACATTAGATAACATAGCGCGTGTGTTTGATCCATTATATATGGGGACGTTATGGGAAACAGTAAAAATTGCGGTTATTACGACAGTACTATGTTTATTAATTGGTTATCCATTTGCCTATACAATTACAATTGTTGATCGTAAATATCGTTCTATCCTTTTATTATTGGCAACGATTCCGTTCTGGATTAACTTCCTTGTTCGTTCATACGCATGGATTGTTATTTTACGTTCACAAGGTCTTGTAAACACATTGCTATTGAAACTAGGTATTATTAGTGAACCTTTAAATCTGCTATATAATACACCCTCTGTAATACTCGGAATGGTATATTCTTTATTACCATTTATGATTTTACCAGTGTATGCAGCGATTGAGCAGCTTGATAAGCGTAAGCTAGAGGCAGCTTATGATTTAGGAGCAACACCAGTAAAGGCATTTTGGAATGTAACGGTACCGATGACGATGTCAGGGATTGTTACTGGTTCTATTTTAGTATTCGTTTCTTCTATCGGAATGTTTGTTGTATCAGACGTTATGGGTGGATCGAAGGTAGCGTTAATCGGAAACGTAATTCAAAATCAATTCTTAGGTTCGCGTGATTGGCCGTTTGGTTCTGCGTTATCTATGATTGTTGTTCTATTCTCTATTCTGTTAATTTACTTATATTATCGTGCAACGAAAGTATATAAATATGATGGGAACGGAGGGGAATAGGCAAAGATGAAGAAGTTTCTAGTTTCTTATTCTTGGTTAATTTTATTGTTTTTGTATTTTCCAATGATGGTTTTAATGGTATATTCCTTCAACGATTCGCGCATTAATGCGGAATGGGAAGGCTTTACATTCCATTGGTATACAGATTTATTTCAAAAACAAGATGTTATTGATGCGTTTATAAATAGTATGACGATTGCAGTTATAACGACGGTTGTAACGACAATTCTTGGTGTGATTTTTGCGATTGCATTACATCGTTATAAATATCGTTTTGAAGGGGCTATTAATGGTCTTGTATACTTACCGATTCTAATTCCTGATATTTTAATGGGATTATCTTTACTAATCTTATTTAGTCAATTAGGTATGGAACTTGGACAAGTAACGATTATTATTGCGCATATTACATTTAGTATTTCATTTGTTGTTGTTATTCTAGCGGCACGTCTTTCAAGTATGGGACGTGATTTAGAAGAGGCTGCAAATGATTTAGGAGCAACACCGTGGCAAACGTTTCGCTATGTAACGTTTCCAGCAATTGCGCCGGGAGTTGTTTCAGCAGCATTATTAACATTCACATTATCAATTGATGATTTTGTAATTAGTTTCTTCGTATCAGGACCAGGATCAACAACATTGCCATTATATATTTACAGTATGGTTAAGCGCGGAGTATCACCTGAAATTAATGCTCTTTCTACAATTTTAATTGTTGTTATCGTAGGATTAATGGTTCTATCTGAAATCTTCCGTAACAAAGGTGCAGATGGTGAAGAAAACTCTGGAGGACACCTTCCTTTATAATACGAATGATATAGAAAGTACAAGGAGGTAATAAACTGATGAAATTAGTGAAGAGATTAGCTGGTGTAGCAATTAGCTTCAGTCTTGCTGCAGGTGTACTTGCTGGTTGTGGTGAGAAAAAAGAAGAATTAAACATTTATAGCTGGGCTGACAATTTTGATGAGCAAGTTTTAAGAGATTTTGAAAAGAAATATAACGTGAAAATTAACTATGATAAGTACGCAAGTAACGAAGAAATGCTTGCGAAATTACAAGCTGGTGGTGCGAATTATGACCTAATTCAGCCATCTGATTACATGGTGAAAACGATGGCGAAGATGGACTTATTAGCACCTTTAGATAAGAAGAACATCCCGAACATCGAGAATCTTGTTTCTAACTTTAAAACACCTGCGTTTGATCCAGAGAATAAGTATTCTTTAGTATATACTTGGGGTGTAACAGGAATCGCATACAATAAAAAGTATGTGAAAGAAGCACCTACAAGCTGGAATGATTTATGGAACGAGAAATATAAAGGACATGTTACTTTATTAAACGATTCTCGTGAAGTATTAGGAATGGGACTTAAGAAAAATGGTTTCTCTAATAGCACGAAAGAGGATGCACAGTTAAAGACGGCGTCAGCTGATTTGCAGAAGCTACTTCCAAACTTATTAGCATTCGATACAGATAATATTAAACAGAAATTCATTACAGAAGATGCTTGGATCGGGACAGTTTGGTCTGGAGACGCAGCATTTATCGCAAAAGATAATAAAGATGTAGAGTACGTTGTACCAAAAGAAGGCGGCACAATTTGGGCTGACACGTTAGCAATTCCAAAAGGTGCGAAAAATAAAGAGCTTGCAGAGAAGTTTATGAACTACTTATTAGATGAAAAAGTAAGTGTGAAAAACTACGAGTCAATTGGTTACAGTAATCCAAATGAAAAAGCTCATCCTCTTCACAGTAAAGAATATCGTGATAACCACATGATTTTCTTAACGAAAGAAGAATTAGATCGTACAGAATGGCTTGTTGATGTAGATGATAAGTTAAAAGACTATGATCGCTACTGGACAGAGTTAAAAACAAAAGGTAAATAAGTGAGAAAATGCGGTTTCTAAAGTAGAAATCGCATTTTTTCATAGTAGGAGGAAATCGCTTGAAGAAGAAGTTGCATCAGTATGAGGGAATGTGTATCGTTTTATTATTTGTTCTATTTAGTATCATCGCTTGGAGGGTACATGTAGGTGGTGTTACAATGATGGATACATATGTCCGCGGATTAGTAAAAGGGTTACAAACGGAAAGCGCTCTTACATTTTTCTCATACTTTACAAAGATGGGATCTGAGATTGGGATCATAACTACACTTGTTATAAGTTTGCTTGTTTTTTGGAAGAAACGTTATTATGCTGCTATGATTGTGTATCCGATGGCCATATTAACGACACATCTTGTTAATAAGGGAATAAAAGAAATTGTGAAAAGAGACCGCCCATCATTAAATGAGGCACTTGACGCACTTGGGTATAGCTTCCCAAGTGGACATGCAATGTTATCTATTATGACATTCGGGTTTCTTACTTATATCATTGCGGCAAATTTGAAGAGTGTAACTTGGAAATATGTTATAACGATTTTGATGGGAATATTAATTTTATCGATTGGATTAAGTAGAGTTATTTTAAATGTTCATTACCCGACTGATATTTTAGCTGGTTACTGCGCAGGTGGCATTTTGTTAATCATTGCAATTTATTGTCATCGTTTGCTTACCGAGAGATTGGGACTTAATAACGAGAGATAAAAAAAACGTCTAGAAAAACTAGTATTATAGTTTTCCTAGACGTTTTTTGTTTATAGGGAGATGTGATACAGTATAAATGACAAGTGAATTATATAAAGTAGGTGAAAATGTGTGAAGACCAATGTACATAAAATTGATAAGTGGGGGAAGTTAGGCGCTTTTTTGTATCAATTTCGTTATACAGTAATCGTCGTATTACTACTACTCGCAATAGCACTCGGTATTTTTGCTCCAAAGCTTCCGGGAGTATTAGGTGGTGATGGTTTCCAAACAGAAGGGGATTATCAAAAGACGAAAGAAATTTTAGATAAAGATTTTAAGCAGTCTCAAGATACGCTTTTACTCGTTTTTGAGAAAGAAAAGAATGCTTCTCAAGAGGAGTTTCAAAAGCGTATAGATGGAATTATAAATCACATTCAAGAGAAGGAAACATACGAATCTTTCCATCATCCGATGCAAAATAAAGAGATGCTAAAAGATGATATCGGTTATGCGACGATATTATTTTCCGGGAAAACAAATAAAGAACGAATGGAAAAGACATTACAATTCGCTGAAAAAATTGAGAAGGAAAGTAATGCAGTATTAAAAGTAACACCGACAGGATATCCGAAAATTAATCAAGAGATTAATGAAAGGACGCAAAATGATTTAAAAGTAGCAGAGATGATTGGTTTACCTATTGCTTTTCTCGTACTATTATTCTCATTTGGTAGTCTGCTTGCGTCTATTTTGCCGATTTTAAATGGTGTACTTAGTGTAATTAGTACGATGGGGATTTTATATTTTATAGGTAGCGATAAAGAGTTATCTATTTTTGTATTGAATGTTGCACCGATGATTGGGCTTGCATTATCAATTGATTTTGCACTGTTATTTGTAAATCGCTTTCGAGAGGAAGTGGCGAAGAGAACAGTGAAAGAAGCGATAGCGACTACGTATCAAACGGCAGGGCGTGCTATCGTATTTTCAGGGTTATGTGTATTCGTCGGTTTATCAGGTTTATTTTTCTTTAAGATTGATTATATTCAGTCTGTTGCTATTAGCGGGATGATTGTCGTTATTATGAGCATTCTATTTTCGCTCACACTTCTTCCGGCGCTATTATCTTTAATTGGTAAAAGGATATTAAAAAAGAATCAGGTGGCGCCTACGCCATCAAATGTATGGCGTAAATTTGCACAGTTTGTAATGAAACATCCAATCGTCATGATTATTGCCGTTACAGCATTTATTGTTATTTGTTTATTACCGCTACGTACAGCTAACTTGCAGTTCCCTGGTGTTGAAGCGTTACCTGAAAAGAGTGACACAAGGGTTGCTTATGAGAAATATGAAGAAGCATTTAATAAAACTGTCAAAACACATGCTGATGTTACATTAGTAGTAGAGACGAAGAAAGATATGACAGCAAAAGAAAGCTTACAAAAGGTAGAAGATGTTATTCAAAAGTTAAAAGATGATAAGCAAGTATATAAGGTGAAAAGTGTATATGACGGGCTAAATGGAATGAAAGCAGATCAAGTTGCTGGGATGTTACAATCACCAGAAGCTGCGAAAATAGCTCCTATATTTGAAGCGTATACGAAAGAGAATAAGACAACAATTGAAGTCTTTTTGGATACGAAACCTCGTACAGAAACTGCTAAACAATGGGTTCGTGATTTCAAAAAAAATTATAAAGAAAACGATGTTACTTATTATTTAGGCGGGATGACAACGTTCCAACAAGAGTTAGAAGATGAAATTAAAGATAAAGTTGCAATTGGTATGTCTGTTATATTTGGGTCAACCTTTGTCATTTTATTATTCGCATTCCGTTCTATACTCATTCCAATTAAAGCAATTATTATGAACGTACTTAGTTTAAGTGCAACAATTGGAATTGTTATTTGGTTGTTTGAAGGTGGACATTTCGGATTAGAAGAGAGCTCGGTTTTATTTGTATTACCCATTTTCATTTTCGGCCTCGTATTTGGACTTAGTATGGATTATGAAGTATTTCTTATTTCACGTATTCATGAGTTGTATGAGGAAACAGGAGATAACGACCAAGCAACGTTAGAAGGGCTTGTATCAACAAGCCGTATCATTACATCCGCTGCTTTAATTATGATTGTTGTTACCGGTGCGTTTGCATTTACAGATATTTTACCAGTAAAGCAGATGGGGATTGGGGTTGCACTAGCCATATTTCTTGATGCAACAATTATTCGCCTTATGCTCGTACCAAGTTTAATGAAATTGTTTGGAGATTGGAACTGGTGGTTACCATTCCGAAAGAAAAAAGAAAAATCGTCCTAAAAAATACTCATCTATAAGGTGAGTATTTTTTTATGAATAGCAAGGCCTATATTTTGCAAATAGTATGTGATAAGAACATTACATACAAGTAGGTGAAGGCAATGTTTCGTTATTTTAAGTTTAAGCTAAATGATACAGTACAGTTTGCTGAAAAAGATGGACATATGTATCGCATTGTCGGTTATCGGTTAGAAAAAGGATTTTATCCAAAAGATGAATGGACTCATATTATTTATGAACTGCTTAGAGAGTTTGATGGGTATACGATGGATGCGGAAGAAGAGGAACTTGTAAAGGTCATTCAAGTAGAGGATGAGTATTACAAAATACAAGAAGTATCGGGGTATCGTTATCCAGTAAAAATGAAGCAAAAGCAGCAAGTTATAAAAGGCGAGAAGATAGACGACTTATTAGATACGTACAACGACTATAAACGATTGGCAGATTTCTTTAAAGATTTATCGTATGAACAAAAAGCTGAAGCAGTATTGCAAGAAATGAAAAGGATTAGAGCATGAGGGGACAGTCTATTATAAGACTGTCTTCTCTTTTTGACGGTGCATCAAAGTGTGTTTTCCGTTACAATGAGAGAATCAATAGAAATAAGGTGATACAGTATGGAAACAAAGAAAAAGGGCGAATGGTGTGAAATTACGGTTCCAGCGATATGGAATAGTATAAGCATTGAATCGCTGTTAAAAGTAGAATGGGAAGTGCCAAAAAAGTTATTACATCAGCTTCGTATGGAAAAAGGTATTACGGTTAACGGAGAACAGAGGAGATGGGATGAACTTTTAAAAGAAGGAGATAAGTTACAAGTTCATATGTTTATGGAGGAGGAGTACGGCGTAGATCCACAATATGGTGAATTAGATGTAGTGTATGAAGACGATCACGTACTCATTGTAAATAAGCCCGAGCAAATGGATACACATCCATCTGAAAAAAATGGGACGGGAACACTTGCTAATCTTGTTGCTTTTCATTTTCAAATGCAAGGTTTAGAGACGAAGGTTCGCCATATTCATAGGTTAGACAAAGATACGACAGGTGGTGTTGTATTCGCAAAACATAGAATTGCGGGTGCAATTATGGATCGTTTATTAATGGAACGGAAAATTAAAAGAACGTATGCGGCACTTGTTGAAGGAAAAGTAAAGAAGAAGCAAGGGACAATTGATGCAGCTATCGGAAGAGATAGACATCACGCTACAAGGCGCCGTGTTTCTCCAAAGGGAGACCAAGCTATAACATATTATAAAGTAGAGAAATATTTTAACAAACAAAATGCTACGCTCGTAACGTTACAGTTAGAAACCGGTAGAACGCATCAAATTCGTGTTCATATGAGCTATAATGGAAATCCGTTAGTTGGGGATGTATTATATGGCGGACAAACAAAATACATGTCTCATCAAGCGCTACATGCGATGAAGATTAATTTTTTGCATCCAATTACGAAAGAAGAGATCATGGTTGACGTACCTTTCCCTGCAAAATTAAACAATACAATGAAAAAATTTGAAAGAGAAAACGGGTAAAGTGTAAGTTGAAAATTGAAAAAGGTAGATTTTTGCAGGAGTTTCTCTAAAAGAGGCGAAGCCGTTAAGAGAAAAGAGAGGTGAGAATCACTTGGTCAAATATAAATATGTGCTAGGAATATTTTTCGCTTGTCTTTTACTTACTCTATGCATCTATCCATACTTACCAACTCGTATGGCAGTGCATTGGAACGAGAATGGTGTAGCGAATGAGTTTATAAGTAAACAAGTTGTCGTGTTATCTCTGCCTGTCCTTATTATTTTTTTACATGGATTCGTGTATATTATTTCACATAATATATATAAGTTTAACGAAGGAGAGCATTTTATTGTAAGCGAATTTATAAAGAGTATTACTTTATTTATGTTGTTTATCCATATGCTTATTCTTTTTATTAATTTGAGAAGTATTATATTCTTTCAGACAGGACTAACGATTGGAATTAGTATGTTTCTTTTTATGCTTAGTAAGGTGTTTAAAAAGGTGAAGGATACAGAGAAAGAACCGATCAAATTACAAAAAATCCGTTTAGTTAGTAGGCGAATCTTTCAAGTGATGGCATGTAGCATATTATTTTCATTGCTTTTGAGCCTGGAATGGGGATTTTATGTATTAATTAGTGTGATAAGCTTCGGGTCTATTTTATTTATGTTCTACATTTTATATTCGTACATAATAGAAAGTTATGAAATTTAAAAAAGAGTCTTCTCCTAATGAGAAGACTCTTTTAATCTATTTATTTCGTAATAAATTGTTGTGTCCAGTAGTTGCCGCTTTCTACATAGCCAACACCGATATGAGTGAAGCCGCTATTTAAGATGTTTGCACGGTGTCCAGCACTGTTCATCCAAGCTTGTACAACTTCTTCTGGAGTACGTTGACCTTGGGCGATGTTTTCACCTGCAGATTTATAAGAAATACCAAATTTCTTCATCATGTCAAACGGAGACCCGTATGTAGGGCTGTTATGATCAAAGTAGTTGTTTTTTTGCATATCTTCAG
The DNA here is from genome assembly GCF_001884135.1 of Bacillus nitratireducens. Lineage (GTDB taxonomy): Bacteria > Bacillota > Bacilli > Bacillales > Bacillaceae_G > Bacillus_A > Bacillus_A nitratireducens. The sequence continues at coordinate 83,697 of NZ_MAOC01000077.1, read as the reverse complement.
ACTTAATGCGTGCTACTTTGCTTAATTCAGTATCAATTTGTAATGCTGGTAAGCCTTGTTTTGTACGCTCTGCGTTTGTTAATTCAACAACACGTTGTTCGAATTCGCTTAAAGATTTTGCTTCTTCAGCAGGCTTTTGCTCAGCTGGTTTTTGTTCAGCAGGTTTTTGAGTATTGTTGTTTTCAGCAGGTTTTTGAGCTTCTGGTTTTTGAACTTCTTCAGCAGGCTTTTGCTCAACTGGTTTTTGCTCAGCAGGCTTTTGAGTTTCTGGCTTAGCTGTTGGTTGTTCAGTCACAACATTTTCAGTAGGCTGTTGACCAGGAATGAAGCAATCTTGTTGGAATTGTCCTTGATTCCATTGTGCTAATGATTCAACTCCCATAGATTGTAAGAATGCTTGTAATTCTTGTTGGCTCATTTGCTTCATCATCATTTTTGAATGCTGAATATTTTGAACCTTTATGTTAGATGGTTGTACTGTTGCAGCTTGTGCATCTAAAGAAGATACTCCTAAAGTAAGAGCTGTTGCAGCAGCTACAGATAATAAAACACGCTTTTTCATGATGTGTGTCCCCCTATATAAAGTTTTAATTTGTTTTCACACGATTTGTTTTTGACAGCCTGTCTGACTGACAAATTCATCGTAGCATACAATTTACAAGAAAAAAGATGGAAAAAAATTCATAGACTTCAAAATTACCTAATTTATCCTAAGGGAAGAAAAGGGCGGAAATAAGAGAAACATAGAGTATAAAAGGAATTTTCATCATTTTTATACTTCATTTTAAGAGGGGATTTTTGGATAAAGTTACCTAAATAGAAAATGAAGAATCCTATTGTATCAATGGTTTGAGCGATTTTTCGAGGAATATAATGGATTGATTTTTACGAAACTGTAATGTTTCTGTTGTTCTTTTTTATAATAAAGTAACATATTTTTAATGTTGTAGCAGACAAAAAAGCGGCTATCTCTTTACATAGACGAAGGAGATAGCCGTTTTCCTATTATTACGTATGTTACGAGTTATTACGAGTTGGTTTCAATTGCTTCTAATAATAGATCTACAATGTGAATTCCTCTCATTTTATGAGAAAGGTCTTCACGTTCGATACCTAGTTTCATTTGTAATAGACAACCTGGATTTGCAGTAACAATTGTCGTTGCATCTGTTTCATGCACACATTCCATTTTGTAATCTAGGAATTCCATTGATAACTCTGAATGAACAATGTTGTAAATACCAGCAGAACCACAGCAGCGGTCCGCATCTTTCATTTCACGGTATGTTGCACCTTGAATGGCTTCTAGTAACATACGAGGTTCTGAGGATGTTCGCATAACGTTACGTAAATGACAAGAGTCTTGATACGTAATGATTTGCGGCGTGAGTCGTAAGTCATTACGTTTATGGAAATCTAATTCTACTAGTATAGCGGTAATATCTTTAATTTTAGAAACAAACTGCTTTGCACGTTCAGCCCACTTTGGATCATCTTTTAAAAGATAATCATAGTCTACGAGGTAAGCTCCGCAGCCACCTGCATTCGTAATAATATAGTCGATGTTTAAATCTTCAAATGCTTTTATATTTCGTTTCGCTAATTCTTTTGCTCCACTTTTCTCACCAGCATGCCCATGTAATGCACCGCAGCAACTTTGTGTTTTCGGAATAACGATATCGCAACCAGCTAACTGAAGAAGTTTCATCGTTGCGTTATTTGTTTCTAAAAACATCGTATCCATTAAACAACCTGTGAAGAATGCAACTTGTTTCTTCTTTGTCACCTCAGCAGGTAAAAATTCAGGACGATCTTTCATTGCTTTCATTTTAGGGACTTTTGGTAAAACGAGATCCATCGTTGCAAGTGTTTCAGGGAATAACTTCATAATCCCTGTTTTATGTGTTAGCGTTTGTAAACCAGAACGCTGATAAAATCCGATTAGTCCTGTTAATGTTCTCATTCGGTTTTGATGAGGGAATAGTCCTTCAAAAACGACTTTACGAACGGCTCTCACGGGCACTGAGAATTTTTTATTTTGATTAATAATATCACGAGCTTCTTCTAATAAATGTCCATAATTCACACCAGATGGACAAACAGGTTCACAAGCACGGCAGCCAAGGCAAACATTTAATGTATTTTCAACATCCTCATCCGGCTCAATTAAACCATCGACGACGGCTTTCATTAAGGCGATACGTCCGCGTGGTGAATGCGATTCTTTATACCCAGATTGAATATAAGTAGGGCAAGTCGGTAAACAAAAGCCGCATCGCATACAGTTTAGTAGTTCATCTTCACTTAATCGTTCTTTAAATTCCTTTTGAATGTTTTCTGTATTTAATGTCGTCATCGCTCAACCACCACTCTTTTACGAGAGTCTTTCGCGAACATTTTACCTGGATTCATAATGTTATTTGGATCGAAGGCTTGTTTAATTCCTTGCATAGCTGCAATACCTTCTTTACCTAATTTCATTTCTAAATAAGGAGCTTTCATCGCGCCAACACCATGTTCACCAGTAATTGTGCCACCAAGTTCAATTGCTTTCGCAAATATTTCAGCAAAAGCTTGTTCAGCTCGGTGCATTTCTTCTTCATTACGGGCATCTGTCATACAAGTTGGGTGTAAGTTGCCGTCACCAGCATGACCAAAAGTACAAATAGGAATATTATATTTCTTTGCAATTGCATTAATTGCTTCAACCATTGGAGCAATTTGTGAACGTGGTACCGTCGCATCTTCTAATATTGTAGTAGGCTTTAATCTTGCAAGTGCTGATAGTGCACTACGACGTGCTGTACGAAGCGCATCTGCTTCCGCTTCATCTTTTGCAACGCGAACATCGACTGCATTCATAGAACGACAAACGTTAGCCATTTTTTCAATATCTCGATTGACAACTTCGGGCGGTCCATCTTGTTCAATTAATAAAATTGCCTTGACGTCAGTTGGTAAACCGATTTGTGCAAACTCTTCTACAACTTCAATTGTCGGTTGATCTAAAAACTCAAGTGTCGCAGGAATGATTTTATTTGCAATAATAGCAGAAACAGCACGTGCAGCTTCGTTAATATCTTCATATAGTGCGAGCATTGTTTTCTTCGTTTCAGGCATAGGAACAAGTTTTAATATCGCTTCCGTAACCACACCAAGTGTTCCTTCAGAACCGATAAATAGACGAGTTAAATCGTAACCAGCTACATCTTTTGCTAATTTACCGCCAGTATGAATGATGTCGCCGTTTGGTAAGACAAGCTCAAGCCCCATTACATAATCACGTGTTACGCCATATTTTAATCCGCGCAATCCACCTGAGTTTTCATTAATGTTACCGCCGATTGTAGAAATTTTCATAGAGCTTGGATCTGGTGGATAAAATAAACCTTTTTCTTCTACTGCATTAATAATATCAAGTGTAATAACACCAGCTTGTACAGTAATTGTTAAATTCTCTTCGTCAATTTCTAAAATATTGTTCATATGGCGGAAAATAAGAACAATGCCGCCTTCAAGTGGACACGTTCCAGCACAAAGATTTGTTCCAGACCCGCGAACATATACAGGAATTTTATGAGTGTTACACACTTTTAACACGTCTGCTACTTCATTTGTATTACGAGGAGCAATGACTGCATCAGGCATCGCTTGGAAGTTTGGAGTGGCATCATAACTATAAGTTAAACGCCCCATATTGGATGTATCTACATTATCTTCGCCAACAATGGATACGAATGAATCAATAATTTGCTTTTCTAACATTGGAAATCCCCCTCAAACTGTTAACGTATTTAGTAATAATAAAAAACGTTGTAACAGTGCTTTCATTATAATGATAAAAAAGTCAGGGGATTCTTTCTATGTGTAATCATCTAAAGATTAATCTGTTTTATCGTTCTTTTTTGTATGATTATCTAATAATAGAAGTGCAAAGTATAAAACATTTAAATCTTTGAATTGTTTTGGGTCAAGTTCTGTATGTTCCTCAATCTTTTTTAACCTGTAATGCAATGTGTTAATGTGTATATGTAATTGCTGAGCTGTTTGCTTATAGGATTGGTTATAATCAATAAATAAACGTAAAGTGTGCATAAGTTCAGGAGATGATACTAAGTTTTCGATGGTACGCTCTAGAAACTGTTCCCGCGTTTCAGTTGAAATATCTTGTAAGCACATTTCTAAACGTAAATCTTCATTAAATACAATTTTTTTCGTTTCAAGTGATACTGAAAGAGCTTGTAATGCTTGTTCGTACGATAAGTTCATATTGCTTGGTGTAACTGTTTGCCCAATTCCGATATATAAAGTAATAGAAAATAAAGTTTCACAGTCTTGTTTTAATCGTTTTAAAAATTGATAAGTTTGCTCTTTGGAGCTTATCGTCGTAAATAAGATGAATCGATCATTTCCCCAGCGAACAAAGAGATGCTCCTTTGTTAATATATTGCGTACGTGTTGCCAAATTTTACGCTGAAGCATCGTGTCATTTTGATCGATAGAGAACAAAATAAGTTGTTTCTTCTTATATAAATCAATACCAAGTGTTTTTGCACGATCGAAAAAACTTGGAGACCAGTCTGTATTTTGAAGCCAATCAAAAACAAAAGCTTCATAAGAACGGTGCTCAAGTTCTAGCTGTTCTAAAAAGTAATTTTCATGAATTAATAGTTCGGTCATTTTACGTAATATCTCTCCATATTGGGAAATGTTTTCAGGTTCTCCTGTGATTCCAATAACACCGATTACTTCATCATGGAATAGCAAAGGAAGATTCATCCCCGCCTTTACGCCTTGCAGTCGCCTTTCATCTTCTTTTGTAATAATGACAGTCTTTTTTTGTTTCGCACAGCGGAGTGCGCCTTCATGAAATTGACCGATTCTTTCTGCATCTGTACTTGCGATAATAACGCCTTGTATATTAATGATAATAATATTTTCTGTAATTAGTCTGCGTACTTCCCGTACAATTTTATTCGCTAAATCAGGAAAAAGCATAATTTGCACACCTCAAATTCTATTTGTTGTACATTATATATGTAAGTTTATTAATAAAGGTAGATTTCACATTTTCCACACATTTATTTGTTATTTTACAATTATAACGAAATCATCCGAAGATGGAGGGAATCTTTTGAGAAAGTTTATTTTTCTTCTCTGTTTTTTATTTCTATTAGTAGGGTGTCAAGGAAGTTCATATACACCAATTGCTAAAGATAAAAATGTTATTATAACAACGAATATAAAAGAAGGTAGTATTAGTTTTATTGATAAAAAATCTAAAAAGTTAATCACGACATGGGAATTAAATGAACCGATGGCAGGAATTGCACTACTTCCAAATGATGAGGAAATACTTGTATATGGCAAGCAGTTAGAATATATGTATGTATACTCACTAACAGAAGGAAGACAGGTGGACAAATATAAGACTGGAAAAGGAATTGTGAATGTAGTCGTATCAGAAGACAAAAAACAATTATTTGCTGCCGATCAAAATGCTCAAAAGGTAAGGTTCTTTACGATAAAAGGGAAAGAGACAGGGAGTGTTTCAACAGGAAAAGGACCAATAACGATGGTAGAGTATGATAAGCGATTAACTGTGCTAAACTTTTATGATACGAAACTAACGACAATTGATACAAAGAAAAAAGAGGTTATACAATCCTTTATGATTCCCCCAGCATCAACGGGAGCAACGGTTAGTGCTGATGGGAAAGAAATATGGATTGGTGGACATGGTGATGGAAGTCAAGTGAATGAGAAAGTATTAGTGTATTCTTTACAGAGCGGAGAGATGGTGCGTTCTTTACATGCTCCGTTTATGCCTGTGAATATAACAAAGGATGATAAGTATGTATATGCGCTAAGTCACGGTTCAAATACGCTAAGAAAGTTTGATGTTAGCACGTATCAAGAGGTAGCTTCTGTAGAAGTAGGATCGAACCCATTTTCATTTTTGAAAAGCGGAGCAGAAGGGTATGTAGCTAGTTATGATGGCGATGAAGTATGCGTTATGGATATGAAGAATATGAAAATAAAACAAACAATTAAAGTTGGAAAAGGACCGTTTCAACTCATAGAGAGAGAAGGGGAAGGGCAATGAGTAAATATAAAGTGCTAGTTGTAGATGACGAAAGTGATATGAGACAACTTGTCGGAATGTACTTAGATAACTTCGGATACGAGTGGGGAGAAGCTGAAAATGGAAAAGAAGCACTTCGAAAATTAGAGAATGATCATTATGATTTCGTCGTACTAGATATAATGATGCCAGAGATGGATGGACTTTCAGTTTGTAAAGAGATTCGAAAAACATCGGATGTACCGATTATATTTTTAACAGCAAAAGGTGAAGAGTGGAATAGAGTAAATGGCTTACGTATGGGAGCCGATGATTATATTGTAAAGCCATTTAGTCCCGGGGAATTAATTGCTCGCATGGAAGCTGTACTAAGACGGTATACAAAGCAAGAGCAGCAAGAGGAGATTCAATTTGGTCCGATCCTTATTAATGAAAAAAGTAGACGAATTGAGACGGATGGACAAGCAGTTTCACTTACAGTTAAAGAGTTTGATTTACTATATTTTCTTTGTCAACATAATGGACAAGTATTTAGTCGGGAGCAATTACTTGAAAAGGTATGGGGATATGATTATGCAGGAAGTACAAGAACAGTAGATACGCATGTGAAAACGATGCGTCTAAAGCTCGGAGAAAGTGGAAACTACATTCAAACCGTTTGGGGTGTAGGTTATAAATTTGAGGTGTAACGTATGTTTACGATGGTACAAAAGCTTTGGCTTACAGTAGTATGTGCAGTATGTGTAACAGTTTCTTTTCTTTATTTTGTATCTTTATACTCATATGAAAAGCTATACGTGGACAATTTAAAAGATTCATTAGTAATGGAAGGGAAGCGTCTTGCTACGCAATATGATAAACATGAAGGAGTATCCACTTTTGAAGAGAAAGTAAGAGCATACGATCAAATATCTAGTTCAGATGTTCTTTTCGTGTATAATCCGCGTGATTTAAGTGCATGTTTGCCTTTCGATGTGCACCACCATTCTCTTATAAGTGAAGGGGATAGACAGTCACTATTAGATGGGAAAACTGTGACTAAGATAGGGTATGAAGAACATTTTAATCGCAATATTATGGGTGTTGTCATTCCTGTTTTAGATAATAAAAAATTAGTTGGTATTGTATACTCCTATATTCCTTTAAAAAGTATAAAAGATTTAATATTTGATATGGGCCTTATTTTAGCACCGTTAGCACTTGCTATGATTCTAATAACAGTATGGATTGGTAGAAAAATTATTATTGCTATTACAAGACCGCTTTCGCAAATGGAACGGGTTGCAAATCATTTGGCTACTGGAGATTTCTCAGAGCGGATCACAATTTCTTCAGAAGATGAAATTGGACGATTGGGAAAAGCGTTTAATAAAATGGCAAATTCTTTAGAAACAGAAGATGTAAAGCGTAAGGAGTTTTTAGCTAATGTTTCGCATGAGCTTAGAACACCACTTAGTTATATTAAAGGATATAGTGAAGCTATTTTAGACGGTGTGGCAAAGGGGCCGCAGCAGGAAAAAGTAACGCAACTCATCCATAAAGAAGCAGATCGCATGCAGCGCCTCGTTCATGATTTATTAGATTTAGCGCAGCTAGAAGGTGAACACTTTCCTCTAAAGAAACAACCTATCGTTTTTTCACAGCTTATTGAAGACGTACTTGATACTTACGAGTTACAGTTTATAGAAAAAAAACTTCGTATTTCAACGAATTTAAATCCTGAAATTATCGTAATGATTGATGATGATCGTATGCAACAAGTACTTCATAATGTGTTAGATAATGCGATACGTTATACAAATCAAAACGGGGATATCATAATAACATTAAAGCAAATTGATGATTACTGTGAATTGCACATAAAAGATACAGGAATAGGTATTGATACAGAGCATTTAGAAAATCTCGGAGAACGCTTTTACCGAGTAGATAAAGCGAGAAGTCGTCAACATGGTGGAACAGGTTTAGGCCTTGCAATTGTAAGGCAAATTGTTCATATACATGATGGTGAGTGGAGAATAGAAAGTGAAAAAGGTAAGGGAACGACAGTTATTATTAAATTAAAAGTACAAGATGAGGAGAGCATGTTCTAATTTCGGAGACATGCTCTTTATAGTTACACGGAAATATATTGATTAATATCTAACAAATATCAAAAATTTGACTATTTTATGAACAAAACATTTGTACTTCTTACTAATTCGTTCTAAAATAGTTATGGATGTTAATTTCTTATAAAACGTTACAATTGTTGTTTGGAAGATACTGAGGTGATTTAACTGGAGTACAAATCTATTAAACCAAAAAAAATTTACGAAGAAGTATCTGAAGCTATTTTAACAATGATTAAAAATGGTACGTTAAAACCTGGTGACAAGCTACTTCCTGTTCATCAATTAGCAGAGCAGTTTCAAGTTGGCAGATCTGCAGTTCGTGAAGCGCTAAGTGCGCTCAGAGCAATGGGCTTAATTGAAATGAAACAAGGAGAAGGTACATATGTAAAGAATTTCGATTCTTCTTCATTAACAAAATCATTAAATAATAAGTTATTAATGAAGAAAGAGGATATTTTGAATTTATTAGAAGTACGGAAGGTGCTTGAAGTGGGGGCAGTTCGAGCAGCTGCGGCAAAACGTACGGATGATAATTTGCAAAATATGAAACATTGGTTAGATGAAATGGCAAAAAGCATTGGAGATGAAAAAGCTGGTGAAAAAGCGGACTTTCAGTTCCATATGGGAATCGCACAATCTTCGCATAATAGCATCTTACTTGAGCTCATGAATCATGTTTCAGAGATGATTGCTGAAACAATTGGTGAATCAAGACGCATTATTTTATATGGTGAACAAACAACATCAGAACGACTTTTAGAGGAGCATCAATCTATATATGATGCGGTGTTAAAGCAAGATGTGGAATTAGCGCAGCAAGCGATGCTAGATCATTTAACAAATGTAGAACATATTGTCACAGGTAAAAGCGATATAAATTCGTAATTTAATCTTTTAAAAATCTAATTTTCTGATAAAATAGAGAGAGATTAAGTAAGCGTTTTCTTTGGAAGAGGGAGAGGATAGGCCATGGTTGAGCCTACTTCTTCTAGTCTTAGTCATCTGATGACCATATGATTGTTGGCGAAGTTGTAATGAGGGGGAATTATAGTTATGAAAGTTACTTTATTTGTTACTTGTTTAGTCGATATGTTTGAAACAAACGTCGGTAAAGCAACAGTTGAAGTATTGGAGCGTTTAGGTTGTGAAATTGAATTTCCAGAAGCACAAGTTTGTTGTGGTCAGCCTGCTTATAATAGCGGCCATGTAGAAGCAGCAAAAGAAGCGATGAAACATATGATTGAAACTTTCGAAGATGCAGAATATATCGTCACGCCATCTGGCTCTTGTGCGACAATGTTTCATGAGTATCCGCATGTTTTTAAAGATGATCCAAAATGGGCTAAACGTGCACAAAAGGTTGCTGATAAAACATATGAATTTACACAATTTATTGTAGATGTTTTAAAAGTTACAGACGTTGGTGCAAGTTTACCAGGGATTGCTACTATTCATAAATCTTGTCATATGACACGCCTACTCGGAGTAAAAGAGGCACCAGGGATTTTATTATCAAACGTAAAAGGATTAACTGTAAGAAAACTGCCAAACGAGCAAAATTGTTGTGGGTTTGGGGGAACGTTTTCAGTTAAGATGACACCTATTTCTGAGCAAATGGTGGATGAAAAAGTAGATAGTGTAATGGAAACAGGTGCTGATTATTTAATTGGTGCAGATTGTGGGTGTTTGTTAAACATTGGCGGACGTATTGAGCGTTTAGGTAAAGAAGTAAAAGTAATGCATATTGCTGAGGTACTGAATAGTCGCTCATGAAGGGGGAACATAAGCTATGTCTATGAAAATCAGTGAGAAAAAATTTAATGATCGCGTAGGCGATGGAATTAAAGATTCGTTTATGCGCGGAGCGGTATCTTCTGCACAAACGAGATTATATACAAATCGATTAAAAGCAGCGGACGAATTAGGAAACTGGGAAGAGTGGCGTGAACTAGGTGAACAAATTCGTCAACATACGTTAGAGAATCTTGATTATTATTTAATGCAGTTAAGTGAAAATGTATCAAAAAGAGGCGGTCACGTTTACTTTGCAAAAACGAAAGAGGATGCGGCAAAGTACATTCAAGACGTTGCGAAAAAGAAACAAGCGAAAAAAGTTGTAAAATCAAAATCAATGGTAACTGAAGAAATTAGTATGAACCATGCGCTTGAAGAAATTGGTTGTGAAGTGTTAGAAAGTGACTTAGGTGAGTATATCTTGCAAGTAGATAACGATCCACCTTCACATATTATTGCGCCTGCACTTCATAAAAATAGAACGCAAATTCGCGATGTGTTTAAAGAAAAACTTGGCTATGAAAATTCTGATGATCCATACGAAATGACAAAGTTTGTTCGCAAACAACTTCGTGAAAAATTTATGGATGCGGAAATTGGTGTAACAGGTTGTAACTTCGCTGTTGCAAATACTGGCTCTCTTTGTTTAGTAACGAACGAAGGTAATGCCGATCTTGTTATGTCGATTCCGAAAACTCAAATTGCAGTAATGGGTATGGAACGTATGGTTCCGACAATGGAAGAATTAGATGTTTTAGTTGGTTTACTATGTCGTAGTGCAGTAGGTCAAAAATTAACAAGTTATGTAACAGTAGCAGGACCAATTCAAGAAGAAGAGGTAGATGGACCAGAAGAGTTTCATTTAGTCGTTGTTGATAATGGCCGCTCTCAAATTCTTGGATCGGAATTCCGTTCAGTATTGCAATGTATTCGTTGTGCTGCTTGTGTTAACGTATGTCCTGTATATCGTCACGTTGGTGGACATTCATACGGTTCTATATATTCAGGACCAATTGGTGCAGTGTTAACACCACTTCTAGGTGGATATGATGATTACAAAGAGCTTCCTTATGCATCTAGTTTATGCGGAGCATGTACAGAAGCTTGTCCAGTAAAAATTCCATTGCATGATTTATTATTAAAACATCGTCAAGTTATCGTTGAGCAAGAAGGCCGCGCGCCACTTGCAGAAAAATTAGCAATGAAAATGTTTAGTATGGGTGCTTCTTCAGCAGCTTTATATAAAATGGGATCAAAAATGGCACCAGCAGCAATGAGTCCATTTACATCGGGCAACCGTGTATCAAAAGGTGTTGGGCCACTTAAAAACTGGACAGATATTCGTGAATTCCCGGCTCCAAGTAAAGAAAGATTCCGTGATTGGTATAAAGATCATAAGAAAGGCGGGGACAAATAATGACAGGATTAATTCAAAACCGTGAGTCCTTTCTAGATAATATCGCAAAAGAACTTGGACGCGCGCGTAAAACAGAAGGCGTAGTACGTCCAGCATGGAAAAGTAATGTGAATGTAGAAACGTTAAAAGACTATTCACAAGAAGAATTGTTAGAAGTATTTAAAAATCAATGTACAAACATTCATACAACTGTTGTGGAAACGACAAACGACCGTTTACGTGAAGATATTCAAAAGGTAATCGTTGAAAACGGCGGGGGACCTATTATGTTATCAGCAGATGAACGTTTTGATTCCTATGGATTGACTTCTTTATTTAAGGAAGAGCTTCCAAAGCAAGATGTTGAAGTAAATGTATGGGATCCTGAGAAAAAAGAAGAGAATATGCGTATAGCGGAAAAGGCGAATATTGGAATCGCATTTAGTGATTATACTTTAGCTGAATCTGGTACGATTGTTGTACAGAGTCATAAAGGTCAAGGGCGTTCTTTACACTTTTTACCGACTGTATACTTTGCTATTATTCCACGTGAAACACTTGTACCTCGTATTACACAAGCAGTTCAACATATGAATTCTCGTGTAGAAAAAGGTGAGGCAGTTGCATCTTGTATTAACTTTATTACAGGACCAAGTAACTCTGCGGATATTGAAATGAATCTTGTTGTCGGAGTACACGGACCATTAAAAGCAGTATATTTCATCGTATAAAATAGGGGAAAGCAGGCCGTAAAACGGCCTGCTTTTTTAATAGAATAAAGATAATATGAAGTAGAAGTTCTCTCCTTTTTTTGTTATGTTCTTTTGGAAAGGAGAGGAAGGGATGTTCACTTATTTATATGCATTGTTAATGGGTATGGTGTTTGGTTCTTTTTTTATGGTGATTGCGATGAGAGTTCCGGTAGGGGAATCTATTATTACACCGCGTTCGTACTGTCATTACTGCAAGTATACGTTACAGCCGAAAGAACTGATTCCAATTATTTCATTCTGTATGCAGAAAGGGCGTTGTACGAGTTGTAAAAGAAAAATCTCAAGTTTGTACATAGTATTTGAATTCGTTACAGGGAGTTTATTTTTTCTTACTGTATATGTAATTGGAATAGAGCAGGAGCTCATCATCATTTTATCGCTCATTTCTTTACTGCTTATTATTTCAGTTACAGATTTAGTATATATGTTAATACCTAATCGTATTTTAATTTGGTTTGCTTTTTTGCTTATTTTAGAATGTATTTTTGTACCGTTAGTTACTTGGATAGATAGTATAGCTGGCAGTGGAACTATATTTATTTTGTTATATTGCATGCAAAAGATTCATCCAGCAGGTCTTGGCGGAGGTGATGTAAAACTACTTTCGTTACTCGGATTTATAATAGGAGTGAAAGGTATTTTTATAACTTTATTTTTAGCATCTTGCTTTAGCCTTTGTTTTTTCGGAATAGGTATAGCATTAAAACGTATAAAGATAAGAACTCCAATTCCGTTTGGACCTTTTATTAGCCTTGGAGCAATATGTTACGTGTTGGTTATATATGCAAAATAGAGGGGAGATAGAAAATGAATGTATATATGGATGATCAAAGAAGTTGCCCGTACGGATATGTTTTGGCAACTACAGTAGAATCTGCGTTACAATTTGTTCGGAGTAATAAGGTAAACATCCTCTCTCTTGACTTTAACATGGGATGGAGGCAAAAGAATGGGGCAGAATTTGTAGAAGCCTTTTGTACAGAAGGTCTATATGTTAATGAAATTCACCTTCATACAAATGATGTCATCGGTATGCATCAGATGAAACAGAGAATAGAGAGAGGGAAGGAAGAAGGGGAAATTAATCCTTGTATTGCCTTGAAATATGTGGGGAGCTAAAAACTCCAAAGTAAAACTTTGGAGTTTTTAATGTTTCATATGTGCCTGTAAAGGTATGATTTCCTCTGTTTGAGCTGCGACTAATTCAGTTTCTTCTTGTTCAACAACAGGTGCTTTCTTTGTTACGTAGTGGTATACCATACCGACAAATACGGACCCACCAATAATGTTACCGATTGTAACTGGAATTAAGTTATGAATAGCACCTGAAAAAGAAATTGTTTCAGGATGTGGTGAAACTAAAGATAGTGCAAAGAGTGATAAGTTTGCAATGCTATGCTCGTAACCAGATAAGAAGAATGTGAAAACAAGTAGCATCATAACCATTATTTTTGCTGTATCACCTTTAACTTGAGAAGGTAAGAAGCAGGCAAGGCAGACAAGCCAGTTACATAAAATTGCTTTAAAGAATAATTGCATTGTAGGTGTATTCATCTTTCCTTCAACGACTTTATTCATTAAATGACTGTGATCAATTGCTTCGAAAATTCCAGTTGCGTAAAATAGTAAGGCAAAGAATAAAGCACCAGCTAAGTTACCTGCATAACAAGCAACCCAGTTGCGAAGTGTATCAGAAATAGTTGTTTCTTTTCTTAAAGTTGCTACTGTGAAGTACATTGTATTGCCAGTAAATAATTCAGCGCCGCCATATATAATAAGTACGAGAGCAATTCCGAAAAACATAGAAGCAGCTAAATAAGTTGCTGGTGAATCTGCAATGTGAAAAAAGTTACCTAATTTAAAACATAGTACAATAATAAAACCGATATAAATACCCGCAAGTGCCGCACGAATGAAATATTGCATTGGACTTGTATCTAGCATTTGCTTTTTGCTCTTAGCCAGTTTGACAACATAATCTAATCCTTGTTCTAGCATGAGTAATACGCTCCTTTAGTACATCATCTATAAATACTCCTTATATGAATAAAGTACATGGAATTGTTCATAGTTTCAATAAGTTTGTGCAATGTTTCACAAAAAGGACATACATACATTAAGAAAGCGGTTACAAAAGGTAGTATAATGGAATTTTTTCTAAAAATAGAGAGGGAATTGAAGCAAAAAAGAAAAAGCGCTGTAATTACAGCGCTTTTTCGTCTAAATTCTTTTCTACTTTTACTTCTACTTCTTTCGAGAAGAACCAACCGCCAACTGCGATTCCAACTAATACAATCCAGAATGTAAGTTTCCACGGAGTAGATTCTGGGAATGAATGTGGAATTACATTTAATGCAGGGTGTGCTAATGTATAGATTGCTAACTTCACACCAACCCAACCTACAATTAAGAATGCTGCAGTTTCAAGTCCTGGCTTACGTTTTAATATTTGTACGAAAGCAGTTGCTGCAAATCGCATAATGATTAATCCGATAAGTCCACCTACAAAGATAACAACGAATTGCCCAGTATCAAGACTACCAATTGTACCTAATCCTGTTTTTGGTAAAGTCATTGCTAATGCAACAGCAGCTAAAATTGAATCAACTGCGAAGGCAATATCAGCAACCTCGACTTTAAATACAGTCCACCAAAAGTTCTCTTGTTTTTTCTTTGCTTCTTTTTCTGCTGTGTCTTCATCCGTATTCTTTTTAACATACGTTTTAAATAAGTGATTACCAGCGATAAACATAAGGTAAATGGCACCGATTGCTTGCACTTGCCATACATCGACTAGGAACGAAATCATAAATAATGATCCGAATCGGAAAACAAATGCCCCCGCTAATCCATAAAATAGTGCTTTTTTACGTTTTTCTTCTGGTAAATGTTTTACCATAATTGCGAGAACGAGAGCGTTATCAGCAGCTAAAATCCCCTCTAGTGCAATTAGGATGAGTAATACCCAACCATACTCCAATAATAATGATACATCCATGTACATTCTCCTCTCATTTCTATAAATACTAAACAAGTGAAGAAGTTCCACATTGTTTAGTTTCCCCATACTCCTGCGCATCAACGGTGGAAGGAATTGGTAAAAACAAAAAAGACCTCTGCCGTTGATAGGCAAAGGTCTTGCTAGACATATGTAATGAAAATGCCAACAAAGCCGGAAGAACTAAGTTCTACGTAATGACGACTTTGTTTCCAAGAAATAATTCTTGGACGCTACTCCCCTTTGGAGATATGCTATTGTATTCTCATTATATGGATAATTTATACGGTTGTCAACCTGTTAAAATATCTTCGTTTGGATATTTTATTCTTCTTTGTTTTTTGCGGGCAAATGAAAAGGCTAATGTTAAAGGCCCCATCTTTCCAAAAAACATCATAAAGATAATAATTGTTTTGCCGATGATTGTTAAGTGTGGCGTCAAATTCATGCTAAGGCCGACAGTTCCAAATGCTGAAAATACTTCAAAAGCACTCATTAATAAAGGAACTCGTTCAGTGATGCTTAAAATTAAAATAGAAAGAAAAATAAACGAAATTGAAATAATGGTGATCGTTAAAGATTTGACAATGAGCGTATCTTTAATGGATTTTTTAAACACGACAATATCATCTTGTTCATGCAAAAATTTAAATACGCCTAAAAACATAATTAAAAAAGTTGTTAACTTAATCCCACCACCAGTTGAAGCACTGCCAGCACCAATAAACATAAGAAGCATCATTAATAAAAGGGAAGGTTTTGATAATGCAGAGATATCAACAGTATTAAACCCGGCAGTACGCGTCGAAATCGCTTGAAAATAAGCAGCCATACCTTCTTCAAAGGGGGTAAAACCTCTCATGGAAATTGAATTATGAAACTCGAATATAAAAATAAAAGCTGTAGCAATAATATTGACGATTAGAGTAGAAGAGAGCATAAGTTTTGAGTGCAAAGTAAGGTTTTTAAAGTTTTTCTTTCTTTTTATATCTACGATCACTGTAAAACCAATTCCCCCTAAAATAATGAGAGAAGAAATAACAAGATTGACGAGAACGCTATGAGAGTGGGACATTAAATTATCGCTCCATATAGAAAAGCCAGCATTGTTAAAGGCAGAGATCGAATGAAAAAAGCTATAATATATACCTTTGGCAATTCCGTATTTTGGTACCCATTCAAAAGAGAGAAGTAAAGTAGCGATACATTCTACAGCAAAAGAAAATAAAAATAATGCTTTTGCAAGACGAATGATTCCACCGACATTTGTTTGGTTTAATGCTTGTTGTAATAAAATTCTGTTTTGAAGACCAATTTTTCTGCCGAGCATAATTGCAATTAAAACAGCAAAGCTCATAATGCCAAGGCCGCCAACTTGTATAAGTGTTAAAATTACACATTGACCAAATAAGGTAAATACTTTTCCAGTGTCCACAACACCAAGTCCTGTAACCGTACAAGCAGAAACCGTTGTAAATAAGGCATCGAGCCATGAAATAGATGTTGTTGTAGCAATTGGCAATTTTAATAAGCATGTACCAATAATTGATAGCGTAATAAAAGATAAAGTAAGAACACGGGGAGGGCTCATGCTAATGTTAATCCGTTTCATGTCACATATCGTTCCTTTCAATTTGCTCTTACTAGTATGTGAAGAAGAACTATTATGTATGTTAAAAAAGAAAGAGGCAGAGAATATCTGCCTCTAAGCCATATGTTATATAATTATCCGCGTAATTGTTGTTGAGCTAAAGCAACAAGACGTTTTGTTACTTCACCGCCAACTGAGCCGTTAGAACGAGATGCTGTGTTAGACCCTAAGCTTACACCAAATTCTTGCGCAATTTCATATTTAAATTGTTCAAGCGCTTGTTCTGCACCTGGAACTAGTAATTTGTTTGTTTTTACCATGTTGATACACATCCTTATGAGTAGTCCAGTTCAGCTAAGTACTATCTGAACTGGTACCGTTATTTTATGTGGAAACGACGTGCTCATACACGGAAGTAATCGGTGTGTTTAGAAGTTCTTGGATAGAAAAAAAGAGTAGCAAATTTGCTACTCTTTTTTCAGTATTGTCGCTGTACCTTCCACGACAATATCATCGGATTGATTATATATGTTTGTTTGCAGCGTAATGATTTTTTTATCGTCACGTTTTTTTATAACTTCTGCCACAACGCGAAGTGTATCACCGATTTTGACAGGAGCACGGAATGAAACGTTTTGAGATAAATAAATCGTATTTTTGCCCGGGAGTTTCGTTCCAAGAATGGTAGAAATAAAACTTGAAACGAGCATGCCATGAGCAATACGTTCTTTGAACATTGTCGTTTTTGCAAAAGAGTCTAGAATATGAATAGGATTTACATCTCCAGTCAATTTTGCGAAATTGATAACGTCCTCATCCGTAATTTTTTTTGTTAGTGATGCTTGATCACCGACTTGAATCTCATCGTAACGAAGCTCCGGAACAGTTTGTGCTTCTTGAAATGGATTCATTTTGTCCTCCTTCTTTTCCATATCGAAAAATGTAAGCCATCTTGATGTAGTAGGAGGAAGAAAGAGTTTTGTTTGTGCTGCAGTTAGTTGCCACATTTTTCTTACTTGATGGAAGTAAATAAATTTTTTGAGTTTTCCTCGAACTGCTTTGCGAGTTCTAGTTGTTTGGACTTGAACTCTCCCAAAAAAACTTCTAACTGTTTTTGAACCTCTTCACGTTGCGATTGTTGTTGTTCGATAAAGTGTTTTGTTGTTTCTTCAAATTGACCGCTAGTTTGAGTAAGAATAGACAAAGATGTTTTCGTAGGAGAAACAGTAAGTTGGTGCATTTGAGTAGAAAGCTCATTCCATTTTTCTTGCCACTCGTTAATTTGATCATTTAAGGAGTTTCCAGTTAATTGCTTCACGTAATCCGTATATTGGTTATTGAACTGAGCAGTGAATTGATGTAGTTCTTTTTCTAGTTCATCTACTCCTGATGTTAATTTATGCAAAGCGTCTTGTTGTTGTTTTAACGTTTCTAAAGTAAGTTGCTCTAATTGTTTCCCAGCTGAAGAGAAGAGGGAAAGAGATTGAGACCAGTTTTTCCAAAATGCATCGACTAATTCGTATGGCTTAGTTTCCATTGTTTGACCTCCAAATGTTTTTTTGCATATTGTGAACGCAGATTACTCTGCTGTACCACCAGGTGAAGATGAAGAATCCTTTTCATCCTTTTCTGGAGAAGTAGAAAATGGAAAGAATGCATTGGTGTATAACGTGAAAAACGTCCGCAACATATTTTGATAATGTTCAAAAGAAGTCGCACATGTTGTTAAATATTGCTCTCCATATTCTGTTAAAGAATAAATTCGTTTCGCTGGCCCGCCTTCGCTTGTATCCCAAGTAGAAGAAATAAGATTTTCTTTTTCTAATTTGCGTAGTGTCCTATACACATTACCTTGGTCAACAGAAGAAAAGCCGATGTCCATTAGCATTTGAATAAGTTTGTAACCATGAAGACTCCAGTCTTTTAGACAGAGAAGTAAGAAAGGAACTAAGAAGTTTTTTGGCATGGAGTTTGGTTGTTTCGCTTGGTTTTTTTCCAAACTTTCTGGGTGTTCTGGTTCATTATGTAGCATGATTGTGCATCACCTCATGAATCAGTTAGATGGAATTTTTTGCTTATAAGTGCAATTTACACCTATCTGTTTTTAATGTCAATACATTTGTTAGAAAATAAAGAAAAATAAAATATATACTTGAAGTTTTATTCGGAATATTAGAAAATAGTGAATAGGTTGAATTGTTTCAAAAACGAAAAAGGGAGTGTAGTCGAAGTGATTGATCAAAAATTCGATCCATTGCAAGCATGGAAAAATGCTTATGAACAAACCGAAACATTTTGGGGAAAAGCGCTCAATGAAACAATTAAAACAGAAGAATATTCTGCTTGGATGGGCAGCGTTCTAGATTTGAATTTGTTTTATCAAAAAGCATTAAATGATACGACAAAAAATTATTTAGAACAGGTGAATGTGCCGACGAGAGAGGATATCGCTAGAGTAGCTACGCTTGTTATTAACTTAGAAAATAAAGTTGATAACATCGAGGAAATTTTAGAAGAGAAAGTGGATTCATTAGGACAAGCTCCTACATTAAAGCGTGATGTTACGAAAGTAAAACAAGATATGCGCACGTTAGAAACGAAAGTTGATCAAATTTTAGAATTGCTAGAAAAGCAAAATGCAGTACTAGCTAAACTACAAGTACCTGTAAAAGAAGAAGTAAAGCCTGTAAATAAACCAGAAAATAAAAAATGATAAAAGCGTTTGTTTATAACGTGTAAAAGAGAGAGGGAGAATCTCTTTTCATGTATAAACAACGAAACATAATTAATATATGGACTCAATTAGTATGAGTACCAAAATGATTCATAACAATCGTTCACAAATTCATTTAAGGGGGAAAAGAAATGGTTCAATTAAATGGCAAAGTAGCAATCGTAACAGGTGGGGCAAAAGGAATTGGAAAAGCAATTACAGTAGCATTAGCAGAAGAGGGAGCAAAAGTAGTTATTAACTATAACAGCAGTAAAGAAGCAGCTGAAAACTTAGTAAATGAATTAGGAAAAGAAGGACATGATGTTTATGCAGTTCAAGCGGATGTTTCTAAAGTAGAAGATGCAAACAGACTTGTAGAAGAAGCTGTGAATCATTTTGGTAAAGTTGACATTCTTGTTAATAATGCTGGTATTACAAGAGATCGTACATTCAAAAAGTTAAATCGTGAAGATTGGGAGCGCGTAATTGACGTGAACTTAAGCAGTGTATTTAATACAACAAGCGCGGTACTTCCATACATATCGGAAGCAGAAGAAGGAAGAATCATTAGTATTTCTTCTATTATTGGCCAAGCTGGTGGATTTGGACAAACAAACTACTCAGCAGCAAAAGCAGGTATGTTAGGATTTACAAAATCATTAGCGTTAGAACTTGCAAGAACAAATGTAACTGTAAACGCAATTTGCCCAGGATTTATTGATACTGAAATGGTAGCAGAAGTACCAGAAGAAGTGCGTCAAAAAATCGTTGCGAAAATCCCGAAAAAACGTTTTGGTCAAGCTGATGAAATTGCAAAAGGTGTAGTATACCTATGCCGTGACGGTGCGTATATCACTGGTCAGCAATTAAACATTAACGGCGGATTATACATGTAATGAAGTAAGAAAAAAGTGCATATCCATAGCAGGAATGCACTTCTTTTTTTAGAAAGAAATCGACCGAAAAGGGGATAAAAAAATGACTACATTCGTAACAGAATGGGAAAAGCAATTAGAGTTGTACCCAGAAGAATATCGCAAAGCATATCGTCGTGTGAAAAGAGCGAGCGAAATTTTATTACGCGAACCAGAACCACAAGTTGGTTTAACACCGAAAGAGGTTATTTGGACGAAGAATAAAACGAAGCTGTATCGTTACATTCCAAAACAAGAAAAAACGCAGCGAGTTCCAATCTTATTAATATATGCTCTTATTAATAAACCATATATTATGGATTTAACTCCAGGAAATAGTTTAGTGGAATATTTAGTAGATCGTGGTTTTGATGTATATATGCTTGATTGGGGCACATTTGGTTTAGAAGATAGTCATTTGAAATTTGATGATTTCGTGTTCGATTATATTGCAAAAGCAGTGAAAAAAGTAATGAGAACTGCAAAATCGGACGAGATTTCTTTACTTGGTTATTGCATGGGTGGAACGTTAACATCTATTTATGCAGCGCTTCATCCGGACATGCCAATTCGTAACTTGATTTTTATGACAAGTCCTTTTGATTTCTCTGAAACAGGATTATACGGTCCTTTATTAGATGAGAAATATTTCAATTTAGATAAAGCGGTTGATACATTCGGAAATATTCCGCCAGAAATGATTGATTTCGGAAATAAGATGTTAAAACCAATTACAAACTTTGTCGGTCCATATGTTGCTTTAGTCGATCGTTCAGAAAATGAGCGCTTCGTCGAAAGTTGGAAATTAGTTCAAAAGTGGGTAGGCGATGGTATTCCGTTCCCAGGTGAATCTTATAGACAATGGATTCGTGATTTTTATCAAAATAATAAATTAGTGAAGGGTGAACTCGTTATTCGCGGACAAAAGGTAGACCTTGCAAATATTAAGGCGAATGTCTTAAATATTTCCGCAAAACGTGATCATATTGCTCTGCCATGTCAAGTAGAGGCTTTACTTGATCATATTTCTAGCACGGATAAACAGTATGTGTGTTTACCGACAGGACATATGTCTATTGTGTATGGTGGAACGGCTGTAAAGCAAACATATCCGACGGTTGGAAATTGGCTTGAAGATCGTTCTAATTAAAGAGAAGAAATCCAACTAGCGTATGTTAGTTGGATTTTTTTATGGAAAATGACGAAACATAGGAAGGAGAAAAATACATTGTAGGAGTATAATTATGAAGCTTATGACTGGTAAGTTGTTTTGGAGTGCTGGAGTTTCTGTACCTTGTTATCCAACATTAGAAAATGATATGATATGTGATGTACTAGTAATTGGAAGTGGAGAAGCAGGTGCTCATATAGCGTATTCGTTAGCTAAAATTGGAATGCGTGTTATGCTCATTGAAAAAAGAGCAATTGCATGTGGTAGCACAGCTGCAAATACAGGATTATTACAATTTGTTCATGATAAATCGTTAACTTCTCTTATCCATACATTTGGTGAAGAGAAAGGGGTACGAGCATATAGACTTTGTTATGAAGCGCTGCAAACAATGGAGAAGGTCGTGCCAACTCTCGATATTGATCCCCATTTTATTCCGCGAAATAGTTTGTATTATGCAAGTAGAGATGAGGATATTTCATTTTTACAAGAAGAATATAATACGTTACGCCATTATGGATTTCCGGTTGAATATTTTACAGAGTCTGATATCAATAAGCGTTATTCATTTGTAAAACAAGCAGCGTTATATACAAGTGGTGATGCAGAAGTGAATCCGTATTTATTAGCCCACAGTCTTTTGCATAAAGCGAAACAAATGGGCGCTACTATATATGAACATACAGAGGCATTACATATTAAACAAATCCAAAATGATTTAATTTGTTACACGAATACAGGAAATAAAATCGTAGCAAAGAATATTATTATGGCGACAGGTTATGAAGCAATCTTTGGAAAGAAAGAAAAAAACACAACAGTAGAAACGTCTTATGCTGTTGTAACAAATAAGCTAAATCATTTTGAAGGCTGGCATGAGCAATCATTAATTTGGGAAACAGCGCGGCCTTACTTATACTTTCGAACGTATCAAAACCGCATTATTGTAGGTGGATTAGATGAAGCGATGCAAATTCAAACAATCGGCGATACGAAATTATTGCATAAACGTGATATCCTTATTAACATTGTAAAAGAAATGTTCCCGCAAAATAAAAATATACAGGCAGAGTACTATTGGGCAGCAGCATTTGGTGGCAGTCATGATGGTCTCCCTATTTTAAAAGAAGATAAAGAAATACATAATTTATATTACGCACTGCCGTATGGGGGAAATGGAACTGTATACGGAATGGTATTTGCGAAACTATTTCAGCAGTTATTTACAAATGAAGAAAGTGATGATTTTTCTTTATTTAATCGATAGAAAAAGGTAGCGAAGTGATGGAATGAGAGATATAAAAAAGTTTTTACAAAAATTACGTCCCGTGCAACTTATCGTTGTATTTTATTTACTAGCGGTAGTAGTATCGGTAATTTTACTTAGTTTACCATTTGTTACGAAGCCTGGTGTGAAATGGACATTTATAGATGCGCTGTTTACATCTGTTAGTGCTGTAAGTGTTACGGGACTTTCTGTTGTTACTATTTCAGATACGTTTACAACAGCAGGAATTATTGTTTTAGCCTTGATTTTACAATTAGGCGGATTAGGAATTATGGCACTTGGTACATTCGTTTGGATTATAACGGGTAAAAAGATTGGTTTGCAAAGAAGAAGGTTAATTATGGCAGACCATAACCAAGGAAATTTATCGGGCCTTGTAGAATTGATGCGTTCTATTTTAATTGTAATTATTTCGATAGAACTCATTGGAGCAATACTGTTAGGTACAAGATTTTTACTATATTTCCCGACTTGGCAAGAAGCTTATTTTCACGGTTTCTTTGCCGCTGTGAGTGCAACAACGAACGGAGGATTTGATTTAACAGGACAATCACTTATTCCGTACAAAAAAGATTATATTGTTCAAATGATTCATATGTTGCTTATTATTTTAGGAGCTATTGGTTTCCCGGTGTTAATGGAAGTAAAGCAATTCCTTAGTAAAAGGAGACAGCAACTATTTCGCTTTTCATTATTTACAAAATTGACGACAACGACATTTTTTGTACTCGTTATTGTTGGAACAATTATGATTTTTTTATTAGAACGAAATCATTTTTTAGTAGGAAAGTCATGGCATGAAACTGTATTTTATACGTTATTCCAATCTGTGACGACGCGAAGTGGTGGACTTGCTACAATGGACATACGTGAATTATCACAACCAACGCTTTTATTTATGAGCATTTTAATGTTCATTGGAGCATCTCCAAGCTCAGTTGGGGGCGGAATACGTACAACAACATTTGCTGTTAGTATATTATCGTTATATACATTTGCAAGGGGCGGGAGAACAGTCCGAGTTTTCAAACGTCAGCTACATGAAGAAGATGTGTTGAAAGCATCTGTCGTTATGACGATGGGGATTTTATTATGTGCTTCAGCGCTATTTATTTTATCCATTACAGAAAATGTACCACTTATGAGCTTAATAGTTGAAGTTTGTTCTGCTTTTGGGACGACGGGACTATCAACAGGTATTACTCCCGATTTAACAACTGTTGGTAAACTTGTACTCATTGTGCTTATGTTTATCGGACGCGTCGGTATTTTAACATTTATATTAGCTAGTGGCGGAAGAGAGCAACCACCTCGCTATAAATATCCGAAAGAGAGAATTATTATTGGATAGTATGAAACCATTCTACCTATGTTAGGTAGAATGGTTTTTTAGTCGTTAATTCCAAATTGAGGATGCATAAAAGCAGCATTTTTCTTATCAACTTCATTTTTAAGTAGTTCTTGATTTTCTTCTGAAATCCACCCGATATCATTTGTAGGATGTATCCATTCTTCCCCAGCCATAATGGCAGGATCTACCTCATCACTCCAATTATTAAGGGGACTATTAGTGGAATCGTATTTACTGTCTCCAATTACAACATCATATTGATTTATAAAAGGTTGTTGCATCTTTTTTCCTGTACCTTTAAATGATGGAAAGTTCATTTGATGAGGGAGCGTCTCGTCTAAAATTGGCGATTGGATCGTTTCTTTCTCCTTCAAAGTCATCGCTCCTTTTTGTAATGGTTTGTTCGTATGTAGTATTTCCATATATAAGCTCTTATGTACTTGTTAACACTTCCCAGTAATAATTACTTTAAGTTGTTTCAAACTAGAATAGAAAGTTATTTAGTGAGAGCAGGTGAGTATATTGGTAAAAAGAAAAGTAAAACAAAATGCAGCAATTAATAATAATAAAACTCCGAAAGAAAGCTTACCCGATGCAGAATTTGCAGTAGAGTATGAAGGAGAAAATAGTGCGAAGTACGCAAATCGTAATTCAAAAAAAGGTAAACAAAAATGAGGCGTTTTTTACAAACGCCTCATTTTTTTGTGGGATTATAAAGGTTTTTTTAATTATTTGTAAATTTCACGTTTGATATTAGCAGAAAAATGCGAAAAAACATAGAAGTAGCAACGTATTACACAAAAACAAACAACAAACAAAAGATTAATGTTGGTTTAATACTGCTTTTACACTAGTTGTTTATATTTGAATTGTACATAAGATTTGTAAAAGGAGAGAGAGACAGTGAAAAAAACAATCTTTAAAGCTGTAGCAACTGGAATGGTATTTTCGTTATTAATGGGGTGTGGTGCAAAAAAAGAAGAAAGTGCTGGGGCAAAAGTGAAAGATGATAAATTATCTGGATCATTAACTGTTTACACAGCGATCGAAGAAGAACTTGTACCAATTTATCTTGATTCTTTTAAAAAGAAGTATCCAGACGTGAAGTTGAACATTGTTCGTGATTCAACTGGAGTTATTACAGCGAAATTGCTAGCTGAAGGAAAAAATACACAAGCAGATGTTGTATGGGGAACTGCAGCGTCTAGTCTATTAGCTTTAGATAAAAAAGATATGTTAAAAGGATACTCTCCAAAAGGAGCAGATCGTGTTCTTCCACAATTTAAAGACGATAAGCAACCAGAAAAATGGGTAGGAAATACTGCATTTATGACGGGGATTGCTGTAAATAAAGAAGAATTAAAGAAGAAAAATTTACCGATGCCAGAATCATACGAAGACTTAACGAAACCAGAATATAAAGGAACGCTTGTTATGCCACATCCAGCTTCTTCTGGAACAGGATTTTTAACAGTTTCTGCATGGTTACAAATTATGGGTGAAGATAAAGGCTGGGATTACATGAAGAAACTTCATGATAATATGGCAACTTATACTCATTCAGGTTCAAAACCAGCGAAATTAGCAGGTGCGGGTGAATATCCAGTTGGCGTATCAATGGTTTATAGTGCTTTGAAAGAGAAACAAAAAGGTGCACCAGTTGAAGTTGTATTGCCGAAAGAAGGACTAGGTTGGGAAGTAGAAGCGAACGCACTTATTAAAAAAGATAATGCAAAAAATGATAAATTAGCACAAGCATTTTTAGATTGGGCAATTACTGATGATGTAATGAAGTTATACTTCGAGAAAAATGGATTTGCGACAATTAAAAATGATTATAAACTTCCAGATGGATTCCCTAAAGATGTGACAGAAAAGTTATATAAAAAGAATGACTTTAAGTGGGCAGCAGAAAATCGCGACAAAATTTTAGAAAAATGGGAAAAAGAGTTTGGCCAAAAAGCAGAACCGAAAAAGTAAGTGAGTGGGAGAGAGAAAAAATGAGCGAATATTTATCAATTCAACACATTCAAAAACAGTTTGATGCATTTACAGCGTTAAAAGATATTTCTTTTACTGTGAAAAAAAACGAGTTTGTATGTTTATTAGGCCCAAGTGGTTGTGGGAAAACAACATTGCTTCGAATTTTAGCAGGGCTAGAAGAGGCAACAACAGGTAGTATAGCTGTGGATGGAAAAGATATTACAGCATTACCTCCTGGAAAGAGGAACTTCGGAATGGTGTTTCAATCGTATGCATTATTTCCGAATTTAACAGCACTTGAAAACATTGAATATGGCTTAAAGACAAAAAAATATGGAAAAGCAGAAGTAAAAGAGAAGGCGCTATCGGCGTTAGAACTTGTTGATTTGCTGAATGTAAAAGATAAATATCCTGCTCAAATGTCTGGTGGACAACAGCAGCGAGTGGCACTTGCACGTGCGCTCGCTCTGTCTCCGGATATTTTGTTACTCGATGAGCCGTTATCGGCTTTAGATGCAAAAGTACGTGAAAAGTTGCGTAGAGAAATGCGCGATTTGCAAGAAAAAGTGGGAGTAACAACTATTATGGTAACGCATGATCAAGAAGAGGCATTAACGATGGCTGATAAAATTGTTGTAATGAATCATGCGGAAATTATGCAGATTGGAACACCAGAGGAGATTTATCAAAGACCAGCCAATCCGTTTGTGGCAGATTTTATAGGTTCTATTAATTTCTTTTCGAAAAATAATGAAGAACATGCAATTCGTCCTGAACATGTAACAATTGTACAAAACGATGGTATTAAAACGGTTGTGGAAAGTATGGAATTTCGCGGATCTGTATATCGAACAGAAGTGCGAGTCGTAGAAGAAAAAACACATCTGTATAACGAGAAAATTGTAGTGGATATATTGGCATCAGAAGTAGAGGCAACTGCTATTAAAAAAGGAAAGCCGATTCAAATCTCTTTCTCAGAAAATCATATGTTGTCATATGGAAAGAAGGTCATTGTATAGATGGAGATGTTAGAAAATTTCAAGGTAGAAAGTACGAAAAAAAAGATTAAGAGACGTATTGGTAAAGAAGAGTGGATACAAAGACTATTAATTATTGGTATGCTTCTTGCTTTTTTGATCATCCTTGTATTGCCTCTATTACAACTATTTACACAAGCCTTTTACGATAAAGACGGAGCTTTCATTGGTGTTGCGAATTTCAGTAAATATTTCACAACACCAACGCTAGTACAATCATTACAAAATACGATATGGATTTCGGGCGCTACAACAATTATTTCAGTTACACTCGCGTTCGCTTATGCATATGCGATTGCTCGTACCAATGTTTTTGGAAAGCGCGTATTTCAATACGTAGCATTATTACCATTATTCGCACCGACGATGATGCACGGTATCGCACTGACATATTTATTTGGTAATCAAGGGTTAATAACAAAAGGGATGTTTGGTTTATTTGAAGGAATACAAATACCGTTATACGGACCAGTAGGAATTGTAATGGCTGAAGTTATGTATACATTTCCACAAGCATTCCTTATTTTATTAATTGCTTTCCAAGGTTCTGATTATCGTTTATATGAAGCTTCTAATATGTTAGGTGCAAGTAAAGCGAAGCAGTTTCTTACGGTTACTTTACCTAGTGTGAAATACGGATTAATTAGTGCGATGTTCGTTGTATTTACACTTAGTTTCACTGATTTTGGGGCACCAAAAATTGTTGGTGGACAATATAATGTGCTTGCTACTGACGTATATAAGCAAGTAATTGGACAGCAAAATATGTCCATGGGCGCAACTGTCGGAATGATTTTATTAATCCCAGCTATTTTCGCATTTGCAGTTGATCGTATTACGCAAAGGAAACAGGCGAACCTCTTATCTTCAAAAGCAGTACCTTACAGAATAATAAATAATAAGAAAAGAGATGTTATTTCATTCGTATATTGTAGCGTAGTAACGCTTATGATCATTCTTTTATTTGTGGCAGTTGGTATTGCTGCAAGTGTGAAAGTATGGCCATATAATATGAGTTTTACATTTGAGCATTTTAATTTTTCAAGTTTGACAGGAGACGGACTTGAAGCATTCAAAAATAGTGTAATTGTCTCAGCCGTTACGGCAGTTATCGGGGCGATTTTAACATTTGTGTTCGCTTATGCGATTGAAAAAATAGAACAGCTACAATTTTTAAGAAAAGTAGGTTATTTCTTCTCAATTGTACCGTTAGCGATTCCTGGATTAGTACTTGGATTAGGATATGTCTTTTTCTTCAGTCAACCAACAATTCAAATTCTAGGACTTTCAATAACAAACCCGTTTCATTCTTTATATGGCACAATTGCCGTTTTAGTATTAGTAAATATCATTCATTTCTACTCTGTAACATTCGTTACGGCAACGACGGCGTTAAAGAAACTAGACCGAGAGTTTGAGCTTGTTTCGCAGTCGATGAGCATACCGTTTTATAAAACTTTCTTTCGAGTGACCGTACCGATGTGTTTACCAGCCATTTTAGAAATGGTTATGTACTACTTCGTAAATTCAATGGTAACTGTATCGGCAGTAGTGTTCTTGTATGCGGCTGATTTTAAACTAGCTGCTGTATCAATTGTAAATATGGATGATGCAGGAAATGTAGCACCAGCAGCTGCAATGAGTGTACTTATTGTTGTTACAAATATTGTAGTGAGAGTTGTATATGAGTGGGGAACGAAAGCACTTCGTAACCGAACGTCACAATGGCAAAAAAGATAAGTAAGAAGGGGATGGATAGAATGAAAATTGAAGCAGTTATTTTTGATTGGGCAGGTACGACAGTTGATTACGGATGTTTTGCACCACTGGAAGTATTTATGGAGATCTTCCATAAACGCGGTGTTGAAATTACAGCAGAAGAAGCTCGCAAACCAATGGGGTTATTGAAAATTGATCATGTTAGGGCATTAACGGAAATGTCCCGTATTTCGAATGAGTGGAAGTGTGTCTTCGGACAATTACCAACAGAAGAAGATATTCAGGAGATGTATGAAGAATTTGAAGAAATTCTCTTCGCTATTTTACCGCGCTATGCGTCGCCGATTAATGGAGTAAAAGAAGTGATTACTTCATTACGTGAAAAGGACATTAAAATTGGTTCAACAACTGGATATACGAGAGAAATGATGGATATTGTAGCAAAAGAAGCGGCACTACAAGGGTATAAACCCGATTTTCTTGTTACGCCAAATGATGTCCCAGCAGGGCGTCCGTATCCGTGGATGTGCTATAAAAATGCGATGGAATTAGGTATATATCCAATGAATCATATGATAAAAGTTGGAGACACCGTGTCAGATATGAAAGAGGGTAGAAATGCTGGAATGTGGACAGTTGGTGTAATTCTTGGTAGTAGTGAGCTCGGTTTAACGGAAGAGGAAGTTGAGAATATGGATCCAGCAGAACTTCGTGAAAAAATAGAAGTAGTTCGCAATCGTTTCGTTGAAAATGGGGCGCACTTTACGATAGAAACGATGCAGGAACTCGAAAGCGTAATGGAACATATCGAGAAACAAGAACTTATTATTTCATAAAAGGGGCATAGGATCATGAATGAAAATCACTACTTATTATTAACGCCAGGACCATTAACGACAACAAAAACTGTAAAAGAAGTTATGTTATATGATTGGTGTACGTGGGATGTTGAATATAATACGATGGTGCAAGATGTAAGAAATAGGCTTGTATCGTTAGCAACAAAGGAAGAAGAAAAGTACACAACAGTTTTAATGCAGGGAAGCGGTACATTTTCAGTTGAAGCAGTAATCGGTTCTGTTATTCCTACAAACGGAAAGCTGCTCATTTGTACAAATGGTGCCTATGGTAAACGGATTGTGCAAATGGCGGAGATGTTACATATAGATGTGGTGGTCAGTCAAACAGAAGAGTGGGAGCCTACTAATATTGTAGAAGTAGAAAAGTTATTACAACAAGATAAAGAGATTACGCATATTGCCGTTGTTCATTGTGAAACAACGACAGGTATTATTAATCCAATTGTAGATGTATGTAAATTAGGGAAGCAGTATGGAAAGGTTACAATTGTTGATGCAATGAGTAGTTTCGGCGGTATTGAAATAGACATTGCTGATTTACAAATTGATTTTTTAATTAGTAGTGCGAATAAGTGCATTCAAGGTGTGCCCGGATTCGGCTTTGTTATCGCAAAGCGTGATGAATTATTGAAGTGTCAAGGGCAGGCACGTTCATTATCATTAGATTTATACGATCAGTGGGAAACGATGGAAAATCAAAATGGAAAATGGCGTTTTACGTCACCTACGCATGTTGTACACGCTTTTTATCAAGCGCTCCTGGAACTAGAAAAAGAGGGCGGAGTAAGAGCTCGTTACAATCGATATTATAACAATCAAAAACTATTAGTGAACAGAATGGGAGAAATCGGATTTAAGCCACTAGTAGATGAAAAATATCAATCTCCTATTATTACATCTTTCATTTATCCAGAAGCTGGATTTGAATTTCAGCAATTATATAACGAATTAAAGCAGTACGGATTTGTTATTTACCCAGGGAAAATTTCGAAAGTAGATACGTTCCGTATTGGAAATATCGGTGATGTACATAAAGAAGACATTAATCGTTTAGTTGATAGTATTGCTAAAGGAGTTGTTATAGGGTGAAAGTATTTTGCTTAGGTGGGGCAGGGAAAATTTGTCGTGAAGCAATTTTAGATTTAGTCCAATTTTCATCATTTGGAACAATTACTGTTGCTGATTTCAATGAAGAAGAAGGCCGAAAAGTAGTAGAGTGGTTAAACGATCCTCGCGTTGATTTTGTAAAAGTCGATGTGACAAATCATGAGGATACTATTGCAAAAATGAAAGGCTATGACATTGTAATGGACGGCACGACGATAAAGTTAAATGGATTGTCCACTCGTTGTATCGCAGATGCTGGCTGTCACGGTGTGAACTTGAATGGATTTGGTGAAGAAAATGAATCCCATTCTATATTTGTTCAAAACGGAAAAACATGTTTACCTGGGTTCGGTATGACGCCAGGTGTAACGCAAATGATGGCTATGTATGCAGCAAATCAGCTAGATACTGTAGAGTCAGTTCGAGTAAGCCATGGCTCATATCGCCCAATTGCTTTTTCTGCATCAATTACAGAAACAACGACATATGAATATGATCCACATTTACCATCGCGTACAGTGTATGAAGACGGGGAATTTAAGCAAGTACCTCCGTTTGCGCGCCCAAGAGAAATCGAATTACCAGCGCCTTATGGAAAAACAACGCAGTATATAATCCCGCATTCAGAAACGATTACGTTGGCGAAGGCATTGGAGGACAAAGGTGTTGTGCTGATTGAAACGAGAGGTACTTGGCCTGAGCAAAATATGCAGCTCATTCGTGCTTTATATGATTATGGTATATTGCGTAATGATCAAATTGAAATAAAAGGTAAAGAAATAGGTATTATGGATTGTATTTCGAAGTATCTACTAAAATCGAAAGAAGGAAAAGAAACAGAGCTTTATGGTTATGCACTTCATGTAGAGGTAGTAGGTATGAAAAATAATGAAAAACAAAGGCATGTGTTATATCATACACATCCGTTATCTGATGGTTCTGTAGTAGGTTGGGAGAAATTAAGAGCTTATACAAGAAATGTTGGAATCCCATTCGGAGTCGCTACAGAGTTAATTGCAAAAGGAGTAGTTAATAAAGTCGGTGTTGTTACTCCTGAAGAAGCTTTTGAAAATCCACAAATCATTTTTGACGAATTAGAAAAGCGTGGTATTTATATTCATGAAGAGATTTTCACTGAAAAAGAAAATTATAACTTTGTATAAGTAAGGCAGTTTATAAGGTAGATATAAATGGGGTGAGGCTATGTCTGTAGTGGGCGAAGAAAGAAAGCGAACAATTCTTGAGAAGGTAGAGTTTAAAGGGAAAGTAAAAGTTTCAGAATTAGCGAGAGAGTTTGCAGTATCAACAGAGACGATTCGCCGTTATTTAGAAGAATTAGATCGTGAAAAGAAGTTGAAGAAAGTGTATGGTGGAGCCGTTCAACTTCCGGGAGCTGGAATAGAGGCACCAATGTTAGAACGAGAAATGCTGCATATAGAAGAGAAGAAAAGAATTGGGTATAAAGCAGCAACGTTTGTAGAAGATGGAGATGTTATTGCGATTGATGATGGAAGTACACCACTTCAAATGGTACCATATCTTGTTCATCGTAAAAATTTAACAATTGTTACGAGTTCTTTTCCAGTAGCGACACAATTAATATCTTCTATTAATAAAAAGATGTTTCATGGTGAGGTTTTATTTATTGGTGGAAAAGTATCCCCAAAACATTCACGGGTGTCAGGGTCTATTTCACAGCAAGTAATCCATCAATTTCATTTTCATAAGGCATTCGTTTCGATTGATGGGTTGTTGCCAGGCTTTGGGGTTTCTAGCTTTGAATTAGAAAAGGCGAAACTTTCAGAAGCGATGATTAAGCTAGCTGAGAGAACATATATTTTATGTGATCATACAAAGGTAGGCGTAAAAGGGAATTATAGAATAGCAGCATTTTCTCATATTCAACATGTCATTTGTGATAAGAAAATGCCTTATAGTTTTGAAGAAGAAGTCAAAAAACATAATATTCAATGGACAATTTGCTAAATGAAATGAATACATCTAGACTCCCGCCTAATTTTTAGGTAGGAGTTTTACTATCAGTAAGTAACAAAATAAAAGATTTGTATTTATGCAAAAAGTGGACACATTTTCTCATCTCGTTCATATAATTTACCAATACAAAAAAAGTTGGTTGAAGGAAAGAAGGGGAATTATGTCAGAACGGATATATAATAAACTTGTATTGTATGCAAACATTTTGCAAAAAATTGGTGTTATTAATGAAAAGGAAAAAAGTGAAATTCTTCATACGATAGGTAAAAAAGCCCTTTGAATAAAGGCTTTTTTATTTTGTATCTAGGGAAATTATAAACTTAATGTAATATTCCCATTGACAATGATAATGAGATTCATTATCATTTATTATGTTAGTAATTGATAGGGATTATCAATTAAAATATATATAAGACAAGGGGATATTATTTTGAAAAAAAGTTATATTAAAGCTCTAGTAGTAGCAACAACATTAGCTATTCCATTTGCTGCATACTCTACTCCAGCATTAGCAGCAATAAAAATTGAAGCAAATCAGTCGTTAGCAGCAGCCAGTGATCGCACGTATGATACTGAGATTAAAATATATAAGGATCAAAAAGATGAGCCATCTATGGTTTCTCAGTACATAAAAAATCCTAAAGTAGCAATTGAAGACGGGAAAAAAATTGTTACTGTAACAATGCAAGATAGCGATTATTTTCAATATCTTAGAATAGAAGATAGAAATCAACCTGGTGTATTTCATGATGTGAAAGTTCTGTCAGAAGACAAAAGAAAAAATGGAACGAAAGTAGTTCAATTTGAAATTGGTGAATTTGAGAAGAAGCATAATATGCAAATGCATATACTTATTCCAGCTATTGGATACGATCACAAATATCAAGTTCAATTTGAAATTAAAGATCCAACTGTAAGCGACAAAGAAACAGAGAAACCAGACGATAACTCTAATTCAGGCAATACGGAAACAGATAATCCAGTTGATAATCAAAATATGATAACAGATAACAAATTAAGAGAACTTGTTAATAAAAAAGTATTTAATAGAAAAGATTTAAATACACCAATTACGAAAGAAGAGTTATTACAAGTAAAGGACTTGTTTTTAAACACGAATGAGATTCTTGATTATAGTGCATTAAAATATATGCCGAATTTAAAATCTTTAACAGTTGCGAATGCGAAGTTAACAGATCCGTCGTTCTTTGCGAATTTAAAGCAATTAAATCATTTAGCTTTGCGTGGTAATGAATTTTCAGATGTAACACCACTTGTTAAGATGGATAATTTAGAATCTCTTGATTTGAGTAATAATAAAATTACAAACGTTGCACCACTAATTGGAATGAAAAATGTAAAAAGTTTATATCTATCAGGCAACCAAATAGAAGATGTAACAGCATTAGCGAAAATGGAACAACTAGATTACTTGAATTTAGCAAATAATAAAATTACGAATGTTGCTCCATTAAGCGCGTTGAAAAATGTAACATACTTAACTTTAGCAGGTAATCAAATTGAAGATATTAAACCGTTATATTCATTACCTTTAAAGGACTTAGTATTAACGCGTAATAAGGTTAAAGATTTATCGGGTATTGATCAAATGAATCAATTAAATAAATTATTTATCGGGAAAAATCAAATTGAAGATGTGACACCACTTGCTAAAATGACTCAGCTTACAGAATTAGATTTACCTAATAATGAGTTAAAGGATATTACTCCATTATCAAATCTAGTAAACTTACAAAAGCTTGATTTAGAAGCAAATTATATTTCAGACTTATCGCCAGTTAGTAATTTGAATAAGTTAGTATATTTAAGTTTTGTTGCAAATGAAATCCGCGATGTTAGACCAGTAATAGAACTAAGTAAGAAAGCTTATATTAATGTTCAAAACCAAAAAGTCTTTTTAGAGGATACAGAAGTAAATAAAGAAGTAAAAGTACCTATATACGAAAAAGACGGCGAGGTATCTACAAAAATCCGTCTGAAGAGTGATGATGGTACGTATAGTAATGGTGTAGTGAAATGGAATACACCAGGTGAGAAGGTATATGAATTTGGAGTGAAAGATCCATTTGCGGATACAGGCATTTTCTTCACTGGTTCTGTTATTCAAAATGTAGTAGAAAGCAAAGGGGATAACACTTCTAAAGAAGATGAAAAAGTAGAAGTAGTAGAATTTAAAGATGTACCAAAAGGACATTGGTCAGAAGAAGCAATTAATTATTTAGCGAAAGAGAATATTTTTAAAGGATATGGAAATGGACAATTTGGATTTGGTGATAATATTACCCGTGGACAAGTTGCATCTTTAGTACAAAGGTACTTGAAATTAGAAAATAAAGTAGAGCAGAAAGAGATGTTTACAGATACGAAAGGGCATATGTTTGAGCAAGATATTGCTACAGTTGCAAAAGCTGGAATTATGCAAGGGGATGGTACAGGGAAGTTTCGTCCAGAAGGAGTATTAACTAGGTACGAGATGTCAGTAGTATTACAAAAAGTATTTCAGTTAAAGGCAAATGAAAGTAATTTGGAGAACTTTAAAGACGTACCAACTGGTCATTGGGCAGAAGGATATGTGAAAGCTTTAGAGGATAATAACATATCAAAAGGTGACGGGAATGGGAACTTTTTAGGGGATAATTTCGTAACACGTGAACAATATGCACAATTTTTGTATAACGCAATAAAAAAATAATAGATGAGAAAAATACGTTATTCTTTAATAAGAAGAATAGCGTATTTTTTATATGTACAAAATCAAGTAAGAAATAGACAGGAGTGCTTATAGGTGATATGTCTATTTTTCCGATAGGTGCTGAAACCATATTGACAAAAAGGCATTCTCGTGTGATAATTTAATTAAATTTTTAGAATAATCAAAAAACATTCCTTTTACATAGAAAGGATTTGAAAATTATATTAATATTACGCCGGGGGTGACGAAATGTTATTTTTTCTGAAGAAATGGAACGAATTAAAAGATGTGAAGGCAGAACTGGCACTTCGCGATTGGTTTTATGGTACAAAAATTAGTTTATCGATGTGTACGTCAAAAGAGCCATTAACATTTTTGATAAATGTAGAGGGAAGAGATAAAGGAGTATTTTCTGAAGAAGACTTTATTGTAGTAAATTGCATGTGTGAGCCAGTATTTGAAAACGAAGAAAAACCAGCTTCAGAGTCGTTTATGCATGCGGATATTTATAAAAAAAGCAGTGCAGAATGTATTTTACAAGTACAGACTGTAGATAGTCATTTAATGTCAGAGCTATATGGGAAAGAAGGAGAAGTAACATTCGAAAAACGCAGCGTGGAACGTGTTTTTGGCAAAGAAGGCATTACAGAAATGACCATTCCAATTGTAGAAGATGAAAAAAAGTTCGCTGATTTATTGGAAAGTAATGTTCCGAATTTTACTGAAGGTGGAGGAGTAGTCCTTGTTCATAATTACGGAATGATCGTATGGGGAAAATCACCAGAAGAAGCGAAAAAATGGTTGGAAGGTATAGAATATTTAATGAACTATCACGTAAAGCTTTTAATGATAAAAGGGGCAAAAAGTTCTGTTATATAAAGGTGTATTCATAGAGGTTACCATTCTATAAAAATGAAAGCGTTTTAAAAGTAAATTTCACTCATAAAATATAGGTCTCCTTATTATATATAGATTACATGTTGACATGTAAGGAGGAACATATTTTGCGAGTTAAATATCATTTTCTGCCAAAACAGCAGGTGACATTTTGCAAAACGAATGATTCTGGTGAAAAGGCTTTGCAAATTATGAATGAAACGGGATTTAGGGCGATCCCCGTATTAGCAGAAGATGAGAAGGAATTCACGGGGATTATTTATAAAGTAGATCTTTTAGAGAAGAAGTGTAATAGCGGATTAGAGCATGTAAGTACAGGAGATGTGTTGGAAGATCCAACTTCGTTTATTTTTGAAAAGGATTCTTTTTTTAGAGCTTTTTACGTGATTCGTCGTCTCCCATTTTTAGCGGTTTTAAATGAATATAATGAATTTGTCGGTATTCTAACACATTCTAATGTATTTGATGTTATTGAAGATTCGTTCGGTATGCGGACGGGTGGTTATATATTAACAATTGCAACACAAGATTGTAAGGGAACAATTAAAGAGCTGGGGACATTGTTAAAGGCATACAATATAGGTGGACTGTTTACGCTTGATAATGGTGATCAATATATTCGCCGTATTATCGTAAATATATCAGATGAGTTAAATGAAAAAAAATTAAAGAAATTAATTGAAAAGATAGAGAAAAAGGGATTTAGGGTGAGTCATGTAGATCATATTTAAGTTAAAAAGGAAAGGTACCTATCTGCAATATGTAGATAGGTACCTTTTTTAGTATGAGAAATGAATCTTATTTTGAAACAGGAGGTGGAGATAATACTAAATCAGATAAAAAAATGAAGTCTGCATGTTCGCGAACTTTAGGAATAGAAGTTTCAATAACACGTGATGTAATTTCACCTGGAGGACCAACGTGCCCGATAGCTACCATTATTGGCTTTTCTTGAATTTTTTTGATGAGTAATTGGGCTTGTCTTGAAATATGACTTGCCGTATATACATCATCAAAAAATAATTGATTTTCAATGACTGGTACCCCTAATTCTTTACCGATTTTTGGGACAACACTATTAGGATTGGTTTTACTATCTAAATAAAATAAACCGTGTTTTTTACAGGCAGAAAGTATAAGACGTACAATCCTTTCATCGGCGGTTACTTTTGATCCCATATGATTGTTCATTCCTATTGCATGAGGTATTTCTTGAATTGCTTGTTCGAGTCGGTTGTTTATTTCTTCATCGCTTAAATCTGTTGTAATCGCTTTCGGTCCAAGCCACTCTTTTTTTCCTCTAATTGGCTCCATGGGCATATGTATAATAACTTCATGTCCTTTTTTATGGGCAGCTATTGCATCTTGTTTAGTAGAAGGAAGAAATGGCATAACAGCAATAGTGAGTGGAATAGGAAGTGATAACATTCTATCAGTTCCTTTCATATTATTGCCGAAATCATCGATGACAATAGCAACTTTATTCGTATGAGCGTTTGCTTGAATAGGAAATAGGAAGAAGGGTATGAACAGGGTGAAGACGAGAAATGTAATAGTATATTTGCGCATTTAAATATTTCCTTTCTATTTTATCCTGCTATTTGCGGGCAGTAAGATTCCCACCTCAAAATTCGGCTAGAGCAAAGAAGTTAGGTGGGAGATCCACTGCCCGTAAACGCCCGATTGGTGAGGGCTAATAATCAGTTGGAGGGAGCAAAATCTCCACTGATTAAAGTTGCACTTTATCAATCATCATTATGTT
This sequence comes from Bacillus nitratireducens, assembly GCF_001884135.1. Taxonomy (GTDB): domain Bacteria; phylum Bacillota; class Bacilli; order Bacillales; family Bacillaceae_G; genus Bacillus_A; species Bacillus_A nitratireducens. The sequence continues at coordinate 45,436 of NZ_MAOC01000077.1, read as the reverse complement.
TTGCGTTTTTACATAAATTAAACAAAAAATGTCGAAGAAAAGTACATTGAAAATAGAGAATCCACTGTTTACTGAGTATTTACAAAAAAGAAGATGAAAAAAATGTCTATTATTGCGAATGTATTTACAAAGATAGAATAATTTGTAATAATTCTCAAAGTGAGGGTAAAGATTTGTAAATTACAGGGGGAAAATGTTAAATTTTCTGATTCTTCAAATAGGATTAAATGTTTAAAGGACTAAAGTAGAAGAGACGTTGAGAGCATGGAAGAATAATAAGGGGGATATGGATGTTTACTGTAAAAAGGAAGTACACATTAGAAAAGCTTTCGCATGATATTCATATGAAACGTGAAGAAATGATTCAATTAGGTTTAACAAGTGGGTTAAATAGTATGGAGACAATTCAAGTTAGTCAAGAATTGGACAAGCTTATCGTACAGTACCAGAGTTACAAAGAAAAACAAACACCGAAATGGTTTTCAATTATAAGGGTCCCTATTTTTCAAATTGGGTATGCAGGAAAATCGAGCAATTTTTGGAGAATGCTTGTGGCTGGTTTTATGAAATAAGTATAATTATCCTTTTGGGATAAGGATAATTATACTGTGTGTAATGGAATCTCTATATGAACTGTCGTTCCTTTGTTTTCTTTACTATCAATAAATATATGCCCGTTGTACATCTCTACAATTCGTTTACATATGACAAGCCCAAGACCTGTTCCAGTATCTTTATTAGTAAAGAACGGATGAAAGAGGTGTTTTTGAATATATTTTGGAATTCCTTTTCCAGTATCAATAATTTGCAGTTGTGCGTATTTTTCATTGTTTGTTACTACAATGGTTAATGTATCACCAGAAGCCATAGCTTCAATTGCATTTTTTGTAATGTTTAAAACCACTTGTTTCATATGGTCTTTTGAGCAAAGTATATGAACAGGTTGGTCTGGCAAATGTAAATGAAATACAATGTTATGTAGATTCGCCTCAGATTGAATAATTAATGCTACCTCATTTAGAATGGTTCTCACATCATATGTTTGTTCAATGATAGCAGTTGGCTTTCCAAGAATAAGAAATTCGCTTACAATTTCATTAATCCGTTCTATTTCTTGTTCGATGATGGAAAAATAGAACTGATCTTGTTCATCTTTATATTTCTCTTTTAATAGAGCGACGAGCCCTTTAATTCCAGTAAGAGGATTACGGATTTCGTGGGCTGTACTAGCTGCAAAAGTTCCAACCAATTCAATTTTTTGTAGTTCATTTTGTTGTCTTTCCAGTTTTGTTTGCCGTTTTAACAACATATATTGAGCAAGTAAAAATAAAATAGACAGTAAAAATAAAGTAGCTATACACTCTATTGAAACCCACTGGTATAAGGTTTTTTGATGGATAGGCAATGGAGAAACAGAGACCTTCCAATTTAATCTTTGGAGTGGGGTAGTGAGCATGTTAGAATGCCCATCGCTTGTTTCATTATTATCATCAGTTAGAAAAACTACATCATGTTTATCAGTCACTTCGAAATGATATTGTGGTTTAATAGCATTTAAAGAGGCTGAAATGTAGTCAAAACGTAAACTCGCCAATAATAAGCCTGAGAGTTCCTTTTGTCTATTAAATATTGGAGAGGCAATCATAATAGCTTGATGTCCAAGAACGCGATCTGTAATAACTGATGATACAGTTGTTTTCTTAGATTGCAATGCATCTTGAATGTATTGGCGGTCAGAAACGTCAATAGGCGGCGAATCGCCTTGGGATGCGATTGTAATCATCCCATCTGTCGTAGCGTAATATAGGCCGGAAAAACGTTCATCATTTCCATCCGTATCATGTACAATCTGTTTAATCCCATTGAGGTTTCCGGTTTCGGTCCCTACGACTTTTGCGAGCATTTCTAAGGCAGATATAGATTCACCAAGGTGATGGTCTAAATAGTCTCTATATAAAAAGAGAACAGTGTGAGCAGATAGTTTGTTTTCCTGTTTCATTTGATATGTGTGATACGAAAAAAATGTGGCACCGATCCCTATCGTTGGCAGTATAACAAGCAGTATGTAAAAAAATATGCTTTGTAATTTGACTTTCAAATTTGGTACTCCTTCTTTTTTATTATCATTATATATAAACTATGTTAAAATTGTCATGTTTTTATTCAAGAATCATTTGCATTACATTAGGGAAAGGAAAAGGGATGAGAGAATATTCATTTGGAATTTGTAATGAAGTACTACATTGCTTTTCTTTTTGTTGCGTAGAATTTAAGTGAAGGGTTGAAATGGTATGACATCAAATAATGAGCGAGAAGATATTTCTCAATCTTTAAAAGTATTTATTGCATTATCCCGTGTACATCGTTCTGTTATGGATACTACAAATAAATCCATACAAAGTAACGGATTAAATCCAACTGAGTTTGCAGTATTAGAACTACTATATCATAAAGGAGGCCAACCACTTCAGCAAATCGGTGAGCGTATTTTAATAGCTAGTGGCAGCATTACATACGTTGTAGATAAGCTAGAGAAAAAAGGACTAGTAAAGAGAATCCCGTGCCCGAATGATAGACGTGTTATTTATGCACAATTAACGGAGTCTGGAGAGAGCTTTATTGCTTCTATTTTTCCTGGGCATGAGCAAGTTATACATCAGTCTTTTGAAATGTTAACGAAAGATGAAAAGGATGAATTACTTGATCTATTAAAAAAAATTGGAAAGTATGAAAAATAATAATATGTTCCAAAGGAGCTTTGGATAAAGAAATCCAAGGCTTTTTTTACATGTTATCATGACAGTAGCTGCTGTATTTTGCTGAAGAATAAGAGGATATTTGTAAGTAAGCATTGAATTATAGTAATGATGCATATAATGGAGAGGGGGCTCGTTCATGTCATTTAAAGACTATGAATATAATCGGCCAAATATTGAAGAATTAAAAGAGAAGTTTACTGTTGCTTTAGACAAGTTCGATAATGCAAAAACGGTTGAAGAACAAAAACAAGTGATTAATTCAATCAATGAAATTCGCAATGATTTTGGTACAATGGGGAATCTTTGTTACATTCGTCATTCTGTTGATACGACAGATGCTTTTTATAAAGAAGAGCAAGATTTCTTTGATGAATACTCTCCGGTTGTACAAGGCTACGGAACAAAATATTATAAGGCGTTAATGAATTCTCCATTCCGTGAAGAGTTAGAAGCCTATTATGGAAAGCAATTATTTGCTCTAGCTGAATGTGATTTAAAAACATATTCAGATGAAGTAGTGAAAGATTTGCAATTAGAGAATAAATTGTCTTCACAATATACACAGTTGTTAGCATCTGCAAAAATTGACTTTGCAGGAGAAGAAAGAACGTTATCGCAACTTATTCCGTTTATGCAAGGAAAAGAAAGAAGCAAACGTAAAGCAGCAAGTGAAGCATACTACGGATTTTTAGCTGGGAATGAGGAAGAGTTAGACCGTATTTATGATGAGCTTGTTAAAGTGAGAACTACAATTGCAAAAACACTTGGTTTTAAAAACTTTGTGGAATTAGGATATGCGAGAATGTATCGTACAGATTATAATGCTGAAATGGTTGCGAACTATCGCCAGCAAGTATTAGATTATATCGTTCCGGTTGCAACAGAATTAAGAAATAGACAAAAAGCACGCATTGGTGTAGAAAAGCTCGCTTATTATGATGAAAACTTTGAGTTTGCTACAGGTAACCCAACTCCAAAAGGTGATGCGGATTGGATTATTAATCACGGGAAAACGATGTATAAAGAATTATCAGCTGAAACAGATGAATTTTTTAATTTCATGCTAGATAATGATTTATTAGATTTAGTTGCGAAAAAAGGAAAAGCTGGTGGTGGATATTGTACATATATTGAGAATTATAAAGCGCCATTCATTTTCTCAAACTTTAATGGAACGTCTGGTGACATTGATGTACTAACACATGAAGCTGGTCATGCTTTCCAAGTATATGAAAGTCGTAAGTATGAAATTCCAGAATACAATTGGCCAACATATGAAGCGTGTGAAATCCATTCAATGAGTATGGAATTCTTTACATGGCCATGGATGAAGTTATTCTTTGAAGAAGATGCGGAAAAATATTATTTCTCACACTTAAGTTCAGCACTTCTATTTTTACCGTACGGTGTATCTGTAGACGAATATCAACATTATGTATATGAGAATCCAGAAGCATCGCCAGCAGAACGTAAGTCAGCGTGGCGTAACATAGAGAAGAAATATTTACCACATCGTGATTATGAAGATAATGATTATTTAGAGCGCGGTGGTTTCTGGCAACGTCAAGGCCACATTTATAGCTCACCGTTCTATTATATTGACTACACGTTAGCTCAAATTTGTGCGCTGCAATTTTGGAAACGTGCAAGAGATAATAGACAAGAGGCTTGGGAAGATTATGTGAATCTTTGTCAGCAAGGTGGAAGTAAATCATTCTTAGAATTAGTAGAAGTTGCAAATTTAACATCGCCATTTGCTGAAGGTTGTGTAAAAAGTGTAATTACAGAAATTGAAGCGTGGTTACGTGCTGTTGACGACACAAAATTGTAAAAAACATGCGCTTTTTTTCACATGTTTAACATCGACATAATGGAAAAATGATGAGATAATAAAAGAAAATTCAGAATTATCTAAGAGGTGTTTCTAATAAGGAGCACCTCTTTTCACCAACAAAAGGGGGAAAGCATTATGCTTCAATCTAATATGGATGTTAGTTTAGAAACTTTAGTCCACTCATTACAGTCTACACGAAGCACGCTGTTATCAGAAATTGAAATGTTAAATGATACTGAGGTGAATGTAAAGCCACGTCGTGACAAATGGAGTATTATTCAAATTTTGCATCATTTACATTTAGTTGAACAGTCTGTCACATCTGCCCTTGTATATGCTTTACAAAAAAAAGAAAGAAACCTTGCTCCATTTAAAGACCTCCAACTTACGCTTGATCGCACATATAAACGGGAAGCTCCTCAACAAATGAAACCAACAGAAACTTTAATGAAAAAACTGCAAGGAATTCAATTACTAGAACATTCACGACAAGAATTATTACATGCACTTCATAGTGTGATAGATGAAAAAGAATTGTTTGAAAATGGATTGAAACATCCTATTTTTAATGATTTGAATTTATACCAATGGGTTCAATTTCTGGATTTGCACGAACAAAGGCATCTTACACAGCTAAAAGAAGCAAAACATGCAATTTTACAGCGATAAAGTGAAGCTTTAATCATTGGGTGGCATCCCGCACTGATTATTATTATTATTTACCAATCGGGCTGCCCTCAAATAGTGGGATAAAGGAAAAGAAGCGGTGAACCGCTTCTTTTCCTTTTTTACACATGCATAGTTTTCTTTCTCATTTTGGAATACTACATGGAGAAGAGAAAAGGAGTTGAAAAGTATGTCAAAGAAAAAGAGAGAAGAAGAGCGCGCTTGGAAAGCTCGGAAAGAGAATCAAAAACCACATGGAAAAGTGAAAGCTTTTGCAGAATTAGTTGAAGGAACAGAAAAAACGTGATGAATTTCATCACGTTTTTTGTATGATTGGGAAAGTTAATAAAAATGTTGTACCCGTTCCTTTTTCACTAATAATATCAATCTTTCCATTCATTGCTTGAATGACACTGAAGACGACCATCATCCCGAGTCCGGTCCCTTTTTCTTTCGTCGAGTAGAAGGGTGATCCGAGGCGTTTTACTTGTTCTGGATCCATACCAACGCCTGTATCTTTTATATATAATTGTATATGTTTATGGTCTGGAACTAATGTAAGAATAAGGTCACCACCGTTAGGCATAGCCTCGATACAGTTTTTAAAAATATTTAATAAGCATTGGTTCAGCTTTTGCCTTTCACCAGCTATAAAGAAAGATGTACTTTGTTTTATATAATGTATGCGAACATTTGTTAAATTGGCGAGAGGTGTAATTAAAGATAACGCATGAAGTAACTCTTCCTCTACCTGTAATTTTTGTTCTTTTTCAATACTCGGTTTTGCAAAAGTTAAGTAGTCTGTAAGAACATGATTTGCTTGTTCGATCCCATTAATGGCTATGTCGATATATAATTTTCGTTCCTTCTCAGAACATGTATCTGACTGTAAAAGTTGCAAAAATCCTTTCGTTGAAGTTAAAGGATTACGAATTTCATGAGAGATAGAAGCTGCCATTTCACCGATTAAATGAAATTTTTCAGCATTCATAAGTTCATTTTGGAGACGAACTTGCGTTTGTAATATGTGTAATAAATATAAAATAAGGATTGTACCAAGTATCGTACAGAGTTCGTACACAATAATATACGATATATAATCAGCCTTATTTGTAACCGCTGAAAGGAAAAATGGTATCCAGCTAAATCCGAATATGAGACTGTAAAAGATAGCGAGTGCTATTTTTACACGATTAGAACTTCGGTTAAACAGTTTGTATGTTAATAGTAGAACAATAAATAGGAGAACCGAAGCGATAAGAGATGGGAAAACACCTATTCCTCCTAATAATACACGATATATGTTTAATACAGCTAAGATGGAAGCACCGGCAATAGGTCCCCCTGTTAATGTACCGACAATTAATACGATATGACGCATATCAAATTGAAATCCATAATTTGTTTTTGCTGCGAAAGTGATGCATAGTATGGTGGCGAGGCAACATAATACAATAAATATAGTTGAATTTAATTTAGGAGAGCTTTTCCCTTTTTGATTCCAAAATAAATGATATATAAGCATTGTAACAAGAATGCATAATATATTTAAAAAGAGATAAATAATAAAGAGTTTCAGTGGGATGCCTCCTCTCTTCTCACATTAAATTAATCATACTATAAAATGAGAGAAATGAAATGTGAAATAGCGGAAAAATCAGAAATTTTTTCTGGTAGTATACAATATGTTACAATATGTTTTGTCAATGAAAGAAGAAATTCCATGCACCGCATGGGAGAGGTTCGCGAACTCCCTCTATAAAAAACTATGGAAACAACAATATCCTTAGGTATTGTTTTGTTTTTTTATTGTGACAGTTCAAGAACGTTCTTTCTTCTTATTCGTAGTAGAGAAGGAGAATGAGTGAAATGAAAAAAGAAAAAGCAGTTGTTGTTTTTAGTGGTGGACAAGATAGTACAACATGTTTATTTTGGGCAATAGAGCAGTTTGCAGAAGTGGAAGCTGTAACATTTAATTACAATCAACGTCATAAACTAGAAATTGATTGTGCAGCGGAAATCGCGAAAGAGCTAGGGATTAAACATACGGTACTAGATATGAGTCTATTAAATCAACTTGCTCCAAATGCGTTAACGAGAACGGATATGGAGATTACACATGAAAAAGGTGAATTGCCATCGACGTTTGTAGATGGACGAAATTTACTATTCTTATCATTTGCTGCTGTATTAGCAAAACAAGTTGGAGCACGTCATATTGTAACGGGTGTATGTGAAACTGATTTTAGCGGTTATCCAGATTGCCGTGACGTGTTTGTGAAATCGTTAAACGTTACTTTAAATTTATCCATGGATTATCCGTTCGTAATTCATACACCACTTATGTGGATTGATAAAGCGGAAACATGGAAATTATCAGATGAACTTGGAGCATTCGAGTTTGTTCGAGAAAAAACATTAACATGTTATAACGGAATCATTGGTGATGGTTGCGGTGAATGTCCAGCATGCCAGCTTCGTAAAGCAGGATTAGATACGTACCTACAAGAACGCGAAGGAGCGAACAACTAATGGATAATTTCTTTGGATTTCGCATCGTAGAAAATTTGCAAAAAATGGACAAGGATATTCAGCGTAAACAGCTCAAATATCATAATAAAAGAGTAATGGTCAGCAAGGAATTTACATTTGATGCAGCACACCATTTACACTGTTATGAAGGGAAATGTAAAAACTTACATGGTCACACATATAAAGTTGTATTTGGGATTAGTGGATATGTAAATGAAATAGGTCTTGCAATTGACTTTGGAGATATAAAAGAAATTTGGAAAAATGAAATAGAAATTTATTTAGACCATCGTTATTTAAACGAAACGTTACCAGCGATGAATACGACTGCTGAAAACATGGTTGTTTGGATTTATGAAAAGATGGCAGAAGCATTAACAAAAGATAATCGTGCGAATGAATACAAAGGAGCGCGTGTTGAATTTGTTCGTTTGTTTGAGACACCGACTAGTTATGCGGAAGTGAGACGGGAGTGGATGCTCGATGAGTAAAATCCCCGTCTTAGAAATATTTGGTCCGACCATTCAAGGAGAAGGGATGGTTGTCGGGCAAAAAACTATGTTTATTCGAACTGCTGGCTGTGACTATAGCTGTGCTTGGTGTGATTCTGCCTTTACGTGGGATGGATCGGCAAAAGATCAAATTAGACAAATGTCAGCAGAAGACATTTGGAATGAGCTTGTTGAAATTGGAGGAGAAAATTTCTCTCATGTTACGATTTCGGGTGGAAATCCTGTTTTATTGAAAAATATTGAATCGCTTCTTTCTATATTAAAAGAGAATGGGATGCGAACGGCGATCGAAACACAAGGGAGTAAATGGCAAGATTGGTTACTTCAAATTGATGAGGTAACGATTTCGCCAAAACCACCGAGTTCGGCGATGCATACAGATTTTCAGAAGTTAGATGATGTTATTCAGAAACTAGCAGGAAAAGATATTAGTTTAAAAGTAGTAGTATTCGATGATCAAGATTTTGAATATGCAGTTAAAATGCATGGACGTTATCCAGATGTACCATTTTTCTTACAAGTAGGAAATGATGATACGAAAACAGTGGATGATGCAATGCTTATTAAAAAATTATTAGATAAGTATGAGTGGCTTATTGAAAAAGCTGTGAACTGTAAAGAAATGAATGATGCGAAAGTATTGCCACAGCTTCATGCGTTAGTATGGGGAAATAAACGAGGCGTATAACGAGAAGGGATGTTTAAAATGGCAGGAAGATTAGATGAAGATTTAAAAGATGTAACATTATTAGGAAATCAAAATACAAAATATTTATTTGAATATAGCCCAGAAATTTTAGAGGTATTTGATAATAACCATCCAAACCGTGATTACTTTGTAAAATTTAACTGTCCTGAATTTACAAGTTTATGTCCGAAAACAGGACAACCTGATTTTGCAACAATTTATATTAGCTACATTCCAGAACAAAGAATGGTAGAGAGTAAATCTTTAAAGCTATATTTATTTAGCTTCCGAAATCATGGTGACTTCCACGAAGATTGCATGAACGTTATTATGAATGATTTAATTAAATTAATGGATCCACGTTATATTGAGGTATGGGGGAAATTTACACCACGTGGTGGGATTTCAATCGATCCTTACTGTAACTACGGTCGCCCAGGAACTAAGTATGAGAAAATGGCAGATTACCGTATGATGAACCATGATCTATATCCAGAAACAGTTGATAATCGTTAATATATATAGAAAGAAAGGATCTGTATGATATACAGATCCTTTCTTTCTATTATATTATGCATGTTGATTAATGACAGTATAGTTTTTATGGCTTACAACTGTAAGAGGTTCCATATCTAGTTCTCTAAAATTCTCCATAATTGTTAAATCAACAATAACAGAATTTTGATTTACTTTTTGAACACGGCCTTGCATTCCACCTTTAAATTCAATGATATCTCCAGTTTCTGCGATCTGCATAAGCAACTCTCCTTGTTACAGTTTTCCCCAAAAAAGAATAATTTGGGCTTTTTTTATTTCCTCTTATTTTGAACTATATTTACCAATTTGTAAATGTTTCCAAAGTAAAAATTCAAAAAATATTCACTTTTTGTAAGAAAATATGTGAAAAAATATTGTTAGGAGAGGAATGATGAAAATGCATACATCTTTATATAGGGGTATAATAAAAAGGATACAATGACCTACTAAGGTGGGAGAAATTAGGGGCGGTAAAATGATGTTTGAAATTGTGGGGAGCTTTATAGCGATTTTATTATTTTTATTTTCTTATATACAGTTGAAGAAAATGCGTCAACATGAAACAACTACATATTTTGATGGACTGGATGGTGTGCATGCATCGATAACGCATGATAGTAGTGGGGATATGTAATGATATATAACTTTCTTTTTATGCATGGTATGATGGCAATAAGAAATAGTACATAATATAGTTCGTAAGTGATGAATGGGGAGTGGAAAGAATGCGAATTTCTTTTATTCGTCATGGTCGTTTGGACAGTACTATAGAGCCAATGACAATTATTTCATTTCGTGAATGGATGAAGCAATATGATTTAGGAACTATGGTAAAAGAAGTTCATATACCGATTGAAACAATTGAGGCGATTACAACAGCGAAATTGGTCGTAACGAGTAATCAGAGGCGCGCTGTGCAATCAGCAACCGAATTAACGGATTCTTTATCTTTTGTGCAAAATCCTCTTTTTAGAGAAGCTGAAATTCCGACAGGTTTTTATGCTCCAAAATGGTTGAAATGTAAACCTAATGTATGGATGTTTATTGGACGTACACTATGGATAGCTGCTTATAGTAAGGATGTTGAGTCTTATAAGGAAGTACGAGAAAGAGCAAGGAAAGCTGCTAATATGTTACACCGCTATGCGCTCGTACACGGACATATTGCTCTTGTAGGTCATAGTTATTTTAATGTGATGATTGGGACTGAACTGAGGGCAATGGGGTGGTCAGGTTCGCCTATTTTCCATAGGAAGCCATGGGGATGTACAACGTATACATTTCGTGAGGCGATGAATGGAAATGTATTAAATACGAATTTAACATAAAAGAGGCTGTCCCTTGGGCAGCCTCTCTCTTTACATAACAAGCAAAAAGAATTGTCCTTTTAAGATATAGAAACTAATGACCGTAATGGTTTTATTAGATGGGCATACGGTTCACCAACGAGCATAACGATGTTATCTTTTTTGTAACCAAGTTTTTCATATAGTAAAAAAGCGCGTTTGTTTTCTAAATTAACAAGTAAGGCGATTTTTTCATGACCTTTTTCAGTTGCATGAAGTTCAGCTGCATCGATTAATTTAGAGCCAATGCCACGGCCACTGTACATATTTGAAACTGACAACGTGTCAATATAGTACTCATCAAGTTCAGCTTCTTTTTCTAACGTAATGGATTCGTCGTCATGTAGTTCTCTTAAGTGGTGTACGATTGGTGCATCAAGTTGTTCAGCGTCACTACCGTGATAACCGACAATAACCCCAACTACCTTTCCATCTTGTTCAGCCACTAAACAGTTTTCATAGCTCAATCGATTATTTTCTTTTGCGAACCATGTTTCAAGTCCTAGTATCACTTTTGCTTCAACTGTGCTACCTGTGATTTTTTCAGCAATTTCGTGCAGAGCGTTATACAGTAAAGGTGCTACTCCTATCGCATCTGTCTTTTTTGCTTTCCGAATCATAGTATCCCTCCTAGTTCTATGCATATATTGTAGCATAAAATAAAATAACAAACAGTGGATTGGAACTTTGTTATACAGAGCGTCAAAAAGTTTGATATAGAGAAGTAGCTATGTTAGTATATGATATTTAGTACGAATATAATAAAGTGATATAGCTATAAAAATAATGAAAGTGAATTAAATAATAGTAACGGGATAATTTTACCGTTGTCGACCTATAGAAGATGCGATAAAATAAACTATTGCAGAGAGGTGAAATACATGGATAAACAATTAGCAAATGCAATTTTGGATCAGCTGAAAAATGGTGAAATAAAGGAGTATGTTGCGACAAAAGATGTATTTTATACGTTCAGGGAAGTTGTTGTAAGTCGAGAAGATTTTAAACATATTATCGGGAACGCACAGCGCGGTGGACAGGTAATTTATACATATTCAGAAACACCACGTTCATAAAGTGAAACTTTAACAGTGGGGGCATCCCCACTGATTATTAGTTGAACCAATCGGGCATTTACGGGCAGTTATCTCCCACCTAACTTCTTTGAATTCACTGAATTTTGGGGTGGGGGTCCTACTGCCCGCAAATAGCGGGATAAATAGAAGATAAAGGAGAGGAGAATTATGGGAGATTTTAAACAAGGCATATTACCACATTGGGATTATATGTGGAAAGATAGAGCTGGGAATAGGTTTATGGGAATGGTTATGTATCCAGAGAAACGAAAATGTTCAGCAAAAATGCTTCAGAAAATAAAAAGAGCATATGAAGAAGCTGTAGAAATTAAAGTAACTGTACAAGTCCAACATACATATCAGTACGTAGAAGGAATGATCGTATACTTTGATGAAGAAGCTCCTGTATGTACAATGCTCGATAAAGATGAGAATCCACATCATATATTTATAAAAGATATTTTGCGTATTGAGCACCTGTAATAATTTTTTTCATAAATAAAATTGAAGTTCCATAATAATAATCTTTTTCTATAATAGTTATCTTTTAGTATGTAACGAGGAACGAAAGAGTATGTATAATATTTAATAAAGTAAAATTGATAAATGTAATCGTTTTTTAGAACAGATTATCGTTTAATGTCTGTTCTTTTTTGCGTGATGCTGGAGAAATATAATCCTCCAGCATTTACTGTTTTATGACAAAAAATATTGTTAACTTTTTTAAAATGAGGTTAAATGCGTTGACAACTTTTTTGAAAAGCACTTTATTGACATGAGTTTTAGAATGTTGTTTCATAGTCTTTGTATTGAAAAAAAACGATGATCATGTCGAAAAGTAAAAGTTAAAAAAATAAAGATTTTATACATATATCTTGTGTCTTATTTTGAAACGTAATACAATATATAGAGAAAACAAGAAACGACATACAGAGAATATATATTGGAGAGGGAGGGTCGGAAATGTTAGTTGCATATGATTCTATGACAGGAAACGTGAAGCGTTTCATCCACAAATTAAATATGCCGGCCGTTCAAATTGATGAAGCTCTAGTATTAGATGAAGACTTTATTCTTATTACGTATACAACAGGTTTTGGCAATGTACCGGAACGTGTTTTAGACTTTTTAGAACGCAATAATGAAAAATTAAAAGGCGTATCTGCAAGCGGCAATCGTAATTGGGGAGACATGTTCGGTGCAAGTGCTGACAAAATTTCTACTAAATATGAAGTGCCTATTGTATCAAAATTTGAGTTATCTGGAACAAATAATGATGTAGAATATTTTAAAGAAAGGGTGCGGGAGATTGCGACACATTGAACTGAATAATGAAATCACGCAAATGCAGGACGGTTTTTATCAGCTTCATAAAGATAAAGAGGCGTTAGAAGTCTTTATGGAAGAAGCTAGAGAGAATACCGTTCCTTTTAATAGCGTGGCAGAGCGAATGGAGTATATGAAAGAACACGATTACTATTACAACGTTCTGGACGAGTATAGCTTGGAGGAAGTAGAGGGAGTATATAACATCGCTTATGGTGAAAACTTCGAGTTCCAATCTTATATGGCAGCATCTAAGTTCTATAAAGATTATGCGTTAAAAACGAATGATCAAAAACAATACTTAGAAAGCTATGAAGATCGTGTAGCAATTGTGTCATTATACTTAGGACGCGGTGATGTTGCGAAGGCAAACCACTTCGCAAGCATGATTGTAAAACAAAACTACCAACCAGCGACACCAACCTTTTTAAATGCGGGAAGAAGCAGAAGAGGAGAAATGGTGTCTTGTTTCTTGTTAGAGATGGACGATAGCTTAAATTCAATTGGCTTTAACATTAATACTGCAATGCAATTATCGAAAATCGGTGGTGGAGTAGCTTTAAACTTATCTAAGCTACGCGCACGTGGTGAGCAAATTAAAGGCATTGATAACGCCGCAAGTGGTGTAGTACCTGTTATGAAATTGCTTGAAGATTCGTTTTCATATGCGAATCAACTTGGCCAACGAAAAGGTGCCGGCGCTGTATACTTAAACATTTTCCATTGGGATATTATTGAATTCCTTGATACAAAAAAAATAAATGCCGATGAGAAGAGCCGTATTCAGTCTCTATCAATCGGAATTATCGTTCCAAGTAAGTTCTTTGAACTTGCTGAGAAAAACGAACCTTTCCATGTTTTCGCGCCTTATACAGTATTTAAAGAGTACGGAAAACATTTAGATGATATAGATATTGATGAAATGTACGATGAATTAATGAGTAATCCGAAAGTGAAGAAGAAGCCACTAGATATTAGTGCACGTGATATGCTGATTAAAATCGCTATGATCCAGCTTGAGTCTGGTTACCCATACTTAATGTTTAAATCAAATGCAAATAACCAGCATCCATTGAAGGATATTGGAACTGTGAAGATGTCGAACTTGTGTTAAATATGTAGCACCTTCTAGTAGAAATGCTAGTCGAACACTCCGTTAAACGGGGAAAGCCTCAAGTTTGAGGTAACCTACCGTGCTAAATCTTATCTTAGAATGAAAATATAAAAGTTCAGAATGTATCTTATTATTTTGTATAGCAGAGTTATCGGACAACATAAAGTAATAAGAGACTTTCTGAAAGATTAAGATAAGTAAAAGCCTAACGACTATCCCATTTGGGAGTAGAGCGCAAGCGATTGGCGTTCGAAAAGCGGAGCACCTAACCAGGTAATGCTGTAGGTGATGATATAGTCTGTCCTGTATGGTGACATACAGCAGTTGCATGAGCAACGGACTGAGGAGTAGCGAACTCGGTTGAACATTCGAGACAGAAATCTTCCAGCTTCAAGAAACTTCTGAAATAAATGATTACGGTACAGATGACATTATCCGTCGTGATATTAACTGTAACTTAGGATCGTTAAATATCGTAAATGTAATGGAAAATAAAGAAATTCGTGAAGCAGTTCATGCGGGAATGGAAGCTTTAACAGCAGTTTCTGATATGACGATCATTCCGAATGCGCCAACTGTGAAAAAAGCAAATGATGAGCTTCATTCAGTTGGACTTGGAGCAATGAATTTACACGGATATTTATCAAAAAATAAAATCGCATATGAAAGTGCAGAAGCGAAAGAGTTCGCTCGTACATTCTTTATGATGTTAAATTACTACTCGATTGAGAAAAGTATGGAAATCGCTAAAGAAAAAGGCGAAACATTTAAAGACTTCGATAAGTCTGATTATGCGAACGGCACATACTTTGAAAAGTATGAAACGACAGATTACAGCCCGGTAACTGAGAAAGTTCAGCAACTATTTGAAGGAATTCATATTCCAACAAAAGAAGATTGGACAAGTTTAAAAGAGCAAGTGAAGAAGAATGGATTATATAATTCATATCGTCTTGCTATCGCACCTACACAATCTATCAGTTACGTTCAAAATGCAACTTCAAGCGTAATGCCGATCGTAAGTCAAATTGAATCAAGAACGTATGCGAATGCGACAACATATTATCCAATGCCATATTTATCAAAAGATACGTTCTGGTACTATAAATCTTCTTACGACATGAATCAGTTTAAATTAATTGATTTAATCGCAGAAATTCAAGAGCATATTGACCAGGGAATTAGTACGATTCTTTACGTTAATAGTGATATTTCAACACGTGAGTTAGCACGTTACTACATTTATGCACATAAAAAAGGCTTGAAGAGTCTTTATTATACGAGAACACGTAAATTAAGCGTGGAAGAGTGCGTGGCTTGTACTGTTTAATATAAAAAGTGTGACATGATGAGCAGGGTTTTCTGAACCCTGCTCATGCTTAGTTATCAATTTTTCATGTTTATTTAGAGAAGGGGCGATTGAATGCGTGCGGTAAACTGGAACAAAAAGGAAGACGATTTTAGTTTAATGTTTTGGAAGCAAAACATCGCTCAGTTTTGGACAGAAGAAGAAATCGCGGTATCTTCTGACAAAAATACTTGGGCACAATTATCAAGAGAAGAGCAGGTTGCTTATAAGCGTGTATTAGGTGGTTTAACACTTTTAGATACGAAACAAGGCGGCGAAGGGATGCCACTTGTACTTGTTCATCTTGAAAATTTACAAGCGAAAAGTGTATTAGCTTTCATGGGTGCTATGGAAGAAGTGCATGCGAAGAGTTACAGTCATATTTTCACAACGCTAGCTACTGAAGAAGAAATTGATGATATTTTTGAATGGGTAGATAACCATCCATTACTTGAGAAAAAGGCTGGTATTATTACTCGTTACTACCGTCGTCTATTAAAGCCTGAAGTAACGAAAAAAGAGTTATACATGGCAATGGTAGCAAGCGTATTCTTAGAAAGTTACTTATTCTATAGTGGATTCTTCTATCCACTTTACTTAGCTGGTCAAGGTAAACTGACAGCAAGTGGTGAGATTATTAACCTAATCATTCGTGATGAGTCAATTCACGGCGTATTCGTCGGTATTTTAGCACAACAACTCTTCGCAGAACTTTCTGCAGAAGATCAACAAGAAGTGCAAAAAGAAACGCAAGAATTATTAATGGAACTATATGAAATTGAAATGGCATACACAGAAGAAATTTATACTTCTATCGGTCTTGTAGAAGATGTAAATCGTTTCGTTCGTTACAATGCGAATAAAGGACTTATGAACTTAGGGCTTGAGCCGAAGTTTGAAGAAGAAGAAATTAACCCAATCGTTTTAAACGGTTTACGTACAGATACGAAAAACCATGATTTCTTCTCTGTAAAAGGAAATGGTTACGTAAAAGCAACGAACGTTGAAAAGTTAGCTGACGATGACTTCGTATTCAATTTTTAATATAGTGTTAAAAAAAAGCTGTCTTTATAGAAAAGACAGCTTTTTTTTATATGAATGGTTTACATAATGTTATTATTTCATGAAAATATTTTTATCTCGTAAAAGTATAATTTATGCGGAAGTGAAAATAAAAAACGGATTAAAGTTCTGTTTTTATTTATTTAGCAGTATGAGAGATTGAATAACTTATGTCAAAATGAATAAAAAATGATAAGAAGTGAGGCCTAATTCCACCTATATGTTCTTTTTCGGAGTGCTTTTTTTGACTACAGAAATATTGGCTCGAAAATTGCATGGATATTTAAAAACAAAAGGAAATTGTAATAGATTGTGTGGTATATACAGTCGTTTGAAAGCGTTTCCTTTCTGCTGTCGATTTTTAAATAGAAATTAGATAGAAAAAGTAGGGGGAATGATAGGTGGGAAAAGTAGTTGGTTTAAAACGTTCATTAGGGCTGTGGTCAATTGTTATGCTAGGGGTCGGGTACATGACACCGATGGTTGGATTTGATACGTTTGGAATTGTTTCGGAAAAAACGGGTGGGCATGTTCCAGGAGCTTATTTGATTGCATTAGCAGGGATGTTGTTTACCGCTGCAAGCTACGGCAAAATGGTAAAGGTTTTTCCTACCGCAGGATCAGCTTATACGTATACACAGAAGACAATTAGTGCAAGGCTTGGATTTCTTGTTGGATGGTCCGCGTTATTGGATTATTTGTTTCTACCGATGGTGAACGCACTATTAACGAGAATTTATTTGTCAGCATTTTTTCCAAGTGTTCCTAGTTGGATATGGGTCATCGGTTTTATTCTACTGATTACACTTATAAATATTATTAGCGTGAATGTTACTGCTAACTTCAATACTTTTTTAGTAATATTTCAAGTGCTAGTAATGGCCGTGTTTGTTTTTCTAGTTATAAAAGGTTTATTAGCGGGAGAGGGAACAGGAGAAGTTTTTTCCATTCAGCCGTTTTTTCAATCGGATATACAAATATCACCGTTAGTTGCAGGTGCGACAATTCTTTGTTTTTCATTTTTAGGTTTTGATGCAGTAACTACATTTTCTGAAGAGACACCAAACGCGAAGAAGACAATTCCTCGAGCTATTTTTCTTACTGCTTTAATTGGTGGAGTTTTATTCATTACAACTACGTATTTTACACAATCTATGTTTCCAGATACAGCTGTATTTAAAAATCAAGAATCAGCATCTCCAGAAATTGCACTATATGTTGGTGGGAAATTATTTCAAGCTTTCTTTTTAGTAGGAACCCTTATGGGGACACTTGCGTCCGGTTTAGCTTCCCATACAAGTGTATCTCGATTATTATACGTAATGGGGCGAGATAATGTAATTCCGAAGAAAATATTCGGATACATTCATCCTCGATGGCGAACTCCAGTATATAACATTATTATTGTAGGGATTATTTCACTCTCCGCTATATTCATTGATTTAGAAACGGCAGCATCTCTTATTAATTTTGGAGCGCTTATTGCATTTACATTTGTTAATTTATCTGTAATTTCCTACTATGTAATTAAGAAAAAAAGATATAAGACGATAAAAGACTGTTTAAATTTCTTAGTGATGCCTATTTTAGGTGCTGGTACTGTAGCAGTACTATGGTTTAACCTCAATATTCATTCACTTATTCTAGGGATTTGCTGGGCTGCTATTGGAATTGGGTACCTTCTATATGTTACAAATATGTTCCGTTCAGCTCCTCCGCAAATGCATTTTGAAGAAGCACAGGAAATATAAAAAGAAAAAGGCATCGGATAAGTTCCGATGTCTTTTTTTATATTTGATAATCATGCAGCATTGCATAAGTCATTCAAAGATTCATAAGTAGGAGGATAACAAGATAGGATTAACATAGTATTTTCACTTGGCACGATTATTGCTTTGTACAATTAGTAAAAATATAAAGAGGGGTGTTATCGTGCCGATTCAATCAGAAAAACATACAAATACAGTTGAAGTTGAAAATCCTTTAGAGGAATTTCAAGCTATATTAAAAGAGGCGCTTCATTTTTTAAGTTATCCAGACGAAGTATTCGAATTTTTGAAAAAACCGATGCGTTTTTTAGAAGTAAGCATTCCTGTTCGCATGGATGATGGAACAACAAAGGTATTTCAAGGGTATCGCGCTCAGCATAACGACGCAGCAGGGCCAACAAAAGGTGGTATTAGATTTCATCCAGATGTTACGGCAGAAGAAGTAAAAGCACTTGCTGGCTGGATGAGCTTGAAATGTGGAGTGACAGGACTGCCATATGGAGGCGCAAAGGGCGGGATTATTTGTAATCCACAGGAGTTGAGTTTTAGAGAACTAGAGTTACTGAGTCGTGGGTATGTAAGAGCAGTAAGTCAAATTGTGGGACCGACGAAAGATATTCCAGCACCTGATATGTATACAAATGCGCAAATTATGGCTTGGATGCTAGATGAATATGACCATATCAGGGAGTTTGACTCTCCAGGATTTATAACCGGGAAGCCATTAATGCTAGGAGGATCACAAGGGCGAGAAACAGCAACTTCTAAAGGTGTATTGTATACACTTCAGTTAGTAAGTGAGTTAAAACAAATTCCGCTACAAAATATGCGAGTTATTATTCAAGGGTTCGGGAATGTTGGAGGTTATTTGGCGAAATATTTATATGATATTGGTGTGAAAGTAGTCGGGGTATCAGATGCTATAGGAGGAATTTATAATCCAGACGGTCTAGATGTTCCTTATTTACTAGAAAACAGAGATTCTTTCGGTGTAGTATCGAATCTCTTTAATAAAACAATTTCTAATCAGGAGTTGTTAGAAAAAGAATGTGATGTACTCATTCCGGCGGCAATTGGAGGAGTCATTACAAAACATAATGCAGGAAAGCTTGGATGTAAGATTATCATTGAGGCTGCAAATGGACCAACAACAAAAGAGGCGATAACCATGTTAGAAGAAAAGGGGATTTTGGTTGTTCCAGATATTTTAGCAAACTCTGGTGGCGTGATTGTTTCATATTTTGAATGGTGTCAAAATAACCAAGGATATTACTGGACGGAGCAATATGTTGATCAATGTTTAAAGGAGAAAATTGCATCTAGTTTTTCTAACGTACTTGATACTTCTAAACGCTTTGGAGTAAATATGAAAATTGCTGCTTATATGGAAGGGGTTCGCAAGATTGTAGAAGCATCACGCCTAAGAGGTTGGTTGCATTTTTAACCTAAAGGGAGGGCTAAAATGAAACTGGATATTTTATTAGAAGAAGTGGAGAGACAACAAATCGGTTATTACTGCATTGTGTCGAATAGTCATCGTTACGATATAGCTGTTACGTATTCGCAACAGTTTCTTGGAAAAGCAATGGTTACCTCAATTCAAAATGGGAGAATGGTTTTATTAAGCCAAGAAGATATTGGAGAGGAACAATATTGGGCAACAAGGCTAGGGATTGAGGTAGAGGACATAGAAGAGTTTCAAAGCTTTTTCTATATGATTCTTCAGTCACAAAGGTTAGAAGAACAATATTAATAGAAGAAAAGAAAGGGATGATTGATTATGTATTATGATATTATTACGAGTCCGTGTTATGGAATAATTGAAAAAGTGTCTATCGATAAGGATTCTCGAATTTATGAATGGGAGCCATTATTCTCTATTAAAGATATGAATGGTAAACTGGAAGTAATTAAGATGGGATGTAGTGGAGAAGTTCAATCTTTAGAAGTAGAAGCGGGAGATAAAGTAATTCCAGGTATGGTATTAGCTTATATTCAAGAAGATCTTTTCGTTAGTGGTAGTGATTAATGATAGAACTATGAGGAAGATGAAGGCACCCATCTTCCTTTTTTTTTTTAATAAAGAAAGAAATGTTTTATTTTCAGATTAATTAAAAAAATCTGTATTTAATGATACAATACAAATTAAATAGTTCAAAGGAGGAATAGCAGAATGTTTTCCATCGCTCATACAAAAATTAGACCCATAGTTTCTCTACCTATCGATCAATCTGAAAAGGAATGGAATATAGATGTTAAAAATATAAAAGAATCTTTTCTATTTTTAAAAAGAGGAGAGAAATTATTTGCATACGTTCATGTGAAGGATCTGCTATCAAATAGTAAAGGATTAACTTCGAAGCTATTACTTTCAAATGCTGTTCCACTAGATACAATATGTCATCTTAGTAAAGATATTTCTTTAACAGCTCTTTTTCAAATTATTGGGGCGCCGATTGCCATAGTGAAAAATGAAATGGATGAGCTAACAGGATATATAAGAAGAGAGGATGTTTTTGCAGAACTATTTAAACAAGAAAATCAGAGTGTTGATATATTGAAAATTATTTTAACGTCTATTCCAATGGGGATTTTTGTAGTAGATCGAGAAAAGAAAATTGTAAATTGTAATGAATCTGGTTTGAAGATGATTAAATCGACTCCTGAAAAAGTTATGAATGTACCAGCAGAACTGATTTTTAATGGAGAACACATTAATAACGTATTTACAAAGGGAAAAACGATCTTGAATCAATTACAAATCACAAATGAGATGGGTGTATTAGTTGACTATAGTCCGATTCCAAACTTTGATCAAAGTATTGAAGGAATGGTTATTATTGTGCAAGATTTGCCGATGGTCGAGGACATGGCGATGGAAATTGAATATATAAAGGATTTAAATAAAGATTTACATGCAATTTTGTCTAGCATTTATGATGAAATATTAGTTGTTAATCATAAAGGGGAATTAATTCGTTATAGTGAAACTGTTATCAATGATTTTTGGGGGAGTAATTTGAAGGACTTGTTAGGAAAAAATCTTTTAGACCTAGAAAAGAAAGGATTATTTAGTCCATCGGTTACGCGATTAGTGTTGGAAAAACAAAAAAAGGTATCAGTTGTACAAGAAACAAAAAGCGGAAGAAAAATATTAGCAGTTGGAAATCCTGTATTTAATGAAAATGGAGAGCTTCATCGTATTATTATTGCCTCAAGGGATATTACTGAAGCAACGAGATTGAAGACGGAATTACATGAAATAAAGAAGATATCAGAGCAATATAAGAAAGAGTTAGATGACTTTAAAAATAAAGATCGTTTTCTTAAGAAGCTTATTTACTGTAGTCCAAAAATGGAACAAATAATTAACCAAGCTAAAAAAATAGCAAATTTTTCTTCCAATGTTCTTATTTCTGGAGAATCTGGTGTCGGAAAAGAAGTAATTGCCCAGGCAATTCATCAACTTGGAAACAGATCTTCAAAGCCATTTTTAAAATTAAATTGTGGTGCAATTCCAGAAACTTTGTTAGAAAGTGAATTATTTGGTTATACGAAAGGCGCTTTTACAGGAGCCGATAAAAATGGAAAAGAAGGATATTTTAAGCGAGCTGATCAAGGTATTTTATTTTTAGATGAAATTGGAGAAATGCCTTTACATTTGCAAGTAAAATTGCTTAGAGTCCTGCAGGAACAAGAAGTAATTCCTATTGGAAGTACAACACCTATGAAAATAAATGTACAAATTATTGCTGCTACAAATAAGAGCCTTGAAAAGATGGTCGAATCTGGAACATTCCGTGAAGATTTATTTTATCGCCTCAATGTAATTCCGCTGCGAGTTCCTTCTTTACGAGAGCGAATGGAAGATGTTCCAGTACTTGCCTTTCATTTCTTACAACAGTTAAATGAAAAATATAATAAAAATTATCATTTAACTCCAGATGCACTTAATTTACTAGAGTTCTATTCATGGCCAGGAAATGTCCGTGAATTACAGAATATGATTGAACGTTTAGTTGTATCAGCAGATGATCTAGTAATTGAAGCGGAGTTTGTTAGTAAGTTTTTAACACCCGGTTATGACTTTAATAAATCAAAACCAGTTATTACAAGAGTATTACCATTACAAGAAGCGCTACATTCTGTAGAAGAACAATTGATTTTGCTTGCAATGAAGCAGTATAAAACAACGACTAAGGCTGCAAAAGCTCTTGGAATCAGCCAATCTTCAGTGAGTCGTAAATATCAAAAGATTGTTAGTGAAAAAGAGATAGCGGCTGATATCATCTCATATTCCTAAAAAAGGAGAAGGTCACATAGACTTCTCCTTTTTGTGTGCGCTCAGCATGTACATATGCTCTGGGATTCAAGTCCCGAGTGGTGAAGGCGGTAGCGGAAATGATTAAAGTTTCACTTTATGCAAAATGGAATAGTGTATGCGGAACTGCATAAAATGTTTGTTGTTTTTAAGAAAATAGTCAGTTTATCCCGCTATTTGTGGGCAGTAAAACTCCCACCTCAAAATTCAGGTGGAGCAAAGAAGTTAGGCTGGAAGCCCCGCTGCCTGTAAACGCCCGATTGGTGAGGGCTGATTAAAGTTTCACTTTATGTATGATTCTTTTGAATTTTAAATATTGGCATGGAAATTGCTTATAAATATATAAACGATCGATAAAGGAGGATTCAATATAGTGCTAGATTTAAAAATGTATGTAAACGGTGAATGGAGAGACTCTAGTAATCAAGAAAAAAGAACGATTATTAACCCTGCGAATGGCAAGGGTATAGCATATGCACCTGAAGGAACGATTGAGGACGCAAAATACGCAATAGAAGTGGCAAGAGCGGCTTTCGATAGCGGAATTTGGTCAGAAACATCCACTGCTGAAAGAGCATCATATTTATTTAAAATAGCAGATGAAATTGATAAAAATATGGAAGAATTAGTATACCTTGAAACAATGGATAATGGAAAAACATACCGTGAGGCAGAAGGAGATATTGGAGATGCAGCGGCTTGTTTTCGCTATTATGCCGGATTGATTACAAAGCCAGATGGCCAAACATATCATGTAGCCGATCCGATGCAAGCCATGGTAGTAAGAGAGCCAGTTGGTGTTTGTGGATTAATTGTTCCATGGAATTATCCGCTATTGATGAGTGTATGGAAAATTGCACCTGCTTTAGCAGCTGGCAATACAATTGTGTTTAAACCTTCTGAAGTGACACCAATAACTGCAACAAAGCTATTCGAAATTCTTGAAAAAGTAGGGCTACCAAAAGGTGTTGCCAATATGGTAATGGGGGCCGGTCCAATAGTAGGGAATGAAATTGCAGCGAGTCATAAAGTGGATATGATTTCCTTTACAGGTGGAACAAAAACAGGTAAGCACATTATGAGAACAGCGGCAGATAATATGAAAAAGATTTCGTTAGAACTTGGAGGGAAATCTCCAAATATTATTTTTGCAGATGCAGATTTTGAGACTGCTATTGATTATGCTCTATTCGGTATTTATGCAGGTAGCGGACAAGTGTGTTCAGCAGGATCGAGAATTCTTGTAGAGGAAAGCGTTTATGATAGATTTGTTAATAGTTTTGTAGAGAGAGCGCAGCAAATTAACGTTGGACCTGGTGATAAACCGGAATCAGAAATGGGGCCACTTGTAAGTCAAGAACATATGGAAAAAGTATTACGTTATATTGAAATTGGAAAAGACGAAGGTGCAAACGTTGCTTGCGGAGGTAGACGAATAATGGAGGATGGAAAAGGTGATGGTTTCTTTATTGAACCAACAGTCTTTGTCAATGTAAAACCTGATATGCGCATTGTCCAGGAAGAAATCTTCGGTCCTGTTGTAGTAATTCAAAAGTTTAAAACTGAACAGGAAGCAATTGAGTTAGCAAACGGTACGGATTATGGCTTAGCTGGAGGGGTATTTACGGTTGATGGTGCAAAAGCAATGCGCGTAATTCGCAAGCTTCGTGCAGGCATTACTTGGATTAATAGCTATCATCCAACATACAATGAGGCGCCTTGGGGTGGATATAAGCAAAGTGGTATAGGTCGTAGTCTAGGAACATTTGGTTTAGAAGAATTTCAAGAAATTAAGCAGATTAATATAAATCTAGAAGTAGAACCTATTGGTTGGTTTGCAAATAAAAAAAATGTAGAGGTGAATTAGATGGAAACGAACGTGAAAAATAAATTGAATGAGAAAGAATCAAATGTAAATGAGTATATTACGAAAGTACTACAGTTAATTGAAAAAGAAAAAGTATCTGAAGAAGAGGCAAATTGGATTCAAAAAGAAACAGTAGACGGATTTAGAGAGCATGTGAACCCTGGTTTTCTTGCTTATAGAAAAACAGTAACAAAAGATGGACAATTTGCAGCAGTAGAATGGTCTGATGAAGGATCTTGTTTCATGGATATTAATGGTAAAAAATACATTGACTGTTTAGGTGGATTCGGAATTTATAATGTTGGTCACCGTAATCCGAAAGTAGTCAAAGCTGTAACAGATCAATTAAAGCGTCAAGCATTGCACAGTCAGGATTTACTAGATCCACTTCGAGCAATTCTTGCAAAGATTTTAGCGGATATTACACCTGGTGATTTGAAATATGCCTTCTTCACAAATAGTGGAACAGAAAGCGTAGAGGCAGCATTAAAACTAGCAAAAATGTATAGTGAACGAACAACTTTTATTTCTACAACTCGTGCTTTCCATGGGAAGAGCCTTGGTGCTTTATCTGGGACGGCAAAAGGAATGTTCCGTAAGCCATTCTTACCATTAATTCCGGGTTTCCGTCATGTTCCATTTGGCGATATTGATATGATGAGAAAAACATTTGAGACATGTGCATTAGTGGGAGAAGATGTTGCAGCAGTTATTTTAGAGCCAATTCAAGGGGAGGGCGGCATTATTTTACCTCCAGAAAATTATTTGAAACAAGTGCGAGAGCTTTGTGATGAGTTTGATTCGCTCCTTATTTTTGATGAAGTGCAAACTGGAATGGGCCGTACAGGAAAAATGTTTGCAGCAGATTTATATGATGTTGTGCCGGATATTATTTGTCTTGCGAAAGCGTTTGGTGGAGGTGTAATGCCAGCGGGGGCTATTGTTGCGAAAGAAAAAGTATTCCAAAGTTGGTTTGAAAATCCATTTATGCATACAACAACGTTTGGCGGGAATCCTCTTGCATGTGCTGCTGCAATTGCAACAATCCATGTATTATTGGAAGAGAAATTACCGGAACGAGCGATGGAAGTTGGGGAGTATTTCTTAAATGGATTGAAACAAGCAGCAGAAGGGCACGAAGATAAAATCTTTGAAATTCGTGGTCAAGGTTTAATGATTGGGATTGAATTCCATAAAGACGAGATTGGTTATGAAGTGTCAAAGGCGATGTTTGATCAAGGTATTCTTGTTGCGGGAACATTAATTAACTCAAAAACAATTCGTATTGAACCATCCCTTACAATTAGCTATGAAGAAGTAGATACAGTTATTAATACGTTTAAATCTGTGCTAACTCAAGTAAAAGTAAAATAAATTTCGCATAAGATTATATGTGAATTCAAACGATTGAAACTATAATTAGAATAGATTTACTTATATTGTATTACAGGAAGGCAGTGTAACGAAAAGTTACACTGCCTTTTTATTACATTTTTTGTTTTAAGTATTTACATGTAATTTGTCTTAGTGTACTATTTAACTAACACACTAAGACAGGAGGGGAGAAATGAAAATCGAGTTTTCTCCAAATACACCAATTTACATTCAAGTAATGGAATACATAAAGAAAGAAATTGTAACGGGTCATTTATTGCCTGGCGATAAAATTCCCTCTGTACGTGAATTAGCGAGTGAATTACAAGTAAATCCAAATACGATTCAACGTACATTTCAAGAGTTAGAGCGGGATGGAGTTGTTGTAACACGTAGAGGAATGGGACGATATGTAACGAATGAAGAGGAGAAAATTATGGAGCTGCGAAAAGATATGGCGAGAGAATTACTTCATTCTTTTATAGATGGAATGGACAATTTAGGTTTTTCAGAAGAAGAAATTCTTACAATCCTTCGTTCTTCATTACATGAGAAAAGGGAGGAGAGCGAATGACAGAGTTATTAAAAATAGAAAACGTATGGAAGCGGTACGGATTAAAAGCAGTGATCCGTGAGTTAAACATAGAGATTACAGAAGGAAAAATCGTTGGGCTTGTTGGAGATAACGGAAGCGGGAAAACGACGTTATTAAAAATGATTGCAGGATTGCAGCACCCTTCTGAAGGCAGCATAGTAATTAACGGTAAAAAAGTAGGGTTAGAGACGAAAGAAATCGTTTCATTTATGTCTGATAAGCCAGGCTTTGATGATTGGATGACTGTAAAAGATGCCCTATTTTTCTATCGAGATTTTTATAAAGACTTCGATATTCAAAAAGCAGTCGATACAATTGCGGAATTTAAAATACCGTTAGAAGAAAAAATTATAGCATTATCAAAAGGGATGGTAGAAAAGCTTCAAATTATTTTAACGTTTTCTCGAAAAGCGAAGTTATATGTACTAGATGAACCACTTGGCGGGATTGATCTTGTTTCTAGAGAACACGTATTAGATCTCATTCTACAATTTTATAGAGAAGATTGTACGATACTAATCTCGACTCACTTAATAAATGAAGTTGAAAATATTTTTGATGAAGTAATCTTTTTAAAAGATGGGGAAATTGTATTGTATGAAAATGTAGAAGAGTTACGTTTTCAGAGAGGGAAAGCTGTCACGGAGGTGTTTAAGGAGGTGTTTAGTAGATGAAGTCGAGCTTAATATATATGTACAATGTAAATAAAAAGCAAATTATTATTTCATTGTTATCATTTATATTCGTTGTAGCTGTAGCTTTCGTAAGTTTGGGAAATTATATTAAGCAAGAATCAGGAGAAATAAGGCAAATAATTATAGTTTCCTTAGTTATCTTAGTATATATAATTTTTATAGCATTGATATTTATTCAGGCGATGTCTGCATTTGGAAAAATGACTGAAAGTACATTATTTCGATTAACGCCGACATCAGGTAAAAAGATTGTTTTAGCAATATTGTTATATACTACAATTAGTTTACTTATTTTTGAAGTAATAGGTTCTATTTTTTTATATAGTATTTCTATGAAAATAATAAAGGGTACAGAGCTCTATGAAGTGTTATTTACCCAAAGTGGATTAAATCCATTAGGGCACTTATTTAGTACTATTGTATATGTATTTAATTTATCTAGTATATTACTTGTATTGCTTTTTGTAGTAGCTAGCGTTAAAGTGTTTTCTTTGAAAAAGAAGAAGTTAAAATATCCAATTGTATTTTTCTTATTTTTACTAGTAACAAAATTATTAGGTACTATATATGGAATGTTGGGTGGTCTTGCACCTACTGCGCCTTTAATAACAAAGTTAGTATATATAGATGAATCATCAGAAGCAAATGTGTTGCTCTATCAAGAAAAACTTATGAATTTATATAGTATTGCTTTTTCAATCGGTATATTTGTTTTACTTGTTTATATAACAGGTCGCATAATCGACAAAAAGTTAGAAGTCTAAAGGAGGAATCAGCATTGGGAAACGTAGTAGTGAAATTAGAAAATGTTCGAAAAAAGATTGGTAAGGCAGAAATCATTCGCGGCCTATCGTTTGAGGTTCGAGAAGGAGAAGTATACGGGTTCCTTGGACCGAACGGTAGTGGTAAGACGACGACAATTCGTATGATGACAGGTCTTATTTCTATGACAGAAGGCGATATTACAATTTGTGGTCATAGCATTCGTACGGAGCGTGAAAAGGCGTTAGAGCAAATTGGAGCAATTGTAGAAAATCCCGAGCTATATGATTATATGACTGGAATGCAAAACTTAAAGCATTTTGCAAACATGGCAATTACACCAATTAGTAAAGAGCGCATTGCTGAAATTGTAAAGCTTGTTGACTTAGAGCATGCGATTCATAAAAAGGTGAAAACATATTCACTTGGTATGAAACAACGTTTAGGAATTGCACAGGCATTACTTCATCAGCCGAAAATCTTAATTTTAGATGAGCCGACAAATGGATTAGATCCAGCTGGTATTCGTCAAATTCGTGATTATTTACAACGTTTAGCGAAAGAAGAGAATATTGCCGTAATCGTATCAAGTCACTTATTAAGTGAAATTGAATTAATGTGTGATCGCGTCGTTATTATTAAGCAGGGTGAGTTTGTACAAGAGTACAACTTACATGAACAAGCGAAACATGATGAGAAAGTAGTTGTAGCGTTTGAAGTAGATCAAGTACAGAAAGCAAATGAAATCATTAAAGGTAAGGCAAAAGGAAATGTAATTGCAGTATCTGTAACGAAAGAAGAAATTCCACAACTTGTAAAGAAACTTGTGAATGACGATGTGCTTGTATACGGAGTTACCGTTCAAAATAAAACATTAGAGGATGAGTTCTTAGCAATTACAGGGGGAGTGAAAGCGTAATGTTTAAATTAATTCAAAATGAATTTTTAAAGTTGCATGCGAAAAAAGGTATGTATATTTTAATTGGTGCCATTGCAGTATTGGAGATTTTGGGAGTTTTAGCGATGCTGAAGTGGGGAGACGGAAGTGAATTTAAAGGATCATATTTAGATTTTGCAAGTTCAGAGATTGGTTTAATTACTTTATTTGCAACAATTTTTGGAATTACGATTGCTTCACGTATGATTACTGATGAGTTCCAAAAAGGTACAATTAAGCAGTTATTAATCCGTCCAAGAAAAAGAATTACCGTTTTATTCTCTAAATATATTACAGTGTTACTTACTATAGTATTTATCATATTTGCTAGCACGTTAATTGCAATGATTATTGGCGGAATTGTAAAGGATGGTAGTAAAACAGAATTAACGTTAGGAATCGTAATGAAATCTACTTTATATCAAGTACTTTCACCGTTCTTCTTTGCGACGCTTGCATTTTTCTTAGCAAACGTATTTAGAAAGTCTGTATTACCATTGATTATTACGATGTTCCTCTTCTTTTTACAAGGACCAATTAATATGGTACTGATGATGTTTGCAAAAGGTGTAGCAAAATTTGTAGTGTTTTTCCATTTGAATTTAAGTGTTTACGATAGCAATAAATTAGTAAGTGGCGGAGCAGAACCACCATTTACAGAATTTACGTTTACAACCTCATTATTACTTGTAGTTGCATACTTTGCTGTATTACTTGTAGCATCAAGTGTATTATTCCAAAAACGTGACGTATTATAATAAAAGAAATCCCCGCTTGTAAAAACGGGGATTTTTATTACATAACGTTCTCCTAGATTTCAACTGGAAGAACAGTAATACGGTATTTTAAATAAAATGTACTATATATTTTAAGAGATATGTTGTTTGAAAACATTTGAGAAAAATAGGAAGATTTTCAACTATATTCATATTATAATTTAGTTATCCGACCATTTATCCCGCTATTTGTGGGCAGTAAGATCCTCACCTCAAAATTCAGCGAAAGAAAAGAAGTTAGGTGGGGGATCAACTGCTCGTAAAAGCCCGATTGGTGAGGGCTGATAATCAGTGGGAGATGAAGAACACCCCTACTGATTAAAGTTTCACTTTATTTTTACTATCGTTGGAGGTGTTTAATATGCAATATGCATTTTCACGTATAAGGTTACGTAGTTTTTTTGGATGGATGATTATAGGGATGTTCCTAACAATGATTCCATTAAGTTTATCTGGTGTTTCTGACAATACGATAGAGTTCATGTCACAAATATCAATATTTTTCGTATTTCCACTATTGTGGCTATATTTAAAAACAAGTAAAAATAATGTTGTTTTTAAAAGTTTTTTTGATAAACCGGGACGTTTACATTGGGGGTTAATTGTATTAGCAACGATAATGGGAATGATTTTTTCAGTCGGTATATCCCAAATTCAATTTTATATTTTAGCACATACTGTACCTAATTTCTTAGTTACTATGTTAGAAGATGGAAATGTAATTAATACGAGTAACATATATATGACTATATTTACTTTCATTTCAGCATGTGTATTAGCCCCAATAATGGAAGAGGTTATTTTTAGAGGGTTTTTCTTACAACGAATGGCATACAAATGGGGGATTAAACGAGCGGTTATTATATCCTCTCTTATTTTTGGACTAGGACATTTTGATGTTATCGGTGCTTTCATGTTCGGTGTTATTATGTGCCTTCTATACATAAAGACAAGAAGTATATGGACGAATATTGCTGTGCATGCTTTAAATAATTTGATTGCAACGAGTATGCAATTGGCAAGTGGAGATGGAAGTGACACAATCTCAATTGCGGAATTGCAGGCACAAAGTAATTTATGGATTGGCATTGGACTTGTGATTGTTGGATTACTTTGGTTAATCCCTTACATTTGGAAACAATGGCGTACGGTAAAAGAAGTAGGTGTGCCACCGCTTCGTTTCATAAATGAAGAAAAAGTAGAGAATACATCAGAAGAAAATGAAATATATAGCCAAGTGATAGTAACAGATAGATTGATGGCTGTAGAACTGCCTGATGAAGCTGTAAATAAGCTTCGGTTAGAAGAAAATGATTATGTAACAGTTTCTGTAGAAGAAGATAAAATTGTTATAAAGAAAGCGTATAATAGATAATTAAAAAGTAGCTCCTAAAGAGCTACTTTTTAATTTGTAATAATCTCTACACGAAAATTATTACCGTTCTTTACATATTTAATATCTGTAACGATCCGAACTGTTTTTAGAAGTTCAACTTTTTCACCAATTCGAGGGATGGTCGGAACATTGTCCCAAATACCAAGCAAGTCATCTAATTGTGCCGTTTTTTCATAAAACCAGATTTTCAATGTAAAGCCCCTTTCTCGAACTTTATGTATTTTAATACATAATATATTATTTTTATTCTTATTGTAAGGGGTTTTTCAATATTTTATGAATAAAAATAAATTAATCTTCTGGGAAGATATGTTCAATGTCCGGAGTAAGAGCTACTTCTGATAATACGATATGAGAAACTGTCGTTGCATATGAAGAAACATCATTAATAAATTCTTCAAGTTCTACGAGTGAAGGAACAGAAATTTTTACAATATAGCATAAGCTTCCTGTTACTCGGTAACAAAAACTTGCAGATGGATAAGACTGAATAAACTGTTGCATACGTGTTGTATCACCATTTTTTAAAGTGATTTCTAAAATACAGTCTAAAACAAGTCCTGCTTTCTTATAATCGATATCGATTGTATATTTTTGAATAACGCCTTCACTTTCGAGTTTACGAACACGTTCTGTGGTAGACGGAGCGGATAAGTTTACTCGCTTTGCTAATTCGCGCATGGAAAGACGACTATCATTATATAATTCATTTAAAATTTTTCGATCAACACGGTCTAGTTGCATTTGTAAATAAACCTCCAGTAAAATGATATTTTTTGTAAAGGAAAAATATAAATTAAGATTCATATGAAATGTAAAGTGAACTTTATTTATTTTACAATAAAACAGAAGGAAATAGGAGGGGAAATGATGGAGAGGATTTCATTATCAAATGTAGGAGATACAAAGTTTCAAAAGTTATTAGGTCATAATCCGGATATATTACATTCGTGGAGTGAGTTAGAGGATACAATGTACAATAAAGGAACTCTTTCAGCAGAGTTGAAGGAGCAAGTGAGACGAACATTAGCGTATGGGAATGAATGTCCGTACTGTATGGCAAAGGGAAGACCTGATGATATGCAAAAGGTAGAAGAAATGAGTGTAGCAGTTACTTTTGCGCATACATTTGTTCATGATCGAAAGGCGATAGATGATAATATGTTTCATGTCTTAAAACAATATTGGACGGAAAAAGAAATTGTAGAGCTTTGCGCGTATATTTGTTTTATTACTGCGTCGCAGCAACTTGGTTTTCTGTTTCAATTACAGCCCAATTAAATAGGAGGATAGTATGCTTAATCAAGTAGCACTTATAATCATTGATGTACAAGAAGCATTCAACTCGCCGTACTGGGGCACGGGGAATAATTTTTTTGCGGAAGAAAATATGAAAAGTTTGTTAGAGGAATGGAGAAAAAGGAAACTGCCAGTTTTTCATATTCAACATGTAAATAAAGAAAATGTCCAGTCGATGTTTTATCAATATGTGGAAACGGTAAACTTTAAAGAAGAAGTGCAACCAATGCCAGATGAAATAATAATCCGGAAATCCGTTAATAGCGCGTTCATTGGGACAAATTTAGAAGAACAATTAAGAGAGCAAAAATGTAATACTGTAGTGATTGTAGGATTAACAACAAATCATTGTGTGGAGACTACAACACGGATGGCAGGTAATTTAGGATTTACAACGTATGTAGTGAGCGATACGACGGCTACATTCAATCGTAAAGGTCTGGACGGGATAGAGTATAGTGCAGAGGACATTCACAATATGGCACTTGTAAACTTACATGATGAATTTGCTAAAATCGTTACGACTGAAGAGGCTTTGAAATTATTTTAAGAAAATAATTGTGGAATTATGTAGAAAAAAATAAGAATATTTCGTATAATCTAAGTATAATCATTTTGAAAATAGGGGTGTCATCATATGAAGAAAATTCCAGTGAAAAAAATAGAAGAGGTACTCGTTTTAGCAGGGGATGATAAACAAAAGCAAAAGGAATTTTATGAATTGCTCTTAACAACTGATTTTTATGTTGCTGGTTCATTAGAAGCAGAGGACGGAGCAACAGAAGGGACACTTCGTTTACGTCATTTCCAAGGAGAGGATAGATGGATCGTTCCATTCTTTACGCAATTGGAATTTGTAAAAGATGTGTTGCCAGAAGGGACACCCCTTATTACGATACGTGGAAAAGAATTATTTGGTAGCATCGAGAAGGATGCGACAGCTGTATTAAATGTTGGAACAGATATGAGTAAAACATTTATTCCAGAAGAAATCGCAGATATCTCATCTGGACGAATCTTTAATTATTATAAGTAAAAGGAAAAGCTTAGTAGCTTTTCCTTTTTAATTTGAACATGGAGTGGCTATACCAGTAGAAATAGAAACAGTTTTGTTATTTGTATTTATTGTTGCTGTAGCTCCGAGGGGAATACCGATATTTGGGTTTATATGTCCAATTGGTAAACCGAATAGCACAGGTATATTATATGGTGTGAAATACTCATATAATATTGTTTGCAATGATTGGGATGGTTTAGAAGGGGTGCAGTCGTGACAACTTGTAAAAATAACGCCACTGCATTCATTAAACTGTCCAGATAAAAGTAGTTGATTTAACATCCGGTCAATGCGGTATGGTTCTTCACCAATATCTTCAAGCAATAAAAGTTTATTTGCCGTATTTATCTCATAGGGCGAGCCAATTATACTTGTTAATACAGTTAAATTCCCTCCAACTAATGTGCCTGTAACTGTACATGGAGAGTTAGGTACGATACATTCTGATGCATATAAGATAGATGAATACGGATGGAAAAGTTGATTGAAAGAAGATAAAGAGAGAGAATCTATACCTTTGCCTAATTCTTCAATCATTGGACCATGAAAAGTAACCAGCTCCGCATAACGTGAAAAGGCGGTATGCAAAGCCGTAATATCGCTATATCCCCAAAAAATCTTTGGATTCTGTTGAATAATTTCATATTGAATGTAAGGGAGAAGGCGAGCGCTTCCGTAACCACCCCGTGCACAAAAGACGGCTTTGACCTCAGTATTTGTAAATGCTTCATGTATATCATCAAGACGAACTTGATCACTTCCAGCTAAATATCCATATTTTCCATAAACACTCTTTCCAATTATTACGGATAATCCCATCTCTTTTAATACGTTCACGCCCTTTAAAACATTTTCGGGTGTTGGTGGGCCTGATGGAGCGATAACCATTACAGTGTCACCTTGTTTTAATGCATTTGGATAAATCATTGTATTCCCTCCTTCTCTTTCAATATATTCGCGTAGCGATGGTTCAATCCTTGTAAAAGAAGGGGAAAGTATGTCATATAAAGAAGGTATAAGGAAAGTAGGAGGGAAAATGATGTTTACAAGCCGAGTTACAGAAATATTACAAGTGAAAAATCCTATCATACAAGCGGGGATGGCAGGTGCCATTACAACGCCAGATCTCGTTGCCGCTGTAAGTAATGGCGGAGGGTTAGGTACGCTTGGAGCTGGCTATATGAGCCCAGAACAAATTCGTGAAGCTATTTATAAGATAAGGGAGTTAACAGATAAACCATTTGGTGTTAATTTACTTGTAACAAAAGAGGTAAAGATAGAAGAAGAAAAGGTAAAAGAGGCGAACGTATTACTGGAAGCGGTGAATAGAGAACTAGGTATAGAGGGAGAGCAGGTACTAAAGCTGCCGAAAAGCTATAAAGCGCAATTACAAGTATTATTAGAGGAAAAAGTACCGGTCGTTAGTTTTGCATTTCAAACATTAGAAAAAGAAGAAATAGATGAATTAAAAAAAAGAGGGATAAAAGTTATCGGAACAGCTACCCATGTAGCAGAAGCGAAAGTACTTGCCGCGTTAGGGGTTGATATTATCGTCGGGCAAGGTAGCGAGGCAGGAGGGCATAGAGGGACGTTTATTGGGAAAGAGCGTGAATCTATGATTGGTACGTTTGCGCTAATTCCGCAATTAGTAGCAGCGGTACCTCATATCCCGATTGTTGCAGCAGGTGGTGTAATGAATGGGCAAGGGCTTGTTGCGGCATTTGCGTTAGGGGCAGAAGCTGTTCAAATGGGATCAGCCTTTTTAACGAGTGAAGAAAGTATTACACATGATGCATATAAAGAGGCCGTATTACAAAGTACAGATACGAGTACAACTGTAACCCGTGCGTTTTCCGGGAAATATGCACGGGGTATTCGTAATGAATTTATAGAGAGACATGAAGAAAAAGAAGAAGAGCTCCCAATGTATCCAGTACAAAATGTATTAACTTCTAAAATACGCCAAGAAGCAGCGAAGCAAAATAAGGAAGAGTACATGTCGCTTTGGGCGGGACAAGCATCATCATTAGCACGAATAGAGCCAGCTCAGCACGTAGTGAAACGTGTCATGAATGAAGCGGAGAACGTAATTGAACAATTACAAAATGTATATAGAAAAAGACCACTTGAATAATTCAAGCGGTCTTTTCATTAGTTTGCTTTATAAAATTGTTGGATGGCCTCGTCGATGTAAACCCAGCCCTTCCAACCTAAGTGCATATGATCTTTTAAGAAGTACTTATCATATTCATGATTTGAGAAGTCAGCAATTGGGTAGCCAGCTTTCTTAATTTGTTCATGAACTTTATTGTAGTATAATTCGCGTTTTTCTTTCGGGAAGCCAGCGTAATCATACCAAGGACCTTTTACAGGAACAGAAATGAAGAGTGGTTTTGCACCAGATTGTTTTAATAAATCAAGTACAATTTGTAAATCTTCATACTCTGGTGATTGGTCATAAGCATCATTTTTTAAGTAACCTTCACGTTGCTTTAATTTCTTCTTAATTTTGCTATTGAAGTAATCATCTTCGATACCATATTCGTTCGATCCAGATTCTACTGCGCCCGTTTGATCTGCATGTTTACGAGCCTCTTCCCAGTTCATTTGTTTTAATGAAGGGTCAAGTTTTTCTTTATGCGGTTTAATATCAAACATTGCTGTAAATAAATCTTTACGATCTAAAATGTTACGATAAATATAAGCGAAAGGTTTAGCAGCAAGTGCTTTTACTTTATGCTTTGTATCATCATAAACGATACCTTCAAGCGAAACTTTAAGTAAAGTTTCTTTCTTAACGATCTCAAAGTTTAGTAAACGTTTTGCAATTTGTTTTTTCATCTCAGGCTTTAAGTCATCATTGAAAAGCAAGTGATAGCCTTGTTGTTTTGAAAAGTTAGGTGCAAAGTGTGTTTCATCAATACCTTGTGGCACAAACCATTGCGGAGAAAGAACGAATACCATTTTCTTGTCTTTCAATTGATCCATTGTAGATGCAAAGTTTAATACGTGTACAAGGTCTTGTGTTCCGCCGCGTCCAAGAAGGAATGGTGTGAACCCTTCAGGCTTTACTTTGAAATAATTTGATGGATGGAAAGCATCCATACGTGCGAATTCCGATGAACCGTACATCGGAATATATTTCGGATCTGCTAACATCTTTTGCTGTAAAATCATACTTTGAATCTTTTCTTCTTTTAAAGAAGTCGCAGCTTGTTCTACTTTCTCATCACTTAAAAGTGGAAGTAGGAAGCGCGTCGGAATAAGTAAGAATACAGCAAAAAGGGCCAATGCTAAAAGCATCGGACCAAATTTTGCTTTGTTCATCGGATTTCTTCCAACTTCTTAATAACCATATTTGGTGTAGCCCACTCATCACGGTCAAAATCAGAAATAGACACTTCAATATCTAAACGCTCTTGGAATTCAACTAATAAAGATACTACAGCGAAAGAATCAAGAATACCTTCTTCGAATAATTGAACATCTAAGTTTTCTTTCACAATATCGTTTTCACATACTTCTTCTAAAATATCTAATACTTGCTCTTTGAATTCTGCCATTTTTAAAATCTCCTTTATATCCGAATATATTATATGTGCAACTTCTTAATGGAATAAGAAGGGTGCATTAAAAGTATCTGTTAAGGTGTCCAGAGAAGATTAGGAAACCGAAACATACAACGTGGAACGTAATTACAATTGCAAGGACATGCGTAAATTTATTATTTGGCCAAAACTTATGCTTCTTGTTTTTTCGTTCGAAAATATCGAACAAGATAAACAAGGCAGCGTGATAAAGACCATAAATAATGTATTGATACACATGCTCACCAGTAATATGCCATATTCCCATGATGAAAAAGTTTAAAAATGCACCGATATACGAAATTGTGTAACGGTTTTTAATTAGCTTTTTCTTCGTTGCAAAAAAGACGAAACGCATGTAAATAAAGTCACGGAACCAGAATGATAAACTCATGTGCCAACGGTTCCAGAAGTCTTTAATATTACGACTAATAAATGGTTTATTAAAGTTTTCTGGAGTTTTAATTCCCATCATATAACTTACACCAATTACAAATGAGCTATAACCAGCAAAGTCAAAGAATAAATATAAGCTATAGCTATACATGTAAATCATATTTGATAGGATTGTATCTTGTTGAGCGAATGCCGGATCCATAAAATATTGCTTTATTAAGTAAGCAATAATAAATTTATACAAGAAACCTTGGAAAATACGGTTTAGCCCTGTATATAGTAAGTTTTGATATTCTTCTGCACTAGGTGGCTTTTGAATATCTTTTTGGAATCTGCGGTAACGATCGATAGGTCCTGTTGAGATAGCCGGGAAGAATAAAACGAATTCCCAAAAATTAAAGAAGGAAAGCTCTTTAATTAAATTATCACGAACTTCAAATACCATTTGTACTGCTCTAAATGTTACATAGGACATTCCTAAAAATACGACAAACTTTAGCTCAGGTACAAACGGTGCGACTTTTGCCAAAATAAGCGGTAAAATCGATAAAATAACAGCTATATAAAACCTAGATGTACTATTATTTTGTTTTCTTAATAATAAATAGCCTTTAATAAGGGCATATTGCCAAATAATAAATGCGGCTAACATTATTGCTTGCTTTGGTTTATCAGAGAAGATAATAACAAGCATTAATAATGTTAAAAAGGCATTATATTTACGCAACATTTTACCTTTTAATCCAGCTATGATAGTAGGTATTAATAAAATGCCCACTATAGCGAAAAAATAAAATGATCCATACGCGGTCATGCTGTAACCTCACTCAATAATTTTTTGCGATCTACCTTTCCATTTGGTGTCATTGGAATAGAAGATTGATACATGAATTTACGTGGAATCATGTAGTTTGGTAAACGCTCATTGAGTTCTTTTTTGATTGCAGATGTTAATTTGAATTCTTTTTCAAATGAATGCTCACCAGGAACAACAACCGCTAATAAATAATCGTATTTTTCACCTTTTTTAATTGGAACAATAACTGCTCCTTCTACGTAAGAACACGCACGAAGATGATGCTCAATTTCTTCTAATTCCATTCGATAACCATGAAGCTTAATTTGGAAATCAAGACGACCATTATAGAATAGAAGACCATTTTCAACATAGCCAGCATCGCCTGTTTTATAGGCGCGCTCACCGTCAATAATAGTAAATGCTTTTTCTGTTAATTCAGGGCTTCCTAAATATCCAACGCTTACGCTTGGACCGACAATTACGATTTCACCTTTTTCACCATCAGGTGCAATCGTGCCACCTTCTTTCATAATAAGAAGGCGACAGTCTGATTTA
Source organism: Bacillus nitratireducens (assembly GCF_001884135.1). GTDB lineage: Bacteria > Bacillota > Bacilli > Bacillales > Bacillaceae_G > Bacillus_A > Bacillus_A nitratireducens. The sequence continues at coordinate 6,451 of NZ_MAOC01000077.1, read as the reverse complement.
CAGTAGCCAACTGGAAGTGATTTGTATTGATCAAGCACTTCTTCTGTAACGTGAATACCTGTTACAGCGACAGTAGCTTCTGTTGGACCATACGTATTCATAATTGTAGCTTTCGGGAAACGCTCAATTAATTTTCTAGCCACTTCATTCGGTAATACTTCACCGCAGAATAAGAATGTTTTCATGTTTGGTAGCATACTCTCAGAGAAAGATGCTTCCATTAAACACATTTCTGCGAAAGATGGTGTCGAAGTCCATACTTGTATATCCGATTGCTCTAAAGAAGCAAACAAGTCTTTTGGACGTGCAATCATATCTTTATCGATTGCCCAAAGTGTACCACCTGTTACTAATGATGGGTAAATATCCATTACAGATAAATCGAATGAGAAAGGTGCTTGGTTTAAGAATACTTGCCCTGTTTGTAAGTTGAAATCTTCTACAGCCCATTTTGTAAAGCTAACAAGGCAGTTATAAGTAATCTGAACCCCTTTCGGATTACCTGTACTTCCTGATGTGTAAATAATGTAGAAGTTCTCATCACCTTTTACCGCATGTTCAGGATTTGGAATGTTCCCTTTATGAGTAAAGAAAATATCTTTTAAGTTGTCTTCACTTACGATGCGAACTGGTAAATCAGTTACAGTTACTGCTGTTCCTGATAAAAGTAATTTCGCACCAGAATTTTCAGCGATACGTTGTACACGATCAGCTGGGATAGATAAATCTACAGGAATGTAAGCATGTCCAGCTTTTACACATCCTAAAAAGTTAATAATCATTTCAGGTTGCATATGTCCATACACCATGATTGGTGAACGATCATCTGGATACTCAGAAGAAATCCAATGTGCTAACGCATCAGAATCTTCCTTTAATTGTTTGTACGTAATTTTCGCATCTCGCCAAACAAAAGCGGTTTGATCAGGCGTTTCTGCAGCCCACTTTTCAATTTGTTCTAATAACTTCATAACGTTCCCACCCTAGAATTCATTGTAAATAAATGTACTTGTGTTTGTATCATGGAATCCATACAACCAAAGTAATGCAAATAAAATTGCAAGGTAATAAACCGTCTTTGCAACCCATTGTGTGAGTGGTCGAGACCATATCTCTTTTAATCTTTCCATGTCTTTCCCTCTCTTAATGAAATAATAGCTCTTTGTAGGTATCATGTCCTACATTATTGTGAAAAAAACAAAATTCCACATTTTAGGTAAAAATAAGACAAAAGGCTCTTTTCTGATATTAGCACTAAATACTAAAAAAGAAAATCCCTAACTTAGCAATTATATTACATTCAGCATGAATTTGTAACGAGTTTGACATGTAAATAGGAAGTGGATTGTGTGAATGTATAAAAGTGGTCTGGGAGAATGTATAGAAATGTAATATTTGTTTGAGTTTCTTCATAGTTAATGCATGAATTGTTAAAGTTTCATAAGAGGAGGAATTTCTGATGAAGAGGATGTGGAAGGATCTTATTTCAGAAGAAAACATTATTAAATGGAGACAGCATTTTCATAAATATCCGGAATTATCATTTCATGAAAAAGAAACTTCACAATTTATATATGAAACATTATGCTCATTTTCTTCTTTAGAAGTAACGAGACCGACGGAATATAGTGTACTAGCAATTAAAAGAGGGACGGGACAAGGGAAGGTAGTTGCGATTCGAGCTGATATAGATGCTTTACCAATTCAAGAGGAGACAAGAAAATCTTATACGTCTGTGAATAAAGGAATGATGCATGCATGTGGACATGATGCTCATGCAGCTATTTTGTTAAGTACAGCAGAGGTGCTATCAAATATAAAGGAAGGTTTTGTAGGTGAGATTCGTCTCTTCTTTCAGCATGCAGAAGAGGTGTATCCCGGCGGGGGACAAGAAATGGTTGAGGCAGGTGTGATGGATGGTGTTGATTATGTAATAGGTTTACATGTTATGTCAGGACTCGAGAGCGGGAAAATCGGAATTGCGTATGGGCCGATGATGGCGGCACCAGACGTATTTACAGTTGAAATTCAAGGGAAAGGAGGGCATGCGGCGAGGCCAGAAGAAACGATAGATCCTATTGCTATCGGAGCGCAGATTATTACAAATTTACAACATATCGTATCAAGAAATACAAGTGCTTTCATGCAAAGAGTTGTTTCAGTTACGCAGTTTCATGGGGGAATGGCTGATAATATTATTCCTAATGCAGCAACTTTAATGGGAACTGTGCGTTCTTTTAATCAAGCGTTAAGAATAGAAGCAGAAGAGAAAATTGAGCAAATCGTGAAAGGAATTACAAAGGCACATGGAGGAAAGTATACATATACGTATCGATACGGATATGATCCGGTTATTAATGATGAATATATTACGAAAGTAGTAGAAGAAAGTGCACTATATTTGTTTGGGAATGAGCGTGTTGTGAAGCTTGAACCTTCTATGGGAGGAGAAGATTTTTCAGCATATTTAAGAAAGGCACCGGGTTGCTTCATTAAATTGGGGACGGGGAATGAAAAGGTAGATACTTGTTATCCGCATCATCATCCGAAATTTGATGTAGATGAATCAGCTTTAATTTATGGAGTGGAATTATTTTTAGAGACAGCGATAAGACTACTAAAATCATAGAAAAGTATAAAAAAAGGCAACTGCGCTCTATCGCAGTTGCTTTTATTTCTTTCCGTCAGAGAGGGCTGAGAAAGAACTATGCTCATTTATAGTATATGAATAGCTAACGGACAAGCTTGTACATTTTCATCATTTTTTTTAAAATAGTTATTGACATTGATAATCACTGTCAATTAATCTAAGGGTAGTTGAAATTGATAATTATTATCAATAGGATGGATGAGACATGTTAATGAGAAAAAAATTTCACCTTCTGCGGAGGGGATTAAAAGATAAAAATAAAGATGTTGATCAGCATATGGAATGGCAACGAAATGTAATTCGTTCTGAATATGTAGATGAGAAGAGTCCGCTTCCAACAGAAAAAGAGATACAAGGTAAAAGGAGAGATTCAGTTGAGTAAGTTAGTAATGATTTTTGCAAGTATGAGTGGAAATACAGAGGAAATGGCTGATCATATTGCGGGTGCAATTCGTGAAACAGAAAATGAAATTGAAGTTATCGATATTATGGATTCACCAGAAGCTTCTATACTAGAACAGTATGATGGAATTATTTTAGGTGCTTATACTTGGGGAGATGGTGACCTTCCTGATGATTTCTTAGATTTTTATGACGCAATGGATTCTATTGATTTAAATGGGAAAAAAGCCGCAGTATTCGGGTCATGTGATTCGGCTTATCCGAAATACGGCGTGGCGGTTGACATTTTAATAGAAAAGCTACAAGAGCGCGGAGCTGCAGTTGTGTTAGAAGGACTAAAAGTAGAATTAACGCCAGAAGATGAAGATGTAGAAAAATGTTTACAGTTTGGAGCTGAATTTGTAAAACACCTTTCTTAATGGCAGAAGGGAGATGAAGAGCAAGTGCATGAGAAAATCGCAATCAAAACGATGACAGATTATCATTTGTATGATTTTATGCGTTGTCCGCATAAATTTTATTTCCGTCATATAAAAAGAAGAGAACCTTCTTCATTTGAATGGCAACAAATCGCACAAATGATTGTGAATCGAATTATTAATGAATATTACACACTACCTGCGGGCCAACAAACGAAAATCGTACTTTTAATATTAATAGAAAAGTATTGGAAAAAGGTAAGGATTAATATGTTTGCTTCAAAGACGGAGTATTATATTGTGTTAGCGAAGTTAACGGATCACTTATTACAGTTTGTTGAAAGAGATGATAGTCAGACACCGCCGTTATTTTTATATGAAAAATTTCAAACATATATGGAAGAGTTAGGTGTCCACATGTCATTGACATTAGAAGTTGGTGAGTGGAGTACTGAGTCGTTTGTAATTAAAAAGTATGTTGTCGATGCGGATGAGGAAATGCTTGCTCTTTGTCAAAAGTTAATGACAGTATTCAGCTATAAAGCTTTCGGCATTCTTCCAGGAAAAATTGAAGTTATTAATTTAATAGAAGGAACTAAGTATGAGTACATTCCAAAACAGGAAGATATTATAACTGGAATGGCTGATTTATCTAGAATGAAAGAAATGTTGCAGCAACCTGAGCACTATACAGAGCGTCATTTTCGTTCTGAGTGTATGAGTTGTGCGTTTCGTAGTGAATGCCAAAGGGAAGAAGTAAAGAAAGAAGCGAAGCAGAAGAAAAATATCGTACATTAAAGGATGCAAATTTGCATCCTTGTTTGTTATTGACATGAAAAGCTTTTCATCATTTACCGTATATTTGTAGCAGATTAATAAAGGGAGGAATAATCAATGAAAGATGAAACGAAAGTATTTCAATGGTTAAAAGAACAGAATGCTCCTTTTGGGATTCAACTGCAAATTTTACAAGCGTTTCAATTGTATAAAGTCATTGTTGAAATGGATAAAAAGTTAATGATGTATGAGGAGAAAGAATATAGGGAGAGAATTTAATCTCGGCCCTGTAATATCGCTTTCAGTTGTTTTACACTCGCATTTAATTCTATTTCGTTATTTGTCTCAATGTTATAAATAAGGTTATGTAGTAAAGGGCTGTATTGATAAAAACTAGTGACGCGGTGAATGAGTAATGGATCAGGATGAGAACTAAGTGTACTGTATTGTTCGTATACAGATGTAGTAAATTCACGTCCGAAATCATAATATAGTCCAGCAAAATCAAAAGCAGGATCGCCAATTTGAGCATCACCGAAATCGATAACTCCTGAAATGGTTTTGTTTCGGCTGTCAAATAAGATGTGATGATGTGTAAAGTCAGCGTGAATGATTGTATTTTGAAAGGTAGATTTAGCTATATCGGCAAAGAAGTTTTCGAATAAACAATTTAACGCTGATTTCTGTAATGAAGTAAAACTGTTAGTAAGATATTGATTTAATTTTGTTTGTAGCTCTTTCCAGTAGGTAAGTGTTTTTTCGATAGGGAATCCCAGCGTTTCAACACGTTTTAAAGGAATACTATGTAAAGTCGCAAGGAAAGTGGCTAACTGTGTAATAATTACTTCAAGTTCTTTTTTCTCTAACTTGGCAACTATTTCAGTTTTTAACGGTTTACCATGAATGAGAGGATAATAGCTACAAAATGGAACAGTATCACAATCATTCTTATACAATAGGTGATACTTAGGAATTTCGATTCTTTGTAATGAATGAGAAATAATGGTGCATAGTTCTTTTTCTAACGGAATTCGGTTTGCATATTCAAGTCTTCGCGGGAAACGAAAGAGTAGATCGTCATTTATAATAACCGCTATATTATCCCAGCCTTCTTCATTTTGCTTATATGAATGTATAGAAAGGTCAGGCAGGGCTTGTTTTATATATTGCTTGTAATAATTCATAGTCACTCCTCATTTCTAATTGAAAGTTAAATTATTCCACTTTATAATATCAGAATCTTCTTTCTTTGTGGTGATCTATAATTGTAATTTGAAGGAAGGTTGGTGTGTATTACGAAGAAAAGAATGTTAATCATTTCTATATGTATCGCTTTTGGTTTGTTTTGGTCATATAAAGAGACAGTTTTTGCTACCTTTAAACCGATAGATCAGTACGAGTTAAATCAGGAAATAAAGAACAAGGGTATAGAAATTTTAACTGATAAAGAAGTGAAAATGATAGGAGAACACTTTGTGACAGCGCAACTATCAGTGTTTGAGTTTGATAATAAAGAAGATGTGAAGATAAAAAGCGAAGAGCTATTTATAAATAGAGGGCATGAACAATTAATGAAAAATTATTATCCAAATCGTTTTCGGAATTTAGAGTGTAAATTTACAAACGAGGAGATACGTGAAATGACGGATGAGAGTTTTCGCTATCATGCTGTAGCGTACGTTGCTGATACTGAAAATGGTAAGAGAAGTGAAATGAAATTATGATATGAAAATTGTAAAGGTTAATAATATATTTATGGTGTTGGAGCACAAGCAGTATGTACAATAAAAAACCCTCTAGTAGAAGAGGGACTTTAAAGATTTTCATTCTGTTGCCCAAGTTCTTTTTGAGCAATGTATAAGTTTCCTTGCTCAACTTGTTTAAGTGTATGAACAGAATCCCCTGCATATCCTTTTTCTGTTTTAACAGTTCTTTTTGAACGATTAGAATCTTGTTTCTTCATATAATAGACCGCCTTCCATTAAAAATAAACGAAAATGATGAGTACGAGTAACACAGCAGCAAAAATGGTAATGCCCATTAAAAAAGAAGTGTTTTTATATTTAGGTGGCTTATGTACATCTTGCCGATATCCAGGTGAAATTTCAGGGGCGAATTCTTCATCAAATGATTGTTTCTTTTGTTTTTCGTCCATATGTATCCACCTTTCTTTTTCATTATGTTACACGTTACAAGAAAAAAT
>NZ_MAOC01000076.1 GCF_001884135.1 Bacillus nitratireducens | reverse complement strand
ATGCACGAAGAAAACAGCCGCTATATCATTAGCGGCTGTTTTGCGTTGTATATTTTCTCTGAACTTGAAAGAGACGGATAAGCAGGAAGATGGCTCCAAATGCTAGACCGATAATAAGGCCGATCCAATACCCTTTTGCGGCCCAATCAGTATAAGTTGCTAATATGTAGCCAAGAGGTAGACCGATTACCCAATAGGCGATCAATGTCATAATTAAGGCAACATTTACATCTTTATAACCACGAAGTGCTCCTTGTACTGGAGTTGCAATCGCATCTGAAATTTGAAATAAAATCGCGAAGATAAGAAATTCTTTTGCTAAATGGTGGACATTTGCATTTGTCGTATAAATAGAAGCAATTTCATCATCAAAGAAATAAAGAAGGATTGAATATAAAAGAGCGAAAGCAAGAGCTAATCCAATTCCGATAAATCCATATTGTTTCGCATTATTGTATCGTTTTGCTCCAACTTCAAATCCAACGGCTATCGTCATTGCCATCGCTAAGCTTAAAGGAGTCATATATAACAAGGAAGCAAAGTTCATAGCTGCTTGATGTGCTGCTATTGTTGTCGTACTAAAATTACTCATCATAAGTGTTACTGCAGCGAAAATACTCGTCTCAAAAAAGATAGCAAATCCGATAGGGACGCCAAGCTTCAGGAATTCCTTCCAGCTCGTAAAGGAAGGGCGGTATAACTGTTTAAAGATATTGAAAGAAGCGAAAGGCTCTTTCGTACGAATAATAATGACTGTAATAATTAAAATACACCAATATGTTGCTGCAGAAGCGATTGCCGCACCAACACCACCGAGTTTTGGAAAACCAAAGTGACCAAAAATTAATAAGTAATTTAATACTACGTTAATTGGTAATGATAGTAATGTGATAATCATCGTTGTTCGAGTTTTTCCTAATGCATCAATAAATCCACGTAAGACGGTGTAAGTAAATAAAGGGATAATTCCAATCGCGATAATACTTAAAAATTGTGCTGCAATACGTTCCACAGGTTCTTCTAATTGCATGCCATTTAAAATAGGTGAAACAGCGAAGAATCCGATAAGGATAACAACGAAACTAGCACAAATTGCTAAATATACTGCTTGTATGACAATGTGGGGAACGTCCTCCTTTTTCTTTGATCCAACGAGCTGTGCAACAATAGGAGTAGTAGCCATTAAAATTCCGGTTAAGCCGGTACTAACGGGAAGCCATATACTTGTTCCGATAGCAACCCCCGCTAAATCAATAGGACTTGCATGTCCTGACATTGTCGTATCAAAAAAGCTCATCGCAAATAATGACATTTGCGTTACAAAAATTGGGAAAAAGAGTAATAAAAATTGCTTTAACTTTTGTGAGAATGAAGTAGTTTCTTTCATAAAATCCCCTTTCAACGTAAAAAACAAACTCTTATTATCATACAATTTAATCAAAAAATAGAAAAGAAATAAGCGTATACAACAGATGAAATCAATAAAAAAAGGATGCACTTTGAAAAAGGATAAGGTATTATGATAAGGTGTGAAAAAATTACATATTCGTTATTAAGGAGGCACTACTTGTGGCTGATTGGTTAATTGGATTAATCATGGGTGCTGTTGAAGGTTTAACAGAGTTTTTACCAGTATCATCAACAGGACATATGATTTTAACAGGACACTTAATTGGATTTGAAGACGATAGAGCAAAAGTTTTCGAAGTTGTTATTCAGTTGGGATCGATTTTAGCAGTTGTTGTTATATTTTGGAAGCGTTTATGGTCATTAGTTGGAATAGGGAAAGTAACAGATGGACCATCGTTAAATTTATTACATATTATTATCGGGATGATCCCTGCCGGAATTCTTGGCGTATTATTCCATAGTACAATTAAAGAAGTTTTATTCGGTCCAGGACCGGTTGTTATTAGCTTAGTAGCTGGTGGTATTTTAATGATTGTTGCTGAGAAGTTTTCAAAACCAAGTACAGCAAGAACGTTAGATGAAATCACATATAAGCAAGCATTTACAATTGGAATGTTCCAATGTTTAGCACTTTGGCCAGGATTTTCTCGTTCTGGATCGACAATAAGTGGTGGTTTGTTAGCTCGCGTTTCGCATACAGCGGCAGCTGAATATACGTTCATTTTAGCGGTGCCAATGATGGTAGCTGCAAGTGGCTTAGATTTAATTAAAAGCTGGGATATATTAAGCTCGGCTGATATAACGTTATTTGCAACTGGATTTATTACAGCATTTGTTGTTGCGTTGCTTGCAATCGTTTCATTCTTAAAATTATTAGCTCGTGTAAAACTAACACCGTTCGCTTATTACCGTTTCGTTTTGGCTGCGGTATTCTATTTCTTCATTATGTAAGAATAAATTGTCAGCAATCCTCTATAGAATAGACATTTGAAAAAAAGTCTATTCTATAGGGGATTTTTTTATAGCGAGAGAAAAATGAAACTTTTACCTTCAATTACTTGTATTTCACCATGTGAAATATGTCATAATGATTTCATTATAATAATTTTAAGAAAAGCGATAGGGTATTTGAGAGGGGCAATTTAGTGAGTTTTGCAATAGAAATAGTAATTCCAGCACCAATTGATGTTGTATTTGATTATGTACACAATGACGAGAAAATACTAGAATGGAGTACCTTTATGGTAGAAAATAGGTATCCTTCAAATATAGATGTTGAAAACCCTCGTGAAGGTGACAAATATATATCTGTGCAAAAGATGGGGAAGAAAATATATGAATTTGAGGCGGAAATTTTAGAGTATGATGAACCGTATATCGTTTCAGTTGGATGTGAGATGAAGCAAGGTTATACAGCTGCAACTTATATGTTAGAAGAGGATGAAGAAGGTACATCGCTTACTTTAATCGTAGAATTTGAACCGAAGAATTTTTTATATAAGATTATGTACAAGTTGACTGGGTGGATGACACGTGGAATATACATGGGTGAAATGGAACGTTTAGCAGAGTGCGTAGATGCGGTATATTCTCAGAAAAAAGGATTATAATTTTGTTTAATAAAAAAACATGCCGAATTCGGCATGTTTTTTTATTTTACTACTTTTTCAATCATGCTTTCCATAACATGCTCCCAAAGAGAAGTATCATCAGCTAATGTAGCACGGAAATTAGCGTACATTTCTTTTTGTTTTTCCTCGAAAGTTGGATCTTCTTTTTCAGGCAGTGTAGCGCGCATTGAAGTTACTAATTCTTGTACTTTTGGAGCGCGTGGTCCCCAAACGGCTTGTTCATTTCCGTCTTTATCAATGAAAATAAAGATTGGAATGGCACGTGCTGTTCCATTTGTTAAATATTGATCCATTAATTCTAAGTTTTCATCACGAATTAATAATTTCATATCAATATTTGCAACTTCAGAAATTCGTTTCATAACAGGTACACATAAAAGAGCGTCGCCGCACCAGTCAGCTGTTAATACGATAACGCGCCAGCCATCATTTTGACGTTCTTCTAAAACTGGAAGTAATTCATTTGGAATTAAAAAGTTATTGTAAATGTGTAGTAGCTCGTATTGATTTACTTTCATTTCATTCACATATGTATCAAAGGACATGCCTTTATCAGCCCATTGTAGTAAGTTCATAAGTAACACCTCTTTAGTATGATTTGTTTTTATTGTACCAATTTTTATATAGAAAAGCTTGTATTCTTACTCTTTCTTATCACTAAATAATTTATTTAGTGTGTAAAGGAATAGTGCGACACATAATTCAGCTATGTTGTACATTTGTACACTCTCTATCCAGTCGTCGGCGGTATGTATGACAAACCAATCTAACGTAATTTCAATTATGGAGAGAAGAGAAATTGAGAGCCAATTGGGCATACTTGTCATCATTGGATGTAGGAGCACTTTAAAGAAAATGAATATAAAATATGTAATACCATCTAATAAAAGAATAAGTAAAAAAAAGAGTAGTAGAGCTGTTCTTGATGAATATTCTATACCTGTAATTTGAAAGATTCCTACATATACAAAGAATATAAATGCAAAGAATATAATGAGAATAAGAATAACAACACTAATAATAATAGTCTTATCTTTTAGACTGAGATTAGAAAGTTTGTCTTCTTCACTCATTACCTCAACTCCTTTTTCTGGAAAATCAATTTCATTGTACCATGAAATATCTATTAAAAAACTACGAATTATGGGAAAATAAGGTGACAAAAAGTAAGATTTCATGTAAAATTATTAATAAGGTTTTTATTTAACTAAATGAAATAAAAGGGGCTGTCAAAGTTGTCTCAAAATCGAGAGCAATTAATGGAAGAACTATCGACAAATGTGTTTGCTATGTTTCGCACGTTGCGTAATGATATTGGAAAAATATTTGGTGGTTACATACCGTGGAATGAGTTCATCGTCCTTAGAATATTGAATCGCACGAATAAAGAAATGGTATCACGTGTAGCGAATGAGTTAAATGTGTCAAATAGTCATATTACAGCCGTTACAGAAAAATTAATTAATAAAGGTTTTGTCACTCGTTCACGTTCTACGTCAGATCGCCGAGTTGTATATTTAGAGATTACAGAACAAGGGAAAGATTTAGTGGCGAAAATGGAAGGTGAGAAAAAGAAATATTTACAAGAAAGATTCTCTGCACTTTCAGAAGACGAAATGAATGTAATGATATCTATTTCTAAAAAACTTATTTAAATAATTAAAAGTAAGAAAACGCTTACGTAATGGCGAAGAAGGCCTTCCTTATATAGGGAAGGTCTTCTTTCGTATGTAAAAGATTATAAAAAAGAAAATATGTACCATACTACTAGTAAAGGAAGGGGGCAGAAATATGACGAATCGTAATGGTAGTAAAGGTAGCGGAAATCAAGGTTCACCGAAATCAGGGCAATTCCAGCAGGAGTTTAGTACTGAATTTGAAACAGGTAATGATAACAAAGGAAAAGAATATCGTTCGAAAAAAGGAAGCAAATCAAAAAAGGAGTGAAATAATTCACTCCTTTTTTGATTTAAGATGCTGCCGATTGGTCTGTATTATATTTTTCTTCTGATTTTGCGACAATCATTGCGCAAATTGCATCACCGGAAATATTTACAGCTGTTCTAGACATATCTAGGATGCGATCAATACCGATAATTAAAGCAATACCTTCTACTGGTAGGTTTACTTGATTTAAAACCATCGTAAGCATTACAAGTCCAACACCTGGTACACCAGCAGTGCCAATACTAGCTAGTACGGCAGTTAATACGACCATGGCTAATTGTGCTAATGTAAGTTCAACTCCGTACACTTGAGCGATAAATACAGTTGCCACACCTTGCATAATGGCAGTGCCATCCATATTAATCGTTGCACCTAGTGGTTGTACAAAAGAGCTTATCGCTTTTGGAACTCCAAGTTTTTCTTGTGCGGTTTTCATAGCAAATGGAAGAGATGCATTAGAGCTAGATGTACTAAATCCAATTGCCATTACCGGTCCGAAATGTTTAAAGAAACGAATAATACTTTCTTTTGCCAATACCTTTAATAAGCCGCCGTATACGAAGACACCGTGAATAATGAGTACCAACATAACGACAATCATATACTTGAACATCGCAGCGACGCCTGCAAGACCCATTTTACCAACGGATGAAGCGAGTAATCCAAATGTTCCGATTGGAGCTAATTTCATAACGAGATTAACAAGATACATCATTAATTCGTTGCCCTGTTCAAGTAATGAATGGATACCTTGAACTCGTTTTCCTAAAACAGCTAAACCGAGTCCGATTAATGCGGCAAAGACAATGATTTGTAACATGTTACCATCAGCCATCGCTTTTGCTGGGTTATCTGGCACGATGTTAAGTATTGTGTCGATGAAAGATGTTTCAGTTTTTGCACCTTCATACTTAAGCCCGTCTGTTTTAAAGTTACCGCCAGATCCTGGTTTGATGATAAGTGCAAATGTAACTGCAATAGAGATCGCAATGGCTGTAGTTACAAGAAAGAATGAAATTGATTTTAAGCCGATTCTTCCAAGTTGCTTCGGGTCTCCAAGCCCAGCAGCCCCAAGCACGATAGAAATGAATACAACAGGAACAACTAGCATTTTAATGAGACGAATAAACAATTGACCAAGTGGATTGAACACATATTGATTTAATGGTTCAAAAATGGATGGTGCAGCTAAATTTAAAGTGAGTCCGACAACTAAACCGAGAAATAATGCAATTAAGATTGCTTTTGTTTGTTTCAATAAAACCCCCCCCTTATTTTTGTGAAATTACTTTCTAAATTAATTGTACCGAAAAACTACCTGTTTCGACAGTATTTTCTGAATATTTTGTATAAAAATATCTATTTAAATATAGATTGCTTTTACTAAAATAAGCAAAAAAGTTAGATGATCTATTTAGAAAACAAAATAGACCATCGCATATGATGGTCTAGGGAAGGGGACAATTTATGTCAATTTAATTAGGGATGGAAGTTGTTCAAGACACTGGGGAATGTCTTATAAATTAGGGAGGAACAACTTCGATACATATACTATAAAAGGAAGATGTGACCAGGGTGTGAACATAGAGTGAAAGAGAGAGGGAGTTTTAAGTAAGAAGGTAGAGAGAATAAAAAAATAAGACCATCGCATATGAGATGGCCTAGGGAAGGGGACAATTTATGTCAATTTAATTAGGGATGGAAGCTATTCAAAGACACTGGGGAATGTCTTATAAATTAGGGAGGAACAGCTTCGATACATATACTATAAAAGATAGATGTGACCAGGGTGTGTACATAGAGTGAAAGAGAGAGGGAGTTTTAAGTAAGAAGAAAGAGAGAATAAAAAAATAAGACCATCACATATAGGATGGCCAAGGAAGGGGACAATTTATGTCAATTTAATTAGGGATGGAAAGCTGTTCAAGACACTGGGGAATGTCTTATAAATTAGGGAGGAACAGCTCCGATACGTATACTATAAAAGGAAGATGTGACCCTCGTGTGAACTTGGCGTGAAAGATATGGGAATTTGAAAAAGGGGTAAAATAGTTGTTGGTGTAAGAGTTATAGTATAAGTGGAGATATAATAGAAAATATTCTTTTGTAAAATAATAGGAATCTGAATATAAATAAAAGTTGAAATCTATGAAAAAAAGGATTATGCTCAACTATATTATGAGAATATAAGGGTTATCCCGCTACTTGTGGGCTCTTAAAGAGTCTTTATTTATGAGGGGTAAAAGCTTCACTTGATAAAGGGAGTTAGTGATATGGAAGTAGCAAAAAAACAAGGGTTGTATAATCGTTTTATACGATTAAATCCACCACAAATTTTAGCATTAGGCTTTTTTTGTTTAATTGTGGTCGGAGGATTGTTATTAAAGTTACCGTTTGCAACGAAAGTACATATTAGTTGGGTAGATGCTTTCTTCACAGCTACGTCGGCAGCGACTGTAACGGGTTTAGGCGTTGTAGATACTGCAAGTACATTTACGATGTTTGGTGAAATTGTTATTATGTTTTTAATTCAAACAGGTGGTCTCGGTCTTATGACGATAGCCATTTTAATTGTTTGGGTATTAGGTAAAAAAATTGGTTTACGTCACCGATTATTAATTGGAGAAGCATTTAATCAAACAAATATTGGTGGTCTTGTGAAATTAGTGAAACGAGTTTTTATTTTTTCTATTTGTATTGAGCTAATTGGAGTTATATTTTTATCGATTCGCTTTATTCCAGAGTTTGGATTTGGAAAAGGTTTATACTATAGTATTTTTCACGTTATTGCGTCATATAATAATGCCGGTTTTGCGCTTTGGCCAGATAATTTAACAAGATACGTAGGAGATCCTATTATTAATATTGGGATTTGTTCTTTAATTGTAATAGGAGGGCTAGGGTTTACGGTATTAATTGATATATGGTATAGCCGCAGCTTCCGAAAATTATCGCTTCACTCCAAAATCATGATTGTTGGAACGATAGCACTTAACATTATTGCAATGATTGTGATTTTCGTATTGGAATATAATAATGTGAAGACTTTGGGACAACTATCTTTAAATGAAAAGTTATGGGCTTCGTTCTTCCAAGGAATTACACCTCGTACAGCCGGTTTTAACACGATAGATTATGGCGGAATGGAAGAGTCATCGATATTATTTACGATGATATTAATGTTTATTGGTGCAGGAAGTGTATCGACAGGTGGTGGAATTAAGTTAACGACATTCGTTATTTTAATTACATCAGTTCTTTCTTTCTTTAGAAAGAAAGAGGATTTTATTTTATTTCATCGTACGATTAAAATGTCGACAGTAACGAGAGCGTTAGCAATTGTCGTTGCTAGTCAAATACTTATTTTTACAGCGGTATTTGTATTAATGCTTACAGAAGACTTCAGTTTTATTCAGTTATTATTTGAAACAATTTCAGCGTTTGGCACAGTAGGGTTAACAATGGGGATTACTGCGAAGCTATCGGCATTTGGAAAATGTATTATTATGTTTGTTATGTTTTGTGGATTAATCGGACCGCTAACACTTGTTTTCTCTTTGGCACGACCAGCGAAACAAAAAATTAAATATCCATCAGAAGATGTATTTACAGGATAAGGTATCCCGCATAAAGCGAGATACCTTTTTCTTTTTAAAAAAGAGAGAACAATAACCCGATAAGCGCCACTCGGAATAAAATCGCAATGAGTGCAGCGATACCACCTACAATGGCAGCGATACCGCCAGTTACAGTAGCCCCACGATTATATGCGTAAATACCGAGTAAAACAGACACAAGACCAAACAGTGTTGGGAATGTGAATAGCGATAAAATTGCTAAAGCAAGAGCGATAAAACCAGCAGTCGATCCAGCTGCAGATGATCTTACATCATCATTATCTTTATCATCATAGTCAATACGCTGTGGTGCAACTTCAGCTGCGTATTCTTCTTTATAGTCACTATAATCACTATCTATTCGATCTCTTTTTTTATATTCATCAAATTTCTCAGTCAAAGTAAGGACTCCTTTCATAACAAGGTTCAATAATAGTATGTTTCTCTTTACTGTTTTTATCCCGCTATTTGCGAGCGGTAAGACTTCCGCCTCAAAATTCGGCTGGAGCGAAGAAGTTAGGTGGGAGCCCTGCTGCGCGTAAACGCCCGATTGGTAAAGGCTAATAATCAGTGGGGGATGAACAAACCCCCCACTAATTAAAGTTTCACTTTATCTGAACCTGTACAGGGAGTAATATCCAATTGGAAAGTAAAAATGTTTTTTCAAAATAGGAAAACTAAGTATGACTTCCTCTATTTTGGAAAGTATAAAAAAGAATAATGAGGAAAGGGTGCAATACATAATGGAACATCCAATTGAAAATTTAATGAAAACAGCGATGACAAATTTAAAAGAGATGGTAGATGTAAATACGATTGTTGGAAGTCCAGTTTCAACAGCTGACGGAAATGTAGTATTAACAGTGTCTCAAGTGGCTTTCGGTTTTGGTGCCGGCGGAAGTGACTTTAAAGGTGATTTTATTTCCGAAAAACATAATAACGGACAAGGACAGCATAAAGAGAACAAGCAAAGTCATCCATTCGGAGGCGGAAGCGGGGCTGGGGTTTCTATTAGCCCAGTTGCTTTTTTAGTAGTTGGTTCTAACGGTGTGCAAGTATTGCATCTCAATAGTAGTACACATTTAATTGAAAAAGCTTTAAATACTGTACCAAGCACTGTAGATAAATTTGTAAATGGTCGCCACAAGTGAACTTGCATTTTTTAGGAATTATGATATATTAGAAAAAGTGCGCTTTAGGATGATCGGAATAATTGAACTGTAAATATATATGATGTGTGGAATAAGGGAGAGGAATTTATGATTAATATCAAAAACTTAGTAGTTGGCTTATTTATGTTAGTAAGCGGTTTTGTTGTATATGTAATAAAAGAAAAAGCTCCATTCTAAAACAGACAAACCGTTAATGTCTGTTTTTAATTTGTAAAAAATGTTGACAAGTTATTGTATTGGTGTTAAAATTTTAATTCGTGTCTCGGTTAAAGCTAGTGTAAAGTAAATAAATCTTATGAATATAATACGAAAAGTTTGCGAAAGATCGGGTAGTCTTACCAACAACTTTTGTGAACAAACCCTATAAATTGTATATGTAAGCTTTATATGTATACTAGTGAATCAAGGAGCGGTCAGTGGAACCGTAATGGTGAGAGAGAGGTAGGGCTTTCATCCAGTATATGTTACTTTCCCGTTAGGTGAATATAAAAAAGAGGGCTCCTTTTGAAAAGGAGCCCTCTTTCTATAGATAAATTGAAACTATAATCAGTGAGACCATTCCCGTTAAATGTTAGCTCACAAATCATGTGATAAAAATGATTAAGCGCGGTTTTCAACTTGCTGACAAATTTCATCTGTTGTTAAACCATGTGCTGTAATTACAGATCCTTTTATCGATGTATCTGCAATGCCCATTATATTAGAATCTTGCCCAGTTACAACACAACAATCACAACCTTGTGCATCACTTTCAGAGTTAAGTGAAACCACTTCATGCCCTTGTTGCTGAAGGGCTTGTTGAACATCAGTTAAAGAGTTCTCAACACCAATTCTAGCCATAATTTTCACCTCCTACCATCTAGTTGCTAGTATGCTCAAGTTCATAGCATATATTTATGAAAGATGGTAGGAAGAGAATATTTGTTTAGTCGTTATATACACCAGTAAGCATTTGACTTACGAATTGATCGTTTAAAGTATCTTGGGCGGAAGAAGTATTTGAATGAATGTCGATTGAAGCTGTATAGTTGTTATGTTTCTTGCTATGTGGTTCTACTTCAACGTAATTATCGAATTTACAAAAACCTTTCGTATCCATTAGGTCAAATAGTTGAAGCATTTCTACTACCTCTTGTCTCGTTCCTTTAATTTGTACACACGCCATATTGATTTCCTCCTTCATTTTGACAAATTGTTTTTTAAAAATAGGATTATGATTACGAAATGAAAAATATGAATGTTATTTTTAGACAGCGTTATTTTTATTATTTTCCCCCTTTTTCAGCAAAAGTCGTTGTATATTCCCAAATTTATAAAAACGGACGTCCGTTTATTGAATACAATAGATTCGTATCAATTGACAAAAATCCTTCTTTTAAACAAATATTTTTTTTAGTAGAAATTGGCGAAAAAAATTTTTTGACTTTTTGTAAACGTTAACAATGTTGTTAAATCAATATAAATAAAGATGTACGTACGATTAAAAATTAAAAATTTTCTAAAAATTCACTTGATTTATTTAGAAAGGAGAGTAAACTAGGAAACAATAAAAAACTCATAGAACATAGGGGGCGCTTTCCAGTGAACGAGCAATGGATTTTCTTAAATGGAGAATTTGTTCCAAAAGACGAAGCAAAAGTTTCAGTATATGATCATGGCTATTTATATGGCGATGGAGTGTTCGAAGGGATTAGGGTGTATAGCGGTAATGTTTTCCGTTTGAGAGAGCATCTTGTCCGATTATATGAATCAGCGAAATCCATCATGTTAGAAATTCCATATACGTTAGAAGAAGCAACGAAGATCGTTGTTGAAACGATTCGACATAATAAACTATCTAATGGATATATCCGCCTAGTCGTGTCAAGAGGACCAGGGAATCTTGGATTAGATCCCGATTCTTGTCCGAAACCAAATGTAGTAGTAATTGCAGAACAACTATCTTTATTCCCACAAGAATATTATGAAAAAGGGATTCCAATTATAACAGTTGCAACGCGTCGTAATCGCCCAGATGTTTTGTCGCCTCAAGTAAAATCTTTAAATTACTTAAATAATATTTTAGTTCGCATTGAAGCGAAATTAGCTGGAGTACAAGAAGCACTTATGCTAAATGATCAAGGGTATGTAGCTGAAGGCTCTGGAGATAACGTATTTATTGTAAAAGGAAATAAATTAATTACACCGCCAAGTTCTGCTGGGGCGTTAGAAGGTATTACAAGAAATGCGATTTTAGAAATCGGTGAAAAGCTTGGATATGACGTAAGAGAAGAATTATTTACAAGGCACGATGTATATGTAGCTGATGAAGTGTTTTTAACAGGAACAGCTGCTGAAGTCATTGCTGTTACGACAGTAGATGGTAGAACGATTGGTTTAGGAAAAACAGGTCCACATACGAATCGTCTATTAGAAGAATTTCGTAAATTAGTTGTAAAAGATGGTGAGAAAATTTACGAAGAAAATAAAGTTGGATAATAATCCTTTATGACATGATAAAACGTTGATAGGGAGGAGTAGTTGATTGTGAAGCCTCACAGAGAGTCGGTGGTTGCTGAAAACCGATGGTTCACGTCGACGAACATCGCCCTTGAGTGCTAAGCTGAAGCATTTGTCTAGGCTTAGACGGTAGCTCCGTTATTAGCTAGACTCATCCCGAGTCACTGAGGCAAGAGTATTCTTGCAAAGAAGGGTGGTACCGCGAAATCTTTCGTCCCTTCAGCACATAGCTGGAGTGTGGACGTAGGATTTTTTTATTTTATAAAGGGTATAAAAAGGGGGCTTATAAGAAAAATGTCTTCAAAAACAGAAGAGAAACTGGCAACTGGTGCACAGCTATTGTTAGAAGCGCTAGAAAAGGAAAGGGTAGAAGTGATTTTCGGTTATCCGGGTGGTGCTGTTTTACCTCTATATGATGCGCTTTATGATTGTGAGATTCCGCATATTTTAACGCGGCATGAACAAGGTGCAATTCATGCGGCTGAAGGATATGCAAGAATTACAGGAAATCCAGGAGTTGTCATTGCAACAAGCGGGCCTGGTGCTACAAATGTTATTACTGGTCTAGCTGACGCGATGATTGATTCATTGCCACTTGTTGTATTTACAGGGCAAGTAGCAACGACGTTAATCGGGAGTGATGCTTTCCAAGAAGCTGATATTATGGGGCTTACGATGCCGGTGACAAAACATAATTATCAAGTACGAAAAGCATCGGATTTACCCCGAATTATTAAAGAAGCATTTCATATCGCTAGAACAGGAAGGCCAGGCCCAGTCGTAATTGACCTTCCGAAAGATATGGTAGTAGAGAAAGGCGAGCGATGTAGTGATGTACAAATGGATTTACCAGGATACCAGCCTAATTACGAACCGAATCTACTACAAATAAACAAATTATTACAAGCGATTGCGACTTCAAAAAAACCGTTGATTTTAGCTGGAGCAGGTGTATTACATGCAAAGGCATCGAAAGAATTAACAAGATTTGCTCGTAAATATGAAATCCCTGTTGTGCATACATTACTTGGTCTTGGTGGTTTTCCACCAGATGATAAATTATTTCTTGGGATGGGAGGAATGCACGGTTCTTACACGGCTAATATGGCGTTATATGAATGTGATCTACTTATAAATATAGGAGCAAGATTTGACGATCGTCTTACTGGAAATTTAGCTTATTTTGCTAAAGGGGCGACTGTTGCGCATATCGATATTGATCCAGCAGAAATCGGAAAAAATGTGCCGACTGAAATTCCTATTGTTGCAAGTGCTAAGCAAGCGTTGGAAGTATTACTTCAACCGGAAGGAAGGAAAGAAAATCATCATGAATGGATCACTTTATTAAAGAGTAGAAAAGAACAGTATCCATTCTCTTATAAACGAAGCTCTGAAAGTATTAAGCCTCAATACGCAATTGATATGTTATATGAAATTACGAAGGGAGAAGCGATTGTAACGACAGATGTTGGGCAACATCAAATGTGGGCAGCTCAATATTATCCGCTGAAAAATCCAGATAAATGGGTAACTTCTGGAGGCTTAGGAACAATGGGCTTCGGATTTCCAGCAGCAATTGGTGCACAAATTGCAAAGCCAGAGGAATTAGTTATTGCCATTGTCGGTGATGCGGGATTTCAAATGACCCTGCAAGAACTAAGTGTATTAAAAGAACATTCTTTACCAGTTAAAGTGTTTATTTTAAATAATGAAGCTTTAGGAATGGTAAGACAATGGCAAGATGAATTTTATAATCAAAGATATTCACATTCCTTATTGCCATGTCAACCAGATTTTGTTGCTCTTGCGAATGCGTATGGCATAAAAGGTGTTCGTATTGATGATCCACTTCTTGCAAAGAAGCAATTACAACATGTGATTGAGTTACAAGAGCCAGTCGTAATTGATTGCCGCGTACTTCAATCTGAAAAGGTTATGCCGATGGTTGCTCCAGGAAAAGGGGTTCACCAAATGGAGGGAGTGGAGAAAAGGTGAAGAGAATTGTTACAGCGACAGTTCGAAATCAAAGCGGTGTGTTAAATCGAATTACAGGCGTTATGACACGTAGACATTTTAATATTGAAAGTATTTCAGTAGGGCATACGGAATCGTCGGATATTTCAAGGATGACGATTGTTGTACATGTTGAAAGTGAACAGCAGGTTGAACAGTTAATTAAACAACTGCATAAGCAAATCGATGTCCTAAAAGTATCTGATATTACAGAAGAAGCAATGATTGCTAGAGAACTTGCGCTTATTAAAGTGGCAACCTCAAGTGTAACAAGAGCAGAATTATATAGTTTAATTGAACCGTTCCGAGCCGCTGTAATAGATGTTGGGAAGGATTCCATAGTGGTGCAAGTAACAGGTACCCAGGAGAAAGTAGAAGCGTTAATTGAATTACTTCGTCCATACGGTTTGAAAGAAATTGCTAGAACAGGTGTAACAGCATTTACGCGTAGTATGAAAAAACAAGATAAACAAGTGATGTTAATTCAATAATTATTTAAATATAGGGGGAAATGAAAATGGCAAAAGTTTATTATGAAAAAGACGTGACGGTAAATGTATTAAAGGAAAAGAAAGTAGCAATTATCGGATATGGATCGCAAGGCCATGCGCATGCGCAAAACTTACGTGATAACGGATTTGATGTAGTAGTTGGACTGAGAAAAGGAAAGTCATGGGAAAAGGCGAAAGAAGATGGATTTTCTGTATATACAGTAGCGGAAGCTGCCAAAAAAGCGGATGTAGTAATGATTCTACTACCGGATGAACTACAGCCAGAAGTATATGAAGCTGAAATTGCACCAAACTTACAAGGCGGGAATTCTCTTGTATTCGCACATGGCTTTAATGTTCACTTTGATCAAGTAAAACCGCCAGCTAATGTAGATGTATTTCTAGTAGCGCCGAAAGGTCCGGGGCATCTAGTGCGCCGTACATTTGCTGAGGGCGGGGCTGTTCCTGCATTATTTGCAGTCTATCAAGATGCAACAGGAGTTGCGACTGAAAAGGCACTTTCTTATGCAGATGGAATTGGAGCGACGAGAGCTGGTGTATTAGAAACGACGTTTAAAGAAGAAACAGAAACAGATTTATTTGGAGAGCAAGCTGTGCTTTGCGGCGGAGTAACTGCACTAGTAAAAGCTGGATTTGAAACGTTAGTTGATGCAGGATATCAACCTGAACTTGCATATTTTGAGTGTTTACATGAATTGAAACTCATTGTTGATCTTATGTACGAAGGTGGACTTGAAAATATGAGATATTCAGTTTCAGATACAGCGCAGTGGGGAGACTTCGTATCAGGACCACGCGTTGTTACTGAAGATACGAAGAAAGCGATGGGAGAAGTGTTAGCAGAAATTCAAGATGGTACATTTGCAAGAGGTTGGATTGCAGAGCATAAAGCAGGAAGACCAAATTTCCAGGCGACAAATGAGAAAGAAAATGAACATGAAATCGAAGTAGTTGGACGTAAATTACGTGAAATGATGCCTTTCGTACAGCCACGAGTAAAGGTAGGGATTAAATAATATGAAGCAGATTTTGTTCATGGATACGACGCTTCGTGATGGCGAACAATCACCAGGAGTTAATTTAAATGAACAAGAGAAATTACAGATTGCAAGGCAACTAGAGAGACTTGGTATTAATGTAATGGAAGCGGGATTCGCAGCAGCTTCTGAAGGTGATTTTCAATCGGTAAAACGTATCGCAAATACCATTCAAAATGCTACGGTTATGAGTTTAGCTAGAGCGAAAGAAAGTGATATTCGAAGAGCCTATGAAGCTGTGAAAGGCGCTGTCTCTCCTCGTTTACACGTATTTTTAGCTACAAGTGACATTCATATGAAATATAAGCTTTGTATGTCAAAAGAAGATGTATTAGATAGCATACATCGCTCGGTTACGCTCGGGAAATCATTATTTCCGACAGTGCAATTTTCAGCAGAAGATGCGACAAGAACATCGAGAGCATTTTTAGCTGAAGCAGTAGAAGTAGCGATTCGTGCAGGAGCGAATGTAATCAATATTCCTGATACAGTTGGATATACGAATCCAGAAGAATATTATTCTCTTTTTAAATACTTACAAGAATCCGTTCCTTCGTATGAAAAAACAATTTTCTCTTGTCACTGTCACGATGATCTTGGGATGGCGGTAGCGAATTCGTTAGCTGCAGTTGAAGGCGGAGCGTTACAAGTAGAAGGAACGATTAATGGGATTGGAGAAAGAGCGGGGAATGCAGCTCTAGAAGAGGTCGCAGTTGCTCTTCATATTAGAAAAGATTTCTATGAAGCAGAGTCTTCTATGACGTTAAAAGAAATTAAAGCGACAAGTACATTAGTAAGTCGTTTAACAGGTATGGTTGTACCAAAAAATAAAGCGATTGTTGGAGCAAATGCATTTGCTCATGAATCAGGTATTCATCAAGACGGTGTTTTAAAAGAAGTGACGACATATGAAATTATTGAACCGGCGCTTATAGGTGAATCTCAAAATCTATTTGTACTTGGAAAACATTCTGGTCGTCACGCATTTACGGAAAAAATGAAAGAACTAGGCTATGAATTTACAAAAGAAGAACGAGATGCGGTGTTTGAAGCATTTAAAAAATTGGCTGATCGTAAAAAGGAAATTACAGAAGAAGATTTACGCGCGCTTATGCTGGGCGAAGCAGCATTTTCGGCACAACAATATAGTATTACGCAATTACAAGTACATTTCGTATCCAATAGTACGCAGTGTGCAACAGTTGTACTAAAAGATGAGGAAGGAAATATGTATGAAGATGCAGCAACTGGTTCTGGAAGTATAGAAGCAATCTATAATGCAATTCAAAGAATTTTAGGATTAGAATGTGACTTAGCGGATTATCGCATACAATCTATTACACAAGGTCAAGACGCACTGGCTCATGTTCATGTTGAATTAAAAGAAGGCACGCATCAAGTATCAGGTTTTGGCGTTGCGCAAGACGTATTGGAAGCATCGGCGAGAGCTTATGTCCATGCAGCAGGGAAATTAAAATCTCTTATAGCGCTTGTGAAATAAGTGTTTGATAGGTGAGAGAAGCTTTCCTCACCTATCAAATTAAAGTTCTGAAAATTCAGTTAAAAAGGAGTGTTGAAATTGGAAAAACGTATCGTTTGCTTAGCTGGTGATGGTGTTGGTCCGGAAATTATGGAAAGTGCGAAGGAAGTATTGCATATGGTAGAGAGGCTATATGGACATCATTTTCATTTACAAGATGAGTACTTTGGCGGGAGTGCTATCGACTTAACCGGGCAACCATTACCACAACGAACACTTGCCGCTTGTTTAGCAAGTGATGCGGTTTTACTTGGAGCGGTTGGTGGTCCACGGTGGGATGGTGCGAAAGAAAGGCCAGAGAAAGGATTATTAGCTTTAAGAAAAGGACTTGGTGTATTTGCGAATGTTCGACCTGTAACGGTAGAAAGCGCAACTGCACATTTATCGCCATTAAAAAACGCTGATGAAATTGATTTCGTTGTTGTTCGTGAATTAACAGGCGGTATTTATTTTTCTTATCCGAAAGAACGAACGGATGAAGTAGCAACCGATACACTTACGTATCATCGTCATGAAATTGAACGTATCGTTTCGTATGCTTTTCAATTAGCGAGCAAACGGAAGAAAAAAGTTACATCTATTGATAAGGCAAATGTTTTAGAGTCTAGTAAACTATGGAGAACTGTTACGGAAGAAGTAGCCCTTCGCTATCCAAATGTTGAATTAGAGCATATTTTAGTCGATGCAGCCGCTATGGAATTAATTCGTAATCCAGGTCGATTTGACGTTATCGTAACAGAAAATTTATTTGGTGATATTTTAAGTGACGAGGCTTCTGTATTAGCAGGATCGTTAGGAATGCTTCCATCAGCAAGCCATGCGGAAAATGGTCCTTCATTATATGAGCCTATTCACGGATCAGCACCGGATATTGCGGGGAGAAATAAGGCGAACCCAATCGCAATGTTGCGTTCTGTTGCAATGATGCTTGGGCAATCATTTGGATTAACGAGAGAAGGGTATGCAATTGAATCCGCAATATCTGCAGTTCTTCAATCTGGAAAATATACAGCAGATATTGGGGGAAATGAGACGACAACTTCATTTACGAAGGCAGTTATACAAGAGATGGAAGAGCAAGCACTAGTAGGGAGAGGACGATAATGGGAAAAAGATTACTAGATAAGCTTTGGGAGAGACATGTAGTTGCGACAAACGAAAATGGATTGGATTTATTATATATCGATCTTCATCTCGTTCATGAAGTAACGTCACCGCAAGCCTTTGAAGGCTTGCGGCTTACAAATAGAACTGTTCGGAGACCAGAATTAACATTTGCAACGATGGATCATAATATTCCAACGAAAGATGTTTGGAATATTACGGATCGTATTGCGAAGCAGCAATTGGATACACTTCGTGAGAACTGCAAACAATTTCAAGTGTCATTAGCTGATATTGGTGATGAAGAGCAAGGGATTGTTCATGTTATCGGACCAGAACTTGGACTCACACAGCCAGGAAAAACAATTGTTTGCGGTGATAGTCATACAGCAACCCACGGTGCTTTCGGAGCGCTAGCATTTGGTATTGGTACGAGTGAAGTGGAACACGTATTGGCAACTCAAACGTTATGGCAACGAAAACCGAAAGCGATGGGTATTGAATTAAAAGGAAAGTTACAGAAAGGTGTGTATGCAAAAGATATTATTTTACATCTCCTTTCAAAGTACGGCGTAGCAGTTGGAACCGGATATGTAATGGAATTTTACGGTGAGACGATTCAAGCTATGGAGATGGAAGAGAGAATGACACTTTGCAATATGGCAATTGAAGGAGGAGCGAAGGCTGGTATCATTGCACCAGATGAAAAAACATTTTCTTATGTAAAAGGTCGTAAATATGCACCGAAAGACTATGGAAGTTTTACGGAAATATGGTCGGAGCTTTATACAGATTCAGATGCAATTTATGATTTACATATTTCGATAGATGTTACGGATTTAGCACCGTATGTTACTTGGGGAACAAATCCTAGTATGGGTGTTCGCATTGATGAAAAATTACCAGAAAAGCATGATGAAAATGATGAAAGAGCATTTTCGTATATGGGATTGAGTCCTGGACAAAGCACTTTTGAAATTCCAGTTCAGCATGTTTTCATTGGATCTTGTACAAATTCCAGGCTATCTGATTTAGAAATTGCCGCATCTGTTGTAAAAGGGAGAAAGGTAAAAGATGGTGTGCGAGCACTTGTTGTGCCTGGGTCTAAAAAGGTAAGAGAAGCTGCGATGCAAAAAGGACTACATCACATATTTGAAGAAGCTGGATTTGAATGGAGAGAACCCGGATGTTCAATGTGTCTTGGAATGAATCCAGATCAAGTACCTGAAGGAGAACATTGTGCATCTACTTCAAATCGTAATTTTGAAGGAAGACAAGGAAAAGGAGCACGAACGCATTTAGTTAGCCCGGCAATGGCAGCGGCGGCTGCGTTATATGGGCATTTTGTTGATATTAGAAAGGAGAGTTACGATGGAGCCATTTCGTATTCATAAAGGTACTGCCGCAGTACTTATGAATGATAACATTGATACAGATCAAATTATTCCGAAGCAATATTTAAAGAGAATTGAAAGGACGGGATTTGGACAGTATTTATTTGATGAGTGGCGCTACGATAATGAGCGTCATGAAAATCCTAATTTCCCTCTTAATGCACAAGAACGAAAAGGAGCAAGTATATTAATTACAGGTGATAATTTTGGATGTGGTTCTTCAAGAGAACATGCTCCGTGGGCACTTGCTGATTATGGTTTCCGCGTTATTATCGCCGGAGGATTTGCAGATATTTTTTATATGAATTGTATGAAGAATGGTATGTTACCGATTGTAATGGATAAAGAAACTCGTGAACAACTTGCCAAAACGGATGCGAGAGATCAAATGGAAGTCGATTTAGAGAATGAAGTAATTACTACGAATACGCACAGGTTTCATTTTACAATCGAGAAAATGTGGAAAGAAAAATTATTAAATGGTCTAGACGAAATTAGTATTACGATGCAATATGAACAAGAAATTGGAGAGTATGAAAGGAATTTAGCTTTATATTAAGAAATAACGGAATTTTTAAAATGTATTTACATTCAGAATTAAGTATTATATACTATGTAAAAATCAGAGGAGAAAGGGAGTAAGTATTATGAATATCGTGCAATCTATTAAAATGCTTACACAACTACATCATCATACATAAAACCCTTGAACCTAGCGTGAAAACGTGTAGGCACAAGGGTTATTCCCGTTGTACCTACACTCTACTAAAGAGCCTTGTAGGTATTTTGTCTACAAGGCTCTTTTTATTTTCGGTTTAGGTGAATGAAATAGGCATACATTAGAAAGGGAAAGGTGTGAGAATTTAGATGACAAAATGGAAACGGGCAAACCCAAATGGAACGAGGGACTATTTATTCGAAGAATGTACGTTAATTGAAGAAGTAGAACAGAAATTAAGGCGTACTTTTTTAGAGCGAGGTTATGAAGAAATAAGGACACCGACAATAGAATTTTATGATGTTTTTGCATTTCAAAACAGGCCGATAGATGAGGAAAAGATGTATAAATTTTTTGATGAAAAAGGACGGATTATCGTGTTACGCCCAGATATGACAATTCCTTTAGCGAGAGTGATGGGAACGCAGAGGTGGGATACTCCACTTAAACTGACGTATAGCGGGAATGTATTTCGGGCGAATGAGTCCCATTCTGGAAAATATAATGAAATCGTACAAAGTGGTATTGAAATTATCGGGATTGATAATGTAAGAGCTGAAATTGAATGCGTAATAAGTGTTATTCAGGCACTTCAAAAGTTAAAGGTGCAATCTTTTACAATTGAGATTGGGCAAGTACAGTTATATAAATGTATTGTAAAAAAACTCTCCATTCGTGATGAAGAAGAGAGTGTGCTTAGAACATATATTGAAAGTAAAAATTATGCTGCTCTATCAAATTTTATTAGAGAAAAGAAATTAGATCGATGTGATGAAACAGTAAGATTACTTGAGAAATTGCCAAGGCTATTTGGAAATTTAGAAGTTATTGAGGAAGCGGAAAAGCTCGCCTCAAGTAATGAAATGAAAATGGCGATTGCCAGAGTGAAAGAAATATATGAAGCAATTGAAAAACTAGGATATGGATCTTACATCTCAATTGATTTAGGTATGATTCAACATTTGGATTATTATACAGGTGTTATTTTCAAAGGGTATATATATGAAATTGGAGAAGAAATTGTTAGTGGAGGAAGATATGATGAGTTAATTGGGAATTTTGGAGAGATGCTGCCGGCTGTTGGACTCGCGGTGCAAGTCAATCAAATTGTGAAGGCGCTGCAAGAGCAGCAAGAACCATATGAACGAAAGAAAATAGATATTATGATTCATTATGAGTTAAATAGATTAGCAGAAGCGGAAAGATTACGAAATTTACTTCAAAAGGACGGGAAAAAAGTAGAGCTATCTTTATTCCCTAATTTAAACGAGACCTTTCAATTTGCCAGAAAAAATAAAATAGTAACGGTCGTAGAGGCAAAGAACGAATCATTAGTGGAATATGTATGGAAAGAGAAATGGGTATTCCAGAAAGAAGGAGAAACTTCATGCGTAACATTCAAATTGCGTTAACGAAAGGAAGATTAGAGAAGCATGTGATTCCGTTGTTTGAGCAGATTGGAATTGATTGTTCGGAGCTCAAAAATAAAGGACGAAAGCTTGTCTTTCAAAGTAGAAATACAGATATCTCATTTATTTTAGTGAAAGCAGTAGATGTTGCTACTTATGTAGAACATGGAGTAGCTGATATTGGGGTCGTTGGAAAAGATATTTTAATGGAAAACGAGAAAGATATTTATGAAATGTTGGATTTAGGAGTAGGTGTGTGTAAGTTTTGTGTTGCTTCTATTCCTACTTATAATCCGAAGAGCTACCGGAAGAAACGCATTGCTACGAAATATCCACATATTACTTCTAACTATTTTCATGATAAAGGGGAGGATGTAGAGATTATAAAAATAGAAGGTTCTGTAGAAATCGCTCCTATTCTTGGATTGGCAGATGCGATTGTTGATATTGTTGAAACAGGAAAAACATTACAAGAAAATGGACTCATTGTATTTGAGGAAATGTGTTCTATATCTGCTCGAATGATTGTAAATAAGGCTGCATTAAAAACTAAAAAAGACGAAATATTCGGTATTATAAATATGATGGAGCAAGAAATTTTGTCAGGAAAATAGGGGGACTTGTAATGGAGATAGTTTGTGAAGATTTTCAAAAGGCGTTATCGAAAATAAAATTGCTACGTGAAAACGCTAATATAATAGAAGAAACTGTTCAAAGAAGTGTAAGCGAAATCGTTCAAAATGTAAGGGAGAGTAAAGATGAGGCTGTATCTTTCTATACAAAAAAGTTCGATGGTGTGGAGGTTAAAGAGTTTCTTGTAAGTGAGGAAGAAATAAAACAAGCGCGTAGGTTTGTAGAGAATTCATTTTTAGATGCGTTAAAAGAGGCAAAGAAAAATATTATCTCGTATCATGAAAAGCAAAAAAGACAATCGATGTTCGATTGCACGAGTGAGGGCATCATTAGAGGACAAATCATTCGGCCTTTAGAAAATGTAGGGGTATATGTGCCTGGCGGAACTGCTTCGTATCCTTCGTCAGTGTTGATGAATGTATTGCCAGCAAAAATCGCAGGCGTGAAAAAAATTGTAATGGTGACACCACCAAGGCAAGGAGGAATTGATCCACATATTTTAGTTGCTGCAAGCCTTGCAGGAGTAGATGAAATTTATGCGATAGGTGGTGCGCAAGCAATTGCTGCTTTAGCATACGGGACGGAATCGATTCCGAAAGTGGATAAAATAGTTGGACCAGGAAATTTGTACGTCGCTCTAGCGAAACGAGAAGTATACGGAATAGTAAATATCGATATGATTGCTGGACCATCAGAAATTGTAGTTATCGCTGATGAAACAGGAAATGCAAAATATATCGCTGCTGATTTATTATCACAAGCAGAGCATGACGTAAGAGCTACAGCGATTTGCATTACAACGAGTATAGAGTTAGCGAAAGAAGTAGAAAGAGAGATAGAAAGACAGCTAGCGACATTACCAAGAAGTGAAATCGCACGTGAATCGATAAATAGAAATGGAGCCATCTTTATCGTTCCTTCTTTAGAGGAGGCACTAAAGTTATCGAATGAAATCGCTCCAGAACATTTAGAGTTACATATAAAAGAGCCGATGAATACTCTAGCGTATGTGAAACATGCAGGATCTATCTTTCTTGGACCATATGCACCGGAACCGCTCGGTGATTATTTAGCAGGACCGAATCATGTGTTACCGACAAGTGGAACGGCAAGGTTTTTCTCACCGTTATCAGTCGATGATTTCGTGAAAAAATCAAGCTTTCTATCTTATACGGAGGAAGCGTTAAGAGATGTACAACATCATATTGTAGAACTTGCAAATAAAGAAGGGTTACATGCGCATGCGAGAGCAATTCAAATAAGATTTGAGGAGGAAGAATAATGCGTGAGTCCAGTCAAATACGTGAGACGACAGAAACAAAAATAAAATTAAGTTTGCAGCTCGATGAAAGCAAAAATGTTTCTGTGCAAACGGGAGTTGGATTCTTTGATCATATGTTAACTTTATTTGCAAGGCATGGAAGATTCGGTTTGCAAGTGGAGGCGGAAGGCGATGTATTCGTTGATGCGCATCATACAGTTGAAGATGTTGGAATTGTACTCGGAACTTGCTTGAAAGAAGCGTTGCAAAATAAAGAGGGGATTAACAGGTACGGCTCAGCATATGTACCGATGGATGAGTCTTTAGGTTTTGTCGCAATTGATATAAGCGGACGCTCATATATTGTATTTCAAGGAGAATTAACAAATCCGAAGCTTGGAGATTTTGACACAGAATTAACGGAAGAATTTTTTAGAGCAGTTGCTCATGCTGCCAATATTACATTACATGCTCGCATCTTATACGGAAGCAATACACATCACAAAATTGAAGCATTATTTAAAGCGTTTGGTAGAGCGCTTAGAGAAGCAGTCGAAAGAAATGCCAACATTACTGGTGTAAATTCAACGAAAGGGATGTTGTAATTGATTGCCATTATAGATTATGGAATGGGAAATATTCGTAGTGTAGAACAAGCATTAAAATATATTGGAGCAGAGTACATTGTAACGAGTGATAAAGAAGAGATTTTTAGAAGTGATGGAGTGATTTTACCAGGAGTAGGCGCATTTCCGAAAGCAATGGACGTTTTAGAAGAAAAAGATTTAGTATGTGTGCTAAAAGAAGTTGGGAGTTCAGGAAAACCGCTTCTAGGCATTTGCTTAGGAATGCAGCTTTTATTTGAAAAAAGTGAGGAACTACAAGACTGTAACGGATTAAATTTATTGCCAGGTATCATTAGAAAGTTAAAAGTTCCTTATAAAATTCCACATATGGGGTGGAATGAGTTAAAGAAAGAGGGAGAAATATCGCTTTGGAATGGAGTAGAGGACGGTTCTTTCGTATATTATGTCCACTCTTATTATGCAGATTGTCCAAATGAAATTGTGTATGGGGCAAGTGAGTATGGAGTGCAAGTACCTGGTTTTGTAGCAAAAGGAAATATATACGGCGCACAGTTTCATCCTGAAAAAAGTGGTGACATTGGAATGCAAATGTTGAAAAATTTCAAAGGGGTGGTAGAAGCATGGAAATCTTCCCAGCTATCGATTTAAAAGAAGGTCGATGCGTTAGACTTTATCAAGGGGAATTTAGTAAAGAAACAGTAATGAATGAAGACCCGGTTGCGCAAGCGATCATATTTGAAAAGTTTGGAGCGAAAATACTACACATTGTTGATTTAGATGGTGCAATTGCTGGGGAGTCAGTAAATTTGCCCGTAATTGAAAGGATATGCAGGGCGGTACGTATTCCTGTGCAAGTTGGAGGAGGAGTTCGATCACTTGCGGCAGTAGAGAAGTTATTGTTAGTCGGTGTAGAAAAAGTAATTTTAGGAACAGCAGCTCTTTATGATAAGGTATTTTTAGAAGAAGCAGTTCGTCTATACAAAGAGAAAATCATAGTTGGAATTGACGCAAAAAATGGTTTTGTAGCAACGAGAGGCTGGCTTGATATGTCTGAAATTTCTTACATTGATTTAGCGAAGCAAATGGAGAATGTAGGTGTTCAAACGATTGTGTTTACAGACATTTCGAAAGACGGGACACTTGCAGGGCCGAATTTTGAGCAATTGGAGTTACTACAAAAAAGCGTGGGCATTCGTCTTATTGCTTCTGGAGGAGTGGCATCTATTCAAGATGTGAAAAAATTAAATGATATGAATATATACGGCGTCATAATTGGGAAGGCGCTTTACGAGAAAACGATTGATTTAGAAGAAGTGCTAGAGGTAACAAAGTTATGTTAGCGAAACGCATTATTCCATGTCTAGATGTGAAAGAGGGGCGAGTCGTAAAGGGCGTAAATTTTATAGGGTTACAAGACGTCGGTGATCCTGTTGAAATAGCTGCTTTATATAATGATGCGGGAGCAGATGAAATTGTATTTTTAGATATTACTGCAACGCATGAAGGACGAAAAACGATTATAGATGTTGTAGAAAAAACAGCTTCAAAAGTATTTATCCCTCTTACAGTTGGCGGAGGGATTTCAAGTGTTAAAGATATGTACAATTTACTAAGAGCTGGAGCAGATAAAGTTTCAATAAACTCAGCGGCAGTGAGAAATCCGAAGTTAGTCCAGGAAGGTGCAGAACATTTTGGCTCACAATGTATTGTTGTAGCAATTGATGCTAGAAAAGTAGAGGAAGATAAATGGAATGTATACGTGAACGGCGGAAGAGTCGATACAGGGATGGATGCAATCGAATGGGCAAAGCGCGTTGTCCAGCTAGGGGCAGGTGAAATTTTACTGACGAGTATGGATGCAGATGGAACAAAAAATGGATATGAACTTCGGTTAACAGAAGCAATTTCAAAAAATGTTTCCGTCCCAGTTATCGCATCTGGAGGATGTGGTCATGCGGATCACATTATAGAAGTCTTTCAAAAGACAACTGTTGACGCA
Source organism: Bacillus nitratireducens (assembly GCF_001884135.1). GTDB lineage: Bacteria > Bacillota > Bacilli > Bacillales > Bacillaceae_G > Bacillus_A > Bacillus_A nitratireducens. Next base: position 41,969 of record NZ_MAOC01000076.1, on the reverse strand, counting down.
GCATTAGCAGCATCCATCTTTCATTATGGCGAGGCGACAGTGCAGGACGTAAAGAGAAAACTAAGAGACGCAAACGTTGAGGTGCGGTTATGAAACCTAACTTTTCAAAAGGATTATTACCAGCAGTTGTAATTGAAGAAGGTACGAAAGAAGTTTTAATGCTAGCTTATATGAATAAAGAAGCGTATGAAAGAACGCTAGAAACGAAAAAAACATGGTTTTATTCCCGCTCGAGACAATCGTTATGGAATAAAGGAGAAACATCAGGTAATCTCCAATATGTTCAGTCACTTTATTTAGACTGTGATCAAGATTCAATCGTTGTTGTCGTAAAGCAAATAGGGCCTGCTTGCCATACGGGAGAAAAAACGTGTTTTCACTATAAAATTATATAGGGGGTACATATGGAAGATATCCTTAAGTTATTATTTGAAACAATTGAAGAACGAAAGAAAAATCCACTCTCTGAATCATATACGAACTATTTATTTTCAAAAGGTGAAGATAAAATTTTAAAGAAAATTGGTGAGGAGTGCACCGAAGTAATTATCGCGTCTAAAAATAATGATAAAGAAGAACTAGTAAAAGAAATGGTTGATGTGTTCTATCACTGTTTTGTTCTATTAGCTGAAAAAAATATTTCATTAGAAGATGTCATGCAAGAAGTGAAAGAAAGAAATGGAAAGCTTTCGAGAGTAGGAGATCGAAAAGAAATAGATACATTATAAGGAGGGAATATGGATGAAAGTGGACTATCACCTTCATTTAGAAGAAGGGCCTTATTCAATAGGCTGGCTTGCTAAAATAAATGATGCACTACAATATTATGAACCGCTTAAAGAAGAAAAACATTCTATGGAATGGCTTGTGAAAACACAAGAACGCCTGCAAAAACGTGTAAAGGAAGGCCCATTTACAGCGAAATGGATTGATTTATATTTAGAAGAGGCGTTGCGAAAAGGGATAAAAGAAGTTGGCATTGTCGATCATTTATATCGTTTTCACGAGGCGAAAGGATATTATGAAAAATATGTAGATATTAGTGATTCAAACCTTGGTCGTTTACAGAAGGAATGGCTAGACCAAGTAAGAGTAACGTCTCTTTATGATTTTACAAAGGCGATTGAAGAGGCAAAAGAACGATGGAGTAAACGAGGGGTAACGCTCAAACTTGGAATTGAAGCGGATTATTTTATCGGCGGCGAACAAGAGTTAAAAGAGTTACTAGCATTAGGAGACTTTGATTATGTAATCGGTTCAGTCCATTTTATAGAGGGATGGGGATTTGATAATCCAGATACGAAAGAGTATTTTGGTAAGCATGAGTTACATACTCTATATCATAATTTTTTCGCTACAGTTGAAAGTGCTGTTCGTTCTGAGCTCTTTGATATAATAGCTCATCTTGATAACATAAAAGTATTTAATTACCGGTTAGATGAGAATGAACAGCTTTCTTATTATAAGGAAATTGCGCGTGCGTTAGTAGAAACGAATACCGCAACAGAAATAAATGCAGGATTGTATTATCGCTATCCTGTGCGCGAAATGTGTCCAAGTCCGCTTTATTTACAAGTATTAGCTAACCATGGAGTTCCGATTACTCTCTCCTCAGATGCTCATTATCCGAATGATTTAGGAAAGTATGTGGAAGAGAATATAAAAACATTACGTAATCATGATATTTCCCACATAGCTACCTTTACGAAACGAGTAAGAACGATGAAATTGCTTGAAGAAGAAGTAACAGTTTCAAAATAAAAAACGATTTTTTGATGAAAACCACCCTTTTTGTTCAAAATAAGAAAGAATAAAAAGGAGGGTAAGAAATGGCGAAACAACAAAATAAACAAAATGTACAAGGTGCACAGCAACAATCTTATACTTCTGAAACAACGAATACTGCTCAGTCAGTTATTGAGGAGCAAATTAGCGATACGGTTGCAGAGGGAACAATTGATGTGAAGCTTGGAAAAGAATCGCAAGAAAAAGCGTAAAAAGAGGGGAGACTTGTATCTCCTCTTTTTTAATGGAAAAGTGTCGATTTTCAAAACTATAATCAAATTCCTTGGTTTTTATATGTGGATTTCTTACAATGAAATATAAGAGATATCTTATTTTGTATAGAAGAGGTGTTAGTAGTGGCGAAAATATTAGTAGCAGGAAAAATTCCAGCAATCGGATTAGAACTATTGAAGGATCATGATGTAGAAATGTATGATAAAGAAGAATTGATTTCTTTAGATGAATTAACAGAGCGTGTAAAAGATAAAGATGCATTGTTAAGCTTACTTTCTACAAAGGTGACGAAAGAAGTTATTGATGCGGCACCTCATTTAAAGATTGTTGCAAACTACGGTGCTGGTTACGATAATATTGATTTCACTTATGCAGGAGGAAAAGGAATTGCGGTAACGAATACACCGAAAGTATCAACTGAAGCGACAGCAGAATTAACATTTGCACTTCTTTTAGCAGCTGCACGTAGAATTCCTGAAGGTGATACGTTATGTCGTACAACTGGATTTAACGGATGGGCACCATTATTCTTCTTGGGCCGCGAAGTACACGGTAAGACAATCGGAATTATTGGCCTTGGAGAAATCGGGAAGGCAGTTGCAAAGCGTGCGAAAGCATTTGGAATGAATGTTTTATATACAGGACCAAATCGAAAGCCTGAAGCTGAAAGTGAACTGGAAGCAACATACGTAACGTTGGAAGAATTATTACAAACAGCGGACTTTATTACAATTAACTGTGCTTATAATCCGAAATTACATCATATGATTGATGAAGAACAGTTTAAAATGATGAAGAAAACAGCGTATATTATAAATGCTTCACGTGGACCAATTATGCATGAATCAGCACTTGCTCATGCACTAAAAACGAATGAAATTGAAGGTGCAGCTCTTGACGTATTTGAATTTGAACCGAAAATTACAGAAGAGCTAAAAGGATTAAAGAATGTAGTACTTGCTCCTCACGTAGGAAATGCAACATTCGAAACTCGTGATGCGATGGCTGAAATGGCAGTGAGAAATATTTTAGCTGTATTAAACGATGAAGAACCTGTAACACCTGTAACTCAAAAATTATTAGTTACAAAATAAAAAGAAACCTTCCGTATTCGGAAGGTTTCTTTTTATTTTTCTTTATTCGTTTTTTTAGACGGTCTTTGTCTAATGAATTGAGATAGCATATACAAAATATATAGTGGAATAGCAATGAATAAGAAAACAGAAAAATTACCGAACCCTGTTTGATACATTGTGATAATGATCCCAATTAAAAATAATGTAATAATTATGCTATATCGTGGAATTGGTACATCTTTTAAACTTGGGATACGAATACGACTCACCATTAAAAATGCGAACGTTACAAATACTGTAATAAGAACGATTTTTGGAATGGTATGTGAAAATAATGTTAGGAAAGCGACAAGCCCTCCTGCTGCAGTAATCGGAACTCCAGTGAAATATTTCATAGAAGTCGATGATGGTGTTACATTAAATCGTGCTAAGCGATATGCTCCGAACAGTGGGAATAATCCCGCTATGTATAGTCCAATGATGCCATAGTTGGAGAAAGATGTGTAATACATTAACACAGCAGGTGCCGCGCCAAACGTTACAACATCTGCGAGTGAATCAAGCTCTTTTCCCATTTGTGAATCAACGCGTAATAAACGAGCAACACGACCGTCAAGACTATCTAACATCATCCCGATAAGTACTAAAATAGCAGCTGATTTATAATATCCTAAAGATGCATAGCCGATTGACAAAAATCCGCTATATAAATTTCCGAGCGTAAATAAGTTTGGAATAGCTGCTCTATACAAAATCTGATCCCTTGCTTTCTGTAATAAATTCTTAATTAGTGTATGAAAGTTTACTTATTTTATCATACCATAAATTTCTTCCTCATACGAAAGAAATTCCCAATTTGTGAAAGATTGTATAGAAGAGAAATTTGAAAAATAAGTAAAAAAATAGGAAGCAACTTTACAAAAGTTGCTTCCTACACTATTCAAATTTCGTTGTCATCGTTCCGGTTTTATATCGATTGTTAGGATCAAATCGTAATAAATCTCCATAAATGAGTTTGTCGGATAATTTTAATTCTGTTTTTGCTTTTTCAATATAAGGCTGACATAGTGTTAAATCAGCTTCTTCACCTGTGCTTCTTTTATAGCACATATTTTTTGTATAAACATAATCTTCCGAAACAAAACTGCCGTCCCGCATTACCATAAGAGGGTCTTTTTCTTTCGTAAATAAGTCTGTTCCAAATTCTACGGATTGATTTGTTTTAATACCAAGTAAATGAAGTAACGTTGGTTTAATATCAATTTGACCAGATACTTTAGAGATGACTTTTCCTTCTTGGCCAGGCACATGAATAATGAGAGGGACGCGTTGTAATTGCATAGAATCAAATGGTGTAATAGCGTCTTTCCCAAGGAACTGAGCCATAGCTGCATTATGGTTTTCAGAAATGCCGTAATGATCACCATAAATGACAATAACGGAATTATCATACAGTCCTTCGTCTTTCAATTGTTTAATAAATAATTTAAGAGCTTCATCCGTGTAACGAACGGTTGGGAAGTAGCGATTTAAAACACCACTTTCGGAATTAAATTCATCAACATATTGATCTGCTGGATTTAGAAGAAATGGAAAATGGTTTGTTAACGTAATAAATTTCGTATAGAACGGTTGTGGTAAAGATTTTAACTTTGGAATAGATTGCTCAAAGAACTCTTTATCTTTTAATCCCCAACCGACAGACATTTGTTCCGTTCCTACGTAATCATTTAAATTAAAGTAACGATCATATCCAAGCGCAGGATACATTACATCACGATTCCAAAACGTTTTATCGTTTGAATGGAAGACAGCAGAAGAATATCCGTATTTCTTTAATTGTTCTGGTGTGGCAGTGTATTCATTTGTCGCATGAGTAAAGAATACAGAACCACGGTCTAACGGATAGAGGGAATTTTCAACGATAAATTCAGCATCAGAAGTTTTACCTTGTCCCGTTTGATGATAGAAGTTATCGAAATAAAAACTATCTTTAATAAACTCATTTAAAAATGGAGTAATCTCTTTTCCATTTATTTTTTTATTAATAACAAAACTTTGTGTAGATTCCATTGAAATTAAAATTACATTTTTACCCTTTGCAGCTCCAAATAAGTTTTTATCAACTTGTTTATCTTTTGAGTCTGTATAGTTTTTAATTTCAGAGAATCCGTCTCCACTTGCAAATACACGCTCAGCTGAAGACTTAGATTGAAGTGTAATATCAAATAGATGATATGTGTATAACCCTAAATTTTTCACGACAGTTTGACGATCAAATGAGCGTGAGAACATTTGTGGTTTATATATAACTGAAACAACAATTTGTAGTGCTAATAATGCTGTTACACCGCTAAAGAAAGTTCGCTTCTCAGAGCGAGAAAGTGGTGTTTTATCACCAAATGATGGGAATTTACGCGAAATAAACATTAAAATAATTGCGTCTGCAAATAAAAGTAATGTTTTATACGTAAAGAGTTCTTTTATACTCGTCCCTAAGTCAGCCATATTATTTGTTTGGAATAAAACAGGGAAAGTAACAAAATCGTTATAGAACCCGTAAAACATTGCATTTCCAAATAAAATAAATGACAGTATAAAACTAATTACAATAATAATTCGGTTTCGGTACTTAGATGCAAGTAAAGCGAAACCAAAAAATAAAAGTAACGAAGCTAGTGGGTTAATAAAAAGCATAAATTCTTCAAAGAAGTTATCAATTCTAATATCAAATGCTAGCTTGTACACAATATATGTTTTTATCCATAATAAAACGACTGCAACTAGTGCAAATCGCAGTTTTGGAAACAGATTTTGTAGCATAATATACTCCTCTCCTAAAAGCATGACAGTTCTTGTGAGCCGGTTTGATTAGCGCCTCATTTTATATATACGAACAGTCCTTTATTATTATGTTTATTATACTATGAGTATCATTATACGAAAATAAAAGAGAGTTGTGGGCTTTTTTATAATAATTGAGTAGAAAAAGGGCAGTGGGAGACAATAAAACGGAGTTTCTATGTATGATAATTATCGTGCACAGAAAGAATCGAGTAATAAAACGGAGGTTATAATGCGAAAATTATTATATTTTATAGTATGCAGTAGTGTTATACTTTTTGCTTCACCGAGTGTGTCGGTAGCACAATATGATGCACCTCTTATGGAAGATGCCCTTTATTCTGTTTTATTTCCGAAAATAAATAAAGCAATTGAAAAACAATATGGGAGCTTGAAGCCTTATCAATGTCCTAAAATTATTAGTTTAAAAAAAGTGTATAGTGGTACATATTTATTTCAAGCGAGTATTGAAGTAACGAAGTATGAACGTGTTGCTGGGAAAATTGCTCCACCATTTGAGAAGGTAACGATTACATTTAATAACGAAGAGGGCGAATGGGAAGTGACAAAGGTTTCAGTAAAGCGCTTACCAAATGATACAAAATTAAACTGTAAAAAAACAATATAAAAAATTGTTTGACAAATAAAATGGTCCTTTGGTATTGTTAATAGCAACAATTAGATGTTTGAAAATTAAATAGACTTACCTCATCTACTCTCAAAGGTAGAGGCCGCGATAGGAAAGAGTAAACTATGGGAGATTTAATGGAATCTGTGATCATAGGTTGAAAGGGACTATTGCCGAAATATAAGAATAACCATCTTATTCATATATTGGGACTGCATTGAATAAATGTAGTACTGTCATAAGATTTATTTTATGGAGAGCTATTTGGAGATGTTGATGCGGTTTCTTATTTTGAGGAGATAACAACTCGTTTATTTTTTCAATATATATTTTTCCTAATAAGAAACGCGTGTGAACATTGTTCCGCGCGTTTTTTGTCTATCTAAAAGCGTGCTGCAATGAATAGCAGATTGGGGTTATGAGTTTTAGAGGAAATAAGGGAGGAATTCAAATGTATTTACACGGCACAAGCCGAATCAATGGGCAAGGACACTTAGAAATTGGTGGGTGCGATACGACGCAGCTAGCAAAACAATACGGAACACCACTTTATGTATACGATGAAGAGTCTATTCGAGGAAAGTGCCGCGCGTTTCATCGTGCTTTTAAAGAAAGTGGTTTCTCTTATCAAGTAGCATATGCAAGCAAGGCGTTCTTGTGCATGGAGATGTGCCGAGTAGCTCGTGAAGAGAATATGTCATTAGATGTTGTTTCTGGAGGGGAATTATATACGGCGCTTCAAGCAGGATTTCCAGCATCGCGCATTCATTTTCACGGCAATAATAAAACAGAAGAAGAGATCGTGATGGCTCTTCAGGCGAATATAGGTTGTTTTGTCGTAGATAATTTCTTGGAATTAGAAATCTTACATGATTTAGCAGTGCAACATGGAAAGTTTGTGAACATATTAATCCGTGTAACGCCAGGAGTAGAGGCACATACACACGAATATATAACAACAGGTCAAGAGGATTCGAAATTTGGATTTGGTGTTTCAAATGGTCAAGCGATGCAAGCAATTGAGCTAGCTTTGCAAAAATCAAATTATAATGTGCTAGGAATTCACTCGCACATTGGATCACAAATATTCGAAACGGCTGGTTTTGTTCGAGCAATTGAAGTATTACGTCAATTTTTAGAGGAAGTGAGAGAGCGAACAAACTATGTAGTGAAAGTATTGAATGTGGGCGGAGGTTTCGGTATACGTTATACGGAGTCAGATACACCGTTAACACTTGAAACGTATGTGCACGCTGTAACAAGTACGATAAGAGAGCAGTTTACAGTATGTGAATACCCGCTTCCAGAAATATGGATTGAACCAGGTCGTAGTATCGTAGGTGATGCGGGAACAACAATTTATACAGTTGGAGCGGTGAAAGAGATTCCTGGTATTCGGAAATATGTTTCAGTCGATGGTGGGATGACAGATAATTTAAGACCTGCTCTATATGGAGCGCGTTATGAGGCGATGTTGGCGAATCGAGGGAATGATGAGAATGAGGAACTCGTTTCGATTGCTGGGAAATGCTGTGAAAGTGGAGATATGCTGATTTGGGATATTAACTTACCGCAAGTTGCTCCTTCTGATTTACTAGCAATTTCTTGTACGGGGGCATATGGGTACTCGATGGCGAATAATTATAATCGTATTCGTAGACCAGCTGTCGTCTTTGCAAAAGGCGGGACGTCACAAATTGTCGTAGAACGTGAAACATATGAAAATATCATTGGGAACGATCGCATACGTATTAAAGAGCTGGTGTGAATGAGAAAGAAGGAGTTGTCTAGTAAAGGCAACTCCTTTTAAAAAATAAAAATAATTAAATATATCGGAAAACTAGGATTGAAAAAAATCAGAATTGTGATAAAATACAAATACAAAGCTTATCAAGAGAAGCTGAGGGAACTGGCCCTACGAAGCTCGGCAACCTGCTTATAGAAAGCAAGGTGCTAAATCCAGCAAAATGGAGTCCATTTTGAAAGATAAGGTAAAATATATTACCGAACAGTCTTTTCGAAATGGGAAAGATTTTTTTTATGAATAAAAAGGGGGGCTGTTCGCGTGAGTGTACGGGAACATTTTGATGAAGTATCTGAGAAAATTCAAGCGATGCTTGCTGATATGAAATATGGCTCAATTACAATTGTTGTGCAAGATGGAAAAGTGATTCAATTAGAAAAAAGTGAAAAAGTACGTTTAAAGTAAAAAGCGCTGACTAGAAAAACTAGAGGCGGTTTTAATCTATTTTTAATAGGTTAAAGCCGTCTTTTTGCTTTTACAGGGGGAAAAAATATGTTGACGTACGAAACGTGGAAAGAAAATAGTGTTTCATTTTCGGAAGAAGATGAAACGAAAGGCGCACTGTCAGTATTAAGTTGGGCTTATAAAGAGTATAAGGATGAGATTGTATACGCATGTAGCTTTGGAGTAGAAGGTATGGTATTACTGCACCTTATAAACCAAGTAAATCCATCTGCTAAAGTTGTATTTTTGGATACAAATGTTCATTTTCAAGAAACGTATGAATTAATTCAAAAAGTGCGAGAAAGATTTCCTTCATTGAATATTATGGAAAAACAGCCGGAACTTACACTTGATGAACAAGCGAAGTTACATGGTGAGAAGTTATGGGAAAGTAATCCGAATCTTTGTTGTAAGATTAGAAAAATTTTACCGTTAGAAAAATCATTAGCAGCGGAAAAAGCGTGGATATCGGGCTTAAGAAGGGAACAATCAGAAACGCGTAAGCATACAAAGTTTATAAATCAAGATCATCGCTTTCAATCTATTAAAGTTTGTCCACTTATTCATTGGACGTGGAAAGAAGTGTGGCGATATGTATACAAACATAGTTTGCCGTATAACCCATTGCATGATGTTGGCTATCCGAGTATTGGGTGTGAGAAATGTACGCTACCTGTAGGAGATGGTGGTGATTCAAGAGATGGTAGATGGGCTGGGAAAGTGAAAACAGAATGTGGTCTTCATTATCAATAAGGTGAATCTTGAAATAAAGCTAAGAGGGGATATAGAAAATGAGTACAAGAAACAACGAATTAATAAACCGTGTAGATGAGACATACAACGTATCACAAATTGAAAAAGAAATTAAACTAGACAATATTGCGTTAAGTGACTTAGAACTGTTGGCAACAGGGGCATATAGCCCGCTTACTGGTTTTTTAGGGAAGGAAGATTATGATTCGGTCGTAGAAACGCTTCGTTTAGCAAATGGTAGCGTATGGAGTATACCGATTACATTACCAGTAACAGAAGAAGTAGCAAAAAGTCTGAAAGCCGGAGAGGAAGTAAAACTTGTTAACGATGGAAATGTATATGGTGTCATTCAAATAGAAGATATTTTTGTACCTGATAAAGAAAAAGAGGCGTTACTTGTATATAAAACGACGGATGAGGCCCATCCAGGAGTGAAGAAATTATATGAACGACCAAATGTTTACGTTGGAGGAGCTATTATTCTTACAAAACGTTTTGGGAATAATCCATTTCCTTCTTATCATTTAGATCCAATTGAAACGAGAGAAGAATTTAAAAACCGTGGTTGGAAAACAGTAGTCGGATTTCAAACGAGAAACCCAGTACATCGTGCCCATGAGTATATTCAAAAGTCTGCTCTTGAAATTGTAGACGGTCTCTTTTTAAATCCACTCGTTGGGGAAACGAAGTCAGATGATATTCCTGCTGATGTAAGGATGGAAAGCTATGAAGCACTGCTTCAAAACTATTATCCGAAAAACCGTGTCTTTTTAGGCGTATTTCCTGCAGCAATGCGTTACGCAGGACCAAGGGAAGCGATATTTCATGCACTAGTAAGAAAGAACTTTGGTTGTACCCACTTTATTGTAGGGCGCGATCATGCAGGAGTAGGAGATTATTATGGGACTTATGAAGCACAAGAAATTTTTACGAACTTTACAGTAGAAGAGTTAGGAATTACGCCGCTATTTTTTGAACATAGTTTTTACTGTACGAAATGTGAAGCGATGGCTTCAACGAAAACGTGTCCGCATGGAAAAGAAGACCGTGTCATCTTATCAGGTACGAAAGTACGAGAAATGTTAAGGAATGGTGAGATTCCGCCAAGTACATTTAGTCGTAAAGAAGTAGTGGAAGTGCTAATTAAAGGTCTGAAAAAAGAAGTAGTAACAGAATAGGGAGAGAATGAGATGGATACGAATATTACTTGGCATACAGCTTCTGTTTCAAAAGATGAGAGAAGAGTGAAGAATGGGCATCACAGTTTTGTAGTTTGGTTTACTGGTTTATCTGCTTCGGGTAAATCTACAGTAGCGAATGCGGTTGCTCGTAAACTGTTTGAAAAGAATATCGGAAATTATGTGCTAGATGGGGATAATATTCGCCAAGGTTTAAATAAAGATTTAGGTTTTTCTGAAAGTGATCGTATGGAAAATATAAGACGTATTGGTGAAGTGGCGAAGCTATTTGTTGATCAAGGAACTGTTGTCCTTACAGCGTTTATTTCACCATTTCGAGTAGACCGAAAACAAGTTAGAGACCTTTTGATAGCGGATGAGTTTATAGAAGTGTTTGTAAAATGTCCAATTGAAGAGTGTGAGAAACGCGATCCGAAAGGACTTTATAAAAAGGCAAGAAAAGGTGATATTAAAGAGTTTACAGGTATCGATTCACCGTATGAGGAACCAAAACAAGCAGAATTAATTGTAGAAACGCACAAGTATTCTATTGAAGAATGTGCAGAACAAATTGTGAAGTACTTACAAGAGCGTAGTTTCATATAGGGGGATAAAAGATGAGTTATGAAAAAGTGTGGGCTAATAATGAAAAATTAAATCAAACAGAGAAAAAGAAATTAGAGAAAGACGGATTAGAAATCTTTAATGATATTCCTTACTATGCGGAGAATGGATTTGAATCTATTCCGAAAGAAGAGTGGGACGCTTTTAAATGGGCGGGATTGTATTTGCAAAGACCAAAAGAAGCGGGCTATTTTATGATGCGTGTCAACATTCCTTCTGGAATTATTACAAATGCGCAGGCAGAGGTGCTGGCTTCCATTGCTAAAGATTATGGGCGTGATGTGTTAGATATTACGACAAGACAGGCGATTCAGTTTCATTGGTTAGAAATTGGGCAAATTCCGGATATTTTTAAGAGGCTAGCTAGAGTTGGTTTATCTTCAGCGGGGGCATGCGGTGATATTACGCGTAATATTACGGGAAATCCACTTGCTGGAATTGATGGAAATGAACTATTTGATACAACATCGATTGTTAAAGAAATATACGATTACTTCCAACATAATGAAGAGTTTTCTAATCTACCACGTAAATTCAAAATGTCTATTAGTTCTAACATTTATAATTCAGCAAATGCAGAGATTAACTGTGTGGCGTTTACACCTGCTACGAAAGAAATAAATGGTGAGAAAAAGGTTGGGTTTCATATAAAAATAGGCGGAGGATTATCAGCTCGTCCATACTTAGCGGAAGAATTAGATGTATTCGTTTTACCAGAAGAAGTGAAGGGGATAGCAATTGCAATTGCTACTATATTCCGTGATTTTGGATATCGTGAAAAACGTCATTTAGCACGTTTGAAATTTCTTGTTGCTGACTGGGGTGCGGAGAAATTTAAAGAGAAACTAATAGAGTATACAGGACCATTGCAAAGTAAAGGGGAAAGTGCACTCAAAGGATGGAATGCAGGATACTTTTATGGCGTCCAAGATCAAAAACAAGAAGGGTTAAAATATGTCGGTTTTAATGTGCCGGTAGGGCGTTTACATGCAGAAGAAATGTTTGAGATTGCTAGAATTGCAAAGCAATATGGAAACGGGCAAATTCGTACTTGTAACTCACAAAACTTCATTATTCCGAATGTTCCGCCAGAAAATGTTGCAGGATTATTAAGTGAACCGTTGTTTGAAGCAATTTCAGCAAATCCGAAATCGTTTATTGGTCATGCGGTTTCATGTACTGGTATTGAATATTGCAATCTTGCGTTAGTAGAAACGAAAGAAAGATTACGTAAAATCGCAGAGTACTTAGATACACAAATCGCACTCGATGTTCCAGTTCGAATTCATATGGTAGGATGCCCGAACTCATGTGGTCAACGTCAAATTGCTGATATTGGTTTGCAAGGGATAAAACTGAAAACGAAGGAAAAGGGAATCGTTGAGGCGTTTGAAATATATGTAGGCGGAACGCTATTAGACGGAGGAGCATATAACGAAAAGTTAAAAGGGAAAATAGATGGAGAAGATTTGCCTGATGTTCTCGTATCATTTTTGAATTATTTCCAAAAGAATAAACTACTAGCCGAAACGTTTTATGATTTCGTCGGACGTGTTGGAGTGGAAGAATTACAAATTGTACTAAATCGTGTATTAGAAGAAGTAATAGCGTCTTAGGAGGGCAATATGGACTTATATCGATTTGAAGCTGTATTAGTAAACAGTATTGTTCCAATTGTTGTCGTTGCTCAGAGTGAAGAACAGGCATTTAAGCTTGCGGAAATTGAGCTTGAAAAACATTTTTTACCGTTACCAGAAGTGAAAGAGATTTCTTTGTTTGAAAAAAAGAAGATTCGAAAAGGAGCGGCATTTGTTATTCATGAGTAGAGAACATGTAATACGAAATAATAGTAACTTCCATTCGTGATGAAGAGTGGAAGTTTCATTTTATAGTAGAAATGAGGAGAGATGATGGGGAAGGTTTATATCGTTGGGGCGGGTCCTGGTGATCCGGATTTAATTACTGTTAAAGGGTTGAGATGCATCGAGAAGGCGGATGTTATTTTGTACGATCGTCTCGTAAATAAAGAATTGCTTTCTTATGCAAAGCCTGAAGCGGATTTAATTTATTGTGGGAAACTCCCAAATTATCACACGATGAAGCAAGAGACAATTAACACATTTCTTATTAAATATGCGAAAAAAGGAAAAGTTGTAACGAGACTTAAGGGTGGAGATCCATTTGTATTTGGAAGAGGTGGAGAAGAAGCTGAAGCGTTAGCGAAGCAAAGTATCCCATTTGAAATTATTCCTGGTATTTCAGCTGGTATAGCTGCTCCTGCTTACGCTGGAATTCCAGTAACGCACCGCGATGCAAGTGCAAGTTTTGCTATTGTGACAGGGCATCGGAAAGAAGATGCTGAAGAGGAAGTGAAGTGGGAAAGTTTAGCTAAAGGTGTGGATACATTAGCGGTCTATATGGGGGTTAGTAATTTACCTTATATATGTGAACAACTTATAAAATATGGAAAAGATCTAAGTACACCTGCCGCTATCATTGAGTGGGGGACGACATCTATGCAGCGTACTGTTACAGGGACGTTAGGAACAATTATAGATGTTGCTAAAAAAGAAAAAATTCAAAATCCAAGTATGATTATTATTGGAGAAGTTGTCCGTTTTCGAGAAAAGATACATTGGTTTGAGAAACAAGCGGAAAATGCATATCCAGTAAGTGGAGTATTGTAAAATGAAGGCTGTTTTGTATATATGTCATGGAAGTCGTTTGAAAGCAGCAAAAGAAGAAGCGGTTGCATTTATTACGTCATGTATGAACCGTGTAGAGGCAAATATTCAAGAAGTTTGTTTTTTAGAGCTAGCGAGTCCTTCTATTGAAGAAGGATTTCGTACATGTGTGAAGCGTGGTGCTACAGAGATTGTCGCTATTCCTGTTTTTTTATTAGCGGCAGGACATGTAAAGAAAGATATTCCGCTTGAATTACGAAAGTTAAACGAGGAATATCCGGGTATCAAAATAGTGTATGGTAATCCATTTGGTGTATCAGAAGTGCTTGTAAAAGCGGTATATAACGGAAGTGGCATTAAAGACTATGAAGAAGAAGTAACACTTTTGCTCGTTGCAAGAGGAAGCAGTGATCCGGAAACTTTACAAGACATGAAGTGGATCTCTTCTTTATTTCAAAAAGAAGAGAACATTAAAGAGGTGGAAATTTGTTATTTAGCAGCTGCGGAGCCAAAGTTTGAGGAGAAATTGAGGGAAGTTGTAGAACGAAAAGAAAAGAGCGTTGTTGTACTACCTTATTTATTGTTTACAGGCTTACTTATGAAACATGTTGAGAAAGAAGTGCGTCAATATGAGTTGGAAGAGATAAAAATAAGTCCATATTTAGGGAAGAATGAAGCGTTTCGAGAGATGTTAATTCAGAAAACAGAGGGAATATTGGAGGGGGAACAATATGTATCCACTTACAGTGCGAGTTGATAAGAAACGTGTAGTTGTCATTGGTGGAGGGAAAGTAGCAGGGTTTAAAATTGTTCCCTTACTAAAACAAGGCGCGGATATAATTGTGATAAGTACAGAATTAGATGCGAATTTAGTAAAACTTGTAGAAGAAAAGCAAATTCGTTGGTATCAAAGGGAGTATGAGAAAAGCGATATCGACGATGCTTTTTTAGTAGTTGCAGCGACTAGCGATTCGGTACTAAATGAACAAATTGCTGAAGATGCCTCGGCAAATCAATTGGTAAATGTTATTACGAATCCGGAAAGTGGAAATGTTCATTTTCCGGCGGCAATTCATCGCGGATTGCTTAATGTAGCTGTTTCTACTGGAGGGGCTAGTCCGAAACTTGCAAAAAAAATTCGTGATGATATTGCAAATAAATATGATGAGAACTATGAATCATATCTTGATTTTTTATATGAAGTTAGAATAAAAGTGAAAGAATTACAAGTAGAGAAAAGGCAGAAAAATATATTATTGCAAGAAGTATTAAAGTCGATATATGTTCAAAATGAACAAAAAAGAGAAATTTTTTTACAAGAATTAGAGAGGGAACTTCATGTAGGATAGTGAATGAATGGTGCTTTACAAATATAAAAATATAATTTATAATCACTAGTAACTTCAATAGATGAAATCGATGAGCAAGAAGAGTACGTATATTTGAGGCGTTCAGAGAGCTGGGGTAAGGTGTGAGCCCGGTACGATAAAATATACAGAATGGGCTTGCGAGAGGTATGCTGAACATTGCAGTAGGCAACCCGGGTTCCGCCGTTAAAAGGATAGAGTATCGGAATGTTTCCTGTACTTGAACAAGTGGGATTTATTGATCCAATTGAGGTGGTACCACGGTATTTACATTACATATATCGTCCTCTACATGCATATTTGCGTGTAGGGGACTTTTTTATTTTCTGAAGGAGGTGTGCGAGTATGAAATGAAAGTGTATAATTGACAAAAGTTTAAATATTCAGAAAAGGGGAATTTATGATGAAAGAAACACAGCAATGGACGTCGAAAATTGGCTTTGTACTCGCAGCAGCCGGAGCCGCAGTAGGTCTTGGTGCAATATGGAAGTTTCCATATGTTGCAGGTAATGGAGGGGGAGGCGCATTCTTCCTTGTATTCTTACTATTAACTTTATTTATTGGTATGCCTCTACTTTTAGCTGAATTTGTTATTGGCCGTAGTACTCAAAAAGAGGCAGTTACAGCTTATAAAGTATTAGTACCGAATAGCAAGTTATATCCTTGGATTGGTCGTATGGGAGTTGTTACTTGTTTTAGCGTACTATCTTTTTATAGTGTTGTAGGTGGATGGATTTTACTTTATTTATATTATAGTGTTACAGGTAGCTTCTGGAACGGAGTAGTCGATTATGGGAAATTGTTTGGTGAAACAATTTCAAATCCAGTAAGTGCGATTGGGGCACAATTCATCTTTATGCTTTGTACCATTTTTGTTGTTAGTAAAGGTGTAGAAAAAGGTATAGAAAAAGCAAGTAAGTACATGATGCCGCTATTATTCATTTTATTTATTGCTATCATTATTCGTGCGTTAACACTTGATGGTGCTATGGCTGGGGTAGAGTTCTTCTTAAAACCAGATTTTTCAAAGCTTACAGCAGATACGATTTTATACGCGATGGGACAATCGTTCTTCTCGCTAACAGTAGGTGCCTCAGTAATGGTCACGTATAGTTCATATTTGAAGAAAGAAGAACATTTAGCTAAATCAGCAACATCTATTGTAAGTTTAACTGTTTTTATTACAGTGCTTGCAGGATTAGCAATTTTCCCGGCGATTTTCGCATTAGGTGTTAAGCCGACTGAAGGACCAGGACTACTGTTTATCGTCCTTCCAGCAGTATTTGCGAAAATACCATTTGGACAATTTTTCTTCATTATGTTTTTAGTTTTATTCTTCTTTGCAACGTTAACATCTGCGATTTCTATGCTTGAAATTGTAGTAGCATCTGTTGCGAAAGATAATGAGAAAAAGCGTCCGTCAGCATCATTATTAATTGGTATTCTTATTTTTGCAGTTGGAATCCCGTCGGCATTATCGTTTGGAATTATGAGTGATGTGAAAATATTTGGTAAGACATTCTTTGATTTCGTCGATTTTTCGGTAAGTAATGTATTACTGCCGCTGGGCGTACTAGCCATCTCGCTATTCGTACCAAATAAAATGAGTAAAGAAATGTTAATGAAAGAATTAGAAGTTACGGAAACAAAAGGGAAAACATTATTTAATATTTGGTTCTTCTTGCTTCGTTATGTTATTCCGGTAACTGTAATTATCGTATTTTTAAATGCGATAGGCGTATTTAAAATGTTTGCATAATAAAAAGACGGAGAAATCTCCGTCTTTTTATTATGTTGTAGACGTATTTAATAAACGATTATATGCTTTATAAGCTGTGACAACGGCGATAAATGATCCAATTAAAAATAGCGCTGAGCCGCCGAATGTAAATAACCGACCAATGTATGTTTCTCTAGCTTCTTCTATTTCTTGTTGTAATTGTGTATTCATATTAATCACCCCGCAACATATAGGCATTTAGTTGTAGTCTATGTGAAATGCCTACAAAGTGTGAAATGATAGTAAAAAAACTCGGTATGCACCGAGTTTTTTATAATCCGATATAAGGAGATGGATCAACTGCGTTTGTCTTGCCGACATTCCATTCCCCAAGGTGAAGTTCGAAGTGTAAATGTTGTCCGTATGATTGGCCAGTGTTCCCCATAAATCCAAGTTGAGTGCCTTGTTTTACAGTTTGTCCATTTGATACAGAACGGCTACTCATATGAGCATATACTGTCGTATATGTTTTTCCGTTTATACGGTGAGATAAGTATACAACGTTTCCGTAACTAGATGATAATTCTGAACGGATAACGACGCCATCTGCAGCAGCTACGATAGGCACTGTTCCTGAAGCTGCGATATCGATTCCTTTATGGTTATCTAAAGAACGTGTACCAAATCCTGAAGTTTTCGATCCAGCGGCTGGTTTAATAAATCCACCTTTGTTCGTATCTTGCGGTGTTGATGCGGATTGTGTGCTTTCTTTAGCAGAAGCGGCGACCTGTTTTTTTGCTTCCTCAGCCTTACGTGCCTCTTCAGCTTTACGCGCTTCTTCTGCACGTTTTTCTTCTTCAATTGCTTTTTGAACAGCTTGACGCTGGTTTTCTAAAATGCCTTTTGATTCTTCTAACCCTTCAATCTCTGAATCTACTTTTGCTACTTTCGTATGTAGATCGTTAATAAAAGTTTGTTGCTGTTGTTGGTTACTTTGTAATTCTTGCTGTTTTTGTTCTAATTTTTGCTCAGATTCTTTCAGTTGTTGCTCTTTTTTCTCAACAGCCTCTTTTTCTGTCGTCACAGCATTTTGATCGCTTGTTTGCTTTTTCACAATATCTGTATCGTTATTTAAAATCAAACTTACTGAATACATATTATCAACAAGATCGGCAATGTTTGCAGAACTTGTTAGTACTTCTGTAATGATACTCGTACGAGGCTTTTCTTGCATAGATTGTAGTCTTTGTTTAATAACTTCCTGTCGTGTATCTATATTCGTTTGTAATTGCTCTATATGTTTCTTTTTTTCGGTAATAACTTGCTGTGTGTTGCTAATTTCCTTTTTTGTATCGTTCAATTCAGCTTCGTTTTTATTAATAGAAGTAGTTAATTCGTCGATTTTCTTTTGTAATTCTTGGATTTCTTTTTCTATTTGCTCTTTCTCAGCTGATTTATTTTGTAAGTCATTTTGTTTGCCTTCTAATTCGGATTGAATGTCAGTTAATTTATCTTGATTTGTTTCAGCGTACACGGGTGAAAGTAACGGGGAAGCAAAAATCGTTCCCGCTGCTAAAACACTAAGCGCTGCAAATTTCTTTTTCATTGTTGTCTAGCTCCTTTCCCTATGAAAGTTATATATCATAAGAAGAGGAGTGTCTATCGTTGTAATCATAATGTAAAGAAAATTTTATAATTTTGCTAAGTTTTGTCGGAATTTAGTATCTTTTCGTAGTGTTTGTCATAAAGTTAAAAGTCTTGAATGTATAGAAAAAGATATCAATTTCTATATATTTTTTTAAAAATCATGGAAAATGATGGGGTTCTCCATAATGAAACAGTATTTTAAAAACCTATCAATCACTAGTAAGGAATCGTTCTCATGTGAGGTTTTCTGACATGAGTTTTATTTTTGTCAAGAAAATTATTTGCGTTCGGGAAAACTTATTTTGTTGTCAGATTTAAAATTTTGATTTATGATTTTTAACAGGGACAAAATGTAGTGAATTGTCGAATAATATGTAATACTCTTAATTTCGAGTTTTATAGAGATAGAATGAGAGATAGAGTGACACATCGAAGAGGGGGTTACAACAAATATGAAAAGAATAGGACTTGCATGGCAAATATTAATTGGTCTTGCGCTGGGTATTGCAGTTGGGGCGATTTTCTTTGGCAATCCGGCAGTGGTGAGTTACTTACAACCAATTGGTGATATTTTTATTCGATTGATTAAGATGATCGTTGTGCCGATTGTTGTAGCGAGTATTGTTGTTGGGGTTGCTGGTGTTGGCGATGTTAAAAAATTAGGTCGACTAGGCGGAAAAACAATTATTTACTTTGAAATTATTACAACAATTGCAATTATTGTCGGTCTATTAATTGCGAATATTTTCCAACCGGGAAAAGGCGTAAATATGGAGCAGTTAACAAAGACAGATATTTCGAAATATACACATACGACAGAGCAAGTACAAAGTCATTCGTTTGCGGATACGTTTGTAAATATTGTTCCGACGAACATTATGAAATCATTAGCTGACGGAGATATGCTTGCTATTATCTTCTTCTCTGTATTATTCGGTTTAGGTGTAGCGGCAATTGGTGAAAGAGGAAGGCCGGTTCTTCAATTTTTCCAAGGTGTAGCTGATGCAATGTTTTACGTAACAAACCAAGTTATGAAATTTGCACCATTTGGTGTGTTTGCACTAATTGGAGTTACAGTTTCTACATTTGGTCTTTCTTCATTAATTCCATTAGGGAAATTATTAGTTGTAGTATACGGAGCAATGATTTTCTTCGTTGTAGTCGTATTAGGACTTACAGCGAAAATATTTGGAATTAACATTTTCCAATTCTTTAAGATTTTAAAAGACGAACTGATCTTAGCATACTCTACAGCAAGTTCAGAAACGGTTTTACCAAAAATCATGGAGAAAATGGAGAAATTCGGTTGTCCGAAAGCAATTACATCTTTCGTTATTCCAACAGGTTATTCATTTAACTTAGATGGATCAACTTTATATCAAGCAATTGCAGCTATTTTCTTAGCGCAAATGTACGGTATTGATTTATCCATTACACAACAAATTACATTATTACTTGTATTAATGCTTACATCAAAAGGTATTGCGGGTGTACCTGGCGTATCATTCGTTGTATTATTAGCAACACTTGGTACAGTAGGTATTCCAGCTGAAGGTTTAGCCTTCATCGCTGGTATTGACCGTATTCTAGATATGGCTCGTACAGCAGTTAACGTTGTAGGTAACTCTTTAGCGGCTGTAGTTATGTCTAAGTGGGAAGGTCAATATGACGCTGAAAAAGGACAAGCCTATTTAAAAGAGATATCTGAAAAGGGTCAAGCAGCTTAATTATAATATGAACAAGCTCTCACATAATATGTGGGGGCTTTTCTATATATAGAAGAGGAGCGGACGTAATGAAACGTAAATATGGTGACGGTTCTTCGTGGAAGCGACTAACAGATAAGGATTACAGGGTTAAGCAAGTAGAGGATGGAATGTTAGGAATACTGGACATAAAAAAAGTGAGAGAACCTAGTCATAAAGAATATAATGGTAAAAAGCTTTGCATTGCAGGTGATGGGTATACATGGATGCAATATTTTATAAACGGCAAAAACTTTGCAATTACAGCTATGTTAGATGATCAGCAAAAATTAGTGCAATATTATATCGATGTGACGAAAGAATTTAAAATTGACGATCGTGGTTTGCCTTATTTTGATGATTTATACTTAGATGTAGTATTGTTACCGAGCGGTGAGATTTATGTATTGGATGAAGATGAGTTAGAGGATGCTTATAGTATAGGTGATGTTACTAAGGAAGAATATGAATTAGCCTGGCGAACAACGAAATGGATAATGGCAGCAATAAACAATAGTGAATTTTATTGGATTTCAATATTAGATAAAGAAATTGAAAAGTTAAAATGATTGGCGTATTCATATTTTTGTATAATCACCAAAAAAATCCATACAAAAAATAATTGACTTTTGTTTTGTAAGCGAGTAAAGTTAGGGAAGAAATTATTATTAAAAAATAAATATGAAACCTTCTTATAAAGAGAGGCGGAGGGACTGGCCCTACGATGCCTCGGCAGCGGACTCGATTTTAGAGTGCTGTGCCAAATCCAGCAAGCATGTGCTTGAAAGATGAGAAGAGTGTTTCTTATAGATGTATAAGACCTCTTCTCGTTGGAAGAGGTCTTTTGTTGTTCATTAGAAAAGGTTGAAAACTAGGGAGAGATGATACTTTGAAAGAAACGAGAGGAAATGGTTTAGCGTTATTACCACTTGGAATATTTTTGGCGCTATTTATTGGTTCTGGAATTATTACAGGTGATTTCTATAAATTGCCGATACTTGTAGCAATTTCAATTGCTGTAGGAATTGCTTTAGTGATGAATCGTAAAGAAAGCTTTAATGTGAAAGTAGAACGATTTGCTAAAGGTGCAGGAAATCCAGATATTATGATTATGGTATTAATTTTTGTACTTGCAGGGGCTTTTTCTGAAACAGCAAAAGGAATGGGTGGAGTTGATTCAACTGTTAATTTAGCGTTATCTATTTTGCCACCAGGATTTATCGTTGCTGGAATTTTTGTTATAGGGGCATTTATTTCATTAGCGATGGGAACTTCAATGGGAACAATTGCAGCACTAGCACCAATTGCTGTAGGGATTAGTGGACAAACTGATATCTCAATTGCACTTGCGATGGCTACTGTTGTGGGCGGAGCGATGTTTGGTGATAATTTATCATTTATTTCAGATACAACAATCGCTGCTGTTCGTTCACAAGGAACAGAAATGAAAGATAAGTTTAAAACGAACTTTTTAATTGTATTACCAGCCGCTATGATTACAATTGTACTATTAGTAATCATTACTTTAGGAAGTGATACACAAGTTAAAGCCCATAGTTTTGACTGGATAAAGATTTTACCGTATGCAGGAGTACTTATTACAGCACTACTTGGTTGGAATGTACTTATTGTGTTAACTGGTGGAACAATATTATCAGGTGCTATCGGTCTTATAGATGGAAGTTACACGTTAGAGAGTTTCTTTAAAAGTGTAACGACTGGAATGGGCGGTATGATGGAGCTAGTACTACTTGCTATATTAATCGGTGGTATGGTTGAACTGATCCAATATAATGGTGGTATTCAATATTTAATGAATCTTTTAACACGTAACATTCGTTCGAAAAAAGGAGCAGAGTTCGGTATTGCTGGTTTAGTGAGTATGACGAATATGTGTACAGCGAATAATACGATTTCGATTATTTTTACTGGTCCTCTTGCGAAGAACATTGCGGATCAATATGAAATTGATCCACGTAAATCAGCGAGTGTATTAGATCTTTTCTCATGTTGTGTGCAAGGGTTAATCCCATATGGTGCTCAAATGTTAACTGCGGCAGGATTTGCTGCGTTATCTCCGGTTGAATTGTTACCATATGCATTTTATCCGATCTTAGTTGGAGTATGTGGAATCATTTCTATATTAATTGGTTTCCCGAGATTTTCTAAAGTAGCGGAAAAAAAAGAGTATCATAAAACAGCATAATTAAATATGAATTTTATTCGTAGCAACAGAAGCCGTACAGAGAATATTCTCTGTACGGCTTTTTTTGTATGGTAAAAGAGGGAATTATCCTATCCTACCTTATGTTTTACAAAAGGCTGAATTTAACTCAGTCTTAAGTCTGAGTTAAAAACGGTTCTTAAGCTCGTTATGGAAAAAAGAAAAAATAGTTAAGATAAGAGTATCAAATCGAAGGGAGGCAAGCACAAGATGAAACAATTTCTAGCGTTTATCGCAGCCGGTATTTTGGCTTTAATTGCTCTTGGTAGTCTTGCTGGTATTGTAGGATTCGCCATTGGAGCAGGAGTTGTGTACTGGAGCTATAAATCATTTGTGCGAGCTAAATCATTCTTTGGAAAGTTAGCTTGGGGTATTGTTGGTTTAATCGGTTTGTCCATTGCACTTTCTCATTCCCCAGCATTAATCGGTATCGCAGCATTAGTAGTTTTATACTACGGTTACCGTGAGTGGAAAAAAGAAAAAAACGTAGTTGTTGATTCTGCTCCAGAAAGTTCTAAACCATATAGCAACTTTGAAGATGAGTGGAACAAGTTAATGAAAAACTAATATAGAATAAATCAAATCAAATTAAATTATAAAGTAGAAGAGAGGAAGATTATAATGAAACAATCTTTATTCGGACGTGTGCGCGATGCAATTTTAGCTGATTTTCATAATGTGTTAGATGAGAAAGAAAGAAAAAATCCAATTGCTATGTTAAACCAATATTTACGCGACAGTGAGCGTGAAATAACAAAAATTGAGAAATTAATTCAGCGTCATAAAACATTAAAATCTAACTTTGCTCGTGAGCTTGAGCAAGCACGTTATTTTGTTAATAAAAGATCAAAGCAAGCTATCATCGCACAAGAAGCAGGCGAATTACAACTACATGAACGTGCATTAGAAGAAGTAGCGTATTATGAAGGGCAAGTAACTCGCTTAGAAGAAATGTATGCTGGCGTTGTAGAGCAAATTGATGAGTTAGAGCGTCGTCTTTCAGAAATGAAAAACAAATTAAAAGAAATGAACGCAAAGCGTATGGAATTAATGGCACGTGAAAATATGGCGCATGCAAATCGCCGTATGAATACTGCCATTCATAAAATGGATGAAAATAATCCGTTCTTACGATTCGAAGAAATTGAAGATCACATTCGTGACATAGAGCTTCGTATAAATGAAGAGCATGAGCGTGATACATTTGATATGAAAATTGCAAAACTAGAGCGTGAAATGAAAGAGAAAAATGAAGTATCATTAACGAAAGAGTTAACAAAATAATTGTAGTATATAATAAAATAGGCTTATGATATAGTGATAGAAGAAAAGGTGTTGGAAAGCAATGCCTTTTCTTCTATGTATATGTGACAAAGAGGGAGGGGAGCTGAAATGAAGAAGCACTTTTCAAAAACACAATTAATGGGGATGCTCCTCATCATATTTGGATTCGGTCTTTTTCTTGATATGATACTTGGGCATTTTGAACCAGGTGGTCTAATATTTGCATTTATTATGATTATGTTTGGAAGGCATTACCGAAAGAAAAACCGTTATGTAAGAGGGAATGTATTTTTATTTGTCGGTGGTATTGTATTCTTATTCTTCTTATTTTCATCAGCAGCATTCGTACTTGTTGTATTTGCTTGTTTAGCTTTAATTGGTTATCAACTTATTCAACAAGGGCACCAGCAAAAAGCAATGAAAGTTGAAATTAAAGAAAAGGGATATATAGATGAAGAAAAACAAATATACCGTACAGAACCGTATATAAAAAATATGTTCGTAGGTAATGTACGAATGATGGATCATATTTATGAGCTTGAGGATATTAACGTCCAATATGGTGCATGTGATGTCGAGATTGATTTAACAACTGCGATGATTCCAGAGGGAGAAACGGTAATTGTTATTCGGGGAGTCGTTGGTAATATTCGTTTATATGTGCCGTATGATATCGAACTGTCTTTAAATCATTCTGTTATTGTTGGGCGAGTGCTCTTGCCGGGGCACGAAGAAACAGGATTTAACCGTAATGTTACGTTTAGAACAGAACAGTATAAAGAAGCTCCTCGCCGTATAAAAATTATTTCTTCGCTTGTCGTAGGCGATACGGAAGTGAGGAAAGTATAATGAAAAAACAAAAGAATATTTCGTGGATGTATATTCGTTATTCTATGTTGTCCTCTGTGAGTATCGCACTTATTTGTACAATTGTATATGTATGGAAAAGCGAACAACAAGTTTATGATTTACTATGGAAAGAATCCATTGCTTCTGTTCCAATTGGCTTGTTTATTATGAGTACTAGTCTTCTTATCGGAGGAATTGTAGGCTATGCAATCGGTTATTATATAGAGCAGCGTATACAAGGATTAAATACTTTTCTATTTGAAGTAGAGCGAGGGAATTTTCCGAGTGATGTTTCGTTTACTGCGGATGATGAATTTCATGAAGTGGAACGAAAAGTAATCGGCCTTGCTCGTCGATTAGAGGAGCAAGCTGGGCTATTTCAAAAAGTAACGAATGAACGAGCTCATTGGAATGAAGAGATGAGACAAGAAGCGATTTCCCAAGAAAGGCATCGATTGGCGAGGGAGCTGCATGATTCTGTAAGTCAGCAGCTTTTTGCAATGTCGATGATGATGTCAGCTATTAATGAACAAGTAGCTGAAATTCCAGACACGACGAAAAAACAGTTGCAGCTTGTTGAGAATATGGTTGTAAATGCACAATCAGAAATGAGAGCATTGCTCCTTCACTTACGCCCAGTGCAGTTAGAAGGTAAGAAACTAACAGAGGGTATAGAAGAATTATTAACAGAACTGTCTAGAAAGCAACATATGAAAATTGAATGGTTAATTGAACCAATTCAATTAAAAAAAGGTGTAGAAGATCATTTATTCCGTATTGTGCAAGAGGCGTTGTCTAATACTTTACGGCATGCGAAGGCAAAGAAAACCGAAGTACGCCTACGTAAAATTGATCAATATGCGATTTTGAAAATTATTGATGATGGTGTTGGTTTTAAAGTTGGGGTTAATAAGGCAGGTTCATACGGTTTAAGATCAATGCAAGAGCGAGTTCATGAAATTGGTGGTACATTAAAAGTACTTAGTTTTCCAAATAAAGGTACGCAAATAGAAGTGAAAGTACCGATTATGATTGAGAGAGGGGGAGAGTCATGATAAAAGTATTACTAGTTGATGACCATGAAATGGTTCGAATGGGTGTATCAGCATATTTATCAACGCAGCCAGATATTGAAGTGGTTGGAGAAGCTGAAAATGGAAGAAAAGGTTCAGAGTTAGCTTTGCAATTAAGACCGGATATTATTTTGATGGACCTTGTCATGGATGAGATGGACGGTGTTGAAGCAACACGTGCTATTATTCAGGAATGGCCAGAAGCGAAAATTGTGGTTGTAACGAGCTTTTTAGATGATGAGAAGTTGTATCCTGTTATTGAGGCGGGGGCGACAAGTTATTTATTAAAAACATCAAGAGCAAGTGATATAGCAGACGCTGTACGAGCTACTTATGATGGAGAAACGGTATTAGAGCCAAAAGTTACTGGCAAAATGATGTCTCGTATGCGTCAGAAGAAAGAACAACCTTTGCATGAGGAGTTAACAGAAAGAGAGTCTGAAATTTTGTTATTAATTGCAGAGGGGAAAAGTAATCAAGAGATTGCAGATGAGTTGTTTATTGCTCTCAAAACAGTAAAGACACATGTGAGTAATATATTAAATAAGCTAAATGTAAGTGACAGGACACAGGCGGTTATTTATGCGTTTAGACATCAATTGACGAAATAAGAAGGAGGCTTTGACTATATATGGTCAAAGCTTTTTGTTGACGGTTAACATTGTAAGCGTTATCATTAAGGTGTTAACAGTACATACAAAGGGGAGAGAGTGTATGTTAGTTCAAACGATATTTGGAATGGATGAAACTAAAAAATTAGGTAACTATGTGAATGCGTTGCAAGCACTTTGTGAACAATATGATATTGAAACAGATCGCATCGCAATTATCGAGGCGACAGAAGAATATTATTTATTTTTAGTAAAGCAAGAAGATTGCTATGATGTTGTAAAAGTAGAAACGGTGGATACGAATATTGATTACTATACGAAAGCTTATAAAGTAAGTAGCTTTAATCATACTTCTTATCAAATGTAAAAAACTCCCGAAATGGGAGTTTTTTTATGATGCTTTCGATTCAGGTGAATGATCCGTTAATGGCACTGTTTTTGCACCACTTAATTTTGCGATAGCAAAACCGATAATAGCCCCAACTAATGCTGGTACTAACCAGCCAATTCCTTCATTATATAATGGAATAAACTCAAAATAAGATGTGATAAATGAAACAGGAATATTCCCTTGTTTTAATCCGTCAAAAACGCTAACAACTGCTGTTCCGATTAAAGCACATACATAAACAGATCGATAGCCACCGAAATATTTATGAAGTAATGATAATAACACGAGTACAATTGCAACTGGATATACAACAAGTAAAATAGGAACAGAGATTGCGATAATTTTTGTTAACCCTAGATTGGCAACTAATAATCCTAACAAGCAAATGACACTTGCAAATATTTTGTATGAAAATTTTGTCAATAATGTTGAGAAGTATTGACTGCATGCAGATACAAGTCCAACGCATGTTGTTAAGCAAGCAAGTGTAACGATAAGAGATAACAGAATTAGACCATATGGACCGAATAATTGTTGTACGATAGCGGTAAGTAGCTGTCCTCCATTTTTTGCGTATCCGAGAGAGACACTAGTTGTACCGAGCCAGCCAAGTGCACCATATACAAGTACGAGACCAGTAGCGGCAATAAGTCCTGCTTTTGCTGTTGCGATGGCAATTGATTTACGATCACTCACACCTTTTGAGCGAATTGCATTTACAACGATAATCCCAAATGCAAGTGCTGAAATGGTATCCATCGTTAAGTATCCTTCCATAAAACCTTTGAAGATTGGAGAAGTTTGATACTCTTGCATTGCTGGTCCAGATTGCCCGAGGGGTGTAAATACACTCTTAACGAATAATAAAAAAATAGAGAGTAATAAAATAGGTGTTAATACACTTCCGATACGATCGACGAGCTTAGAAGGGTTTAAACTAAGCCAAAATACGATAGAAAAGAAGATGACTGTGTATAAAAATAGCACTAGGCTGCTAGAGCGAATAGTTTCTGGTAAGAAAGAACTAACCCCCATTTCATAAGCGACATTAGCAACACGTGGAATGCCCATAGATGGACCAATTGCAATGTATACAACTACTGTAAAGAAAATTCCGAATAATGGGTGAACATGACTTGCAAGTTGCTGCATTCCATTTCCTGATAAAGAAATAGCGATAACAGTAAGTAACGGTAAACCAACTCCTGTTAGTAAAAAGCCAATCATCGCTGGCCAAAAGTTTTCACCAGCATTTTGTCCAAGCATTGGAGGGAAAATTAAATTTCCTGCCCCAAAAAATAAAGAAAATAGCATAAGGCCTGTGAAAAAAACATGTTTTTTTGATACAGTGTTCATTGTTTTTCCTCCTTTTTGTAAATTCATTGTAAGAACACAAAAAACTCGTCCCTAAAGAAAGGGACGAGTTATATTTACCCGCGATACCACCCTAATTTATACATGTAGAAATGAATCTATATGCATACGGCTTTGCAACGTACAACATGATACGTGTTCCTTGTAACGGGGGACATCCGGTAAGAACTTACTTCAGCATTCGGTTCTACTTCTCGGAGATGATTTTCGGTTAAGCACTGAACGTTGGCTTTCAGCAAATCGCCAACTCTCTGGGGAACAGTCCTATAACGTACTCGTTCTCGTCAATGAATTTTTATTCAAGTATTCTGACAGTATTTTCACACGTTTTTTTTAGAAAGTCAATATATTTTTTGGGAAATATATTTTCCTGTAGAAATATAGCTGAGAATATAAGGTTGAATGCTGTTTGTAAAAATGCTGTAAAACATTATAGGGAATTGTAAAGTTTATGGAGAAAATCGATATTTATAGGAGTAAAGAAGGTATTGTTAGAATTTACAGAGAATAATACAACAATCCACTTGCTGGAAAGAACAAACCAAAAGAGGTGACTGAAATGCTTGCGATGGGAGTATTATTTGGCATTATTGCTATAATTGGTTTTATGTGGTTATATTATTCGCGTTCGTTTAAACAAGCAGAAGTTTTACTCTTTCAAAAAGGTAGTTTGTTGACAAATCAGTCTAGATATTTAGTATGTCCGAAGTGTGGAAGTGCACAGGCCAGGAGTGGAGGATATCAAGAGTGTTGCAAAATTAGATTATGAAAGAAGGAAGCCTCACATTATTTTGTGAGGCTTCCTTCCTTACAATTTCATGGCGCTCCAAATGGTCCAACGATCTCTTTCGATAATAGGAGAGACGTTTTGCAATGCTGTTTGGATATGAAGTAGAAGTTGAGAAAGTTCATGATCTGTTAATTCATATAGAATGGATCGTCCAGTTCGGGGGGATAAATCTTGCAGCAATGCTTCTACAGAATTATGTGTTTTTCGTACTTCCCATTGTGTTTGTATGGGGAACGCTTGAAGAGAATATTGTTGTAATTCTTGCTGTATAGTAGTGGTTTTTGGTCTTCTTTTTGATTCTATTTCAATGAGTTTTGGAAATACAGAGAAAAAGTATCCACGAATGTGATCAGGGCTTCCTGGAATTGTACAATCTTCAATAGTTCGGTCTTGTAAAATAAGTATACCGTCTTTTTTTAATATGCGAGAAGCCTCTCGTATAAAAATAGGAATATCTTGTAAGTGATGAATGACGGCACGCGAAATGATCAGGTCGAATGTTTCGTTAGGGTATGGAATGTTGTGCGCATCACCGTGAATGAATGAAATGTTTGGGAAGCCTTTACAGTTTTCTTTTGCAGCTTGTAATATTTCTTTTGAAAAATCAAGCCCAACAACACTTTTGGCTCCCATAAGAGCAAGTTCTTTCGTATAAATGCCGCCACCACAACCTATATCAATTACTTGTTTATTTTGCACATCTACAATATTGTTTATTGTTTCCTGCCATGAAATATGTGCGTTACGACTTGCATACGTATACCTATTATTTGCATCATGAAAATTAATGGACATTGTAAAATCCTCCCTTCAGTGTATAGTATAGCTCATTCTATATAATGTAACATTTTTGTTTTATGTATGAGGATCATAAGAATTTCTTATTGGAAAAGGAGAATCGATTTGAAAGGGAAGTATTTAATTTTTTTATGTGTTATTTTACTCGCGTCGTGTGGTCAAGCCGAGGAAAAGAAAGAATCGAAACAAGTAGAGGAGACAGTGAATGAAGTGAAAGAACCATTACAAGTAACTGTTATACAAAAAGGTACAGAAGAAAAAAAATTAAAGAAAATGGATGCGGAGTTAGTGGTGGATATTATAAACAAAGCAGAAAAACAAGAAGTAACAGGTAGCTTTGGCGAACCAGAATATGAAATACAAATTAGTAGAGATGGGAAAATAGAAACGTATTATGCATGGTTAAGAGGAGAAGATCGACGGGGATGGGTGCAATATAAAAAAGCTATGTATATGCTGAATGAAAAAGATACGGAAAAACTTTTGGCTATATTTCCAAAAATTCCAGAACAAAAAGAAGATGAGATGCAGGTAGGGCCTTTAACGGAAGTAACGAAAAAAGATTGGCAGATTACCGCGTTTCATATTAAAGCGGGTGATCAAAAAATGAATTATACAGTACGATATACGATTTCACAATCACTATATAATAAGTTAGCGAAGGAACAAGAATATTATTTGCAATTGATTTTCCCTGAAAAGGTTCAAAAATTAATTGGAGCGAAAGAAAGTGAAATAATTCCAGCTGAAAAAGTAAAGGAAGGGTATAAACAGTATGAATTGAAGGTTACTGTTCCCATAAAAGATGCTTCAGAATCACAATTAAAAGCACTAGAAAGCTATTATGATAATTACGATTTACAAATATTAAATAGTAAGAAAGAAAAAGTAGGAGCATTTCGAAACATTATTCAAATTGTTAAAGAGTATGGTGAAAAAATGAATTTACAAAGATAAAGTGAAACTTTAATCAGTGGGGGGCATCCCCTACTGATTATTAGCTTTTACTAATCGAGATAAATGTGAATCGTGAAGCCTATATAGATTTTCCTAGGAAATGATAAGAGAGGGGAAAGACTCCCCTCTCTATTACTTTGCTTTTGCAGATGGCTCACTCATTGATTTTCGTGTAATAAGAAAAGAAATCATAAGAGCGGAAAGAATGATAAGAGCAATAAATAAGTGATTTGGCAACAAATCTAATAATAATACGTAGCTAACGGTATAAAAAATAAGAGTTGAAGCTAAAAACGATAGAGCGCCTATCATAAGAGATTGTAATTTCATTTGTATATACCTCCTTTCATTTATATTTTTGGCTAAAAATGGATGTAATAAACATTATTTCTAACAATAGAAAAAAATATGTCATAATAAAGACAAGAATAAGTTTTGATGAGTGTAAATGACTCAGTAAAGCGAGATAAAGGAGAGGAATATGAAAAATAATAAAAAAGGGTTATGGGGAATTATCGTTGCAATAGGATTATTTTTACTGTCTAAGTTAAAGTGGGTATTTGCCATTTTTAAGTTAGCAAAATTTTCAACAGTATTTAGTATGTTTTTATCGCTTGGTGCATACGCAGTCATATATGGTTGGAAGTTTGGGGTAGCACTCGTTTATTTGTTGTTTGTACATGAGATGGGGCATTTATGGGCAGCTAGAAGAAAAGGTATACCAACATCGCCAGCAATCTTCATACCATTTATGGGAGCTCTTATTGGGATGAAAGAGATGCCGAAAAATGCAAAAGATGAAGCTTACATTGCATATATGGGACCTCTTTTCGGATTACTTTCATTTTTACCCGCAATCCCACTTTATATAATAACGAAAGAGCCGTTTTGGGCGCTGATTATTTTACTTGGAAGTATGATTAATTTCTTTAACTTAATTCCAGTTTCTCCGTTAGATGGTGGACGAATAATTTCAGTTGTAAGTACGAAAATTTGGGGAGCAGGGCTAGTTGTACTACTTGGATATTCTATTTACTTCAAAAGTATTTTAGGTGGATTTATTGTTATTATCGGTTGTATGGAATTGTATAGAGTAATAAAGAGAGAGGAACCGATTAAGGAATTAGGATAT
This sequence comes from Bacillus nitratireducens, assembly GCF_001884135.1. Taxonomy (GTDB): domain Bacteria; phylum Bacillota; class Bacilli; order Bacillales; family Bacillaceae_G; genus Bacillus_A; species Bacillus_A nitratireducens. Next base: position 9,953 of record NZ_MAOC01000076.1, on the reverse strand, counting down.
AAAATCGATGGAATGAAAGAATATGTTGCTAGGCTTGAAGAGGAATTAAAAGAAACTGGTGCGGTGCATCGAACGATTTATATGATTCATCATGAGATGAATGTATTAAGACAAAGAGAGCGTGAGAAAGAATTAAAAACAGGAGAAATTCAAAAAATCGAAGTGCTAGAGTACCTTTTACCAAAGTTTGAGCCACTTGATTATGTCCCATATGAAGATGAAAAAGATGAGTATACAATTCATATAAGAGAAGCATTTGAAGTGTCGGAAAGAAAATTAAATGAATGGGAAATAGAAAAGGAACAACAAGAAAATTATTATAAAGTTGATACGAAAACAAAATGGACAGTTTTTGCTTGTTATATCGGATTAATGGCTATACTCGGTTATACAGCTTATGAAGGTTATATTGTTTTACAAGAGCATTTGCCAAAGAGAAATTTGTAGGAAAATAGTGTCGAAATGACAAGAAGAATTTAAACAGGAATTACATTTCTGCGAGAGAATGTTACAAGTGTAACAGTACATTGTAATATTCATAGTAGAAAAGGAGTTCTGTATATGAAGAAATTGTTAAGTGTATTGGTAACTATTACTGTAATGGCAATAGCGAGCTATAGTCTTATGAAAGTACTATTGTATTATGCGAATAAGTCTGCTGGAGTAAATACAGTAGCACAAATAGAAGATGTGCAAGAGAAGAAGAAGCCACTTGAATTTGTTCGTACGACACATGAAAGTTATAATAATTTCTTGAACTATGGTAAGGCAGAGAAATATACAGATGGGGATTGGAAACATTTTAAACAATGGTTTCAAGAGCAAGAACCTTCATTAAAAAATATACATAAAGAAATAAAAAATGAAAAAATAAAACGTGATGTGAATAGAAGTTATGAAATTGTAAAAAAAGGTGTGGAGCTTCAGAATATTGAGTATGTAGTCTATGCTCATCGCGTATATCATGACTTGGATATACTTGTGAATAAATATAAAGGTGAAACGAATGTGTGGGGGTATACCGAGTTTGGAGATGGGCAGAATATACAAGTAATTGAACAAGCAATACAAACGAAGTAGTAGGCTAGCTAGAATTCTAGTTAGCTTTTTTTTGAGCACTATTAATGATGGCTAATTAAAATTTACTTAATATGTGCATTGTTCATATATTTTTCACAAAAACACCATGTTAATAGTGATTAAAATCACAATATGTATTATACAATTCAGTTAAACTAAAAACAGTTAAAGAAATAGAGGAGTGGGATACAATGTTAAGTGCAAAAACAATTGAAATCGTTAAGTCAACAGTACCATTATTACAGGAAAAAGGCGTTGAAATTACAACGAGATTTTATCAAATTTTATTTTCGGAACATCCGGAGTTATTGAATATTTTCAACCATACGAATCAGAAAAAGGGAAGACAACAACAAGCATTAGCAAATGCGGTTTATGCAGCTGCAATGTACATTGATAATTTAGAGGCTATTATTCCGGTTGTAAAGCAAATCGGTCATAAGCATAGAAGTTTAGGTATTAAAGCAGAGCATTATCCAATAGTAGGCACATGCTTACTACGAGCGATTAAAGAGGTCGCAGGCGCACCTGATGAAGTTTTAAATGCATGGGGAGAAGCGTATGGCGTAATTGCTGATGCATTCATTAGCATTGAAGCGGGTATGTATGAAGAAGCTGCAGATAAAGAAGGTGGATGGAAAGATTTCCGCAACTTTGTGATTGTTAAAAAAGTGAAGGAAAGCGATGTTATTACATCATTTTATTTAAAACCTGAAGATGGCGGGAAAGTTTCATCATTCATCCCGGGACAATATGTAACGATTCAAATAAATATTGAAGGTGAAACATATACGCATAATCGTCAATATAGCTTATCTGATGCTCCTGGAAAAGAATACTATCGCATTAGTGTAAAGAAAGAAAAAGGTGTAGATACACCAGATGGTAAAGTATCTAATTACTTACATGAGCATGTAGGGGAAGGAGATGCCTTATCAGTAAGTGCACCAGCGGGAGATTTCGTATTAAATATGGATTCAACATTACCAGTTGTACTAATTAGTGGTGGAGTAGGTATTACACCAATGATGAGTATGCTAAATACGTTAATTGAACAAAATTCAAAACGTAATGTATGTTTTGTTCATGCAGCGATCAATAGTAATACACATGCAATGAAAGAACACGTTGAGACAATAGATAATGAATACGAACAAGTTAAAGCATACACTTGCTATTCGGCACCGACTGAAAAAGATCTGGAAATGAAAAACTTTGATAAAGAAGGTTTCATTGACGCTGAATGGTTACAAACCATTATTCCAACAATTGAAGCAGAATTTTATTTCTGTGGCCCAGTACCATTTATGAAGCATATAAATGCTGCATTAATTGATTTGGGTGTTAAACAAGAGAACATTCATTATGAATTTTTCGGTCCCGCAGCAAGCTTACAATAGATTAACATTACTAAACAAAAAACGAGGTATTATTTTACCTCGTTTTTTGCTTGTTCCCTTAATAAGCGATTTACTGTTTCGCGGCGTACACCTATGAGCTGACCAATTTCAGTTTGTGTTAATATTTCATAAATAGGAATGTCACCTAAATATAAGGTGAACCACTCTTGTAAACGATGAAGGCGCTCTTTAGGAGAGACAGTTGTCAATTGATCGATACGCTGTTGCATCATTCTTAATTTCGATTGTAATTGCATAGCGATATTTTCATAAGATGCAGGATTTGCCCGGAGTTGATCGTACCATTCATTGCTAAGTATAGGCTCAACTTCTGTTTTCATTAAAGCGATAGCGGTACCGTGATATTCCTTCGGTGAAATTAAAGAATGGTGAGGTATCGTTTCACCAGGAACGATAATATTAAATAAAAATGGTGTTCCGTCTGCTTCTAACCGAATAACTTTTAATAAACCTGTTTTTATAAAATATAATGGACCGTCCTCACCTTGACGGAATAATACATCTCCCTTATGTAGAATCAATGTTAGCCCCCCATTAAAACATTTCTATTTCTTATATTTTAGCGTATATGTATAAAGACAATATGCTTTTTAAACAGCAATTTCATTGACGAAATGTATGCTATTACAGTAGTATACTATTTAGTGTGTAATAGTACTAGCAATGAATACGCTGTAGGGGGTTTAGTATATTGTTAGATGCGATGAAGATGACGGATATGAGAATTCCAGCGAATGCTACCATTCATGTAGAAGAGATGAAAGGTGGAGTCGTTTTATCCGTTGAAATAGACGGCCAAATTATTTATACGATGGCTTATGATGAAGAAACAGATAGTTATGCTGAATTATATGATCGAAATGATAAGAGGGCGTGCCAAGTACATGAAGACTTTATGGGATGGTCACTTCTTCACTAAAAAGATGTCAATACGACATCTTTTTTTATTGAATCGATAGATTATACAAAGAAATGAAATATAAGGATAAAATTTGTAATAAATGATTTTGCATTGTTAGCACTTTGTAACTGCATGCGACCTTTTTTTTCGCTATCATAAAGATAACAGTCGTAGCTATAGGAGTGATCAACTTGAAGAAAGTACATATTTCAAATTTTATGTTATTAAGTGTTTGTTTAGTTTTATTTGTTCTCCTAGGAGCCTTTTTATATTCATGTGTATAAGAAAAAACGCATTCTAGAAAGAACGCGTTATAAAAATGAAGTAATGATTAATCTAGTTCCAAGAATAATTAATGTGATACGTAATAAATTAATTACGGCATTACCGCTTAATTTTGTGTTAATATAAGCCCCGATTTTTCCGCCAACCCATGCACCAGGAATAAGAATTAATGCATAAGCCCAGCTGACATTTCCTAGAGAGATGTGAGTTAAAGAACTTACAATTGCTGAGAGAAATACGATAAACATTGAAGTTGCTACAGCAATGTGTGCTGGGAACGCAAAAAGGAGCATCATTGCTGGCACAAGTAAGGCACCACCACCGATTCCAAATAATCCGGATATAAATCCAACTATAAAGGCAATAAAGATAGCGAGAAATGGTGGAAATTGATAGTCTACAGTATTTCCTTCGTTATCTGTAAAAGATCGCTTAATTACAGTCATATTTGATAGGGAAAGAGGTTTCAATTTGTCTCGTAGTATAAGAAGAATGGAGACGAATATAAGAAAAATCCCAAAGTATAAAGAAAATGTATCTTGGTTTAAAAATTTGTTTGCCCATGCTCCGATAATACCACCAGGGCCACTCCCGATAAATAAAATAAGTCCACTTTTATAATCTACCCGTTTATGCTTCATATAAGTAAGGGTAGAAGCCAGCCCTGTAAAAACGACTGTTACCATAGAAGTTCCTACTGCGAGCTGTGGTGATAAACTGTGTAATCCAATTAATAACGGAACGATAATAATTCCGCCCCCAAGCCCTACTAGGCTCCCGACTGTCCCGGCGATTAGTCCGATGAAAAGTAACATGGTGTATTCCAAAATTGCCAACTCCTCTATATAACTTATCCACCAATCATTATACACGCTTTTTAATAAGAAATAGGCTTGTTCACAAAAAAGTCGTCTTCCTAGAAAAATAAGGAAGACGACTTTTAATTAAAAGATTAAGTGTAATAAGGAGTAAAATAACGCAGCTAAAGAAGCTGAAATTGGAAGTGTAATAACCCATGTAATTAACATGCGTTTTGCAGTTCCCCATTTTACACCTTTCACACGATGAGAAGCACCAACCCCTAAAATAGAAGAAGAGATAACGTGCGTCGTACTAACCGGTAAGTGAATGAATGTTGCACCGAAAATAACAAGTGATGATGATAAATCGGCAGCTACACCATTTACAGGACGAATTTTCATAATTTGTCCACCGACAGTTTTAATAATTTTCCATCCACCGACAGAAGTACCAAGACCCATTGCGATTGCACAACATAATTGTACCCAGAACGGAATGTCGTCAGAAGTATGATAGTTATTGGCCATAAGAGCCATCGTAATGATTCCCATTGCTTTTTGCGCATCATTCGTACCATGCGTATAAGCTTGTAATGCTGCAGTGAAAATCTGGAATATACGGAAGTTTTTGTTCGTTTTCGTTAAGTTAAAGTTTTTAAAGACTACTTTAAAAATACTGTATACGATATAACCAATAACAAAAGCGATAATCGGTGAAATGATTAAAGCTTCAAGAATTTTAATGAATCCTTTAAAGTTTAATGAGCTAATACCGGCAGCAGCAATTGCTGCACCAGCGATTGCGCCAATGATTGCATGCGAAGAACTACTTGGGATACCGTAGTACCAAGTAATTAAGTTCCAAGCTATTGCCGCAAGCAAAGCAGCTAAAATTACAAGGGAACCATTTTGCAAAGCAAATGGGTCAACGATATCTTTTGTAATCGTTTTTGCTACACCTGTAAATGTCATCGCACCTAAAAAGTTCATAATAGCTGCCATAACAATTGCATGTCTAGGCTTTAGAGCTTTCGTTGAAACAGCCGTTGCAATAGCGTTTGCTGTATCGTGAAATCCATTGATAAAGTCAAAAGCTAAAGCGCAAATGACTACTAAAACGGTCAGTATCAAGAGTGTATCCATGATCAAACTCCTTACGCGTTCTTCATAATGATTGTTTCTAATACGTTTGCAACGCTTTGGCAGCTATCTGCTACTTCTTCAAGCTCTTCGTAAATCTCTTTGTATTGAATAATCTTAATCGGATCTTTTTCACGAGAGAATAAGTGCTTAATCGCATGACGGCGAATATCATCACATTGTGATTCGTAATCCTTAATCTTAATCGCGTTCGTACGAATGTCGACTAATTTCTTTTTAGACAGTAGTTCAACAGAGTTTGCAATTTCAATTGCACATTGATTAATTGCTTCTACGAATTTAATCATGTATTCATCAGCTTCTGTAATAGAATACATTTCGAATAGACCAGCACTATGATCTAATCCGTCTAATACATCATCCATACTCATTGCAAGTTGTAGGATGTCTTCACGTTCAATAGGAGTGATAAACGCTTTGTTTAACTCCATAATGATTTCGTGAATGAATGAGTCACCTTTTGACTCATAATCTTTCATGCGCATAGAAAACTCTTTTAAATCGCTAGCATTTTTAATTTTATACTCCACGAAAAACTGCGCGCCTTCTTTTAAATTTTCGGAAACATTCATTAACATTTCAGAAAATTTATCTTTTTTTGATTTAAAGACCATTATTAGTTACCCCCACAAAAGTAATATATGTAAAATATATTGGCTAGTCAATTCTAACAAAAAACTGTCGTTTTTTAAAACATTTTATCGAAAAGTTTACAAAAACTTAACATAACTCACATTGTTGTATTAATAATATTAATACTAATGGTGAATATCTTACTTGTAGAATGTCCTTTTCTTGTAAAAAGTATGAATGTGAAAGAAAAGCTTTACACTATAGGAAAGACTACGTTATTATAATAAATTTAAAAGGAGGTATATTCTTCCTTTTAAAAAGAAGCGTGTAAACAAACGAAGGAAGTGAACGAATGAAATTGAAGAACACTCACTTTAAAAAAACGCTTGAGTGGTTCAATCAGAGGAAAAAACTACGCAATTCATTAATTGTATTGGGAAGTTTGCTCGTTACTCTATTTATTGCTGTAAATATAATAATTTCCATTCAAGATATATCTGAATTAAAACAAGCTGTGCCACAACCGACTTTAATTTATGATGCAAATAATGAAGTTGCGACTAAATTAGCTTCTTCTAAAACAGAAGGGGTCAAAAGGAAAGACATTCCTGATATTATGGTTCAAGCAATTGTTGCAGTAGAAGATAAGGAATTTTTTAGTCATCATGGCATTTACTATAGTGGAATCATAAGCGCTGTATTTAAGAACATTACAGCTGGTGAAGTTGTGGCTGGTGGTAGTACAATTACGCAACAACTTGCAAAAAATGTATTTTTAACACAAGATCGCACATACTCACGTAAAATAAAGGAATATTTTTTAACAAAAAAAATAGAGCGTACTTATTCAAAAGATGAAATTATAGAAATGTATATGAATCAAATTTATTTTGGTGAAGGTGCTTGGGGGATAAAAAGAGCAGCTAAATCTTATTTTGATAAAGAGGTAAAAGACTTAACAATTTCAGAAGCTGCAACGATTGCAGGATTAATTAAAGCGCCATCTGCGTATTCGCCGTATAAAAACTTTAATAAATCCATTGAAAGACGTAATGTCGTATTAGGTTTAATGAAGGAACAAGGATATATTTCTGAAGAACAATATAATCAGGAGAAAGAATCAGGTCTTGTATTACGACGTGGTGTTGACGATAAATATAAGGGGAAATATTCTCAATACGTAGATTATATTATTAGAGAAGCGATGGACAAGTATGAATTAACACAAAATGAAATTTTAGCAGGTGGTTATCGTATTTATACGGAACTTGACCCGAAAAAACAACAAGCGGTTGAAGATGTTGTGAATAATGATAGTTATTTTAAAGATAGTGGTTCAGATCAGCTTATGCAAACTGGAGTGGTCCTTATGAATCCCAAAACTGGCGGTGTTCCAGCTTTAGTTGGAGGTAGAGGTCCATATCAATTTTTACAGTTTAATCATGCAACACAATTAAAAAGGCAGCCCGGTTCAACGTTAAAGCCTCTTGCAGTGTATGTACCAGCGTTAGAGCAAGGATATGAAGTATACGATGTTTTAAAAGATGAACCATTTAATATTAAAGAATATGCACCACAAAATAGTGATCATACGTTCCATGGTAATGTGACGATGTATGAAGCAGTGGCAAAGTCATATAATGTTTCAGCAGTTTGGCTATTAGAGCAAATTGGATTAGATAAAGGATTGAAATCTTTAGAGCGGTTTGGTATTCCATTAGAGCCTGAAGATCGTACGTATCCGATTGCTTTAGGCGGTATGCATGTAGGGACTTCTCCATTTGTAATGGCTCAAGCGTATAGCACATTGGCAAATGATGGTGTCCAAGTAGAAGCTCATGCTATTAGAGAAATCCAAAATGCTGAAGGGGAAACAATTGGAAAATGGTACAAGAAAGAAACTCGTGTGACGAACGAGAAAGTTGCCCAAAAGATGACATACTTATTAAAAGGTGTTATTGAAAGGGGAACGGGTGAAAAAGCGAAAGTTAATAATATCGATACCGCAGGCAAGACGGGGACTACCCAGCTTGTAAATGGACCAAGTACTGGTGCGAAGGATTCGTGGTTTGTTGGATACACGCCGGATTTAGTAGGTGCGATTTGGGTAGGGTATGATAAAACAGATAGTGAGCATTATGTGCCAGGAGGCAGCCAAATTACAACGACAATGTTCCGGGACATTATGAGGAAAGCGAATGTAAATCCAGCTCAAAAGGCATTTCAGTTATCACTAATACCTGAGGCGGATTATACAAAGCAATTAAAAATGATTGAGGAAGAAAAACGAAGAAAAGAAGAAGAGAAAAAACGAAAAGAAGAGGAACAACAAAGAAAAAAAGAGCAACAAGAGTGGTTTGACAAAGTGAAAGAGTGGATTCCATCATTTTGGTAAAAGAAAGAGGCGAATAACGAAATTCGCCTCTTTTTCGTATGGAAAATAAAGTGGAACTTTAATCGGTGGAAATCTTTGTATACCTTTACTAGTTATTAGTACATATCAATTGGAATAAATGATATTACTCGTTAAGTATAATGTTCGTACTGCCAAAGGATTGAGAATCGTATGTGACGATTACTGTACCTTTACTAATAGGTTCGTAAGGTAATTCTTCTTCATAATTACCATTATTTTTATTGTGAATAGAAAGTGTGATTTCATCAATTTCTTTATTTGTATACTGATCTTTAATCGTTTCAGCAATTTGAAGTAGCGCTTCGTAACTAGAAGCTTCTGTAATAAGCATTCCTTTTATAACCTTTTTTTCATTTTGTGTGGAAGAGGAATAAGGGATGTCATTTTGTTTTGTATACAGAAGTTCGTATGGAACTGTTTTTCTTTCTGCTTTTGAAATGTTTGAATATTTTAGAGTTAAAAGAAATCCTATACATAAAATTATGCATACCATAAGAACAAACCAAAAACGTGTCAGTGATATAATTCTCATTATCATCCCTCTTTCATGTCTTTGTCTTCACTATTTATCATACAAAAAGAGAATTAAGCTAAAGTAAATTTGAAGTAAAGAAACGTAAAGAAGGAGTACTTATCCTCCAAAATAAGTACTCCTTTTTATTAAAAGAGAGATTTAACATACAATCAAAATAATACAAATTACTATAAATCAAATATTCTTGGTCTTTCAAAAATAAGATAAAAACTAAAAGTTAGTAAATTCGGAAGACTGATAGTGTAGCTGTTGTGTCACCAGTGTTAGGAATAGAAATAGTATTTGCTGTAGGTTGTACAGCAATTGTTGTACCAGCTTGTAAAGTAACAATTGTAGAGAAAGAAACAGCACTACCGATAACGTTAGTTGAAAAATTACGAGTAGGTGGTTGACCGTTGAATGAAATACCGAACCCAAATGGTGAAGAACCTGGGAAGGTTGTAGATGCTGAGAAACTAATATCGTATACTCCTGTTTCTAGAACAGTTAAAGTATCTGAAGTGTCGTTAAAAGTTATATTATTTAATTCGAAAACTTGATTGAATTGGATGTTTGTTCCAGGAGATATAGTTTGTGGATTAGAATTTCCTATTGCTGCTATAGTTACAGGGATTGGTGTGCCCGCCGGTCCAGTAGCGCCGGTAGCACCACGAAGTCCTTGAGGTCCAGTAGCGCCAGTAGCACCACGAGGTCCTTGAGGTCCAGTAGCGCCGGTAGCACCACGAAGTCCTTGAGGTCCAGTAGCACCGGTAGCGCCAGTAGCACCACGAAGTCCTTGAGG
>NZ_MAOC01000075.1 GCF_001884135.1 Bacillus nitratireducens | reverse complement strand
AAAGAAGAAATTGAAGTCGTTGTGGAAGCGAACAAAGTAGTACAAGTACAAGTAGAAAACGCAAAAGAGCTAGGAAGCTTACAAGTAGTCAAAAAGGATGCAGAGAGTGGAAAAGTTCTAGAAGGCGCGGAATTTAGACTGAAGAACGAAAGTGGTCAAGTAGTTGGAGAAGCGAAAACAACGAATAAAGATGGTGTAGTCCAATTCGAAAACTTAGTGCCAGGAAAGTACACGTTAGAAGAAACGAAAGCACCAGAAGGCTACAAAGCAGTAGAAGTAACAGTAGAAGTAAACGTTGTAGCGAATGAAGTAGTAAAACAAGAAGTTATGAACGAAAAAGTAACAGGTCAATTTGAAATCGTAAAAGTAGATGCGAATGATAAAACGAAAGTGTTATCAGGTGCAGAATTTGAAGTGTATAAAGATGGTAAAAAAGTAGAGACATTACGAACAGATAAAACAGGTAAAGTAATCTCTACGAAATTAGAACCGGGAAAATACACATTAAAAGAAACGAAAGCACCACAAGGATATAAGTTGTTAAAAGAAGAAATTGAAGTCGTTGT
>NZ_MAOC01000074.1 GCF_001884135.1 Bacillus nitratireducens | reverse complement strand
GTAGAAGTGTAGTAAATACATTTCGAAAGAAGGCTACAGAAGCCGAGTTAAATCGTCGATTCAGTCCCGCAGGACTTAATAAAATTCCAGTAGAAGTTTCTAATTGACTACAAAGTTGAGTAAGAGAGGTTGTAGAGATTTGTTGATTTAACCATACACACAAAGATAAAAAATGGTGCCCATGGCACTTACGTTTTCGTTTCATTCCATTCCACCTGCTTCTATAGCTAATTGATTAAGTGTAGAGGGAGACATATATCGATATAACTCTTCGGCAAATAAAGACAGCTCTTGTTTTTGATGCATATTCATAAAAAGCACGTCACCCTTTCTCATTAACATAAGAGAATAGTAACGTGCTTTTAAGTTTAAGAATAGTCTAAATCCTTAAGTTGATGGATGTGGGGTCCCACCCTATGCCCATCAACTTAAAGATTTTATAACACCCCAAAACGAAAAAATGAGATTTTTATTACAAGTAAGCACAATTTTTCGTTCTGGGGGTAGTTGTATTTTCTTAGCTTGATGGTGATGGGGTATCTCCAGCATTTTGGAAAAAAACAAGCTAAGTAAAAAATATAAAAAAACGTCCTGATGGACGGTTTTACTTTTGACATAATTCTCGTTATCGGAAGTACAAAAAGCGATCTTTATTGTTATCGTGTAGTTGTCGACATAATTGCCATATAGAGTTCCGTTTGACTATTTGGAGATATATACATTCCTTTTGCTTGAAGGTGTTCCACTGCAAAAGCAGTGAGTTCATGTGCTGTACTTTCATTACACTCAAAAGAAGGATTTGCAAAAATATCAAATCCTGTTAGCTGCTGAAGTTCTTTAATTTTAAGTGAATTGTTCCTTACATTGTCAGTCATACTTTTGTTTGCCCAAGACCACATCCAACTGTCACTTTTCTTTGACCAAGAACCAATAAAAATAACATTGAATTCTAACTTTACTTGGTTATTTGATTTGAACTGTAAAATACTCTCTTCTTGGTCATACCAATACTCATCAAATGTTCCTATTGCATATTCTTGAAGCAGTTTTGTTTGTTTCTCCACTAAATTTTCATAACAATAATCCAAAAACTTATCAAATTGTTCATCGGTCATTGACATCTAACATCACTTCTCCTCATTGGATAATACATATTACTATAAATGGTACCATATAGAAGAGAAAGAGATATGCAGATTTTCTTGTATATTGTATACGTGCTCAGTTAACATAACGTCTCATTATCGGTAGAAAGGAAAAAGGCGGACCCTTACTCTCATAGGGAATCCGCCTTTTTTGTTCTATGGATCTATTCAATTTTTTATACATTCCTATCTTGGCGCGGTTTTAGGGTTCTCGTTTGTTTTTGGATCAACCAAAAAACTGTATTAAATCTTGTTTGATCCTAGGGGTCACTATATATGAACACTACGTATTTGACTTTCTCAATGACCAACATTACTTAACGTGGTAAAATAATATTCGGATGGGAATCCAATGTTATTAAAATTAAAGTGGTTATCAAGTCGGAGGAAGGCACTTTAGGGTGTCTTTTCTTTTTAAAATATATTAGCGCACCATCCCTTTTTCTAATAGAGGTCGCCTCATGCCTCCTTACAGGGAGAATGATAAGGCATTTTTTATTTACCCAATTACCGAGCTCTCACATGTTTTAAATAGTTACAATACTTGTATTGCTTCAATAACATATGATCATTCTTAAGAATGTCATTGAAATGTATCAATAGATTCTAGTGCAGCAAAATAAATTGTGCTATGATGTGAGCAAATATAAAGCTATCTAACGGAGGGATTCACATGCCGCATGTTGTGTTTCGTGGAATTACTACTGAACAATTAAAACACATAAGCAAGCCATTAGTAGAAGAGCTCGCAGAGATTTGTGAGTGTGGTACGGATAATTTTACGTTGGAACTACCAAGTTCTACGTTTGTATTCAATGGAGAAGAAATAGAAGCGTTTCCTCTTATTGAAGTGAAATGGTTCGAGCGTGGACAGGAAATTCGTGATCGATTTGCCAAGGCCATTACTACATATGTAATGGATTTTGGACTTCCAGAAGTAGAGGTTGTATTTACGGTTTTCACAGAATCAGCGTATTATATTAACGGGAAGCATTGTGCAAGTTAGAGCTATTTGAAAGATTTTTGTAACATTTATAAGGGGTAGAACCACATCGCTATCAAGCTAACTAGACAAAATACCCCCTAAAAAGAAAAAGGCGTTATTCTTTCTGAGAAATCATAGGAAAGGATAACGCCTTTATATCAATATGGGGTATAGCCGCATCACTATCAAGCTAAGAAATGTAAATACCCCCAAAACGAGAAAATTTACATTTTTTTGTTTTGGAGTAGTTTTTCGAAAAAACAACAGCAAAAATCTCTCGATATTTGAGCATCCCAAAAATAATCGGTTTTGGGATACTAATTTACAGCAATTCATAAATGATTCAAAAGGTCTATGTATTTTTGAAGTACTGCAAAATATTATCTCGAACTTTTTGACACATTGTTTTTCATAGAAATTACACCACATTAAAAGGTGTACCTTTTGGGAATGTAGAACTACTTCTCCGATTTCTTAACATCTACTAGACAATAAAAGGTATAAGCTTACATAAAATAGAAGTACTATCGTGGTACGTAGTAATTATTAAATTAAAGGGGGAGATAAGGATGGTTGCTGATAAATCAAATAATTCTGATAACGAATTAAATCCTTTGGATATTGACATGATTGATACGGAAGGTGCAACAGAGGGGATTAAAGTTACAATACCACCTTACCCAGCTATGCAACCTGGAGATACTGTTATACTCCATTGGGATGGTTATACACACGACTATACGATAGATGAAGATGAAGTTAATAGCTCGATTGAAATTGAAATTCCATTCGCTGATGCTAAAAAAATAAAAAATAGAAGTGTTCCCATATATTATCGTGTTACTGATAGGGCGGGTAATACTAGTGGTCCAACAGAATAAAAAAACAAGGCAAGCTTCGTGCTTGCCTTTTCTATGATTTCATTATTTTTGTTCTGCATATTTTCGGGCATGGCACTCAAGTTCTCCAAAGTAAGCTTTACGTACGTCTTCGACAGTCATAATAGGATGAACTCTTTTTATGTTTAGACGTATGAGAATAAAAATGTTCGTAAAGGGGTCACCATACATCGCTATCAAGCTAAGCCCATACAACGTTAATTATAGTAGAGGTTGTTTCTTTTTTTAAAAAGCT
>NZ_MAOC01000073.1 GCF_001884135.1 Bacillus nitratireducens | reverse complement strand
TTCTACAGAAAGAATAGCTTATTTTTTCATTTTAGGGGGGATTTTGTTTTGTTAGCTTGATAGCGATGTGACGCTACCCCAATAATGAGTATCACAATTTTCTTCTTATGTTATCCAAAATAAAATATGTATACTGTTTTATAAAAAACAATTATTTACGACGCCTTCTCTTTGCTTTTTTACGCTGATTTGTATGACTATATTTTTTTATATGAGTACTTCTGTTCTTCTTATAATTAGGTAATTTTAATATAAAAACAGAAATCGCAGAAAAAATGCAAAATATAACCATTGCAATCATCCAAAGGTTAATGTCATAGTCATATAGCTTACTAAAATATTTTTTGTCACGAGTAATATATCTTACATTACTGTCAATTGCTTCGAGAGTGTAGGGAATAACGCAAAAGGAACCAAATAACATAACAATTGTTCCTAGAATGAAACTGAGTATATGTTTTATCATGTTCTATTCTCCTTTAAGTATGTTTGACTATATACGCTCATTTAGTATAAATGGTTTTGCTGCACAGATTGTATTTATTTGAAGGAATAATATAAATTTCTATTAAGTTGATTGTGCATGTGGTGATCTCATGGAAATAAATATTTAAATTGAATAATTTAAAAAGCGTAGAAAGATTAAATTCCTACGCTTTTTCTTCTTAATAAATATTTATCGTTGTTCTAAATCTCTTATATAAGATTTTACAGCTTGCAATAAGAATTCTTCCTGTCCCATACCTGCATTTGCTGCCATTTGCACTATTTTTTGCTTAAATTCATGTTCTGCATGAAAAGTTAATGAATCTACATTACTTTTAAAGTAAATACCTTCTACATGTGGAAGGATCGTGCCGGATTTCATATGAGAATGTAAGTATTTAATCTCCTCTTGAAACTGCAATGGATCAACTTGTAATACGAAAGGTTTAATTTCTAATTTGATAGTATCAGATGAAATACTCAATCGTATATTTGTGACACCTAGCTCTTTATAAAATAAATTTAATAGATTATAAGTGATGGAATTAAATAGCTGAGGTTTTTTAAATGAAAAAGATAAATACCCTCGTTTCGTAATTACCGCTTGTTTATGAAAAGGCTCAAAGGAATAATCATGTTCCTTATAAGTGGATAGAGGGAAAATTTCTTCGTCTTCTGTAAGAATCTTGCCGTCTGCTCCATTGATCTCTATTACCCTAGCTGTTTTACCGGTATGTTGATGTGTTAGTAATTGATATAAATATATATCTTCTTCTTGAATCTTAGTAATGAATGCTTTTCGCTCTTTTGATGTAGTTTTTTCATAAGTAAGTTGAAAAGTTTCAAGGTCATCTTTATCAATGATATATACTTCTTTTCCACGTTTTTCAATCTTTGAGGCAGGTAATTTACCAGATTTGATATATGTAAAAACTGTGGATGCTGCTACATTGAGAATTTCAGCTGCTTCTTTTGTGCTATAGCCTTCAACTTCTTCAATATTTTTTAAACGTTCAATATCCTCTAAATAGTAAATCTTACTACCGAATTGCTTCCAGTTATCTTTATATACACATTCTATTAATCCATCTTTTTCTTTTTGTAAAATTGTTTGTACCGTTACTCCTAATAAGCCGGCTGCCTCTTTTGTCGTTACAGTAGGTTTTGTAATGAACAATAAATCTTGTGTCATGTAAGGACACCTCCATAACTATTGTTTGCTAGTATTTTAGATATGTATATATCATATCAGAATATGATTTATATTTAAAATGAGAAATAGAATTTATTAAAGATCTTATACATTTTTATAGTTTAATAATATTTGTAATTTATTTTATATTTTAATGAATTTTTATAGTTGATTTTATAATAAAAGCAATATAAAAGTTGAGTAGTTAATTATTAAACGATATCTATTTATTAATAAATTATTAAAAAATATAAGTATATGTAAATAGAGAAGAATATAGCATTCTTACAGAAAGAATATGAGTTATCATTTGTATAATTGATAGAAGTGAAATAAAATGATAAGTATAGGTAATAAAAAGTAATATATTCATAATTTTCACTAGGAGAGGTGAATTTGAAATATGGATAATAAAAGTGGAAGAGAAGATTTACACATTATAAATAATCAAAGTGAATATATAGGTACATATTTAGAGAATATAAGAGGTATCGTTCCATTCCTGCATAATAATCGTTATGTGGATAAGATGGAAGAGAAGATGGAGGTTGCTGAAAAAGAGGGAAAGAGTAAATATACGTATTTAAGCGATTTAGAAGTCATTTATCATTTTGTACATTTACAAAAAGATATGGATGAGAAGAAGAATAGAAAAGAAGATACGAAAAAGAGTTATGTATCTGAAATCCTGTCATTTTGTCAGTGCATGGTACAGCGTGCAGAAGAGTTCGAATTAAATGGGGAAGAGGTACAGCAAAATGACTCTTTATTAAAAACATTGCAACCTTGGCATATTCGTAAATACAACTCTTGGTTGAAGCAGGTAGAGAACGGTAGGAATGGGGAAACATATGCAGTCGCAACACTTGCAAAGAAAACAGTACTTATTCGTTCTTTTTTAAAACACCTTCATGTATTTGCTTATATCGAAAAACCTCTTCATGAAGAACTGCAGCGCGCTAATGTAAATGAACAGGATCGGCCAAATCGGGATTTATCTTATGATGAAGTTATGAAAATCTTAGGGTTTTATAAAGAAAGAGGGCATGTAGTAAACTATACAATTTTACTTGCTCTGGCAAGTACCGGTGCAAGAATTCAAGAATTGTGTACAACAAGGGTAAAAGACTTACATTTTGACGGAAAGCATTGGCTTAAAGTTACAGGTAAAGGAAACAAAGTGCGTGAACTTTTCATTTCAGAGCATTTATACCAATGTATTTGTGAAATGAGACGAAGAAGAGGATTCCAAACTTTATTGGATCAAGGAGATGAAAGTCCTTTATTTGTAAATCAAAGAGGGAATTTTTATAATTCAAAAACGTTATCAAACCAGGTAACAGATATGATAAAAAAGACAAATTTAGAGTTTCTGCAGTTTCGTGAGAATCCAGTAACGGCACATACATTCCGTCATGCTTTTGCAATCATGGCAGTTGAACAAGGAAATGCTGATTTGTATCATTTAATGCAAACGCTGGGGCATGAAAACATTCAAACGACAAAGATTTATTTAGAAAAGCACATGAAACGTAAGAATAATGTGGGTACCTCATTTGCAGATCTGTTGCAATGAATAAAATAGAAGAAAATAGTTAACTCATGTATAAATATCATAATTAAGCACATGTTATATACAAATATAATGGAGGTGCAACGATGAATATTCAAAGACACGAAAATAATGCAAATGAAGTCCATATTTCAGTTGCTGCAAGTGCTATTGAGCAAATGAAGTATGAAATTGCTCGCGAATTAGGAGTCACACTTGGACCTGATACATCATCGCGTGCAAATGGTTCTGTCGGTGGAGAAATTACAAAACGCTTAGTGCGAATGGCCGAAGAACAATTAACAGGAGAATATAGATTACACTAAGTTAAAGAAGTAATAAAAAAGAATCCATTTTTAAAAATGGATTCTTTTTCTTTTTTTTACATAAACTTCAAAATAATGATTGTGAATCCAAAAAAATGACCTCTTATATTTCTTTGTAAGCACTCCGAAAATCCAAATCAATGCCATAGGTATCGATGCGAATCAAATCTTATATGAGTGGTTACAGATTGGTTAAACGGCATTTTTGTTCTTTTGTAATTTTAATTCCATAATACTTAAGCCAATATAATACAAATTCATTTATAAGTAATTTTTTGTTAAATGTTAACCGTTTATAATTTCCCCACCATTCACGTGCAGAATTTGTCCTGATATGTAAGATGCATCTTCAGATGCCAAGAATACATAAGCAGGTGCCACTTCAAACGGTTGACCGGCCCGCTTCATAGGAACATGGTCTCCAAATGTGGCAAGCCATTCTGGAGGTAAGGAAGATGGAATTAATGGAGTCCAAATGGGTCCCGGGGCCACACCATTAACTCGGATCCCTTGCGGTGCCAGTGAAGATGACAGCGAACGTATAAAGGAAACAATGGCTCCTTTAGATGCCGCGTAGTCAATTGCATCTTGATCTCCATGATAGGCACTAAGGGATGTTGTATTTATTATAGAGCTCCCTGAATTCATATATGGCAAAGCAGCTTTCGTCAAAATAAACTGAGAAAAAACATTTGTGTGAAAGGTACTTGTTCGTTGGTTAGAATCTACATCAAGTAGACTGTTCCTTATGCATAGTACACCGGCATTATTCACCAAAATGTCAATACGACCAAATTGGTGAATTGTCTGCATTACTGCTTGTTGGCAATGCTGCTCATACCCAATATCACCTGGAATGGTAATGCAACTACGGCCATACTTTTTAACATAGAACTCCGTTTCTTTTGCATCACTATGCTCATTTAGGTATGAGATTGCTATGTCTGCACCCTCTTTCGCGAAGGCTACAGCGACAGCCCTCCCAATTCCACTATCCCCACCAGTTATAAGCGCTACCTTATTTATAAGTTTACCGGCTGGTTTGTAATTGGGGTTATCAAATATAGGTCTAGGTATCATTAATGATTCAATGCCAGGTTTACTTTGTTGTTGAGGCGGGAAACCCATCACATTCACCCCTTTTGGAATTTTTCTATAATAAATGAAATTCTGATATAGGTTATGATTATCATCAGGAAAATATATCCTTACCAAAGAATTAAATAGAGGAAGCAAAGAGGGATTTACTCCATCAAGGTGTAATATCATTTTCTGTTATTTGTAAAAAGGTATTAATTTTTCACTTTAGGGATAGCACCACATCGCTATCAGGCTAAGCTTATGCAAAGTCAATTTTAGGCGAGATTGTTTCTTTTTTCTAAAGGGCAAGTGTAGATAATTGAAAGATTTATTATTTATTTTTACCGTTTTGGGGGTGACCTGTTTTCTTAACTTGATTGGTATGTGCTGCTACCCCTTATAGGGGACAACACATTATTTATATTTGTTAAAAAATTCACATAATTTACACAGGTGTTTTTTCAAAAAGGTAATATTTGTTGTATAATAAATTTGTCAAAGCAGTTTCTAAATAGTTTCCCCTGTCATTTCTGTTAAGATGGTTTGTTTTGCCCTTGTAGTTACATTATCTCAAAGAGAACTTGTAGAAATTCCTACAAGTTCTCTTTGTTTTTCTAATAAAAAACGAATGTAAACTAATAATCAGTAGTTTACTTTCATACTATTGATTTTTATACGTGTTTGGTAAAAAACAATGAGTTGAAAATAAAAACTATACGGAAATCTAGTTCAGTATAGTAAAGTTCATATGAAAAATCCCTCTTTGCTATCTTCCCCAAAAAAGAATTATTGCTTCGAACCATATAAACTGTATTTTCAGAAAAATTACAAGCATGTAAGCAAAATGTAAGACAATTCAATATGAGAAAAATAATCTTACTACTACAATGAATAACAGATACATTCATGAAAAATCTGTGGTGCAATATCAAGTTATTTTAGTGCTTAAAACATTCTACTAAGTATTACAGTTTAAATAAGGAAATACGAAACTATACCATCAATTGTGACAAGACAAATGATGATCCTATTTCTCTTACCGATTGTAGTGGCTATGATTCACAGTAGTTTTGCATTTCTAACTTTGCACCAATTAGGACAAAAAACAAAAAGGGAAATGTCCGTTATTCAAAGCTCAATTGTTGTATTAGTAAGCTTTATTTACATACAAATTATTTACTTCCTTATTAATGTATAAGAAAAAAGAAATTTTTATTGTGTAGGATAAAAATATAAAGAAGAGTGAAAGGGGGGATTAGATAAGATATATTTATGTGAAAAACAAACTAGTCATAAGAGTGTTCTAAGGAAAAGAAGTAATTTCTGGGGTTAACATACTTGTAAAAAAAGAGGGATTCACCGTTTGTTAGGACAAAAATAATCATTATGAAGATAATTACGAATTCCATGTTGTCCTTTTGTCATTGATGGAGATGATAGCTGTGTAATTAATACGAAACAACAAGCAACCACTCATACAATATGAATAGAGGAGAGGAATGCCTTATGAAAACACGTAGTCAAATTTCATTTGTAAAAGCAGAGCCCACTGAAAATGTATCTAGTTCGTCACACACAAGCACTCAACGAGATCGTAATTCCGTCAAACAAGCAATGCGGGATAAATTGCATCTTGGATTCCCGGGGATACTTGCTAAAACTTCCGAGGATGGGAAAACGTGGAGTTATGCGGCCGGAGTAGCGGACCTGAGAACCAAGAAACCAATGGAAACAGATTTCCGCTTTCGCATCGGCAGCGTGACGAAGACGTTCACCGCAACAGTTGTATTTCAATTAGCCGAAGAGAACCGCTTGAATCTAGACGACTCTATTGAAAAATGGTTTCCTGGTGTCATTCAAGGAAACGGGTATGATGATAAACAGATTACTATCCGGCAATTATTGAACCACACAAGTGGTATCGCTAATTACACAATGTCAAAGGATTTTAATATCATGGATACAAAAAAATCTTATACTACTGAAGAATTAGTAAAGATGGGAATATCCATGCCTCCAGATTTTGCTCCAGGAAAGAGCTGGTCGTATTCAAATACAGGATATGTATTACTAGGAATTCTTATTGAAATAGTAACTGGGAACAGCTATGCGGAAGAGATTGAAAATCGAATCATTGAACCACTTGAATTAGCGAATACATTCTTACCTGGAAATTCAAGCGTCATTCCAGGAACCAACCATGCCCGTGGATATATCCAATTAGACGGTGCAAGTGAGCCAAAAGATGTTACTTATTATAACCCAAGTATGGGGAGCTCGGCCGGAGATATGATTTCTACGGCTGATGATTTAAACAAATTCTTCTCTTATTTACTTGGGGGTAAATTACTGAAAGAACAGCAACTAAAACAAATGCTTACAACAGTCCCTACAGGAATAGATGAACTTGGCGATTCCGGGCTTGGAATTTTCAAAATTATTCTTCCAAACGGTGTCTCGATATGGGGACACTCAGGTGGCATTCCAGGGTTTAGTACTTTTGCTGGAGGCACAATTGGAGGCAGGCATACGCTGGCTGTCAATTTGAACATCCTTAAAGCTGATAGTCCTGAACCTTTTAAAAATATTTTACTTGCTGAATTTAGCAAGTAGGCAAAAAGGAAAACTGGATAAATTTTGTCATAGTTTTTATAGTTAAATATATACCTTTCTGGTTCAAAAACCCTAAATTACTCTAAAAAATGATTTTGGTATTTTTGGAATTCTGGTGGCAACTCAATGCTATTAAGCTAATAAAACAAAATCCTCCCTAAAATGAAAAAATACGCTATTCTTTCTGTAGAATCATAGGAAAGGATGGCGTTTTTTATGTCTGTTTCTGTGTCTGACGAATTAAAACTATTTGCTCAAGAGATTCAAAGTTTTTTATCTCCAAATACCTTACGGGATCTTGCTAGAGATGTTGGTTTTGTACAACGAACTAGTAAGTATCAAGCAAAAGATTTAGTCGCTTTATGTGTATGGGTGAGCCAAAATGTAGCTATGACTTCTTTAACTCAGTTATCTAGCTGTTTAGAAGCATCAACAGCAGTACTCATCAGTCCGGAGGGACTGAATCAACGATTTAATAAGGAGACCGTCCTACTTTTACAACACCTACTAGCCGAACTACTAAGCAAAAAATTGGCCGCATCTATGCCGATTTCTTCTCCATACACTTCTGTTTTCAAGCGTATTCGTATTTTAGATTCAACTGCATTTCAACTCCCGGATGTATTTTCATCGGTTTATCCAGGTGCAGGAGGCTACAGCCATACAGCTGGGATAAAAGTTCAACTTGAGTATGATTTGTTAAGTGGACAGTTCCTACATATTCATACAGGTCCAGGTAAACAACATGATCGCACTTACGGCTCTCTGTGTGCCCCAACCGTGACGGCGAATGATTTATGTATCCGAGATTTAGGTTATTTTCATTTAAAAGACCTTCAATATATACAAGATAAAGAGGCCTACTATATCTCTCGTATCAAGTCGAATACACGTATGTATCAAAAAAATCCTAACCCTGATTATTTTCAAGATGGAAGAATTAAGAAAGGTACAGAGTATATACAGATAGATATGGAGACGTTAATGAACTCTCTTCAACCAGGACAAACATGTAAAATAGCTGATGCTTATGTAGGTATGATTGATAAAGTGCCAGCTCGTGTAATTGCTCATCGATTAACAAAAAAACAGCAACAAAAACGATTACAAGATCAAGCTGTAAGAGAAAAAAAGAAAGGAATGAAGTATTCTCCTCGTAGTAAACGACTCAGTGGTATCAATGTATATATGACAAACACCTCTACAGATATTGTCCCGATGGGACAGGTACATGAATGGTATTCTTTGCGTTGGCAAATCGAAATTTTATTTAAAACGTGGAAGTCATTCTTTCAAATCCATCATTGTAAAAAGATAAAACCAGAACGATTGGAGTGCCATTTATATGGTCAATTGATTGCCATTCTACTCTGTTCTTCTATCATGTTTCAAATGCGCCAATTGCTCCTCATGAAGAAAAAACGAGAGCTTAGTGAGTATATAAAGCCATATATATGATTAAAGACTATTTTCTTCTTCTATTCCAAACTATACAAAAAAACACCCAAGAGCTATCAAAGGTGTTACTTCGCCTGTTCAATCTCCTACAGCAAAACGGGCGAAAGTCTCATCGATATGAGAAAAAAACGGTCTTTGATATATTAGGTGTCGTTTACAATTGTACCCTGTCTGATAATCAAGCCGCTTAATTCAAAAAAGTGAAACCCGTTAGGGTTTATTTCGTATGCAAATCTTTCAATCACCTATACTTGCCCTTTAGAAAAAAGAAACAATCTCGTCTAAAATTGACTTTGCATAAGCTTAGCTTGATAGCGATGTGGTTCTACCCCTATAAGCGCAAAAAAAGACACCCTAAGGTGCCTTCCTCCGACTTGAACCATCTTAATTTTAATAATATGTATTGGACTCCCATCCAAATATTATTTTACCATGTTAAGTGATATTTGGGATACCACCAGCATTTCGAAAAACCCTCAAGCTTTTTTGGAATTTAAACAAATAAAAAGAGAGTCAATGGGTCCTTTTGTCATAATTGCTTTCAAACTGCATTTATTTAGTATGATAAGTATTTTTGGAGGTGACCTATGTCAGAAGAAAAAGATTTACATGGTGCGGCAATAGACCCAAGCTTAATTGGTCCGACACTCCCACCTATTCCACCATTTACTTTGCCTACAGGACCTACTGGTCCGACTGGGATTACAGGAGTCACCGGATCGACTGGAGCAACAGGTCCGACTGGCCCAACGGGTCCAACAGGAGCAACCGGGGTAACAGGTCCGACTGGCCCAACGGGTCCAACAGGAGCAACCGGGGTAACAGGTCCGACTGGAGCAACGGGTCCAACAGGAGCAACCGGGGTAACAGGTCCGACTGGAGCAACAGGAGTAACAGGCCCAACAGGAGCAACTGAAGGCTGTCTTTGTGATTGCTGTGTTTTCCCAATGCAGAATGTTTTACAACAACTTATTGGGCAGAATGTGATTCTTGCCACTATTGCAGATGCACCAAACGTAGCCCCTCGTTTCTTTTTATTCAATATTATTTCCGTGAATGATTTTTTAGTTACGGTCACAGATCCAGTTAGCACCACAACCTTCGTGGTCAATATTTCTGATGTGATAGGGGTAGGATTTTCACTAACAGTACCACCGCTAACATTACTGCCACCTGCCGATTTAGGATGCGAATGTGATTGTCGTGAACGACCAATTAGAAAATTACTGGATACGTATATCGGATCCATAGTGAATCTTTTAGTAAGTAATGGTTCTATGGCAACAGGTTTTAATGTGGAACAAACAGCTCTTGGCATAGTGATAGGTACTTTGCCAATACCTTTAAATCCAACTACACTCTTTAGATTCGCTATTTCAACTTGTCAAATTACAGCTGTGGATATAACTCCTACTGCGACGTAGTTCATCTCTTTCAAGAGGTCAGGAAGTCTTTGTAGAATTTACTTCAAACCAAAATGGAAAGCTTACTTAAGGATCTTTTGTATATATTGTTGTAACGATACTATCTTAATAGATTAATTAAAAACAAGAAGAGTGCCTATTGGCTCTCTTCTTGTTTTTGGTAAAGATTCACTTCTTTGTTTTGGAAAAGATTTCTTTTATGATGAAATCAAATCATGGTATCTCTTTGTTATCACGTAACATTTTGACATACAGTGCTATTTGCTTAGCAAAACGACCTTGCTGACGTTCATCGAGTTCCTCATAAGCTCTTTGAATATCGTAACAAAGAAAATCTTGATAAATTGCCTTAAAAAAGACACCCTAAGGTGCCTTCCTCTGACTTGAACCATCTTAATTTTAATAATATGGGGTACCGCCACATGCCCATCAACCTATATTTGTACCATCTGAGGAACAAGGCACCATACAGGGTAATCCGAAAATCTTGAGAGGTATTGTGTATAGTATGTTTACCTCAGGTACAACAAAAGAGCCTTACCTCTGTAGGCAAGACTCCACTAGTGTAGTTGTATAGTATTTATATAACAACTAAGAAACTGAAAACATATAACACCAAGTAGCAGAACCCTAACATTCCGCCTACAGCTAGTACCTGTTTACCCCAGCTCTTGAGTTTCAGATTACTGTCAATCGCTTGCACTCTTTCCATATATCGTTTCCTCCTAGTAAGGAGAACCCTTGAAGACTCTCACCTCGCTATGATACCATTAAGAGATGACTAATAGAGGTCTAAATGTATAAATATGCGATATTGCATATTAAAATGTATTATTATATATAAACGCTTACTATAATAAGGGTGTAAATACCCTCAATCATAGCAGAAGATTGACGAAAAAAGAAGGGAAAAAGGAAAGACTGTCGATACTAGGCAGTCTTTCCTTTTGATAACATTGGATATATTATTAAATAGAAATATATTTTAGAATGTTAGGTGGCCAGGTAGATATAGTTGTAGGAAATGAGTTCACGAATGAATATTATCATTGTCAAACTTGCAAGACGTTTCATTCAAGAAAAGAATTAAAAGAACTTAGGGAAGAAAAAAATCATCCAAACGGTAGATGGAAGTGCCTTGGTTGCAAAGAAGATTTTCAAATCTATACGCAGCTTAAAAGGCATTCTCGTTACATGGTTCTCGAAAGAAAACTAGTTAAAGATCTAGAAATAGGAGATGAAGTTGTTTTCACAATAGGAAATTTTGATGTGCATGAATTGATGAAAAAAACTGAAAGTAACAACGGTCAAGTACATCTTAGTTTTTCTGGTTATGGATCTTCAAATGAGAATGAAGATGATTGGGTAAATTGTTATATAGGAAATTGGGATGGAGATACATCTCGTTTCAAATAAAAAACCTCCTTCGTTTTTTGATGGAGGTTTTTATATAAAGAAAAGACACCCTAAGGTGCCCTCCTCCGACTTGAACCACTTTAATTTTAATAATATGTATTGGACTCCCATTCAACTATTATTTTATTGTATCTTTCTCGTTCTTGGCATTATTGTTCTTCTGCTTTCTTCGTTTCTTTTTTTTGTTTGGACTTCTGTTTCTTCTGTACCGCAAGCGACTAACCCTAAAGTTAGCACCCCGGCAATAAGTAGGTTGATTTTCTTCATTATTGATCCGCCTCTTCACCTTTGTTTTGTTGTAATAACGATGAATCGACGTTCACGACTCAACCTTCGTTTGTAATTTGCTCGTTAGAAAATGAACAATTGATCGTATTAGAACAGGTTTAAAAATAAAACTTTTTTTATCATCTAATAAATTTACCTTTAAAGACTACATAAATACCTTTGACCATATTTGTAATTCTTTGTAAAACGATATATATATAGAAAGATTATGAATATACAGGTAATCTATGGATAGTAGTTTCTAAGAAATTATTCAGGGAAAATTTCTTAGTTAAGTATATTAACTTGTTTGCACTAAATTTTATAAATAAAGGGGTATTAGGAATCATGAAAGCAAAGAAATTAGTAAGTTTAGCGTTACCAGTTATGTTATTGAGTGGTTGTATTACAATTGAAACTGATGATAAGAAAGCTGAACCAAAGAAAGAAGAAACGCAAAAGATAGAAAAAGAGAGTAAGTCAACTGATAGCAAGAAAGAGGATAGCTTATCTGTAGCGAAAGGTGAAGATAAGGAGACAAGTAAGTCAAGTACTTCTAACTCTACTAGTTCTTCCAACTCTTCTAGTAAGGTAACTGGTTCAGAAGTTGACAAATACAAGCAAGATATTTTAGACAATGCAAATAAAATAGACGAAACACTACGATTGATTGAAGACTCAGCAAAATCAGACATTAAATCAGTAAGCTTAAAAAAGAGTGAAATACAACTTGCAACAGGTGGGTCACAAGCATATGTAAGAAACATAAAGTATCTTGAACCACCAACTGAACTGAAAGCAGAGCATGACAAGATAAAAGAATCAATGGACTTATACTATGATGCATTCCAACTCCTTTCAGATGCAGTAGGTGAAGAGAGTGAAAGTAAACTGAAAGAATCAATTACAAAGTCACATCAAGGTGCAAAGTTATTCGAAGAAGCAACAAAGAGTATTGCAAGTAAAACAAACCCCATTCAGAATAAGGGCTATGATGTATGAGAGCGAAGAAACTAGTAACATTAGCAGTACCGTTCATGTTGTTAGTAGGTTGTGGAACTGATAAAACAGAAGCAAAGCCGAAAGAGAAAGTAGAGTCTAAAGAAGAGACAAAGGAGAAGTTGTCAAAAGAGAAGTATCCACTACGTATGACAAAGTTATCTTCTGAGTTAGTGAATCAAATCACGGTTATAACTGAGATAGCAATGGATAAAGACAAAGATGAAAAGTCTTTAGTAAAAGAGATAGTGAAAGAAGAGTCTGAGGTACAGAAAAGTATTGCTAAGTTTAAGAAAATAGAACCGCCAAAAGAGTTTGAAGACTCACATAAAGAAATCTTAAAAGCTGTAGATTGTTACAGTAAAGCCTATGCATTACAAGTTGAAATTATAAAAGGCAAAGGAAAAGTTACAGATGAAGACCGAAATAAGTCTCAAAAGTCAATGGACTTAATTAAAGAAGGTAATGAGTATTGGCAAAAAGGCTATGCACCACTTCAAGACGCTCAATTAGACCAAGCAAACGCTATTGGTAAGAAAACAGGAGTACAGTTCGATACGCCTTCAACTTCTAATTCTGATGATGACAGTGTACAAGTATCAAAAGACGGTAAGGAGTTACTAGGTGAATGGGGTAGTTATAAAGGTTCTGCATTCCATAAAGGGTTAGACTTCCGTGAAGATAATTCATTTACCGCTTATGATGATACAGGTAAAACGTCTTATGAAGACAATCATATGACAGGAACATGGTTATTCGATGCAGACAAGAAGCAAGTCACACTGTTACCTACTGAGTTTGTAAAAGACGGTAAGAAGATAGATGCAAAGAATACAAATGCATTTGTAGAGTATAAACTTGAGTTCTTACGAGCAGGTTCTCTAAAAATGACTGACGACAAAGGCAATACAATAACAGGGGAAAGACGTAAATAATCATTCAATTAAAGGGATAGGAGAAATGAAGAGTAAGAAACTAATAGGTGTCACTGTTCCACTCCTATTATTGTTTGGTGGTTGTTCTCCTGACAAAGTAAACATCAAGACAGAAAGCAAACCACTACAAGAAAACAAGGTGGATAAAGTGAAACCTGTAGATGTAGGTAATTATTCAATAGAAGAATACATTAATTCTCTTTCAGACATAGCTTTAGAAATGGAGGATAAGGTGACGGAAATGGATAATCTACTTGTAGGAGAAGACCTTCCATTACATAGTAAGTATAAGTATATAAAACTAGCAGAAGAATCAATAGACTTGTCAGTACAAGCTAGAGAATTAAAAATACCAAAAGAATTCGAAGAAGTACATAAAGACGTTGATAAAGCTATGCAGATGTACAGTACTGGTTTTCAGTATCAAATAGATTATGTTAAAAAACCAGACCCTAAAAACTCAAATAAAGCTATAGATGTTATAACAGAAGCAGGTAACTTATGGGTAGAGACATCTGAGAGAATAGGCAAAGAATACAGTAAAGCATTATTACAATAATCTCATTAAAGGGTTATGAAGTATGAAAGCAAAAAGACTTGTAACGTTAGCACTTCCAATCATGTTATTAGGAGGTTGTGCTACAGATAAAGCAGAGACTAAAGCAAAAGATAAAGTAGAAGTAAAAGCAGAAGAGAAGGATAAGCTAGAGGGAACAGACTATCTGTCTCGTATGTTTGCATTAGATAATACATTTGAAACAAAAGTAGCTGAACTAGGTGAATTATCTGCAAAAACGAAGGACAAAAGCAACGACATAAAGGAATTAAACAAAGAAATACTGAAAAAAGCAGACGAAATAAATGAAGCACTTGCTGATTTCGATAAAGTAGAACCACCTAAAGAATTTGAAGAACAGCATAAGACGATTTTAAAAGCAGCAGACTGTTATAAGGAAGCATTTGAAACACAAATCAAATTTGGAAAAAGTAATTCAGTTACAAAAGAATCGACTAAGAAGATGAAAGAGTTAATGTCAAAAGGTAATGACTACTTAAAAGAAGGGTATACACCTCTTAAAGAAGCTTATTCAGAAAAGATGAAGTCAAAGGTTAATGATATGCAAAATAAAAGTGTAGGAATATCCCAAGACGGTAAAGAGTTACTAGGTGAGTGGGGTAGTTCAAAAGATGGTAAGTTTACGAAAGGATTAGACTTTAAGGAAGATGGTACATACATTATATACGATGATGTAAACAACACACCTTATGAGAATACTCATATGCAAGGTAAATGGTCTTATAACGTAGAAAAGCAACAAGTCAATATGACAATAACCGAGTTTGTAAAAGACGGTAAGAAAGTAAACCCTAGTCAAATAAAAGAATCTGTAGACTATGATGTTATGTATTTCAAATCGGATTCCTTAGTTATGATGGATGCTGAGGGAAACAAGATAGACGTGGTAAAACCTAAGTAAGTCACTGTAAAGGTTCTAAGGGGTAAGACAAAGAAATGTAAACAGGCTATCTTACAAAAGGTAGTGAAGAATAAATAGCATTTAAATCTAAGACTAAGTTAAAGGGAAAGGATAAAAGTTCAGCAATACAAAATTGCTGAACTTTTATTCTTTATTCTTTCCTATTCTTCCTAAACTATCTTTAATAGTTGTTTCCCCAAGTTGAGTGTATAACAAAGCTGTATCTTGGCTGGTATGCCCAAGTTGTTGCATTACTTGTAACGAATCTTTTTCTTCCATATATAACTTATTTGCTAATGTATGTCTTAATTTATGAGGAGACATTGTTTTACCAAAGGATTTAGTATATTTTTCTACTATATCTTGGATAGCTCTAACTGAAAGGGGCTGTGCGGTATGTTTATACTTTGATAAGAACACATTTTTTAATTCTTTCCCTGGAGCATATTTGTTATTTCTAATCTCTAAATATTTTTCAAGATCATTCAATGCGATGGGAGTAATCCATACAGAATCTTCTTTATTTCCTTTTCTTATTACATCAATTAGTCTTTCTTTTAAATTGATATCTTCAGTACGAAGATCGGCCAACTCACTTACACGAATACCACTCCCAAGAAAGAGGGAAAGAATAGCAACATCACGTTCTTTATCTCTTTGAAAATAAAATAATTGATGTTTTGTTAAAGCTTTTTCATGTTCAAACTTAACATAATTTAAAAATTCTTGATCGTCATCATTATGGAATATTTTAGATCTCATACGCTTCGCACGGGCGTTTAACGTTTCTTTATCTTTATGTATTTCAATTTTAGCCATTACATTTCTATAAAAATAGCATTCTCCATCTTCATCTTCTGAAAGGGAAGTAAGATACTTAAATAAAGATTTTAAAGCTGAAATTTTTCTGTTAACAGAGGAATTTTGCATGTTCTGTTGTAGTTTTAGAAATCTCATAAAGTTCTCAATATCTTTTTTCCTTAAATTTTCCAAATCAGAGAAGGATATGTCTTTAATGGGCTTAAATTCAATAATTTGTTCAGATAATAGCCAATTAAAGAAGACTCTAAAATCATATACATAATTCAGTAGGGTAGAGGGAGAGGCATCATGCAATTCTTTGTACTCCACAAATTCTTCTATGTAAAAGGGCATTTCATTTAAATTCTCGTATAATTTCTTACGATGTACGGATTTTTGACGTTGTTTGCTGTAATCCATAAAAATCACCTCATATATACTATAACAGAAAAATAACACGAACACAAGTTCGCGTTAAATTCAATTTTTACACAGACTTATTTACATAATTAAATTATGGAATACTAATATCTACTCGAGATTGAATGGGATATTGTAGTCATTCTAATAAAAGTTATAGATAACCAGGTGATAAATTTGTATTAGGCTATAAAAACTAGTACAAAAAATACATATAAATGTGTGTAAAATAAAACAATTTTCATATATAAATTCATACAAAATGAATACATGAAAACAGTATAAAATTCGCTATAAAATAAGAATTGGTTAATTTAATCATGATTAATCAGGAGTTAGTTAGATCAACACAAGAAAAATGCTTATACTTTAAAATGTAATTCACTATAAAAATTGTTTATGAGTAATTCAGTATATGATTATTTTTATATAAAATATGTATTATATAGATGTATACAAATATACTAAAACCGATGCATCTGACCTTGAAATCGCTAGACACTGTATTAAATTTTTATATGACTATCATATTCTTCGTAAAATTGGTATTTCGTGCGAAGTTATAAAGTGTTTATTTTTCCCCCTTTTTATAATTCTTTTATGTTCATCCAACAAAATGCATCATGCACCTTTCATCAGTATGAATATCTTTTAGTTGCAGATACATTCACCTATACATTTTAATATTGATCACATGGTTGCATATAGGGTATAGCTAGCATATAAATACATGTTAAAAAAATTTCAATGCAATACGGGTAACTTTAACCACTTAAGACTAAATAGGTTGTGCTTTACCCAAAACTTAATTGTTTTTATTTTGAAAGAGAATGTTTCCTATAGTCCTGTAAAAAGTATTCTTTATTGTACTTTGTTTATGTGAACATACAGTGATTTTTAATTCTAATACAGATTTTAAAATATAACTTCGCAATTTTCCCTTCCGTCTCAATAAGATAAGAATTCTTTTCATTTTGAGACGGATTTTACTCCTTTTTTCAAATATCTATAATATATCTTATGCAAACTAAATATACGTAAGTAAATAATTTTTTGAATGTGCTTCCTTGTTTTTTATTGTGGTAATCCACACAGATTATTTCTAGATTATCTATATCTAATACGAGTGTTGAATGATGTTCGAGTTCCTTTATATGATGGATAACGAGTTGCATCTTCCTATGCTTCTGTTGTTTTGCTTTGTATTCATTCATGAAGCTTCCCCCTCCAACTAAGCAATATCAAATGTTAGAATGATAATCCATAAAGGTGTTAAACAAGTGATAAATACTAATGATACAAAACAAGCAGTATTTTCTATCACATTATTAGATCCCTTCAGTCTATTCATTGGACTTAGAAACGTGGATAAACTTTGAACAATTTTTTAACCAATTTTGTTTTTCAACTCGTGGTTATTGTTGTGTCTTCTATTTTTAGCAAATGGCTTGATAATTGCCTAGATAATTATAAACACCGTAAAAAACGCTATAACTAACTCCAATAGGTCGCGCTCCCTTCAGGATAACTAACTGGAACGTTAGCATTTTTGCATACTTAATAAATAGCAAAAAAAGCAAGTCTGCTGGAACAGGCTTGCTTTCTGATAGAGCTCTGACAACTCAAAAACCATTTCTCTATAGTATTTAAAAATAGTAATTTATGAAAATTATTGCACTCACTTAATAGAGAAATTAAAGTCATGAACCCTTACATAAATATTTTAATGATTACTATAATCAATCGCGAAAATTAAAACAACGCTATATAACACTAATTGAATTATTTTTAATGTACATAATTTCATAATGCATCTCTTAAGGTACTGAATCAAAATTTCCACTTAATTAACGAAGGTTGTATTTTTTACTTTCCAGTCTTCAAGTTTAATGCTAACCCAAAAACCATAGATACCTAGTGTAATAACTGTTAGAAGTAGCCATTTAATCCAGTTACCAAATAAGCCAACTGCTGAACCGTTAAATTTCATTCTATGCCCATCAACCACAGTATGGTTAATTTTCCAACCATAAACCATACACAACGCCCACGGATAGCAAATACCAAGCGTGAACACTGTAATAAGCGCTCCCAAGATACTCCAACCAATGAAGCTCAAAAGTCCACCATCAAAGAAAGACTGACGCCCCCATTTTGATTCTGGTCCATAGTTACTTCCTGCATTAACGTTTATGTTTATATTTTCTGCCATAAAACACACTCCTTTGCCAGTTTATCGTGATTAGCGCACGTATTTTATTCAGTATAACCTTACATATTTTAGCACAAAAATGTTGCTTCCATAAATTTTTTAAACGTTTAGTTATTTCATTCATACCAATAAACTCAAAAACTCCACTCAATGCCGCTACGGTCTAAGAAAACAGCTAGAATAATAGCTTTGATTCTGTTTCTCTCTTTGCTAGATATATTAAGCAATTCATTTATTTCTTCCCACTTAAATTTCATTTTACTATAGAAGACATATGTTTCAGACAAATAAAAAACGAGTTCACATACAACTCGTTTTTTATACCTTACCTTACTTTACTCATTCAAATATTAGCTATTGTATTATCATTTGAATCCACAACATAAGCAATTATATTTCCTTGTTTAGTTCTATCATTAAAAGAAAATATCCAATTTTACCCTTTTTTATTTTTCATATCTTGGGTTGCAGATCCAGTAGGTTTTTTATAATCCCCAGATACACTATTTGAAGAACCATGAACTTTAGCCCAAACAATCGCTCCCTCTCTTATAAAGCAACCACTAAGAACTACTGGACCCTGCAGCAGTTGACACTCTTTGTGTTACTAATTCGGATTCTAATACTGTATCAGTAATAGATGGCGCTACCAATACTGTAATTGCTACCATTCCGGTGGACTTGTTCCCCTCTGCGATTGATAGCTTCTAAGGACCGCATAGGTTCATCCGTTGTAAAAATTCCTAAAATATGAGAACTCCCACAATATAGTAGTTCAAGTTTATGTATTTTTAAATACTACTTGTCATTTGGAAAACGATAAAGTTCTATGGTAACATCGTCATCAAGTTAAGGAAAACGAGATACTCCTAGACTAAAAGAAATGTGAATCTCGTTTTTATATGTTAATCATGCAAGAATATAGTTCAACTAACAGCTGCGTTTATTGAAGTTTTTATAAAAAGGTATTGATAACCTGCTTGTTCTTCAATCATGTGGTCTGTTTCATGATGAAGTAAACCATCAAAGACGAATAGTGTATCGAAGCCTACAAAATCATCGTAATTCTCTTCAATTTCAATTCTTAGTAATGAAATATCCCCATCATAGATAATCTCAAAAAACGGTTTATGTATGGCATACAGTCTTTCATCTACTAAAACTGTAATCCATGTATCACTTACTATATCACTCGGTATAACCTCGTTCCGTATGGTTTCTGTTTCATGTAAGTGTGAATCCATACATCCGCATTCACACTCATCATCATGACACACCAATATGCCGTAAATCACTGTACTTTAGTATATATCGTTTTATTTTATGATGATCCACCTGGATAGCAATTGCGTTTGCACCAGAAGCATATGCATGCGTAAATTTATTCCCTAATAGCTTCATAACAACCACCATGCCTTTTTAGAAAAATTGTATTAATTATCAACAATATTATTTTGTCGAACAAAATATATACATTCTTCAAGCGATTAAATATCTCCTCTTATTTCATATTCATATATTCTTCTAAAGTTAAGTGTTTCTTATATATATTTTCAGCAATATCTCCAACGTAGCGTATGTGCCAAGGCTCATACGCATATCCAGTAATACTCTCCTTACCTTTTGGGTAACGAATGATAAACCCTGCACGATGTGCGTTATCTTTTAGCCATTTGCCTTCCTTCGTATTCGCAAAGGATAGCTCTAGTTCATTGTTCGCGCTTTTAGAAGAAACATCCATTGTTAACCCTGTTTGATGTTCACTATGTCCAGGCTTTGCCGAAAAACGATCCGTATGCTCTTGCCCATTCTTTTTAACATTGCTGGCATACAGATTCTTTTGATACTCATAGGAACGAAATCCTGAAACTGCATTCAGCTGAATTCCTTCTTGTTTTGCTAAATCAAATAACTTTTCTAGTGCGTCAGCTGCCTCTTTACGAAGGTGACTCTTTTCTACCGTTCCACTAAATGAGAATGGTACATTTGGGACAACTAAATCATTTGGCTTATAGTTTTCAGGCAATCCATATTCCTTATTCACTACAGCCTCTATACTAGCAAAAGAACTTTCTTTCTCTTTATTTATGGAGTTTTCACGATTTTCATAGTTTGTCCTATTTGGTCCTTTACCAATAGATATGTTGGTGTAAAGAATAAAAATACCTAACACCACAATCATACAAGTGAAGATTCCTACTAATTTAAGTCTCATAATTCATTTCCTTCCTGCCACTCTAAATGTTTCTCGTTCATCATACTGCAACCATATCAAATTCATATTAACTTGATGTGAACTTTTGTTCTTAACATATTTTATAACAGAAAGACAGCATATCCTTCTATACGTTGGAAAGGCTTTAGATACGAACACGTAGAAACCAATTCTAGTCGTACATATAGATAAATAATCTAAAAATTTGTATAATAAAATCAGAAGTGTAGCATTCTATTATAGAAAGGTCTTGGTATAATGCTAGGTATTGATGTAAAAAAAACAGAAGAAGAATTAATAATTAAATGGCAATTGGCGAAGGTTACAATCCCTTTACGCGATGTGATTGAGGTTACTGAAGATGCTACCTACGCTGGCGTTGAAGATCCTAGTGCAATCCGTATTGGAGCAGCATATGGGACAACAGACCGTATTTTAATCAAAACGGTAAAACAAAATTATGTACTGTTTACTACGAACAAAGTGTCGATTTTAAAGGCTATTCGTGCTTAAAAAAGGTCATATAAATTGAATCAAACAAAGTGTGAATAAAGCAAAGGAGAGGAGTCATAGAATAGACTCCTCTCCTTTCTTATATTGAAATGAATTTTATGCTCCATATTCACTACAGTATAGCTTTTACAACATAAGAACGTCTCACTGTTTTGATTCTGGATATTACTAATCTTATTAAGACCAAATCCGCACATCATCATTATTCTGAGTGCTATTGTTTACCTCATGCACTTTTTCGATATGATCAACTGTGTTGTAGTTAATCGAAATGCCGCCCCAGCCTACATACTTCATATCAATTTTGACTTTCTCACCAGTTTTAAATACTTGTCCCTTTGTTAGGAACACGTCAATAATATCTTTCTCCCCATTTACCGATGGATACTCCACTACGACATATTGAGTAGCACCGTCTCCCTCATCTTCCATCGTTCCTACTTTTGATACTTCTCCGATTACATAATCAGGTGAGCCATTTTCTTTCAAATGCATACCTAATTTGTTTGTCGTATTTTCAACTTCTGTTCTACTTTTCTTTTATTTTAGACGCATCATACCCTTTTGATGTTGCATAATCCTCCACACTCCAAATGCCACGTTTATCTTTTTGCGCTTTCTTTTGCGTCTTCTCCAAATAATCTACATACTTCGTATTAGGCTGATAAATATAGGCAACATGTGCCAATCCCCTTTCCACAAGCATTCGATTTAAGAGTTGTCCCTCGACCAACACGTAGACCACTAATCTTGTAAACTTATCACGTTCCCCTACATCCATTTCTAACTCTACTTCTTTTCCCACTGGTGCATAATTTGCGGTAAATGCTGCTCCTTCTAATCCGAATGGTTGGAGCCCTAGTCTTGGATGATGTACTTCAGGTGTATCAATACATAAAAATCTCACAACTTCTACTTTACCGTTCGCTAACTTCACGCGAAGCGTATCGCCGTCGATATGTTCCAGTATCGTAGCTTTGATGATCCTATTTGCATTTTGTTTCTTACTCTCCCCAGATACTGGCTTCATCACCTGATTGACCAATTCTGGATTCTTCAGTTTACCCGTATCTTCTTCTTTTTTATAGGTACGGACGCTGCCTCATAACTATCCTGTTCAGTTTTATTTTGTTTTGTTTCGCTTCCTTTCTGCTGGTCTATCTCCGCTACATTTCTTGTAATGGAAATCCCAGTGTCATCTTTGCTACTACACCCTGCTACCAATCCTAAAAACATGCACAATGTAGAAATGAACCACAAAAATTTCTACATCGTATGCCTCCCTCTCTTCTTATATTTCTTTCCCTACATCATAACGGGATTGGAATCATTGTTGGAAAAATGATCGATTTCTATGATTTAGCACTGATTTATGTATTGAACCATCGCAAAACTCCTCCACTCTATCAAGTTTACTTTTTATGATATGTACGCAGGATTCCCCCTTACATGTACCGAAACCACAATAGGGACACATTCCACTAATTACCATCCCTATTTCACACCATTACATTTTGGAGGTTAAACAGGATGAAAAAAAAGAAGTTACAAAAATTAGCACTTTCTTTTACCCTACTCTTATCTTTAGGAGTTTCTTCTTTTCCGCTTACAACAACTATTCACGCGGATACACTAGGGACACAAACTGCAGAAAAGAAACAAGTCTCTTTAACGGAGCGTACGTCTTTATTTTTTGAATATCTCCAGCAAGGTAAATATGCAGAGGCACTTCAATTGACATCTGCAGCTTTTCAATCCAGGTTTACAGCAAATATATTACAAAGCTGGTGGACACAAAGTGGCGGGAGCAGGATTACAAGCATGGGAACGCCTGTTATAAAAGAACGAAACTTGGTCCATCAAACGGTTGAAATACAAGGAGCTATCGAAGGAACTACTATTCCACTACTCCTTAAATTCACGCCTGGCGGCAAAGTAGATGAAGTTGGAGTAAGAACGACGCCCGAGAAATCTTATACCATCCCGCATCCTAGCTACGACCAACCTGATTCCTATCAAGAACGCGAAATCGTCATTGGAAATGCTACATACCCGTTACCAGCCACATTAACGGTTCCAAAACATAAAGCTGGCGAAAAAGTGCCTGTTGTTGTTCTTGTTCACGGTTCTGGTCCACATGATCGTGATAGTACATTTATGGGAGCTAAAATCTTTAGAGACCTTGCAGCTGGTCTTTCATCAAGCGGTATCGCCGTGTTACGTTATGAGAAACGTTCCTTAGAACACGGTTTTAAAATGAGTGCAGAACCTGCTACCTTAGACCGTGATACTACAGATGATGCCATATATGCAGCTAAATCGGCAGCACAACAGGAAGGCATTGACCCTGCTAACATTTTCATTCTCGGACATAGTCAAGGAGCTGGCACAATGCCACGTATATTAAGCAAAGCACCTGCATCACTTGTGAGAGGAAGTATTTTAATGGCACCACCTGCGCGTCCTTTTACTGACATATTCCTTGATCAGTATCAGTACCTCGGGGCGCCAAAGGAATATATTGATGAACTAAAAAAACAATTTGCCTATATTGAGGATCCAACTTTTGATCCAGATCATCCACCAGCTGGTTACAATTATCTTTCTCCACATTTCATGTATGATGTAACTCGTTGGCGTCCAGTTGAGGAAGCGAAATCACGAAAAGAACCATTACTAATTCTGCAAGGCGCACGTGATTATCAAGTAACAGTAAAAGATGAGTTTACGAGATGGCAAGAAGGACTTTCAAGCTACAGTAATGTTCAGTTCAAAGAATACCCGAAATTGAATCACTTTTTCACGGAGGGAGACGGGGAATTCAGTCATCCTAGTGAATACGAAGTCCCTTCCAATGTTCCTGCGTATGTCATCCAGGATATTGTTGCATGGGTCAATGCGACAAAGAAATAAGAAAACAACAAAAGCCACCATGCAATCATCATTGCGTGATGGCTTTTGTGATATTAAAACATGTCATATCAGAAATTAATCGCTTTATTCGTTCATATACTAAAAAATAATCCTATGCTTGTTGCAAGAAGCAATAACAAACACATATCCTAAGGCTATATACTAGCTAGCAGGTAGAATCACAATCTGATTTCTACTAGTAATGTATGTATTATCTTTGGGATTTAATTGCAAGTAAGTACATCCTAGAGTTGATATTTTCACAGCGTTGATATGTTTCATATCTTGCTATTCCTGGTCCATCAGTGCAAGAATACAAGATTTATTTCGATATGTATGAATGCATATTATTTGTCTTGGATGTTATGATATACTCTCTTTGTGAGCTGATACAAAATTTCTTTAGATTGGAAAACTAAAACCTCATTAACCCAAGTTGGGGGCGCCTTATGGCGTCTTTTTTTAGTTCTGCTAAATAGACATTTAGCTTAGATATTGAAGTAACCCAAAAACAAACAATAAGCTGCCCATTTGGACAACTTATTTACATCATTTTCGAATGCGGGAGTTCCATCTTTCAAAACCACCCTATTAAATAGGATTAGATGTATAAAACATATTAGTAACGGAATGCTCTCGACTTGAGGCTACTACAAATGCTTCCTCCTAATCATCCATATGAATATATGACTTACTTCTGATCAATTTGCCGTTGTTGTTCTTCGTTAAAACAAAATGAGAATTGTGAATGTTCTTCTGCTTCTTTCTTTGTTCCTACAATGAATTGCAAGGTTTGTAATCCCGATGCCGATATTCCTGCTGCATTGTGAATATCTTTGCCTTCTTCTAACCTCTTAACTTGGTTTCCGCTTTTGTCTACATAATAGAATTCTACATTATTCCACCCAGAATCAAGGTCACTTTCCCTACCAATCCTTTCATTCGATGATGTTTTCAATAGTCCATCTTTAGTTACTTGATATATAATTTTCTTATCTTCAATTTTTAGAGGTGGTGCATCCTTGATGTTATGAAGGACACCCACACATCCTTTGTAACCATCAGGTATTAAAAAGACCTTCTTAGCGAAAGAATTATACATATCATATATCCAAACAATAGGGGTACCTAGTATGATGACAGACAAAAAAAAGGCTATTCCAGCATAAGCATATTTACTCTTACGGATAGAGTACCATGCCAAAAATATAAACAGTATAAAAAGTGGTATTGCTTGAATGAAGAGAAATCCTTTCAAAAAATCAAGTTGAGTACTGTCTGGAGGGTCTGTTGCCATCCCGCCTATAAATAATGCTAATGGAGCTGTGATGAGATTCAATCCTAAACTAAGATAAATCAATAACAACAGGTTTTTATTTTTATTTTTTGGTACTTCATCCATCCGAATTCCTCCTACACTTAATACAATTAAGCTCTTGTTGCACAGCAAACCCCTTCCCATTTTGAGAAAGACATGATCCGCTCTTAATATTTTTTCTTTTTAAGCCGATAAAGCCCCATCAGACTGGCTCCCAGTGCAATGACAGTCATAACGATAAAGATACTTAGAGAAGCAACCTAATTTTTGTCCATTACCTGTTCACCTCTCTTTTCCTAATTGTACCATTTGTAAAAATCGATTTGTTGGGATTTTAAAATGTATAGGATATATATGTAAGATTTACGTTATGACTCATTATTAGAAGTAAGAAATATTGAACTTTATCCTCACAAAGCAACCCCTTTTCTTTAAATAACTCTATTTATTTTTTATCCTTTTAGCCAAGAAGACTCCTTCCTCAAGGAGCGTGAAGGGGCACAGCCCAGTGAGTAGGTGGGAGATGAATTGGCTTCGAACAAGGGATGGCAGGAAGCCATCTTAATTGTTCGACATACATAGAGTCTTACTTCCTCGCCATACTTTTCTAATATTTCTTTTTCACATGTGTATTTCATCTCTATTCCTCCAATACGTTTTTTAATTGTATCTACTGTTATTTTTTTTACGATATAACACCCTTGATGTTCCTTGTAATCTCATGCTACCTGTTTCCTACTTTCCCCTATCTTTATCAATACAAACTGTACCTTGCACTTTGACATACAAGTATGTAATTTAAATTACTCTCTCGTGTAACATCCATTCTGCCACGTATATTCCTACTATTTTAACAACGGAGTGATTTACAGAAGAAAAAATCTCATTTTTCACCAATAGAGACTACTATGTTTTTTATACAATTTTTCTAACATAATGTGCTTGCATGATTTCTATTTGTTTTTTTAATCAAACTCCGCTAATAATTTAAGAAACCAAAATGATTTCAATTTTTCATTCATCTGATTGAAAGATGAATGTTTTTTGTACATATTAAAAAAAAATAAGAATTTTTGTTACAAAAATCATCAATTCGGGTTCTTTATAATACAGGCATCAAAATGAGAGTGAGGGTTTAACCACATGTTTAAGATTAAAACGGAAGAAAGGCCTGTTTCGGATGTGACATTTGAAGATTTGTTTAAACAAAACTATGTGTACGTGGTGAAACAGATTGTTTGGATTGTCAAAAACCAGACGATTGCTGAAGAATTGGCACAAGAAATATTTTTACAGTTATACCGCAACAATTGGAAAGGGATTGAAAATCTATCTGGATGGCTACTAAAATCTTCTACTTTTGTAGCTTATAAGTATTTACGATCTGAAAAACGACATCAAGCGAGAGTAGATAAAACCATACAATATCATGAAGTACAGTACATTTCATCCCTAGATGATGACTGGATTAGAAAAGAAGAAATTACAAAAGTACAAATGGCGCTTAGTGAAATGAATGAGAAAGATCGAACCATTTTATTAATGAAATTTTCTGGTTTTCAATATAAAGAAATTGGAGAAGTTCTTCAAATCGACATATCATTTATTGGAACATTATTAGTCCGAGCCAAGCAAAAATTTCGTAAGATCTATCAACAATTAGAGGAGGCGCAATAAATGAATTGTTATGATAAAGGGTTTATTCAAGCATATATAGACGGTGAATTATCTGATGGGACAAGAAAAGAATTCACAAAACACATAGATACTTGTAACACATGCCATGATTTATTTCTCGAAATCACCAAATTAAATCAATGGGAAAATGTCAAGCTAGAAGAAGAAACAGTACATTCATCAAAAGAAATCGAGATTGATGTTGACCAAGCGTGGAAAGTATTTGAAAGTCACGCAAAATTAGAAAACATATCTTATATCAATGAAAAAACGGAACCGAAGAAGGGATTGTTTACAAATATGAATAAAAAATCAAAACGTTTCATGTATACTGCAGTAGCGGTAGTAGGGCTTTTTGCAACAGCCATGATTCCACAAGTTCGAGTGGCAGCTACAGATGTAGCCTCTTATTTTTCCAATGCAATTTCAAATGATAGGATTATTGAAGAAGGAAGAGACGTTACAAAAGGTCAATTTATTCCTCTTGATGAAAAGATTACAGATCAAGGTGTTACAGTACATCTGAAAGAATTATATATAGCGGATGCACGTATATCCGTTCATTACAAAATTGAAAAAGAAGATGGAAATGTAGTACCGTTTGAATTTGATACAACAGGGTTAGAACTTGAAGATGACGGCAAAGTAAACGGTCAACAAGAAAATAACCCCGAGTATAAGAAAAATGGGTACTTCGGACAATTAGCATTTATTCAAGGAGCAAGTGATGGACCATTCGAACTAAAAGCATCAGGTGTAGCATTAAAGGAAATTGGTATTCGTTTTAAAGATAGACCAGAAGGCGTCATCACATTTATCGAAGGTCCTAAAGGAAAAGATTCTTTCAAACAACCACTCATGTTAGATGTACACATAAACAGAATTGGAAAAGTATCTGGATCTTGGAAAACACAACTTCAAATTGACCCTACCAAATTAAAAAAATAAAGTACGTTGTAATGAAAAAAAGAATAGAACGGTGCATTTCCAATACCATGTTTATATTCTTCCTGGTATTACTTACATTCATTTCATACACGATTTTCACTTTATTTTTTTTGATAGGGTAGTCATTAATACATCCCAGTAGAGATAACCTACTGGGATGTTTTATTATTATGGAACATAAAAAAACGCATTAAATACGCCCATGTTAATTCGGAGTAGTTCATTGAAATTTATATATAGGTAAAACATATGATTTCCCCTAGAATTACATGGATATGTATCACATTTAAGTTCACTCACCTTCCTTTGCTTCATTCTTAACACGACTCCATTCATTCTTTAAGTAGTTTTGGTTTTTCAAAACTAAATCCTTTGAGTTTCGTTAAATAATATCTCTTTTTTCCTCCATTGCTTCAGAATGCGCTTCAAATACTTTCTCATGAATGCCCTATTATTTTTTTATAAATCACTTTAGATTCTTATAGTATAATACTTATTTAATGACGTATGACCTTCCTATTGGATTATTGAAAGTTTTATTGAATACTTTACTATATTTAAGTTATTTTTATTAACTATCATTACATTGAGAAGGTAATAGTCAATATTATAAGAGCGGACATTTTTACTGATGGCAACCTGCTGCATAAAGCTTAAGAATTCTTAAGAACTTTTGCCCCTATTTCTTAAGGTTTGGACTCTAGAGTATGATTATGAATGCAAACATACGGTGTGTTAATTATGAATACAATTCGCTTTCTTATTTCTGTATACAATGTACAAAAAATTAGTCGTTCCAACCCTTCCAAGTCCTAGATTTCTTAGAGACAAATTAATTAAGGGAACTGAATTGAAGAAAATAAACATTGTCGAAATTTGAACAAGCTCAGGGGTATTCAAAGGAAAGTTAATTAAAAGTAGATGGAATCTAATGAATTGGATATGGTTTAGCCTTAATATAATGAACAGTATCCCTATATTCAGTATGTTGTTTCTTGTTTTTCACTGTTAGGTTTACAATAAAGAGACGATAGACATGTCTCACCAGCAATTGTTTTTAAATGTTAAATATAAGAAAACTTGTGGAGGAATAAAATGGAGTCAAACATTCTTATTGTTGATGATGATAAAGAGATTAGAAATCTTATCTCTGTATACCTGGAAAATGAAGGCCTAAAAACGCAAAAGGCAGAAGATGCTTTGGAAGCTTTACAATTGTTAGAAGAAAAAGAATTTGATTTGATTATTTTAGATATTATGATGCCGAATATGGATGGTATTGAAGCTTGTATGACGATTAGGGAAAATCGCAATATGCCTATCATTATGCTATCTGCAAAATCTGAGGATATAGACAAAATTCAGGGACTGGCCTCTGGTGCTGATGATTATTTATCAAAGCCATTTAACCCATTGGAATTAATCGCTAGGGTAAAATCCCAATTAAGAAGGTTTAAAAAATACAATACGTCAATCGAACATAATAAAAGCATACTAGAAATTGGTGACTTAACCGTGAATACTGATACTCGTCAAGTATGGGTAAGGAGAAAAGAAACAAGACTAACACCAAAAGAGTTTGATATTCTCGAACTACTTGTCCGTAACAAAGGAATTGTCCTGAGTGTTGCAAAAATATATGAATCAGTTTGGAAAGAGGTTTTTTATAAATCAGATAATACTGTCATGGTGCATATTACAAAAATAAGAGACAAAATTGAAGAAGATTCTAAACATCCCATTTACATTAAAACTGTTTGGGGAATTGGGTATAAAATATGAAGAATGTTAGTTTTAGAAATAGGATCATTATAAAACTTCTTGGTGCTGTTGCAGTTGGTTTTTTTATTTCATTTGGTTTAACAATCCTCATTGTGCAATACGTCATAGATCCATTCTTTGTAAAACACAAAGATTTTGGCTTGTTTGAAGTGAGACTCGCAATGTTGTTCTTATTTACGTTCGCAATCTTAAACTTTATAGTAATCTTTTTGCTACTGGTTCGAAAGAAAATAGCATATTTGAAGCTCATTTCGGAAAATGTGAATGATATTGCAAATGGAAAACTGGGTTTGACAATTGGGATTAATGGGAAGGACGAATTGACCCAACTTGCTCAAAATATCAACTATATGTCCAAGGAATTGGAGAATACATTTGAACAAGAAAGACAATTAGAACGTACAAAAAATGAACTTATCACCAATGTATCTCACGATTTGCGCACACCTTTAACATCAATTATTGGCTATATAGATTTATTAAAAAGAGGGCAATACAACAGTAACATACAATTACAGGAATACCTTGAAACCACGTATTCAAAGTCTCAGAGACTGAAATATTTAATTGATGAGCTGTTTGAGTATACTCGTTTATCTGGTATAGATGCTAAGTTAAACCTTAATGAAGTTGATTTATCAGGTTTGTTGGAACAAATAGTTGGAGAATACATACCTATATTTGAAAAGGAAAGTTTAATCGTTCAAAGATCTATCACGGAAGAAACAATACCTATCTTCATAGATGTAGAAAAAATGGTACGTGTATATGAAAATCTCTTTATGAATGCGATAAAGTACAGCATAAAACCATCCGAATTATCCGTATGTCTTGAACGAATAGATAACAAAGCGATTTTGAAAGTTTCAAATAAAGTTGAGAAACCGCCTGTTAGCGATCCAAATAAGTTGTTTGAAAGGTTTTTCAGGGGGGACAAGGCAAGAAAAGATGACCAAGGAAACGGTCTGGGACTTGCTATCTCAAAAAGAATTGTTGAACTTCATCACGGTAATATACATGCAGAATATAAAGATGGCTGGATGTCCTTTATTGTTGAACATCCAATCAAATAGATTGGCTTATGGAATTACAGGTTCCATAAGCTTTTTT
This sequence comes from Bacillus nitratireducens, assembly GCF_001884135.1. Taxonomy (GTDB): domain Bacteria; phylum Bacillota; class Bacilli; order Bacillales; family Bacillaceae_G; genus Bacillus_A; species Bacillus_A nitratireducens. The sequence continues at coordinate 16,067 of NZ_MAOC01000073.1, read as the reverse complement.
TATAAAACTTAAGAATTCTTAAGGATTTTACAGGGTGTTTCCTAATTTTCATAGTTTATCATGGGTGTATTCAAAGTGATGAGATGAGCAAAGGAGATAAAAGGATAGATTTCATTGTAGCTTTAGGGTGAATGCAACATGACTATTTTGTTAGTAGTAAACAAACATAGTAGCTTATTGTAATGAAATAAAAAAACGTAGGAGGATATATATGATAAAACCAGTTGTAGATGTAAAAAACATTCAAAAATTGTACGGTAAAAAAGGTGAGAATCAATCACACGCATTAAAAGGTGTATCATTCTCAATTCAAGAGGGGGAGTTTGTCGGTATTATGGGCCCTTCTGGTTCTGGTAAAACAACATTATTAAATGTAATTTCAACGTTAGACACAGCAACGGGCGGCGTTGTTGAAATTGCAGGAACGGATATTACGAAAATGAAGCAAGGTGAGCTTTCTGATTTCCGTTCGCAAAAATTAGGATTCATTTTCCAAGACTTTAACTTATTAGAGAATTTATCTATATATGAAAATATCGCGCTACCACTTTCCCTTCAAGGTGTTGCATCTCGTAATATTGGAAAGAAAGTAGAAAAAGTAGCTGATATATTAGGTATTACAGCTATACTTCCAAAATATCCTTCTGAAGTGTCTGGTGGACAAAAGCAACGCTCCGCAGCAGCACGTGCGTTAGTTCATGAACCAGCAATTATTTTGGGAGACGAACCAACTGGAGCTCTAGATTCTAAAAATGCAACGAGTTTACTTGATGCCATGACAAGCTTAAATAAAGAGCAAGGTGTATCCATTATGATGGTTACGCATGATCCTTACAGCGCAAGTTACTGTCAGCGTATTTTATTCATTCAAGATGGTGAGTTATATAAAGAAATTCATCGCGGTGGTACCCGTGAAGAATTCTATAAAGAAATTTTAGACGTGCTTGCAAACTTAGGCACACAAAAAGCGTAAGGAAGGAAGTTCAATCGTGTTATTTAAACTTTCCATGTCAGGGTTAAAAAGTAAGTTACAAGACTATATTGTCTTACTTGTTGGTTTGATTGTAGCTATTTCAACTTTTTATATGTTTCAAACGTTATCATTAAATAAAACGTTTCTTGAATCTAGCTCTTCTATTCGGGATATTGTATCTATATTCCACATTGGTTCCTTTCTGTTAGCGATTATAACATTTTTCTACATTTTATATGCAAACTCTTTCTTAGTATCTCTTCGCCAAAAAGAGTTTGGTATGTATATGATGTTAGGAGCAAAAAAGCATAAAGTTACACTACTTATGTTTATTGAAACAATCGTATTAGGCGCAGCGTCTCTTGCGATTGGAATTACAGTTGGAGTAGGACTTGCAGAAGGTATCGGACAGTTACTAATGAAGCAATTGGAATTTCCTGGTGAGGGTTATCAAGCATTTTATATTCCATCTATAACTGTTACGTGCATCTTCTTCTTTGCACTATTTGTACTATCAGCAATTATGAGTAGTATTAAATTAGTACGATTTTCCGTATTACAACTTGTACATGCAGATGCACAAACAGAACGTGTCGCGGTAAAAGGAAAAATGACAGTTGTAGTTGCATTCCTTGGTTTAATTTTGTTAGGTATTGGTTATGCATCACTGACCTATATTCCACAAGCGGGAATGGCTGCTCTTGGATTAATGGCCCTTGGATTGACCACAGCAACCTTTGGTACTTACCTTTTATTTGGATCACTTCTCCCAGTTATGATTAACAAGTTAAAGAGTAATAAAAAACGTTGTGAGAAAGGCCTCAATGCTTTTACTTTTGCACAATTAAATTTTCGTATGAATAGCCTAGCAAATGTGCTTGCCACGGTAGCAATGTTAGTGGCCCTTGGAGCTGGTGGGATTTCTGGTGGTATGGCATTTAAAAACAACGTAATAAAAATGGTTAATGGTAGTGAAATTTACGATTCAGTCGTTCATAATCCAACAACTGAAGAAAAGAAAATTTTGAATACTATCTTATTTACAGAGAAGCTTGAATATCATTACAAAATAGATGGTCAGTCTATTTACTATTTAAAAGAGGATTTAGAGAAAAATCGTCCTTTAGTATTGAAAAATAGTAATGAGAGAGCAGAGTTTGGGAAAACAAAGAGAGTTTCAGAAGAGTTGCCAATTGGTGCAAACGTGAAGAAGTCACCGCAACAATGGAGTGAAGCTTTCGAAATAATCCAGCCATATTATATGTATCCTGATCATGAAATAAAAATTGTAGACAAAAACATGTACCATAGTATAGAGGGTCGAGAAAGTACTGTGTTTATTGGGAAAACAGATAATTTTAAATCATACTTAAAGGAATGGAAACAACTTGACGAATTACAGTTAGCTAAATATACAAGTATGAAACCTGAAGAACTAAAGAGTAAATATCGAATGTATGATTCTTATCATGGCATGTTCAGTGGATTGATGTTCATGGGATTCTTCGTCGGAATTGCATTTTTAGCAATGATGGCAAGTTGCCTTATGTTTAAAGTTTTGTCTGGTGCATCCAAAGATTGTACGCGTTATCAAATGCTTCGTAAAATCGGTGTTCGCCGAGAGTTATTAACACAATCGATTTATAAGGAGTTATTCTTCGTGTTCTTAGTCCCAGCAATTGTTGGCATTGTTCATGTATTAGTTGGTATGAACATGTTCGGAGCCCTTTTGATTGATCCATATTTTCGTATTTGGTTACCAATTGTTATTTTCGTAGTGATTTACTCGATTTATTACTTCATTACAGTTCAATTGTATAAAAGAATTGTGCTTCCGAAAGAAAATTAATGTAATGATGTTATTTATAAAAAGTATCAACATAATCGGACCCTGTTTTACTGTAGGAGTTTAAACAGGCGAAGTAACACCCTCGAACAATCGCGGGTGTTTTTTTACATTGTTTGAAATGGATAAAGAGCATAGTCTTTAATTACATATACCAATATATTCAATGTCTAAATAATACAAACGGTATGAAGAGAATTTCTACTCTTTTCATACCGTTTTACATTTGTTTATAAGTTTCATATGAAATTCGTGGGAAGATGGCAGCATTTCTTTTATAAATAAGACTCAAAAGTTGCCATACCTGATAAAGGAAATATTAATGTAACTCTAGTTCCTTTATTCACTTCAGATTCAATGCCAATTTTCAATCCTAATTTTGAACATAGTTTTTCGCATAGATACAAGCCCATTCCTGTACTTTTGCTAAATCTTCTTCCATTCTCTCCAGTAAACCCTTTCTCAAAAACTCTATTTATATCTTTAGTTACTATCCCTACTCCATTATCCTCTATAGTTAGTATTACTGAGTTAGTTTTCTTAATTGTGTATATACGTATCATTTGTTCTTTGTTATTTGAGTACTTTATAGAATTTCCTATTATTTGATTAATAATAAATTCAATCCATTTCCCATCACTATATACAATCTCATCAATATCCTGTATATCTAATTTTATTCTCTTATGAATAAAATCCCTATAGTTTCTTTTAATTACATTCCTTACTACATTATCAAGGTTGATTGGCTTTATCATATAGTCTTTATTCACGTTAGAGCTTCGAGAATAATACAGAACCTGTTCAACAAACCCCTCAATTCGATCCATTTGAGAGTCAATTTTATTCGTTACTTCATTTTGATTATTTTCAATTATAAGCTTTGTAGAAGCTATTGGTGTCTTAATTTCATGCACCCATTTCTCTATATATTCTCTGTAATCCAACTGCATATCTCTATAATACTTTACATTTTCATGCATATCTCTACTTACTTCTTTCAGTATAGCGTTAAATTTTTCCCCATGTATAAAGTTTGCTTCCTTTACTACCTCTGGAAGTAGGTATTTTTTCTCCAAGTTTTCTAATATGCCATTAATCTCATTATAATAATTTCTACATTTTATAAATTCTATAGCCATATATGAAATCAATGGAAAAAACCAAATACAAAAGACAAAGAATATTATAATGAACTGAACATTCGCAGTCAGCAATATACCTGCTAATATAATAAATACCAGTACATTAGATAGTATTACTACCATTTTATCTTTAATAAATTCACCTATATTCATGGCATTATATACCCTAAATTTCTTCTTGTTGCAATTGGATTTTCTATACCTATCTCTTCAAGCTTTTTTCTTACTCTATTTATATTAACAGTTAAGGTGGCATCATCCACAAAATAATCAGATTTCCATAAGGTTTCCATGAGTGTATCTCTTTTTACAATATTACCGCGATTATTTATTAAGCATGAGAGTATCTTAACTTCATTTTTAGTTAACTCTACAGACTTGTCTTGATAAGTAACTGTTGCATTCGAAAGATTTAAATTAAAATCTCTATAGATTAAGATATGATTCGTCTTGAAATCTCCAGATGTTCTTCTTAAAATATTTGTTACTCTTGCTAATAGTATTTCTGTATTATAAGGCTTTGTTATAAAATCATCTGCTCCTAAATTCATACTTATTAGTTCATCTACATCACTATCTCTGCTTGTAACCATGATGATTGGAACATATGAAGTTTTACGTATTTCTCTGCATATATAATAGCCATCGAACACAGGAAGATTTATGTCTAGTAATATAAGGTCTGCATTCTCACTTTCTATATATTTGATAATATGATTAAAATCTGTGGGAGCCTTTACTTCATATCCATACTTTATAAAAAAATTTTGTAATTCTTCTCTGATGATTTCGTCATCTTCAATCAGAATGATTTTTTTCATGACTTTTCTCTCCCTATACAGAATATAAGGCTATTACCTCTTGAGAAACAAGGTGTAATAGCCCTAATGAGCATTATAAAATCAAGTATTACTTTTTACAATATTTTTATACCCGACATATGTCGTGTAGAAATATACTACATAAACTACAAGAAATACTAAGCCCGTCATCAATGCTGGTAAAATAATGTCTGTTTGTTGAAACGTGTTAATATAATAATTGACTACATAAATTCCAACTATAGAATGAATTATGGCAAGAAAAACTGGAAGACTAAAGTATACGAAAGTTTGAATAAAAATCGTTTTGTCGATCATTGTTCCGTTTGAACCAATTCTCTTCAAAGATTTATATCGATTTATGCTATCACTGGCTTCTGACAATTGTTGAAGAGCTAATACAGCCATACTCGTTATTAAAAATACAATACCTATATATATCCCAATAAACAGTACGATAGTTTTCAATCCCTTACTTCCTGCATAAACTTCATCCTTTGATTTGCCTGCTATACGATTAATATTTAATTTCGGACCATTTTCGTCATAAAAGCCCCGTGCAACGTTATCATATTTTTTATTATATTCTTCTCTATTTCCATCTAAATAATTTACATTAAGTACGGATGCAGTAATTTTGTGGCCTGATAAAAACTCATCATTTATAACAATTGTGAAGTAATTAGTTCGCACATCATAAGTGTAAAGATTCTCTTGTATAACCTTAGCGTTTTTTACCAAATATTCTTTTTCTTTAATATTCACCTTATTGCTATTTTTTAATCTTTCATTTGTCGAATTAACAAACCGGCTTTCATTTGATAAAAGTAAAATTTCATTGTTATTTAAAGTGATTTCCTTTTCACCTTTAAGATTTAAAATTTTATTATAATCAGATACTTTAATGAAATCTATACTGTGATTATAATCTTTAAGTTCTGGTACAAAGTCCACCACTTCCATCCCTGTTTGATATACATTATAAGATACATATTTTTCGTTATTACTTATTTTAAAATTAAATTTATTTAATACATCTTCTATAGTGTAACTTTCATCCTTATTCTCCAACGTAATACTGGCATCAAATGGTGTTATTTCTTTCGTTGTTGCGTCCATCATTCTGTTAAAGCTGATTCCTGTAGATAAAGCCACCATTGTAAGGCATAACATTAAACAGATTACAGACATGGATATAAAATTTGTATTCACCTTACTATTTATTTGTTTGATGATAAATATATTTAACCCTTTAAAATAGACTTTTTTATTCTTCTTTACAACATATAATATAAATCCAGACAAACTAAAGAAAAACAGCAATGTACCTAATATGCCAAGAATGATTGATACCACGAGCATAGGATTAGTAAAATTCAATCCGATTTTTAGTACAGTCACATATGCATATCCAAGTGATGCTACACACATAATAAATGTGATTACATAGATAAGAGGATTTCTAAATTTTACATCTTCGTTTTTTCTACCTGCTGTTAACATATCAATTATTTTGTATTTAGAAACAACATATACATTAAATAACATAACAAGTAAAAACATGATTCCAAAGTATAATACGCTTTTACCTATAGCACCTGTTGAAATTGCAAATTTATATTTATTAATGGGCAAGTCAAATAGCTTTAATGCAAATGTAGATAAACCCTGCGATACTCCAATACCTATTATAAGTCCACTCACTAAAGATATAACGCCAACTAGAAATGTCTCTGTTACTAATATTCTGGATATGTTTCCTCTTCCCATACCTAAAGTCATGTATATTCCTAATTCTTTCTTACGTTTTTTAATTAAGAAATTATTTGCATACAATATTAAACCACCTAATATTACGGATACAAATACTGACACATTTGAGATAGCGTTCATAACTGTAGGCACATACTTTCTATCTGAAGCGTTAATTTCCATAAGTGCCTTTTGTGATTCTATTGAGTTAAAGCTATAAAATATACAAACAGCCAGTGTTAGTGTTAAGAAATATATTGCATAATCTTTAAAACTTTTCTTTACATTCCCAATAGCAAGCTTAGAGTACATTATTATCGTCACCTCCAAGAAGGGTTATAACTTCGATAATTTTAGTAAAGAACTCTTTTCTGGAATCATTTCCTCTTACCAACTCGATAAATATTTTGCCATCATTAATAAAAAGAATTCTATGAGCATAGCTTGCTGTAAATGCATCATGAGTAACCATAAGTATGGTAGCTTTTAAATCCTTATTTAAACTTTCAAATCTTTCAAGTAATAATCTAGCTGATTTAGAATCTAACGATCCTGTTGGTTCATCTGCAAGTACTAAAGATGGATCTGTTACGATAGCTCTTGCCGAACCAACCCTTTGTTTTTGTCCGCCTGACATTTGATAAGGGTATTTGCTTAATACTTGTTCAATGTCTAAATATTTTGCAACTGCTTGTATTTTCCCATCAATTTCTGAACTTTCCTCACCTTTTATAGTTAACGCTAGGGCAATATTTTCATAAGCGGTAAGAGTATCTAATAAATTAAAGTCCTGAAATATAAACCCTAATTCATTTTGTCTAAACTTATCTAGTGATTTTGATTTTAACCGCGTAATGTCACTATTATTTATCATTATTTTTCCCGTCGTAACATGATCAATCGTTGATATACAGTTAAGTAATGTAGTTTTGCCACTTCCTGAAGGCCCCATTATCCCAACAAATTCTCCCTCATCTACCTTAAAACTAATATTATCTATAGCCTTTGTTACATTATCTTTATTACCGTAATATTTTTCAATTTTTTCTACACTTAATATATTTCGCATTAGTACTTCTCCTTTTTCATTATAAAAATTCTTTAACTCCTATTCATTTTATATAATTTCATTATTAGTATCGATGGAATTACATTTCATTAACATTACATTTTTGTTATATTGAGCGATACCTCTACATGTAAGTTATCAGAAATCGCGATAGTATAAGTAAGGATTATTCGATGCCTTACCAAAGAGGCAGATAAATGTAGGGCTATCTGTTCTGGTGCAAAAAACGATAAGATTTATGTAATTAGTGGAAATAAACAAACTGGTTACGGCGTAACAACAGCTCTATTTAAAGGACATGGATTCATAGTCATTTGGATGAGACGTATATCAAAGTTAAGGGAGAATGGCGTTATCTCTATCGTGCAATTGATAAAGATGGAAACACGTTGAATATTCAACTTCGTAAAAAACGGGATCATCAGGCTGCCTATGCCTTTATGAAAAGATTAGTAAAACATTTTGGAGAACTAACAGTTCTTACTACAGACAAAGCCCCGTCCTTGCTTTGTGCGTTCAAAAAACTGAAAAAGAACGGCTTTTATGTACGTACAAAACATTGTACCGTTAAATATCTCAATAACCTGATTGAACAGGATCATAGGCATGTAAAGAGACGTTTTGCCAAATCAGCGGGATTGCAAAATCTTCGTCATGCTTCAAGAACCATAAAAGGGATTGAAACAATTCAGGCGATATATAAACAAAGACGAAGTCTTGAATCAGACTCCGTCTTTTCAGTGTACAAAGAACTACAGCAATTAGTAGCGATTGCTTAAAGTCTATTTCCAATTTGTAGACCTCTCTATATTTTTTCTAACTTTGCAACAGAACCGAATATGTTCCCTTTCCGTTTTCCTTTTCAAAAAATGAAACTAAATAATACTTCCCAGGTTTCGCTTCAAATTTCCCTTTTATATTATTTCCATCCGCTTGGCCCGTAATAACAGGATGTTCTAAATCTGATTCGTGATATACATCCCATTGTATCCCAATTCCCAGTTCATCTATAAAAGAAATATCTACTTCTTTTGGAGATGTGACATTGAATGTGTGCATATACGCCATATTTGGACGATCCATATTTCCTTTTGAAAGCTTATTAAAACGAATTACCTTTGCATTTTGATAGTTATGACCTGCTGGCTCATCCTGTTTTACGGTAACCGATGTTTGTCCTCGGCCTACTTTTCCTTTATTATCTTTCACTGTTAGCTTTGCAGTATATGTTCCCTCTTTTCCATATACATGAGTAGGATTTGCTTCTGTACTTGTTGTACCATCCCCAAAATCCCAGAGATAAGAAACAATTTTTCCACCTGTGCTTTCTGTACCATCGCTATGAAACTCAACCTTTTCATTTAATATTTCATTGTACGGTCCATTCATATTTACTTTAACAGTCTGTTTTTCTTCTTCTCCCGTTGCAACACCATGGAATACAACATCATATTCAAATTGATTTTTCTCATTCACACGATAATTAACAAAATACGCTGTAACTGTTTTGTAGCCGCTCCATTCTTTTTGCGCTAACTGTTCTAAAGATTGATTGATTTTCTTGCTCATCGTTTTCCAATCCTCAGATTCTCCTTTTGTTACGCCACCTGTATATGTCCCTTCTAATGTAAACGTATCAAAAAATTGAGACTTATGCTTTGTAATCGTTGCATCTTTTATCTTTGCTACATCCGTAATGTCTTTCTTTACATCAGCTAGTGGCTTTGGTGAAGGGGTAGCTAAATAATCATCTGATACTTGCGGAGTATTATATGTACCCTGATTATCAATTAACTGCTTCATATAGTCTTGGTATCCTTTATTTAAATTTGGATCCTTACTTAAAGCTTCACGATATGCGTCATAATTCTTCACATCATTTGCACGAATGAAATCTTGAATCTTATCGAAAGTTTCAAATTGATGAGTATATAAGTAAGACTGCAGTGCAAAAGAATAATTATAAAAGTCCCATTTTTCGTCTCCTTCTCCATATTTCGAAAATAATGTTCGTTCTGCTGTATAACGTTTCGCAGGATCAGATGATAATCCACTAATTATACTTTTGCGCGGAACAACATTATTCGTACGAGTAGATCCTGCAAAAAATTCTGCATTTCCTTCTTCAAACCAAGTCAAACGTTGATCTTGATACATTTCTCCTTGTCCCCATGATCCTGGAACTTCGTATCTTCCCTGTAAATAGTGTGTAAATTCATGACGGAACAATTCTTCCAAACTATAACGACTTTGCTGCGGTGTACGCTCAAATGTAAAGAACGTTCCGATTCCTTCAATATAAATCCCACCATTATTCGTATCATATCCATATAGTTGGCTATTTCGTTTATATTCATCTGGATTATTATAAATGACGATTGTCAGTACATCATCAGCTTTCCCTGATTCTAACGCTCCATCTTTTCCAATTACACGATGATACTGCGCTTTTACTTCTTTTGCAGCCCAATATAGTTTCTTAACCTTTTCTTCCGTTACTTTATCTCCTGTTTTAAATACAATAGAGCCGTCATCGAATGTATACGTTTTTGGTAAGTACTGCTGCTGGCCTTCTTCACGTATTTTCTTAAAATCTACTGTATTTCCGTTATAATCTTTTCCACCATAGTTTGTTGAAATTTGCTCTACCGCATTAAAATAAGCCTCACTTAAACGAGGGTACATATGCATTGCTTGTGTAAGTACTTCTAAAGATTTATTTGGATTACTATGGAAATTCCCTAAACGACCAGTATAATATATACCATTATTAATTAACCATTTATTTTCTGTTGTTAGATGGTTCAAAAGAGCCATTCGACTAACTTCATTTATGTAACCATCAATTTTCCCATACCATATTGTTTCATCCGCTTTTTTACGTGTCTCAAACAAGTAAGACTGTATATCATCATCAATCCCTTGTATAAGCTCATACAAGGCGTCCCCTTTCTTCTTGTCACTTATATATGTGGAAATATTATCGTTATATTGCTTTAATATATTCGCCGCATATTGAACTGTTTCAGCATCACAAGAAGCGTTTCTAATTAATTTACCGTATGCAGATACCACTGCATCCTGTTTATCTGTACCAAATTTAAAATTCGGATTTTTTGCAATTGCTTTTAATGCAGGTAAACATTTATCATGAAAGCTTCTCTCATTTAAATAGCTTACCTCTCTATTATTAAAGCCTACATAAGATATGGAACGTAATACTTCAGCAAACGTCTCAATCCCTTTTGTATCATCTTTTGTAAACGTGCTTCCACGACGACCTAATTCATCAATAATAACCTGTATTCGCTCTTTATTCTGATAAAACTCTTTTGTTTCTTGATTAAATTGATCTAAATCTGTAATTTGATTCCAACTAATACTTGCCAATGTATCGATGAATTCGTCATTACTCATTCTATTCAGCTCTGCCACAGAATACTTTTGCTGAAATTGTTTTGCCGCTGCTCGTTTCACGACCGGAGCTGAACGTTGTGAAAAATCGCCTACTTTTAAACGTTCTTCATAAGACAATGTTTCGTCTGATTTTGTAGAATGTGCAATTTCATCTGTTGAAGTTTCTATCCCAATTGGTTTCTTTTGTAACACATTATAAGGTGTGTTTTCTTCCGCTGATACTTGTGTTTGGATACTTCCAAATGATAAGGCCATTGTACTAATACCGAGCATCATTTGGGTAAACCTTGATTTCTTGTTCATAACATTTCCTCCATTTATATATTACATTCAATAAATAACATATTATCCCGATGAAATAATGTAAAATGCAATATTGCATATTCTTTCTTTGTACATTTCTGTACACGGTAATGTTGAACAAAAAATCATAAAATGCCTCCTATTTTTGTGTTTAAAAACCTTGTAAATTTACGTGTATTCAGATAAACATACCTTTGCAAACAAAAAAGAATCCCAAAAGAAACGAGGAATTCTTTTTTGTTTTATCTTTTTATCAGAACCACATTAAATAAATAGCTTTCTACTAATAAACTTATTCATAACGAAGGGCTTCAATTGGATCTAATTTTGCTGCTTTGTTCGCTGGGATCAACCCGAAAATAATACCAAGTGTCATAGAGAATAACACACCGCCAACGACTACTTGCCATGAAACAAGTGGTGGCCATTTTGCAAATGTTGACACAATATATGCACCTCCATAACCAAGGCCAATTCCAATTAGTCCCCCAAGAAGCGTTAACATAACAGCTTCAATTAAGAACTGTAGTAAGGTTTTACTACGCGTTGCTCCAAGTGCTTTACGTACCCCAATCTCACGAGTACGATCTGTTACAGATACAAGCATAATGTTCATAACACCGATACCACCAATAATCATCGTCATGATATTTGTCATTTTAGAAATACCCTTTTGAATTTCTTTTAAGTTTAGTACCTTATATTTACCTGTAAACTCACTTTGCTTACGACTATTTAATACATCAGCTGCTTTCTTTCCAGCGGCATCTAAATTATCGATTTTTTTCGCTTGGACAGAAATACTTTGAATTTCATCTGTTCCATACAACGTTGGCCATAACGTTAATGAAATAACGCCTCGGAATCTCCCATTCCCATAAATCCACCTGTAGCTTCATATACACCAACGATTTGCATTGGTTGGCCTTTCATTTCAATGATTTTTTCCAATGGGATTCTCTTTTTCAAATATCCTTTTTTCTAAACCCACGCTAATAATGACAACATTATTTCCTTGTTCAATATCTGTATCATTTAAAGAATGACCTTTTTTCACCTTAACTTTATTTACAGCAAAGTATTCATCGTCTAGCCCTTTTATATTTACCATTTCTTTTTTATCATTAACATCTAGTGTTTCCATATTTTAATTTGTCTTAATTACATGTGCATTCTCTGAAATCTTCTTAATTTCAAAAATATCTTCTTCTGTCAATTTCGGTTTTCCTATTGATTCCATACCGGATGGATCATTCATGTTGGCCTTATAATGAATAGAAATCACACTATTTCCAGAACCAACAAATTGTGATTTTAATGCAGCTTTCCCGCCCTGTCCAATCGCAACAACGGTAATAATAGAACCTACACCGATAATAATCCCTAGCATTGTAAGGGCTGAGCGCAGCTTATGAGCTAGAATAGAAGATAGGGAAATTTTGATACTATCTAGTAAACTCATACCGCACACCTTCTGTCTTCTGTAATTTTTCCATACTGATCACGCACCTTTTTTAGAATCATACTATCAGTATGTCCAAGTTTAGGAGATTACTTGAAATGGTCTTGAAATTTTCGCACCAGAACCCATATATCCAAGTATCAAAGCTAACCGCATTAACATCGTCTATTACTTCGAAAACCTTATCTAAGTCTGTCTTACCAATTGGTAATTTCCCTTCATTCCAAATTAAATAAACCTTCTTATTATATTCATCGTAACAACTATTCAAATATGAAATTATTCATCAATTGTATTTATTTCAATGCACTGAGTTATTTTTGACCATTCAATGCGTCCCCCTTGTGTAATATAAAAATTAGTTTCAAAATTTATAAGAACCATTTCTCTTTCTTCTTTAGATAAGATTCTTATATTCTGTCCCAAAATTTCAATACATTCCTCTAACAATGTTCCCATACTATCACCTACTTGTTTAAATAATTTAATAATGATATATAAGTTTCTTCGTTCCCCTCAAGTCGAACCTTTTTATCGGGTTGTAAAGAGATATGAGGAAAAGGGAGTGAAATAAATAATCGTATACAACCACTCTCTTATTATAGATATGTTCTGTTTGTGAACATATAAAAAGGGAAAAGAATTATAAAAATCCTTCTCCCTTTTTACCTACTGGAACTTTCATAATCATTAGCTTCGCAGTACATCGAAAAATGCTGTAGAATTTAACTTTTCTATCATAACAATATAAGCCGTCTTTTAATATGTAATATTGCATATTAAAATAACCTGCTATCTATATAAACACTTACTATAATGAGAGTATAAAGATTCATAATATCTTAATATAAAAAAGGAGGAAATGATTATGGAAATCGCAATGGCAATTTTGAAATTTGTAGGTGGAGTACTTCCATTCGTTCAAGAACTTTTAAAAGCATTTATGTAGGCTTATCATTCAGCAATTATTTATAAGAATTATCATACAAATGATCTGTATATCAAAGATGAATTGATGTGCAGATCATTTGTGTGAGCAAACTTTAAACAAGAAAAAGAATCCTAGAAACCATAAGGGATTCTTTTTCTTTATGTAATTAAGGATATAACATTTTTTCTACCGATAATGGGACGTTATGTTAACTTTACATGGATGTCCTATTCATCCAAATTTGCACAAAATTGTCCTTGCTGATGGTACAATTAGAGGGTTCTGGTGCAAACCTCGAATGCTGTCAAAATATACACAAAAATATGAGAGTAATTACAAACGTTCAATCTTTACAAAGTATAAAAATACGGATTTTTATATTGATTTCCGAACAACTCATTCTCTTGAGAATATAACATTCATGTTGGATTATCTACGTAATCATTTTTGCACCAGAACCAAAAATAAGCCCAAAGAATTAAATAATTCTTCGGGCTTATTTTTAAAGTTAGGAAGTTACATTCTTTCTTCCTATAAATAATCTCACAGAACAGGACCAGCGACATGTAAAGCGACAGACACTTTTCCAAATCCGCAGGATTTCAAAACATTCGTCATGCCTCACGTATAGTAAACGGCATCGAAACCATTCATGCCCTGTATAAAAAAGACGGAGTCTTCAACCAAACTTCGCTTTTTCGACGTATAATGAATTACAGAAATTATTGATGACTGCAAAAAATTTGTCTTCCTCAACCATAGATCTTTTACATTTCAGTTAATTTTGCAAAAGAAGTTAATAAAATATATCTAATTATTGATTCACCGCTTTGGCTACAAGTGCTGCGTATGCTTCTGCACCTACTTTGGTTAAATGCACACCATCAGGTGCAAAGTAGTCTCCCTTTCCAGCACTTGCTGCATACCAATCTACTAGAGTTATATTCGGATATTCAGATGTTGTCGCTTTTAATCTCTCATTCACGATTGATTCCCACGGACGTGGTACCCTCGTATTAATAAATATCATTTTACGTTCATTCCCAATTAAATTTATTAATGATACAAGTTGCTCAGTAGTAAAGGCTCCATTTGTACCTAATCCAATAATGACATAGTTTCCTAAATTCCCTTCATTCTTTAACTGTTCAACTACAGGAATCGCTTTTGACAGTTGGCGACCAATTTGTGCATCAATCCTAATATCAGGAAAAGTATTTTTTAAATACGGAGCAATATCAATCATAACGGAATCGCCTATTGCAGTAACGGTGTGAGCATCTTTAGGTTGCGCAGAATTTACTTCTTTTGATTCTTCTTGATTTTGAGGCGTCTCTTGAGTTGGATTATCCCAAGATGCAACTGGATGTTTCGCAGGGTGTGTTTGTACTGCTTCCGCCTTATCTAGTTGAGGATTCTCCTTAGCCTTACTAACTTTTGTTAACCCAAAGACGGCTATCGACGAAACGAATACTGCACAAATTAAAGCTAACTTAACACCTAAAGCGACATTTTGAATTCTTAAATTCTTAAACTCAATATTTCGGAGCGCACCTTGTCGGATTGGTTTTTCAATATACTTCCATGAAATTTGCGCAATCATTATAATAAGAAGAAATTGAAGAATTGCTCTTATTAGTGAGAAATCTCCAGCATTTACTTTTGGAGTCGTCAATGTGAGAATTGGATAATGCCAGAGGTATATGCCATACGACCTTATCCCTATCCAGCGTAAAGGTCTAAATCGTAAAAATTGAGCGATGCGGCTAGCTGGATGAGCAAGATTTGCCACTAACAATGCTGTTGCAATTGATAAGAGAACCATTCCTCCATTGTATAGAAACGGATCATATTGATTCGTCTTCCAAAACATAAGTAATATAATAATAAGAGCAGTTCCTCCCACTACATCAAGAATGAGACGCGCCTTTGGAATAATTTTATTTGCAAGCCTATTGCTTGGCCAAAGTAAGGCAAGTGCCGCTCCAATAAGTAAAGAAAAGGCCCTCGTATCTGTGCCATAATAAATTCTGCTCGGATCAGTTCCAGGTTCATACAAAATTGCCATCGCTAAAGCTGAAGCAACAGCTCCCAGACAAATCAATAAAATCATACGGGATTGTTTTTTTATGTGGTAAAGTCCTAAACTAATGATAAACGGCCAGACAACATAGAATTGTTCCTCAACTGCTAACGACCAAAAATGATTCAATGGAGAAAGCTGGTTAAAATTATCAAAGTACGATAATTTATGATAGATATACCACCAGTTACTAACATAAAATAACGCCGCTAATGAATCTCCACACATTTTTTCAAGTAAAGAGCTATGAAAAATCGTAATCCAT
>NZ_MAOC01000072.1 GCF_001884135.1 Bacillus nitratireducens | reverse complement strand
CCAGGCATCCAATTAAAATTAATATGATACAAAATAACACCTAGTATAGCTAGGCCCCTTAGACTGTCTAATCCAACCATATAACGACTATTTTTTTTAAAAGGTTTAGTCACCTACAATCACCTCTATTTCTTGGAAATTAGGTAAATAATAGCGGTATAAAATGCTATTAATTTCCTAAAATCGTATAAGCTAGACTATTACAAACATCATTTGGGAAGGCTCTCTTTTTTATAATAACATGCACAGCAACTATCACTTTATCACTTTATCACTTTATCACTTTATATGGTAGTTAAATTTTCCCGATCCACACTGAATAGTCCCTTATAAGCCCCATACAAGTAATAAATTATTACAAAAACAAAAAAACGAACTGAATTCCCCATAAATAACTGTAGAGATATAAAATTTTAGCCCAATGGGCATATAGCGGTACCCCTAATGAATTTTTTACTTTCTTAGTGCCTCAGCAGGCTCAGTATTAATAAGCTTATAACTTGCTGTTATGCTGATCACGATAACAATAATTGCTGTTACTAAAATAGAAAGAAACATTTGAAGTATCGTGATAACTAAACCAAGATCAAAAGCAATACTGATAAAATATGTGAAACTAATTAGAAAAGCATTAAAAACAGACGCCATTCCCGATAACAATACATTTTCACTGAGTATCATTCTTCGTATTGCGCCTTTACTAAAACCTAGTGCAGATAGTAACCCCAATTCTCTATATCTTGAATTTTGCTACTTAACAAGCAGAATGATGCTGATAAAGAGACCTATTGCTAAAATCAGAATGGATACTATTAAAAACAGGCGGTTAAGGCTATTAAAGGTGCTTTACAAGGCTGCAACTTCGCTTGAAATATTTTACTATCTATATCTTTTACTTTCAGCATTGTGTTCACAGAAACAATATCATCGAAACTTATCACATCATAGCTAATTGAATAACATTTTTTATCAATGATGGATTTCGAGATGATTGGATACAGGTGGGTAAATGAAAAGGACTTACCTGTTGCTAGGGTTCTGATCTATTGAATGCCGCGTCCTCTCTAAACAAAAGAATAGATTTTATTTTGTTAAAAAACGGTTAGAACCCAATTATGGCGGATGTGGTAGGAGAAGAACAGCATGAGAGAACGTCAACCGCTCTCTGGCCGTCCGATCACGCTGGAGTAGTGGTTAACTTGGTACTTCCCTCCTAAAAAAAGGCTATCTTAAAAGACCCTGATAAATAAAGGATACAATCAGGGAAATATGAATAACGATAATCTGCTACTCCTATAAAACAGATTATCTATCTAATCGTGTAGGATTCTCTGTAGTTTTTGCTTCATAGAATCCATTTAATACACGGCCACCTTTACTTTTTAAAACCTTCACAGGAGTCGGACGCTTGTTTATAAGCGCTACTCCCCCTCGTTGATACATTTTATTCGCTAGATTAATATGCATTTCAAATGCCATACCACGGTTTCCTAGTCCCATTGTTATTCCTCACTTTCCACTTGTAATATTCTATTTCAATTGAATATGCAATATCCCCTATTTATTTATTTATTTATTTGTTTATTGTAATATGACTTTATCAACTATCATTTAATAGCGCATCATTAATATTTATTGATAAATCAACATTTGTAATTTGATTCCTTATATTAAGCTCTGATAAAATACTTTTAAACACTTTATTCAAATGTTCACATTGGAATTTATTGTTATACACAGCTATACGTTTTTTGTGTATTATATAGCAGAAGAGTAAGGTAAGAGTTACTCTTTGCCATTTTAGGAAAGGTTCTGTTGGAGACAACAGGACCTTTTTTCGTAAAAGGATTAGCTTACTTTTAAAAACTTTGCAACAGAACCGAATTACTACTTACGCCAACATAGTTTTATTGTTATATTTAAAATGTGAGAATTTGTGAAATTATCAATACGAACAATTATTAGTAATAGGAGGTTTTATTATCAAAGGAAAACATCGTAACATTACCCTCGCAATATTAGGACTATATTCCGTTCTGATTCTCTACTTTATGTTCCTTGGTTTCGATAGATTGGGATTAAAATATATTAACCATGAATATGAATTCCAGTTAATACCGAGTAGTATTCCTTTGAGCTTGCCAAATATGGTAGATAGAGAAGATTTTAATCTATGGTTTTTTAATTTTGGAAATTTAACAGCATTCATACCTTTTGGGGTATTAATTCCTATGTTATATCGTTGTAGCTTTATTAGATTTATTACTTCATTCTGTATTTCTATTCTTATACTAGAAGTACTACAAATGGTTACTTTTCTTGGTGGTTTTGACATTGATGATGTAATTGTGAATGCAATGGGTGCTACGATAGGATTTTGTGCCTATAAAATAGGATTTCGCTCTAATAATACTTTGAAAAACTTTATTATTACAGGTGTAATAGCATTTATCATGACATTAGGAGTACTTGTAGTTGTAGGTGAAATTAATAAATCATTAGAAAAGGAACAACAATCCCCCAAAAATGGAACCGTTATAGCGCTAAATCAACTGACCGAAAGTACTGGATATGTACCGAATGTTAACAATTCCACAAGCTTTGAAGTGGCTCATAAAAAAATTGAACCTAAATTAAATATGTTAAGTAGTAAAGGGACAAATTCTCAGCAATTTAAATACTTGCTAAAAGGTAAGTATGCAAAACTTTCGGGATATCTCGGTATCCCTGATAGTGCGAGCAAACATTCCGGTAAGATAATTTTTTCTATTGATGGAAAAGATGTACAAACCATTCGATTTTCTGAAGAAAGCATATCTACATCCACAAGTTCCTTTAAGATAGAGTTGGCTAAAGCAAATGAACTTAGTATTAAATTTATTGATACAGATGCATTGCTATGGGATGTCAAGCTTACAGAATGGAAAAAATAATGAATTGAATTCCACTAGTTTAGATACTAGCGGATTAAATCTCTGGTTTAATACTACAAATTGTACAAACTTACCTGAGGCTATAGTCTCAGGTGTTTTTTGTTCGTTGTGTTCGTTTGTTTTGTTACCCCTTATCATCCCTTAACAACAAATAAGACGATAAACCGATCACAGCAGCGCCTAAAATAGCCATTCCTATATACATGTATGTTATAACCTTATCAAATGTCCATTTTTTTCAGTTTCATATTCATTGTGTAATTTCTACAAAATAAAACCATTACTATCGAAGTAATATGTTACCCCGTTAATTACCCTTGATTCATTTGTTGCAAGTCCATAATTTCCAGGAATCCAATACATCCATTTCCCATTAGCAGACGACTGT
This sequence comes from Bacillus nitratireducens, assembly GCF_001884135.1. Taxonomy (GTDB): domain Bacteria; phylum Bacillota; class Bacilli; order Bacillales; family Bacillaceae_G; genus Bacillus_A; species Bacillus_A nitratireducens. The sequence continues at coordinate 31,374 of NZ_MAOC01000072.1, read as the reverse complement.
TCCCTACCCTCTTTCCTAACTAGCTTTCCACCAGGGTTGAATAAGTACCATCTACCGTCTATCTTCAACCAAGGGCTATTATTATCACAAGTAGCAGATGGATCAAACATAAGTATCCCCTTGACATAATACCAATCTACTTCATTTTCACTTTGCACCCAGGAGTCTATGGAAACCCTATTAATATTCAAATGGTAAATCAGAAATAACCTGTCCTTTCTCCTCTTCATGACCTTCATCACATAATGCCACAGCAGGTATAACTAATCCTGCCGTTAACGAAAACGCTATTATTTTTTCTTTGCTTTGCGTGTTTTTCACCCTATGAAATCAATAAAATAATATATAAAGATGAATTATTTTATTGATTGTGTCAAAAATAGAAGAGTGGATTTTATCAACATTTTTTATAAAATTAATTGTCTATTATTTGTTATTTGCGACTGATGATATGTGTCACTCCTGAATTAGAAAGATACACATTTTGGGGAGTTTTACAAAAAGAAGATATCACGCTTACTGACGTAACATAATTAAAGGCGAATAGAACTTGATAAAACATATACTCAGTTTCATTCTTGGAACAATTGTTATATTAATTGGTTCCTCTTGGATTATTCCTTACACCCTCGAAGCAATTGACAGTAACGTAAGTCATATTACTCGTGACAAAAAGTATTTTAGTAAGCTATATGACTATGATATTAACCTTTGGATGATTGCAAACTTTATATTTTTCATTTTTTGTGCAATTACTGTTCTTATATGTAAGTTACCTAATTATAAGAAGAACAGAAGTACTCATATAAAAAAATATAGTCATACAAATCAGCGTAAAAAAGCAAAGAGAAGGCGTCGTAAATAATTGTTTTTTATAGGGGTACTCACATCCATCAACTTAAGAATTTAGAATTACCCAAAACGAAAAAGAGTCCTAAATTAATTGGGCTCTTTTTACCTTTCTAAAATGTGAAATTTTGTATAAAAGTTTACATTCACTTCTTGAATCATTTATAGCTAATTTTGTAATAAATTTTTCAATATAGGTATAACTGTTATTTATGGTTTTGATATAAAAAATTAACAAAAAACAATATAATATAAATAAGATAGTAATCCCTTTTGTATTCTCTTTGTACAAAGATAAGATTGTGTTCCCGATCTTATCTTTTTTCTTTGGAGATTTTTGATTCAAAAAAGGAATCCTTATAATAAGGATTCTGCAACAGAAAATAACAAAATATAAATAATAAAAAGAATTACTTATATTATAGCTCATATAGCAATAATATAATATTGAGAAATATTTACATAAATTCAGTATGTATTACGTAGTGTAAGTAAAGCTAATTTCAAAATTTGATATACTAAAAGAAAAAATTAGGATGATAAGGCTATGCCAACAAAAGAATTTCAAGACACAATACAGCATTTTTCTTCTTTCTTATTAGATAAAGGAAGAAAACCTTCCACAATTAAACGATATGTTTATGATATTGAAGATTTTGGTCAGTGGTTGCAAAAATCAAAAAAGCTTCCCTTACGCAATATATGGACGACACTTAGTACCGAGGGTTATGAAGAGTATTTTAATGATTTAAAGAAGCAACGAAATTACTCTGATAAAACGATACATCGTGTTTATATTGTCCTAAGTAGACTTTATCAATATTTAGGCCTACCTAATCCATTAGAAGATATGAATCTCATGATTCAGCCTAATCGGGCGTTACGTGATGAAGACTTTATTTCTAAAGAGGAAGAAAAACGGCTAAAGTACATATTAACTTCATTAGAAGGATTAACAGAAAAACAACGCTCCGCTCGTCCAGTACTTATGGATCGTAACATTGTTATTGTGCATTTACTCATTAATAATGGTTTGTCCTTAAAAGAACTTGTAGGTTTACAGATGAAGCACGTTCATTTTGAAAAAAATACAATCTCAGTACCAGGAATAGTGGGTATAGAGAGGACGGTTCTTTTATCTGAAGATGATAAAAAGCGATTATGTAACTATTATATAACTATTCCTGAACCTGTTCGTCCAAAATATCATAGCAATGATCCACTATTCGTAGCATACGATTTTACTCGAAAAACTTATCATTGGTCATATGACAACGATGCTCCAAAAGCCTTAACAGAAATTGCTGTTCAAAAAATGATTCGACTTGAAGTTGAAAGAGCGAATTTACGAAAAGGAATTTCAGCACAACATCTACGGAATACCTTCATTTTACGGCTAATCGAAAATGAAGTTTTAGAGGGGCAAATTATAAAACAGGTAGGTTTTAAATCTAAACTTTCATTAAAAAGATATTATGATTATATCGATTAGACCTATTCATCTTAAAAGCCGATTATCCCTTAGCGTACAGGAAATCGGCTTTTTCTGTGTGAGGAATCGTCTAACGTACGAAGTTCACATTTTGTTGGTGCTAATTCTAATAGGGGTCACCTTATCAAAAAAAGAAAATCGTACATTATTAAGACCTAAATTCTGAGAACCCTTGAGAAATAAAGAAGCTTACATATTAGACATATCTAATATGTAAGCTTCTTTGATTTAGAGGTCATCATTCAAAAATGAATCTATTATTTAAAAGAGCCAATTTTGAAGGGAAGCACTGATTGTTTACTTTTTATTCACATGATAGTATAGCTCGAGAAGATCTGCCACAGGAATGTCATTTATTTTCATACCTGTAATATCACTCTGCTGTATTTCCACGTTCCTAAGGTTACTATTCTTTATTTTACTACCTTTAAGGTTACACCTTTCAAATGTGATTGGATTACCTTCATCTCCAAGACTTGTATCAATGAAACGAACCCCCTCTAAAGTTACCAAAGCCATTTCACTAATAGAAAAATTTAGATCGGCAAACAATGTATTTCTAAAATTTATATTGTGGAACTTTGAATGACTAAGATTACAATTATTAATGTGGCTGCTCATCAAGTTACTATTGCTAAAAGAACTACCTTCTAAAGTTACTTGATAACACTCCGTTTTAGCCATATTACAGTTTTCATATTGAGTACCTGAAATGTCCTCATTTTCAACTGATTTTTCTATCCCTAATAGGGTTTCTATTCTCTTTATATAACAATATTCATCCTCGGTTTTAAAGGTTGCTTGATATCCCATGTTTTCATAAAAGTAGTGATTGTTTAGCTGTCTACTAGATGTTTCAAGATCCCAGGCTCGCACATTCGGAAACTCTTTTTCTATCAAATCTATGACCTTTGAGCCTATGCCTTTACCTTGAGAGTCAGGGTCTACAAAAATACGGTCTATTCTTCCGAAAGATTTACCGGAAATCGTGACAATAATTCCACCCACAATTGTTTTGTTATATATAACCTTGAAGTAATTTAACTCCTTAATCATATACTTAGTCATTTCAATTGAAGAGTACCCTGGTGGCTGAATATTATAGTCGATTATATTCTCTTGATTTGGAAGCCATTTTTTTGCTTCTTCATCAAAAGTTCTTTTCTTAATTTCTGTTAACTTTTCAGCATCCGTAATAGATGCTTTCTCGATCCTTATCGTTGACATTTAGACGTCCCCTTTAAACTTAGCATTTGGCGCCTTTAACCCTTATATTACCATATCTGAACTGGTTTGATTTTTCAACTAGGCTACTTCCTAAACATTATTCCTCATTTACCAATCTGTTTATACTCTTTTCAAACTTTTTAACAAAACCAATTTAATAATATAACATAAAAAAATTCTAAAATTTCATGCAATATTGCATGAAATTTTAGATTGCAAGCCATATACTTTCTAAATATAATAAATATAAATATAGCCGAAATTTCTGAAAATACAGATATGCGTTTTGTGAAAGAAGATGGAATAGAGGAAACATCTATTTCATAGGTAGATTATTAAGTGTATTTATTTTTTGATACATAAATCACACTTTAAAAATTGATTTTTTGAATCATTTTTTAATAATATAAAATAATATTTACGCCAGTATCTTAGGTAATATCTTTAACAAATATCATGAACTCAATTAAACAATAAAGATCATCAGAATATATGATACTATAACATAATCTTTATTTATACCCTAAATTTTCTGAATAATTAAAATAAACTTACTTTTACAACGGGTACAATTAATATGTAGGATTTATCCTAAAAATTTGATGAATGGTGGGAATGAAATGAACCGCAAGATGTTAACAAAATGGTTTGGAATTATAAGTTTAATCATTATGTTGCTAGGAGTTTCTATGCCACAAGCAGCAGCCGAGATAATACATCAAGAAAAATTTCAAATGAACTGGAATTATATTAAATTCAAAGGTACTGAAGTAAAGGTAAAGTCAGACTTTCTAAGAACGTCATCAAAAGATGTTGCGTATTGTTTATCACCTGAGTTGAATTCACCTAATGGGGATAACCTTTCTGAAATTGGAAAAGAGGATGATTTTGTATATCGTGTCTTACTTTATGGATACCCTCAAAAAACGCCAGCAGAATTAGGGGTTTCTACAAAAGAGGAAGCCTACTATGCAACTCAATTAGCTATCTGGATTGCATCTAAAAAAATTGAACTCGCCGATTCAAAAACAGAAAACCAACAGATATATAGCCTTGTAAAACATCTGGTAGAAAAAGCTTCTAAAGGTACTGAAGTGCAGGAAGCATATTTGAATATAATACCTACTGGAAAACAAACTGTAGAAAAAAATGGAGACTATTTTGAAACAAATTTATATATGGTTCAATCAAATGCAGTATCTGGAGTATATTCCGTTCAAATAGAGGATGCACCAGAAGGAGTTCAAATTATAAATGAACAAGGTGAAAAAAAGAATGAATTCTCTATCAAGGAAAATTTTAAAGTTCTGATTCCGAAAAACACACCAAGTGGAAATTTCAAGTTAAGAGTAAATACAAAATTGCAGAGTTTACAAGCAGTTATCTTTGATGGGCAACAAAGGGTTCAAAATACAACTGCCTTATTACCAAGAACGAGCGAGAAAAGCAGTGCAGATATAGTAGTAAAATGGGAAACATTGGGGTCTTTAAAAATTATGAAGGTAGGAGAAAATAGAGACGTCTTAAAAGGGGCTGTGTTTGAGGTTGTAAGTGAAAATGGGAATTTCATAAAAGAAATCACTACAGCTGAGAATGGAATTGCTACATTAAATAACCTTCCTACTGATACGTATGTTATAAAAGAAATTCAAGCTCCAGAGGGATATGTACTTGATCCTACAATAAAAAAATTAGAAGTAAAAACTGGCGAGATAGCAGAAATAAAAATCAAGAATCGAAAAATAAAAAGTGACCTAGAAATCAAAAAAGTGCATGCTACATATGAAAATGCTAAACAATCTTATGATACACAAAGTAAAGAGCACATAGAAGAAAAGGATCTTGCAAGTAAAGAAAAGCATTACCTGCCATCAGCAGGAACAAAGCTTCCAACGACCCCATTTGTAGGACTAGGATTTATTATTTTAGGAATCTATATATTAAAAACAAGAAAATATCATGGTTAAAATCTATAAACAATAAAGGTTTGTTACCAATGCTTAAAGCTAAATATGCTAAGAAATGTTTTGTAAAAAATGTAGATTATAACTACTATCACAAATGAAAACGCTTTCTAAATGTGCAACTATTAAAAAAGGTTCTGTTACAAAGTTTCTTACTATCAAATTAGATGAAGTATTTTGCATTAACTATTATGAAACCATAAATAATTTTTGTAATTCACTTCACGTCGAAAGACAGGAGTCTAGTTTAAGACTTCTGTTTTGGGTTCTGGTGCAAAAATAAAACACAAGGGAATAAAGCATATATATTCCTAACGGAATCGTATCTTATGTTGCAAGTCCAAACAATTGATGGATGAATTCTTTTTGATTTTGTACAGACTGGCTCCGTAAAGCAATTTGTTCTTTTTTAATCATATGCATGGCTTCTACTCCAGAAAGAATGGATGTAGCTGTGTCAAAAGATTTAAGGCCTAGCATAGAACGGATTCGCTTCTTTATAAAGCGATAATCTTGTTCTACTATGTTATTCAAGTATTTTGTTGTCTAAGTCGCATACCGTTAGGTATGCTTTTTTCTTTTTTTAACTGTTCAATTGCTATAGGATAAGCTGGATTCTTATCGACTGTTATCACACGTGGCTTTGAAACATGAAAAGACCGCAAAGCTTTCTTGAAAAAGCACTTTGCAGCCTTATGATCTCTTGTTTTGCTTAGGCAAAAATCGATTGTGTTTCCGTTCGAATCAACAGCACGATACAGGTACGTCCATTGACCTTTTACTTTGATATATGTTTCATCGACTCTCCAAGAGTCATTTATTTGTTTGAGGTAACGTCGGATTCGTTTGTCCAATTCAGGACCATACTGATGAACCCAACGCATAATCGTTGTATGAGAAATGGATAAACCACGTTCCTCCATCATTTCCACCAAATCACGAAAAATTAGGTTATACCGTAGGTACCATCTTACCATTAATAAGATAATATCAGGCTGATAGTGCTTCCATTTGAACCAATTTTTCTTTTCCATACCAATCACACCCTTTTGGAGTAATAGTATCAGTATGCCCAAGTTTTAGAGATTACTTGTAATTACCTTGAAGTTTTTGCACCAGAACCTATAAGAATATAAACGGTATACTATACGGATTCATTTGGATTGAATACAGAATTTAAACTTAATGAATTGGAAGATGTAGAATAAAAACGGGCTGACTCGAAAGAGCCAGCTTTAATTCACAGCAGGTAAATTGATATTTGTAAAGGTGTTATTCGAATTGATGAAGTTACTAATATGATTTTTATTTGTGTAATATTTTAAATTCAATGGTGCTGTTCCTGTATAAACAAATCCATTGTCTTTTAAAATTAACTCGTTTACTCCTGCTGCTGCTCCTGAAGCTAAGAGAGCAGCGAATGCTGGATTATTAATAGTAACATTGCATTTCTCTACTATATAAGTTGTATATGGACGATTTGTATCAGATAAGAATAAATTATTTTTCGTATTAATGGAGATAGCACAGTCTTCAAGTGAAGTGTATGGTACTTGATTATCCACATTTGTAATACCAACTTCGCAAGTTGTATCTATAAGTTTTGATTTAGTAACTCTAATATTCATTGGACGCCCACTAAACAAATGATTTCTCAACTCGCAATTAAGAAGTTCGGACCTTGTGAACTCACAAACGTCTACAGTTTGAGTATTAGGATTTTCTGATCTGACTCGTAAATTTTCGAATCTACAGCTATCATATTCTTTAACTTTAAACGTCATCTCTCTTTGTGTTAAAACCGATTTAAAGGTACATTTGCTTATTTTGTTTGCTTTTATCCATGGTGTGGTAGTCGGATTTTCTGTAAAAATAATATAATTATTATCAAATGTGCAATTATCTCCCAATGCAACGAAATCAGGGTTTACGTATTGATTTTTAGATAAAGAAACCTTATACGAATCATTAGTTAAATTCATATTACCACCTGTGAAACTGTTGTCTATTATATTCACAAACGCCGTACTAAAATTAGAAGTCATGAGTCCAATATTATTTTGACAGTTGTATAAGTAATTATCCTTAATAGTTGCATGCATTAAAGAATAAAGATTAATCGCTAGGTAATCTATATTGTAAATGTGATTATGTTCTATTAAGACATCATAGCAACCAACTAAAATACCGTGATAACTGCCGTAAATTTCGTTATCTTTTATGGTACAGCTTGCTCCGTATGAATCTTCCATGTTTATTGAATAACGAGTTGGATTGTTGAAAATAGGTTTTCCATCCAAAAACCTAACCAATCCTTTTCCATTATCGCGGATTTTATTATTTATAACTTCGTTGTAATTCCCCCCTAAAGTTATACCACCCCTATGCCCATTAAAAACCTCGCATTTTTCAACAGTGTTATGGTGAGGGATACCACCAAACATAATTGTATATTGCAGATTCTTATTTACATTGTTTTCATTATAAAATTGAAGCCTAAATTTCATTGCGTTAACTGGGATTGAAATATCTGTATAGATTCTTCTTTTCTTCATAACCCCTATGAAATTGTTGTTATTATCGTAAAAGAAGATATCCAAGTCTTTACTATTTAAATTTGTTGTTCTAGCGTATCCTGCTCCAGCTATAAGAAAGGAAGTAATCTTTGGTGTTAAATCTTGAGGTATATTTAACATCTTTGTTGTGAGTGTATTCGTAGAGGTAATAGGTTGTCCAGTGTTGTAATCTAAGGCACTCAAAGTAAGACCTTGATCAAATTCTCCATAGTCAAATATCGAGTTTGAGCTAAATGAAATATTATCGCCCATATAATCGCGAACCTTACAATTTTTCACAGAACAATAATTTGAACTTTTTTGAAAGAGAATACCATACGTATTCTCCACTGCTACTTCTAAAGGATTAGAGAAACTTCTGTCGTCCCTACACCCAATTATAGTTCCACCAAATAAATTAGAATTGGTGACTTTACTAAATACGATACTATTCCCTTTGAAGTTGTAATAATCAGTAGTTGTTCTATTGTCAAATGGCGATTTTTTATTAGAATCGTATATAACTTTTAATGTCGATCCATTTAAATTAAAATCTAAATTGGAAACCATAACAATCTCACGTGGATAACATAGAGCGTAATTGCCTTTTGGAAGAATAACTTCAGAGTAATTATTAGATGCTGCATATTGTAGCGCATTGTTTATCCCCTGGATATTCTTATCAGCTTGTATATAATCTGCATCTACATAGGGTTTAGTAGGTAATCCTTCTTTTATGCCCCACTGATTTAATTCAATTAAATAATCCAATTATTATCACCTCTTAAATTTCTTAATATAGTATATTCATTGATAAAAGAAACCGTCCCCTAAAAGGAGACGGTTATAAAAATCATTTCACATATACATAGGCTTCGTTTTTTCATTTCCATATTTACAATCCTCCCCCTTTTCATCCATAATTTCAAAATGGAGAGAGATTAAGGACTGATTATTAATGCATATTCTAGAAAAATTAAACGAGGCCTTCACCTTAGAAGCTCAGGAATCATCACCGAGTAAAGTGGCTATTCAAGAATTAAAAAAATTCTCATCAATAAATATCCTTACATTTTTTATGCTTTTATTCCGTTTCAAACAATACGATAAATCTATGTTTATCTGATAACGTTTTTCTTCGATTTCACTCTTTGTTATTAATTCCTGGCTGTTTTTTAAAGCAACTTTATAACTGCAACGCCCAATGAAACAATTGATATTATCGTACCAATTGTCCATAAATTTGTATCCATATAATCAAAATAACGCTATTCTTTTTGTAAAAATATATAGAAGGGATGGTGTATTTTTTCATTTTAAGGAAATTTAGTTTTGTTATCTTTCCCTAATAACAAACAAGACGCCAACCAGATCATGAATTACTATTGGTTTAATCATTAACAAGTATATTTGGGCCCTTTTTCAACATATATGTAAAACCTGAAATAAATACGATACTAAATATAATAATGGAAGACCACATATTAAAATGAAATTCTTTACCTATAACTAAATAATAGATGTTATGGACCAAGAAATTAGCACCTATGATAATCCCACCTAACATTGAACTAATTACAAGGCTGATTAAATAAAATTTGAGCTTCTGAAACATTTCCCCTCTACTCCTTTTCTAAAATCAACTTTATTCAGGATATTTTAGAAAATTATACCATTTATTTTTCTGATATTCTTAAATCTATAATATATTTAAGGTTATTTTAAGAGAAGAAGGATTGCCTATCCAAATGTTCATTTTAGGGTCTCACCAACATGCCCATCAAGGTAATGAAACTAGTTGCTCCAAAACAAAAAAATGTATATTTTTACCTAGATATTCCAATTTTCTCATTTTGGGGGTATTTGCCTTTATTAGCTTGTTGGCGATGGGGAGTAACCCATAGAAAAGGAAATCCAAAGGGATAAAACGATGCAACTTCTGTATAAACAGTACATCTTCTTTATAAACGGTACGACTTTATTTCAAAGCTACAGTATTTTATTCTTTTTAACAGATTATTTAGAATAATTGAAAGATAAAAAAGCTCATCTTTTATGAAAAAAGAGATGGGCTTTTTTGTTTGTTGCCAATAAGTGAAGTTACTTGACGTTTACGGATAAAAAACACTCGTTCTGATTAAGGACGAGTGTTTTTTTAGTTTATCTAACAGGTATAAACTTCCATGAGCTAGGTTTTTGTTTTTTTCCACCTAGTACGATCCAATTTTTCTCTGCATTTATATTTTCATAATTTAATGGATAGTCATCTGTAAAAATATTATATTCTGTAGGTTTATCCAGGTTAATTTTAATTTTAAAGTCAGCTAAACTATCCGATTTTTGAGCAAGGTGAATCCAACTAGAATAATTAGACCAATTTAAATATTGAAATTGATCGTAATTTGAGTGCTTCATGCGAAGATATATACTCTCCCCGTGGTGTAGCTTTGCATCATTTTCTTTGTAGAATTCAAATGCTATAGGTGTACCAGATAAAGCATTGTTTTCTTTACTTGCAAGTGAGACATAATCATAACGGTTTGCTACATACCATTCAAATGTTAGACCTTGATAAGGAGATTCACTTGGTACGATATAATAGTTTTTCCCTGCTTCTATGACGTTTCCTTCTATATCATAGATTAATGCAGTCTCTATACTTGGAGCTTTCACATTTTCAGTAAAAGTTTTAAACCAAAGATTTAAGAAACCTGCTGTATTGCGCTGAGCTTCTCCTAAGCTTCGCTGCACAGCTGGGGTAACCATTTCTTGCCACAATTGTGCCTTACCACTATTATAATACTTAAATGTTTTATCATTAGTAATATTTTGGATTTCAGGTTTAGCTACTCGGGCTGCATAATCAATCCATTCTTCAGGTGTGGATAGAGAGTCGTTATACTTCCCTCCAGTATTGACTGCAAATTGATTTTGAATGGTTGTAACATAATTTTCAAAGTAGCTATGATACTTTATAGCTCTCGTATCAATTGCTGTAAAATTTGCTGCATGCATAGGTTGGGTAGCATCTGTAAAGTAGTGCGTGGCTACTCCTAAGTAATAGAAAGCTTTTTCATAGTCTTTATTTCGTAAATGTTCTCCAGATTCATAAAAGTATTTCTTACCTTGTGTAAGAGCCGTTGGATTTGTTTCTCCTCTATAGTTTTCTTTAGTATCAGGATCATAAAAATGAGATTTCCATCCGCCTTTAAAAACGCCGCCTATTCCTGTTCCACCATCGTTAAACTCTGCATTATAATCTGCATCATATAATCCTTTAGAAAATAGATCTTTATATTGTGGATAATTTAAAAAGTCCACAGCCTGCTTATTTGCTTCAATATTAGATTCTGTTTTCATAATTTCAATAGCTTGTTTTGCAATCCATAAATGTGTACTTTTATCAGAATGATACGGAGCTTCTGCAGACCATCTTGCAGTAATAGGATCATTCTCAGTTAAATCAATTTGATCGAGATGAGCATAGCTACTTTGAGGAGATACTCCTAAAATAGTTAAAGTCACTCCAGCTATACATAGTGTTGATGCGAATTTTTTCATTTTTTTATTTCCTTTCTAAATATAAAGATTCTTATGCAAATATTCATCATAATAACGTAATATCAACAGGTAAATATCTCTAATAAAAGTGCGGTTAGCAAAGACTAACTGCTTAATATTTCTCTTAAAGGGATACCGCCACATCGATCAACTTAAAAGTTTTAAGTAGACACTAAACAATAATTTACTTTCTCTACCTCTAGTTATATATAAAATCGCGTCTTATTTAAACATATATTTTTATGCAATTTCGCATATACAAATATAGGGAATCGAATAACCTTCCATTTATTGTATTAATGAATGACCGTTGTCTTTAGATAATTGAAATTATGATGTTTTAAATAATTCAGACGTAAAATTCATGCAAAAAAGAGCACCGCTATCTGTAGACGGTAAACGTAAAGCAACTCCAAAATATATAATAAAAGTTGACTTTGGTTTGAATCCTAGGATAAGAAACAGACTTAATGGATTATATATGACTATTTTCTTTTTGGGAGGAGCCTTTGGTTCATGGATTGGAAGTTATACTTACTATAAATTTAATAGTGAAGTAACTTTGCTCATACATAGCAAAAAGTGATCAAACTTTATTTTAAGCCTACATTAAAATGACTCAAAAACTCTTAGCGTGGGGTTTTTCCGAAATGCTGGCGATACCCCACAAATGGATCGAGGTTGATATAATAGAAGGAAAAGAACAAATGGAACAGATACGAAAATCTCTGGAAAACATAGAGAAACAAAGCCTAACTAAAAAAGTGAAACCTCTTCGACTGTTTCTAAAGGAAATCGCGATTGGAAATATCCCTCTAAAATGAAATGAAATTGTTACCTGTTAAAATACAAATTAAGTATTACAGCAACTATTTGGAATCTAATTGTAATTCAGCTTTGTCGTTTGTCAGTGTATTATCAGAATTACAATTTCCAGAGTAGATAGCTCTTGCTTCATCACACGAATCAGATTTTTCACATCCTATAAGCATTCCTAATGTTATAAACGATAATAAAATCTTTTTCATTATAATACACGCTCCATACTATTTAGAATGTTATGATGTTCTTAGACTAAGTAAAGTTTATAACATATATTCCCATAACAGAAAACATATGTATTGAATTAAAAAAACTGAGGAAGTTCAATTTTTGACCAATTTATATAATAGACTTCACCATACATGCCCGTCAACTAACTTAAGAAGTGGATTGTTCCCCAAACCGAAAAAAATGAGTTAAACACTAGTCGTAAAGAAGTCATTTTTTCACTATGGGGAAACTTAAAATCTTAGCTTGATAGCAATGTGGTATTCTTTCTATCTTATGGTAGTAAAAAAGGTTCTGGTACGAAAATGTTAGTTAGGAACATAGAGTAGCAATTTCTTCTTCATTTCTATCTTATGAAGCTAAGCCAAATAATTTATGAATAAATCACTTCTGGTTTTGGGCAGACTTTTCCGGTAAAACAAGTTGCCCTTTTTTCATCATATGCATGGCTTCAACACCACTCAATATAGAGATTGCTGTTTTAAACGACTTTAATCCTAACATAGAACGAACTCGCCTTTTAATAAACCGGTGGTCTTCTTCCACTATATTATTGAGATATTTAACTTGCCTTAGTTGTATACCTTCAGGCATATGTTTCTCTTCTCTTAACTCTTGAATTGCTACAGGATAGGCAGGGTTCTTATCTACTGTTATCACGCAAGGTTTAGAAACATACGAAAAAGCCAAGGCTTTCTTGAAAAAGCGCTTGGCTGCTTGTTTATCTCTTGATTTACTTAGATAAAAATCAATTGTATACCCTTCTGAATCGACTGCATGGTATTAGTACATCCATTGAGCTTTTACTTTGATATATGTTTCATCGACTTTCCATTAGTCATTTGTTGATTTAAGATGATGTCGTACTTTCTCTTCTAATTGAGATCCATATTGATGAACCCAGCGCATAATCGTTGTATGAGCAACAGATAAGCCCCGTTCCGCCATCATTTCCACCAAATCACGAAAGCTCAAGTTGTACCGTAGGTACCATCTTACTGTTTGCAAAATATTATCATGATGATAATGCTTCCACTTGAATAAATTTCGCTTTCCATACTGATCACTCACCTTTTTTAGAGTAATAGTATCAGTATGTCCAAGATTTAGAGATTACTTGCAATTATCTTGAAGTTTTTGCATCAGAGCCTTACATCTTATGTCCCCACTGGTCAAAGTGATAATCTTTACCGTCGATTTTAAACCAACCGTCTGAATAAAGTGAACCAGTTACTATTATTTTAATACCTTTCTAAATTTACGACCAAAAGAAAGAACCATACCTGCAAGAACCATCAATACACCCATTGCTGCACTGTTATTTGTACTTGCACCCGTTTTTGGAAGCTCTTTATATGTATCTTCTTTTTTATCAGTAGTACTATTGTTTGAGATATTACTGTTACCAGTATCAGAGGCATTGCTGTTGTTAGTACCAGTACTGCCATTATCAGGACCGTTATCGTTGTCTGAACCATTATTTCTGTTATTAGAACCGTTACCATTGTCCTTATCTTTCACAACTACTTTTTGTATTGTAGTTACCTTATTACCTGCGGAATCTTTGACACTATATATTACTTCATAAGTACCGGCTTTAGATGTATCTACAGTTCCTTCATGCGTTACTTTAGAAGTAAGGTCACCACCTTCTTTATCAGTAGCTGATACTCCTGCCATTGAGGCGAATAGATTACCCTCAATAATTGTTGTTTCAGCAGGTACTTTTAGTACTGGTTTTTCATCTTTAACTTCTTCTCCAGCTTTAACCGTTACTGTTTGTTTCGCAGTTACTTCATGACCTTTAGTGTCTGTAACTGTGTAAGTTAATACGTAAGTACCGGCCTTAGATGTATCTACCTTACCATCAACTGTTACTTTAGAAGTAAGGTCACCGTCTTCTTTATTAGTAGCTGATACTCTTGCCATTGGGTCGAATGAATCTCCTACATTAATTGTTGCTCCAACAGGCACTGTTAATTTAGGTTCCATATCTGGAGTTTCTCCATTTTCCTCTACAATTACAGTCTGTGTAGCCGTTGCATTAACCCCTTGGGAATCGACAACCGAGTACTCCACAATGTAGTTACCTGGTTTAGAAGTATCTACATCGCCTTTATGTTTTACTATATTTGTTAAATCACCATCTTCTTTATCAACAGCTTTTACGCCTCTCATCGGGTCGAACATATCACCTACATGTAGTGTAGTTATAAACGGTACAGTTAACTCCGGCGCTTGTTTTTCCACAGCTTTTTCTTTTTCTTCCACTGTTACCTTAATTTTTGCTGCATCAAAAGCTTTTTGGACTGCTTGAGCTTCAGCCGAGTTCGCGCCATATTTATTTGTTGCAACTCGAAGGCATGCTGATCTCAATTCAAAGAAATCAGAAGTCATGTTTAGTTCATCATTGTTTGCATAATAAAAAATATCAAACATTTTATCCTCGCCAATACCTTTTACAGTTACACCGTTATGCGTGCCACCTTTTGCAATTAAATATGCAACTTTATTAATAATACTTGAGTTGAAATGAACGCCTCCATCATCCTCTCCATTTAAATTAGTATATTTACTATAATCATCTGGATATGGTACTCCATTTGAATAATTGATTGAAGATGGATTTTTCATATCACGTAAAACTAATCCAGTTTGTTCTCCTATTGTCCAGTTAAAATTCCCATTGTTTATATATTTCTCAACAGCCGTCCCCATAATATCCGATAACGCCTCGTTAATCGCACCAGATTCTCCGGAATATTCAAGATTGGATTCGCTAGATGTAACCGCATGTGTAAATTCATGTCCCGCTACGTCAAATGCCTTCACCATAGGATCTCCATATACGAGCATACTACTATTATTAATATTAGCACTTAATGCATTTTTCCAATTTTTCGGATCGTTCGTATCCTCAGAATCCCAAGCGTGTACAACTGAAACTACCTTTTGTCCCTTATTATCAAAACTATTACGCTTGTATTTATCTTTATAAAAATCAAATACTTTTGTTGCTAAGTAATGGGCACTTACCGCTTTTGGATCATTAAATGTTGTTGAAGTGCTAGTTGCTAGTGTGCCAGGATAATAGCTTTCCTCTTTAGTAATATCTCTGTAATTCACATCATATGTTTCAATTCCTTGCCCCCTTGAATAATCAGCAAGTGCATATTCACCATTACTTTGTTTAGAAATACCAAATGTACGAGATATACCGAAAGCATCGTTTCCTGTTCCAGTTAATGATGCAAGATTGCTTTTTCTACTTTCCTCTAAGGCATCAACAAGCTTCTCACTTGCTTTTAAATCTGATTCTTGTACCATATTTTTTAACATTTCACCATTATGAGCATTCACTAAATAAGTTCCAGATACATATTTTGGTGTTACTGCAGCAAATGTAACCTGGTATGCATTACTGGCTTGTCCATTATTTTCATCAACAAAAATAACTTCCTTTACTTCTGGCTCAGAAATAAACTTGATATCATTCCCGTACTTCGTATAAATATATTGTTTCGCTTTTTCTTGTGATAGATTAATAGGCTTCTTTAAATCTTCTTGTTTTAAATTTTGCGCACTATCCCCTGAAACACTTTTAATAACACCCTTTTTATCTACGTGTGCAGTCAATTGATACCCATATACTTCTTTTCCTTCATATGTTTGTTGCATACGCACAAGTGTAGTCCCATCATACGAACCGCGTTTTTGAAGAACCTTATAATCTACTCCCATTTCTCCATTCACTTGTTTTGGAGACAAAGCTTGCTCTGTCTTTTCCTTAAGGGCATCTTTTACTACATTCTCTGGTGCCTTTTGTGATGGTTGTGTAAGTTCACCTGTACGGAACGAATCCTCCTGAATTTGAGCTTGTAATTGATCTGTTTCCTCTGCATGACCTACTCCAAATGGTATTACAGCTGTTAAAGCTAATCCTGTTGTTAATGCAACTGTAGCTGTTCTTTTTTTATTTTTCATGGTATTTACCCCGTATAATTTTCTGAAGTATTAAATCTATAAAATTATACTGTCTATTCCTATTGAAATAAAGAGAAAAATGAAGAAATTATAGTCGATGGACATGGGGTCACCATACAAAAAAAGAAAATTGTACGTTTGAACACATTTTGGACACAAAATAACCGGTACCTTGTACGTTAAGGAACCGGTTATTAATGTTACGAATCTTTTACTAAATTTATTTACATTGACATACTTGGTAAAAACTTCGCTATTAATACAATAATTGCCGCAAAGAATACCGCTTTAATAATGAATAGAATAATAATTGGAATCAATGCTTTCACTTTACTTAATCCAGCTGTAATATGTAATCCAAGCCAAATTAAGACTAAATTCCATACATAGAATATTTCAATTGTATTACCAATTCCATATGCAAATGTACCTTTCGTAAATAATAACCCTAAACTCGTATATTGGCTCATTCCACTACCAAAGATTAGACCTAAACTTGAATTAATAAGTCCACCAATAATAAGGACAATATTTGTATAAGCTACAATATTCAATAAGGTTTTATAAGGCGTATCATTACCAAAGAACATCATAAACATTTTATAAATAGCTGCTATGAATAGTGTTCCAACCATCGCACTAGCAAAGCTTGTTTCAATTCCAGAAATAACTTCTGATGTAAGTGAACTTTGTCCAGCCATTTCACCTAATTCTTTTTTCATTTTAAGCATCTCAGGTGAGGTATACATAACATACGCATCTAAACCACCTAGAAGCCCTTGTAACAATGCTACTAAGAGGAACATACCCCAAACTTTCTCGTTTGTTTTCATTCTTTCAAATTGTACTCCAGGAGATGTAATCATTCCAAATAATGATGGCTTTTTCGCACCTACATCTTGTGTATTAATATTCGCTTTCATTATAACGCCTCCTTAAAGGATGGTAAAAACAATTAACTCAAACAATATGTATGTGTAATAGAGATATTTATCTTTACTACACTAGTAAACTATTCGTAGCGGAGTGCTTCAATTGGATCTAATTTTGCAGCTTTATTCGCTGGAATTAATCCGAAAATAATACCAAGTGTCATTGAGAATAATACGCCCCCGACAACAACTTCCCATGAAACAAGTGGTGGCCATTTCGCAAATGTGGAAACAATATATGCCCCGCCATATCCAAGACCAATTCCGATCAAACCACCTAGAAGCGTTAACATAACGGCTTCAATTAAAAACTGTAATAAAATTTTACTACGCGTTGCTCCAAGCGCTTTACGTATCCCAATTTCGCGCGTACGCTCCGTTACAGATACGAGCATAATGTTCATAACGCCAATACCACCAACGACTAATGAAATGCCAGCGATACCACCGATGATCATTGTCATGATATTAGTGACTTTAGAAACTCCTTCTTGGAACTCTTTTAAGTTTACTAATTCATATTTACCTGGAATTTCACTCGGCATACGACTATTTAATACTTCAACAGCTTTTTTTCCTGCTGATTCTAAATTGTCTACATTTTTAGCCTGAATTGCGATACTTTGAATTTCATCTGTTCCGTATAAAACAGGCCATAAGGTGAGAGGAATCAGTACTTCTTCAGTTTCAAATCCCATAAATTCATTATCTGATTTATAGACACCGATAATTTGCACCGGCTGTCCTTTCATTTCAATAATTTTCCCTACTGGATTTTCATCTTTAAATAGCGTCTCTTCTGCCTTCGTACTAATCATAACGACGTTATTACCTTGTGAAATATCTGATTCATTCAATGAACGCCCTTTGAGCATTTTCACTTTATTTACTTGAAAATACTCACTATCCAGTCCAATAACATTAATCATTGCTTTTTTATCGTTTATATCAAGTGTTTCCATCGTACTATTCGTCGTAATAACATGGGCAACATCTTTTACCTGTTTCACCTCAAGAATATCTTCTTCCGTTAATTTTGGTACTTCATGTCCACCCATAGCAAACTCATCATTAATATCCGGCTTAAACTGAATTGGCATAAGGTTATTACCAGAACCAGCGATTTTCGACTTCAGCATCGCTTCCCCGCCCTGCCCAATCGCAACGACAGTAATAATAGAACCTACACCGATAATAATACCGAGCATCGTCAAAGCTGAACGCAGTTTATGAGCTAAAATAGAAGATAGGGCAATTTTTATACTATCTAGTAAACTCATACTGCACACCTTCTATCTTCAGTAATTTTCCCATCTCGCAGTACAATGCGGCGAGATGAATAAGCTGCTACCTCTTCCTCATGCGTAACCATAACGATTGTCGTTCCTTCTGCATTAAGCTTCGTGAAAATATCCATAACTTGTTCACCAGACTTCGTATCAAGCGCACCCGTCGGCTCATCAGCCATAATGAACGTTGGATTATTCGCAATCGCTCTCGCAATTGCTACACGCTGTTTCTGTCCACCTGATAACTCACTAGGTAAATGATGCACTCTATCTGCTAACCCTACTTTGTCCAGTGCTTCCAAAGCACGCTTACGACGCTCAGCTTTCTTCACCCCACCATATACGAGCGGAAGTTCAACATTTTCCACCGCTGAAAGACGGGGCAGTAAATTAAAATGCTGGAACACAAAGCCGATATATTCATTACGAATTAAAGCTAGCTTTGACTCATCTGCTGTTAAGATATTCACATCATTCAGCATATATTTTCCTTCTGTTGGGCGATCTAAACAACCGATAATATTCATAAGCGTTGATTTACCGGAACCAGACGGTCCCATAATTGAAACAAACTCACCACTCTGAATCGTCAAACTAATACCATGCAAAATCGGTACTGCCAATTTCCCTTGATAATACGTTTTAGCAATATTATTTAAAGTAATCATTTCTCTTTCACTTCCATTCCGTCATACACGTTGTCGGAAGGATTTTTAACCACCTTTTGTCCCACTGCTGCGCCTTCAACAATCTCTGTCCAGTCTCCATCAGTAGCGCCTTTTTTCACATTTTTTTTATGAAGCTTCCCTTTCTCCTCAATATAAACAAATGCATCATCGCCTTTTTCTACAATGCTCTTACTTGGAACAGCAATCATCGTCTTATTCTCTAAATTTACTTGTAAAGAAACGTGATAACCTGGAGATAAACCATCTTGGCTATCAAGACTGGCCTTATATGTATATTGAGACATATTTTGAGTTCCTTCACCAGCTGCTTGAGCCATCTCAGCACTCGTTGGGAATTCACTTACTTCCGTAATCTTACCTGTCCACTTCTTATTATTATTTGCTTTCGCAGTTACAGTAAACGCTTGATCTTTTTGAATTTGTGACTTTTGAAGCTCTGTTAAAGTCCCTTGAACTTGGAACGGATCTTTAGAAGCAACTTGTAAGAATGCTTTCCCTTGGCCACCTAAAGCTTGAGATGAACTTTGTGCTGCATCTTTATCTAACTTTTGTACAACACCTGTAAAATTACTATAAATCGTAAGTTCTTTCTGTTTTTTACTTAACTCTTCTTTTTGTAACTTTCCTTTTTCTTTTTCAAGATCAGTTGTTTTTTGTGCCATTTCTAATTCGCTTACTTGCTCTTCCATTGGGTCTGTTACTTCTTTCCCAGCTCCACTATCTTTTGCCTTCTTAATTTCGTTCTTCAATGAATCAATTTTCTTTTTCCCTTGATCATAACGCATATCAGCCATCTTCTGATCAAGCTCAGCTTGTTTCACCTGTAAATTAATTTCTTCATTATCATAAGAGAATAATTTCGTTCCCTTTTCTACCTCTTGTCCTTCTTTCACTGCAATATCTTTCACTTTTCCTTTAGTTGGATCCGCATAGAAGCTTTCAATATTCCCTGGCTTCACCTGACCCGAAATTAACTTCGTATTATTTAGCTTACGCTCTGTCACTTTCTCAAAACTTACAGCATCCGTCTTCGTTGTATCTTTCTTCTTACCTTGCATAACAAAAATATTAACCGCCGCAACGATAACAATTAGTACAATAACCCCGACAATAATCCATTTTTTTTTCTTATTTGGAGTACGAACTGTATTTGGTAACATAATCTTTCCCCTTTCAAAATTAAATATTACTAAACATATAGTAATTAAATAATATAACACGAAAAATACTCATAACCAATATGTAATATTGCATATAATTAGATTAAAAGATTTTTATAGGAATTAATATTTAGTTAAATGAAGAAAGAAATTGTAGGAAAATTTGGTTCTGGTGCAAAAACTCTAAAAATTTCGCAAATAATCTCTTAAACTTGGACATACTGATAGTATTACTATTACTCTAGAAAAAGGTATGTGATCGATATAGAAAAGGAAAATTTGTTCAAATGGAAGCATTATCGACCGGAACTAATCTTATTAACAGTAAGGTGGTACCTACGGTACAATTTGAGCTTCCGTAACCTGGTGGAAATGATGGAGGAACGAGGCTTATTCATAGCTCACACAACGATTATGCGATGGGTTCATTAATATGGACCTCAATTAGAAGAGAAAGTACGATATCACCTTAAATCAACAAATGATTCATGGAGAGTCGATGAAACTTATATTAAAGTGAAAGGGCAATGGATGTATTTATATCGTGCTGTTGATTCAGAAGGGAATACCATTGATTTTTATCTAAGTAAATCAAGAGATAAACAAGCAGCCAAGTGCTTTTTCAAGAAAGCCTTGGCTTTTTCGTACATTTCGAAACCTCGTGTGATAACAGTAGATAAAAACCCTGCCTATTCTGTAGCGATTCAAGCGTTGAAAGAAGAGAAACATATGCCCGAAGGCATAAAGATAAGGCAAGTTAGATATCTTAATAATATAGTGGAATAAGATCATCGTTTTATGTTGGGGTTTAAGTCATTTAAAACTGCAACTTCTATATTGAGTGGTGTTGAAGCCATGTATATGATAAAAAAGGGATAGATTGATTTACCGAATCAGTCTGTCCAAAATCAAAAAGAGTTCATCTACCAAGTGTTTGGACTTATAGCATAAAATACGATTTCACTAGGAATCTACTATTATCCGTGTTTTTCTTCATATATTTGCACCAGAACCGAAAAAGAATCCCTTATGATGTCTGGGATTCTTTTTCTTGTTAAAGTTTTATCAGACAAATGATCTGCACATCAATTTATTTTTGATATACAGATCATTTGTCTGATAATTTTTATAAATAATTGCGGAGTAATAAACTTACATAAATGCTTTTAAAAGTTCTTGAACTAATGGAATTGCCCCACCTATGAATTTTAAAACTGCCATTGCGATTTCCATAATCATTTCCTCCTCTTTTGTTGATGCTAAGATGTTATTTATCTTTATGCTTTTATTATAGTAAGCACTCATATTTTCATCAATATATTTTCATATGCAATATTGAATATATGAGACAACGAAATATCACATTTCCGTATTAAGAATATGTATTGGAAATTAAGTGTTCCCTCAAACAAAAAAGAACTTGTAGTTCTTCTACAAGCTCTTTTTTGTTAGTACTAATGTTAACGGTTAAACAATTTAAACAGGTACTAAGACCAAATCCATTGATCATCATTATTTTGATTTGAAGTTTTCGATTCTTGAATTTTTTAGATGTTGTTTTCTATGTTCCAATTTATAGAACTTCCGCCCCATTGTGCAAATTCCATATTATTTACTTTAACTTTGTCACCGACATTGAGTTTTTGTCCCTGTGTTAAGTAAACTTCTAGAATTTCATCTCCACCGTTGATTTTAGGATATTTAACAAGTACATAATCTATAGGCACGTTTACGTATTCATCAATTTTTCCTTTTTTACTAACTTCTCCTATTACATAATCAGGTCGACCATTTTCTTTTAAATGCATTCCTGGTGTTAATGATTTATTTTCAATAGAATTTGCAATCATATATTCAGTAAAATTGCGCATCATTGTACTAGTAACTTTTACTTGATCTCCTATTTTTACATTTGGTATAGAATCAAAATTGATACTGATAGGATCTGTATATTGTTTTGATTCTACAAAAATAACATTATTACTAATCTCAACTACGTGACCTTCAATTGTTGATATATTTGATTCAATAGAAGCTGCACTAGCTTTTGTTACTTCTATGCCTGGTAAATTTGTTCCTGCAAGTGCTGCTACTCCTAATGCACCAGCTAAAACGATTTTTTTATACCCATTTTATAACATCTCCATTCATGTTTTAATTTTAATATTAACCTTATTGTAACTATTATAGTTACATCGATAATGATTATCAACCATGGATTGTATGCAATCTTACATATTTAAAAAATAGAACATTAAAATTTAGTGTTTTAAAAATGAGTGTAAACAAATATTCAAAAGTTTACTTTTGAGAAAGGTAAAAAGAGTCCTATTAATTTAGGGCTCTTTTTCGTTTTGGGGTAATTCTAAATTCTTAAGTTGATGGGCATAGGGTAGTAGCATCACATCGCTATCAAGATAAGAAAAGCAAATACCCCCAAACAAGAAGATTGACATGTCCAGATGAAAATGTACAATTTTTTGTTTAGGGGGCGTTATAAAGTTTTTAAGTTGATATGAGGTATCACCAAGTGAACTACTCGCCACTTAACAAAGCTTGAAGTGAGAGCTTCTCAGTTCCACGACGAAAGTAACCTTTCGTCTCCCTGAGCGTTACTTCGGGGTGTTCCACCCCTAGATGTCCAACGCTTGGACGCTCTCTTGGTACGGTTGATATTTTACGGAGGAACCGCATGGCTTGGTTTTCGCACTCTATTTTCTTCCTGCAACCTCATATATCAAGTTATCAAAGAACTTCATATAGTTAGTTTATCAAAAGTTTTTGGCTATGCCAAACCGGAATTCATCTCCCACCTACCGTTGGGCTATCGCCCTTCACACGCTTGAGAAAGGAGAATTCTTTCGGTAAATTCGTTAAATTTTTACGAGCAGTAATACGCCCTTATAATGATGATATAATAAACCACTCAACTTCATTTTCTTTTTATTGATGGGATTGCGCATTTGAAATTGCATTATATAAAAACTGTGCATACTGTTCACGTGTTACGTTCATATCCGGAGCAAATTTCCCTTCTCCAACTCCTACTGCAATATGGTTCGATTGCACGGCACTAATCGCATCTTTTGCCCATGAATTTGCTGGAACATCGTTGAAATTATGTGGCGCCTTTACATCTAATCTAAATGCTTTCTTAATAACTTGTGCCATTTCTGCACGTGTTAATGTAGCTTTCGGTCTAAAGTTTCCTTGATCATCCCCTTGGAAAAATCCTAGCTTAGTTAAAGCCAATATTTCCTTAGGAAACATTGTTGAATTTCCATCGATATCTCTGTATGGATTTTCATATTTATCTTGTTTTTCTATATGCAAAGTACGGTAAATTAATGCAGCTACTTGTTCCCGTGTTACATTATCACCCATACCAAATATCCCATTTCCATAACCTGCAATAATTCCTTTATTCGCTAAATCATGAATTGCATGAAATGCCCAGTGTTCTTGTGGGACATCCTTAAATATAGTTCTATTTACTCCTGCATCGATTTGTAAATCATTTTTTATTACATCCCAAAGTGGATTATCTTGACGTTTTGGTTGCCCCTCTTCATCCCATTTTATTTTTTCTGTTCCTAATTCATAATTCATTCCTGTCCAAGTATCTTCACGGAATGCATAGAATGATTTATGCCATCCTTTCTGATTGAATATAGAAATTAAGTCTTGCATGTATTGGGGTGCTCCAGGAACGGTACGATTAATTCCAAATTCCTCAGCAATGATTCGATTAGATGGTACATGATTTTCCTGAGACCAATTTTGCACAGGCTGTAAGAATGTATTTAATCCATCTTTATCCCACATCATAGGTGTTTCTAAATCTCCTACTTTTACAATTCCAGGATATTGATACTCTTTATTTTGATTTTCACGTTGACTTGTTAATTGATATGGCTCATACATATGAAATGCATACAATGTCTTATTATCTTTAACTGGTTTAAGATATTTAAAAGCCCAAGGTGTGGCATATAGACCTGAATCTAAAATAATAGGTGTTTCTTTATCTACTTCACGAATTGAAGTAACAACTTTTTGATAAAATTCATTTAAATCAGCTGGGGTTCCCTTCACTTTTGAATACCATTTCTCATAATCTTCCGTCCAAAAATCATTATATCTATTTTTCTTAGATGTTTCTGGATGTGGTTCATTGATAATGTTGTAACCAACCACAGCTGGATGATCTTTCAATTCAAACGCAAGGTCTTTCCAAAATTGGCTTGCTTGTTCTTGATATTTCTCTTCTTCCCAAATTCTATCATCATTCTGATTATTGTTAAATTGACGCCAACGATCACCAGGTAATGAAAGCATTGTAAGTACAACTTTAATCCCTTGTGATTGTGCAGCATCTAAATCTGCTTTCAATTTTGCTACATCCTCTTCCACCAATCTTTGATAATTATCTGCATTACCGATAAGAAAATCTTTTCCTGATGTATCTGGTTTGTCTTCAAATAAGAAATCCTTATCTTTTGCCCATTTATCAGGTGCTAAACGAACATATTCAATATGAGCTTCCTTTGCACTTTTGTAGTTCTCAGGTAATGAAGTGCTATTCATAAAATTAGTACCTGTTCTTTTAGAATTCCAAAAATCCATTTTGGAACCTGCACTTTTGTATGTCTCAGCTTTCACATTCATTTCTTGTATCCCTAAGCTCATCATGCCTATTAATGCGACTATCGGTATGATTTTTTTCATAACTTCTCCCTCTTTCCATGTCAGTTTCTTATTATAAAATAAATCACTTATGTTACAGGAAAGTGACAATTTCAAAAAAATTAATTTATCAGCATTGGCAGGTAAAGAGGGAGCAGACACAAAAACAGGCTGTGGAGAAAGTCTTCTTCACAGCCTGAGAACAAGTTATATATCCAAATATGACTTGTTCCTTTCACTATTTAGTTTTTATCGTTTGTTATAGTTGATATAACTAGGGTCATTATAAACCCACTGATTCGTTTCAATTCTTAGCCAACCATTCTTTTCTTCATATACTGTAACTTTTTCACCTTTACTTGCCTTTCTAACAATAGAGTAGTTTGTACCTGCTCCACTCCGAACATTTACCCCAATACCATTTATTTGAGCTGTTCCAATTGTATTTTGAACACTACCGGTTTCAATTACTTGAAGCATGTTTAGAATGAATGATGCTGTTTCACCACGAGTTGTTGTTCCTTTAGGGTCATATTGATTGTCACCCTTACCTTTTACAATACCTAGTCCATACAATCTTTGTACGTCTTCTTTATAGATAATTTTGTCTTTGTCTGAGAATGGTAAGTTTGCAACTGGCCCCCATAGACCTTTATACTGTAAAGCCTTGTTTACAATAATTGCTGATTCTTCTCTTGTAATAGATGTGTTTGGGTCAAAATAACCGTCACCTCTACCTGCAATGATACCTGCACTTGCAGTGCGTTTAATACCATCTCGTAAAGTTGAGTTTGCATCGTTTAGGTCTTTAAATGAAGTATCTCCAGCGGGCAAGTTTAGAGATTTAGAGATTAATTGAGCAAATTCGGCTCTTGTTACCGCTCTATTAGGTGCGAAAACACCGTTTCCTTCCCCTGCCATAATACCCCTTCTATTTAGCTCTCGAATAGCCGGCTCATACCAACCTCCTGTAATGTCGTCTTTTGGTTGATAAAGATTATTATAATATCCTCCAGCACCATTTACGAATGCATCCCATTGTCCATTATTAATCATGTTAGCAGGACAATTTTTACCGCTCCACCTTTGATGTTTTACGATGTTATTTAACGGTACACCAGTTTCTTTCATTAAATAAGCTACAAGTTTCTTAGCGTTATCTACTGCTTTACTGTAGTTACCATCGCTGTTAACCGCGATTTCAATTGCAATAGACTCTCTATTACCCGGGCCATTACCGTCTCCTGCGTGCCACCCGTTTTCGTTTAATGGTAAGTGTTGATAAATCTCTTTATCGTCCACTGTAAAGTGCCATGATGCAGCTCGGTCTGTGTTCCCTACTGCTTGGTTATATAGGTATTGAGCGTGGTTCCTAGCACCTGCTCCTACACTTGTATTATCAGTCTCATGAATTGTAATGTACTTTGGACTCATGTAGTTTTGAGGACGAATATTATCGTTACCTGCTGGAACAATCCATTCAGTGAATGGAACACCGTTTATTGTACTAGAGATGCTAGGTGATGCGGAAGACAGACTACGTTTTGTTCTGTTTGAATTGTTAGGAACAGTTAATGTACCTGTTTCTTCATGAATACCTTCTGAACGTTGAAGACTGTCTGCTTTCTTATTATCGACAGTACCTCCACCACGTCCGTCTACCTCTTCAAAACTAGCTTCAATACTTTTTAGAGCCTGTTCATCTGATGTTTGAAGTTGGTCTGTTTTACTTTGTTCCTGAACGCTTGTAGGTTGCTTATTGTTTACTGATTGTTGTTCCTCTGCAAACGATACCAATGGTGAAGATAATACCGTTAATCCTGCCGTGAATGCTACTACTTTTTTATTAAATTTAATGTTCATTTCTAACTTGGTATATCTCTCCATCTTAATAGATATACCTTCCTCCTTATACCTCTTTTAATGTGAATAATAGTGTGAATAATAGTGAGAATAGTAGTGAGAATAATGGTAGTCTGAATCCAAAGAATAACGATTTAATTTTTCATTCCATATAATCAACCAAAATCTATAGTTTCTCCTACATATTTCAGTGTTATAACATAACACTAGGGCTCCTCCCACTACTAAGACAAAAGAAAACCCAACATAGATTTTTCTTTTGTCTTAGTAATGGGAGCGTTTCAATCAGAAACCGAAGAGAATGATAGAGACTTATATTGTTCTCCTTTGCGATTTCAACCATACCATACATGATGGCACTCCCTCTAGTACATTTGCAAAAATATAGAATAAATAAGCTTATAATAACAAAAACTCAAAATATATATCAAGCATTTTTTTTGAAAATAGCATTTTTGTTACCTTTTCGTAACTACTATAGGCATATATATATGTTATAATTTATAAACTTTTGCAGACGGCCCCTTGCAAATCCATGTCTTTTCTACCCTTTTTGTCCCTTCGATTCTGTTGCAAAGTTTTTAAAAGTAAGCTAAATTTTTGCAAAACAGAATGAGGAGAATGATAAAAGGTATATTTTAAAGGAAAACAGTTCAAACAAGATGTTTTTTTGGTAGCCGTCGGCTACTACCATCGTTTTTCTTTAAGTTATCGAGATGTATCTGAAATTTTGAAAGAACGTGGTGTATCGGTCCATCCCACTACTATCATGCGATGGGTTCATGAACATGGAAATCTCATTTATCAGATTTGGAAAAAGAAAAACAAATCTGTGCAGCTGTCTTGGCACCTGGATGAAACCTATATCAAAGTGAAAGGCGAATGACGTTATCTCTATCAAGCAATTGATAAAGATGGACACACATTGGATATTAAGCTTCGCAAAAAACGAGATCATCAAGCGGCTTATGCCTTTATGAAAAGACTAGTAAAAACATTAGGAGAAGCAACGGTTCTCACAACAGATAGACTCCCGCGTTACTTTGCGCGTTCAATAAATTGGGAGAGCAAGGCTTTTATAAGCATACCATTCATTGTACAATCAAGCATTTGAATAATCTCATCGAACAGGATCATAGACATATCAAGCGACGTTTTTCCAAATCCGCAGGATTTCAAAGTCTTCGCCATGCTTCACGTAACTTGAAAAGCATCGAAACTATTCATGTCCTATATAAACAAAAACGAAGTTTGCAACAACCAAACTTCGTTTTTTCGACGTACAATGAATTAGAGAAACTATTCAAAGTTGCATAAACTCTACCTACTAAATTAGGATTTTTTTGTTTATATAAAAACTTTGCAACAGAGCCCGTAAAAGAAAGATTTAGTTTCATTTATGTTAAACTTTCATATTTATTATAAATTAATTAGGATATAGTTCACTTAACATAGTATGTGGGTTCTTATTCCAAAATCTATCTAATGGGGTTCTTAACCCTTGATTAATTATCCACCTTCTACTATACACCCTTATTAGTTCTTCATTAGTTAATTTTTCTTTTTCCTCTATCGTCCATTTCAATGCTTCCAATGCTTTCTCCTTTGTCCAAAATCCACGAGGGGCCCTATTTAATTCCCATTCTTTAAATTTCCCTGGATACAACTCGTGTAGCATGGCATATGGACTATTTTTCCAAAATCTCTCTAATGGAGTTATTAACCTTTGATTAATCATCCATCTTCTACTATAGACCTTTGTAAGTTCTTCATTAGTTAACTTTTCTTTTTCCTCTATCGTCCATTTTAATGCTTCCAACGCTTTTTTTCTTGTCCAGTAGTTTTTAGGTGTTTTCTGGAATTCCCACTCTTTAAAACATCCAGGATATAACTCATTTATCATACTAAATGGACTATCATTCCAATATCTCTCCAATGGGGTCCTTAAGCCTATTTCTGAAAACCAAATTACACTAATTTTTTTTCTTATCTCCTCATTATTCATTTGTTTTCTTTCCTCTATCGTCCATTTTAATGCTTCCAACGCTTTTTTTCTTGTCCATAAACGACTAGGAGTTTTTTTAAACTCCCATTCCTTAAAATGGTCTGGATATAATTCATTTATCATTATGTAAGGACTACCTCCCCAAAAAATTTGGCAAGGCGAACTCAAATTATGATTAGATAACCACCGAATGTTATAAACCTCCAATAGTTTATTATCTGTTAACCTTTCTTTTTTTTCTATCGTCCATTTTAACGCTTTCAATGCCTTTTCCTTTGTCCAATAGTTCCTAGGTGTCATTTGAAATTCCCATTCTTTAAAACAATTCGGATAAACATCATTTATCATTACATATGGGCTATCATGATATTTAACGCTAAGTAAACCACCTAATTTATATTTAATAATTAATTGGGATTTCCAACTCTTAAGAATTGTTTCTTTATCCCACTTTAAAACGTTTTCTATAAGATACTTGATTACACGTTTTGCTTGATTATTATCTTGATCATCACTCCATGTACCTTTGGGAAATCTGTTCCTTTTACTGTCCAATATCTCTTGGTATATCTCTTCTATTTTTATTACCATTACAACCCTTTTCTCTCTTTCTATAGTGATTTTTACAGTAAACGAGATAAAAATCACCAGCAATTACAAATTTATTTCTAAGCAATAATCCACCTATATTTTAAGTGCTAATAGGTGAATTTTGTTCATAATTAATATATATAATTGAACACTAATCCCCCCTCGATAAGGGGGAATAAGGGGTTCAGCCCATCAAGTTAACATTTTGAAGTTCCACTTTAACGAAAATTCTGTGTTTTTTATAGAAACGAATTTTATTTTTATCGTTTTGGGAGCAACCTGTTCTGTTAGGTTGATGGGCATGGGGTACAGCCATAATTACACACACAGAAAAAGAATCCCTTATGATTTCTGGGATTCTATTTCTTGTTTAAAGTTTTTTCAGACAAATGATTTGTACATCAATTTATCTTTGATATACAGATCATTTGTCTGATAATTCCTATAAATAATTGCGGAGTAATAAACTTACATAAATGCTTTTAAAAGTTCTTGAACCAATGGAATTGCTCCACCTATGAATTTTAAAACTGCCATTGCGATTTCCATAATCATTTCCTCCTTTTTAATATTATGATGTAGTGAATCTTATACTCTCATTATATTAAGTGTATTAACTAATATCAATACATTTTAATATGCAATATTTCATCTTGAAATCATGCTTAATACTGTTATATATAGAATAGATAAATTCTACATCATTTTTCGATATACTAAACAGCTAATGAATACATAAAAAAGGAAGAGAATTTTAAAAATTCTCTTCCTTTTTTATGTATTCATAGGGGTCACTATATGGGGTGTGAACTCCCCCCCACTTAACGTCCTAACGGACTGTTTGAAGTGGGGGCTTCTCGGTTAGTCGTTACTTTTGATAGCTAACGAATTCGTCTTAAGACAGCCGAGCTAACTCCCTTGTTCCAAAGGTTATTTTATTGCTATTTATGCTAACGCTAATAGGCGTATTGCTTCATTTTTGATATTGATAGCTGCGTTATAATCTCTATCGAGATTTACACCGCATATACAAGAATAGACTCGTTCAGACAATGTCATATTTTTTACATTTCCACAACTGCTACATGTTTTTGTAGAAGGAAACCATTTGTCTATTTTCACAAGTTGTTTTCCTTGTTCATTTAGTTTATAAGCTAAGAAAGAAGTGAACATACCCCACCCATTATCAGCGGCACTTTTTCCAAAATGAAGTGCTTGCGACATTCCTTTCATGTTTAGGTCTTCAATAGCTACAACATCAAAATTAGCAGCTAACTTTTTAGACTCATGATGAAGGAAATTCTTACGTTGGTTAGCTACTTTCTCATGTAACTTGGCTACACGAATACGTTGTTTATTCCAACGCTCAGAACCTTTATTGCGCCTTGATAATACTCGTTGTGCCTTTGCTAATCGGTCTAACATTTCACGATAGAACTTAGGATAATTGGCTTTCTCATCCTCAGAACTAACGTAT
>NZ_MAOC01000071.1 GCF_001884135.1 Bacillus nitratireducens | reverse complement strand
GAAAGTAGAAAATGAGCAGTTAGACAAAGGCTCAGTAGAAATTACAAAAGTAGATAAAGACAGCCAAACAGCATTAGCAGGCGTAGTCTTCGAAGTGCAAGATGAAAAAGGAAAAGTGGTAAAAAAAGTAACGACAGATAAAGATGGAAAAGCGAATGTCTCAGACTTATCAGTAGGAAAATACAAATTAGTAGAGACGGAAAGCTTACCAGGTTACAAAAAACTAACAGAGCCAGTATCATTCGAAATTAAAAAAGGTATGACAGAAGTTTTATCATTGAAAGTAGAAAATGAGCAGTTAGACAAAGGCTCAGTAGAAATTACAAAAGTAGAT
>NZ_MAOC01000070.1 GCF_001884135.1 Bacillus nitratireducens | reverse complement strand
ATCGCAATGGTTGCGGATAAGCTAAGACTTGAACATAAGGCTTCGTAAATATTGTCGTATTAATTTCATAACAAAATTTAATAACCAACGAATTACATATGTAGGCAATAAAGTACATAGGTAATTGGCGGTTAATTTAAAAACCTTCTAATTATTGGATTGAAATTTAGATCCCAATAATTAGGAGGTTTTTTGTTGATAGAAAGCACACAATTATTATATCGAGATTTAGGTGATTTATCCCGCTATTTGCCGGGCAGTAAGACTCCCACCTCAAAATTCGGCGGGAGCAAAGAAGTTAGGTGGAAGCCCTGCTGCCCGTAAACGCCCGATTGGTGAGGGGTGATAATCAAATGAAACAAAACCTGAAATGTTTAATGTGTTTCGGGAATTTGATAAGATTGCAGAAGAACTAATGCACGCTGCTGAAAAGTTTCGTAATGCTGATGAACGTTATGATGGTAATTTAGTTGATGGGAATTTATCAGATGAAAAGGTAGAAGAAGGGGCAATGTG
>NZ_MAOC01000069.1 GCF_001884135.1 Bacillus nitratireducens | reverse complement strand
AAAAAAAAACGAACATATATGTTCGTTTCTTTTTTTGGGATGATTATTATAAAATAGCCTCTTCTAATGATTGAGTGCTGAATCCAAGAATTAATTTTTGAATGTTATTTTCATGATCTTTTACAATGATATATGGAACGCCCTGTACGTTAAAGGATTCAAACTCTTCTTTTTCTTCTGGGGTATTAGGGGTACCCCCATATTAGAAAAAAATATATTTTGATGCAAATTTATGGTGTAAGCAAGAGCATGAAAGTTCTATCGCCAATTCTTTTTTTGATATAATAGATGTGAAGCAGGAAATAGATAGAAAGATACTGCTAGTAATTTATACTTAAATGTAGGGTAACTAACTGTTACGATTTATTTAACCAATTATAACGAAAGTTAATTAAATATATCAGTAAGCCCTGCTAGTCCAGTGATTGGCTAGTAGTGAGGGTTAACTGCGGGCAATCCCTAAAGCTGATTGAACTACAACGTGGCTAGAAATAGCGAGCGTGAATGTTGCGAAAGCAGAAAAAATCAATCAGATGGTGTAAGGTTAAATCCTAAACACTAGAACAATGGGTCTTCCGCCTCGAATCATCTAAGTCAAAATGGATAAGATGAACGTTCAACGACTATCTCGTATAACTGACGAGAGTACATCACAAGCCTATGGTGGTGGAAAAATCCTCTATCTCTAAAGAGATAAACATATAGTCTGCGCTCATGTGAAAATATGAGAAGTTCATAAGAGAACTGGCTAAGGAATTGCGCCCTTAGTTGAACGAGATAAATTTAATTAAATCTATCAAATCCCATTGAAGCTACCGAACCTATGCATTGTGGTAAATTCAATGGGGTGAGAATATTAATGAAATTTTCACGAGTTAGTCAAGTATCGGAATTAACAGGTTTGTATCCTAGTAGTCTTAGGAGAATGCTGATGGAACACGCTACAATTTAGAAGAATCAATCTTTCATTATCTAAAAGATGAGTGCCCGAATAATCGCACAGTAAAGGGGTTACATTCTGATGATATTGGCGAAGAAAGTCAGACTGATTCCAACGCCTGAACAAGAACAAGTGCTTAGAAACCATGCTGGTGCTGCAAGATTCGCTTATAACTATTGTAAAAGAATGAGTGATAGATACTATAAGCTATTTGGAAAATCTGTTTCACAGTTAGCTTTACAGAAACGATTTACAAAAATTAAGAAGCGA
This sequence comes from Bacillus nitratireducens, assembly GCF_001884135.1. Classification (GTDB taxonomy): domain Bacteria; phylum Bacillota; class Bacilli; order Bacillales; family Bacillaceae_G; genus Bacillus_A; species Bacillus_A nitratireducens. The sequence goes on along the minus strand of NZ_MAOC01000069.1, from coordinate 145,426 downwards.
AAGAGATATGAGTGGTTAAATAACATCAACGCACAAGTTCCTAAACAGGCTTCAAAAGATTTTGATACGGCGAGGAAACATTCGTTCAAAAAGTACAAAAATGGTTCTCACACTTCTTATAAATCAAAAAAAGATTTAATTCAAGGATTTTATGCCAATTATGAAAGACTGATTATAGGAAAGAAAGTAGTTCATATTCAGTCCATTGGAGAAGTGAAAACAAGCCAACAACTACCAAGAAACAAAAACCATCCAATCCAAGAGTTACATTTGACGGTCGTCACTGGTGGATTAGTGTAGGATTCCAAGAAGACTTTGAATTACAAGCACTAACCAATGAGTCGATTGGTGTGGATGTTGGTTTAAAAGAGCTGTTTGTAGCTTCTAATGGTATGAAAGAACGAAATATAAACAAAGATGCCAAGGTTAAAAAGCTTTTGAAAAGGAAAAAGTCAGCACAAAGAGAAATGTCTAGGGGATTTAAAAAAGGTGTAAAAATTCAGTCTGCCGGATATGAAAAAGCTAAAACTGAGCACCTGCGGTTATCTAGGGAAATTACGAATATCCGAATTAACCATATCCATCAAGCAACAGCTAAATTGGTGAAAACCAAACCAATGAGGATCGTTGTGGAAGACTTACCTATCTTAAACCTGTTAAAAAACAAAAAACTATCGAAAGCATTTTCATTTCAAAAGTTACACTTCTTCTTTCAATGTTTGTCATACAAGTGCGAGAAGTATGGCATTGAGTATGTAAAAGCTGATAAATGGTTCGCCTCAAGCAAGATTTGCTCATGTTGCGGAGTAAAATACGACCATTCAGTTCAACCAGAAGGACAGTGGAGTTTAAAAATACGTGAGTGGCGTTGTGCTTCATGCAATAGCCACCACGATAGAGATTTAAATGCTTCGATAAATTTATCAAGATGGGTAAAATAATTGCTTGATAATAGGAGGTAACGATACTGCCTCGTGTGGAGTGTTATACCCCTCGTCCCTTCGGGGTTGCGAGAACACGATGAAGCACTAACTCGTGTAAATTTGATTGAATTGTATAGATTTAGTTAAGTTTATCGTATCGGAGATTGAACAAAGTTATGGGGACAGAAAAAGAAATTAGTTCCGCTAAATTAATATGGAAGATGACGCGCCCGCATACATTAACGGCGACGTTTTCACCTGTAATTTTAGGGACAGTGGCATCACTTTACGTTGCCGAAATTCATTGGCTTTTATTTATTGCGATGATGGTTGCATGTTTAGCATTGCAAATAGCAACGAACTTATTTAATGAGTACTATGATTTCAAACGTGGATTAGATACCGCTGATTCTGTTGGCATCGGTGGTGGAATTGTCCGTCATGGATTGAAACCAAAAAATGTGTTAACAGTTGCACTTTTATTGTATGTGGTAGCAGCAATTATTGGAGTTTATATTTGTATGAATAGCAGCTGGTGGTTAGTCGTTATTGGTTTAATTGGGATGGCGGTTGGCTACTTATATACAGGTGGTCCATTACCAATTGCGTACACTCCGTTTGGAGAATTAGTTTCTGGATTGTTAATGGGGACATGTTTTGTACTCATTGCTTTCTTTATTCAAACGAATACGATAACGATTGAAAGTGTATTGATTTCCATTCCAATTGGAATTTTAGTCGGTGCAATTAACATGTCGAATAACATCCGAGATATCGAAGAAGATATTAAAGGTGGAAGAAAGACATTAGTAATCCTCCTTGGGAGAGAAAAAGCAATAGTAACACTAGCTGTAGCCTTTTTCATTGCTTATTTATGGATCGCGGTGATTGTATTAATGGGTTATATAAGCCCTTGGGCATTAGTTATGTTCTTAGGTTTGAGAAAGCCAATCTCTGCAATTCAAAGTTTCCAAAAAGGAGCAAAGGATCCCGGATATATGCGCATCGCAATGAAATCAACAGCGATGACAAATACGATTTTCGGCTTCTTATTATCGGCAGGCTTATTAATTAGCTACTTGTTTTAAATGAAAACTATTGTTAAATAACTTAACCCCAATTTCTCAATTTTAATAGAGAGAGATTGGGGTTTTTATTTTTGTAGTTCTTTAATAATGATCAAACTCTTTTATAACTCTACATTATGTAATAGATTAGTTGAGATAAAGATCAGGATAGTTAGAGGAATGACTTTTATATTTGTCTAAGTTGTAGATGTTTTCAATAAAAAAATAGTGAAATGTGATATTTATTTATTGAAAAACGATAAATGATATGTTAATCTTTAAAAAAAGATAGACAAGGATGAAGAAGAATGAAAAAAATATTTTTAATTGGATTTTCTACTATAACTTTAATTATTATTGGTTTTGTCTCTTACATTACATTAACAACGAAAGATCCATTAAGTGACAAAGAATTTCCAAAAACTCAAGAAAAAGCAAAGGCAACTGCTATTGAATATTTTCAAAAAGAAAAACAGTTAGATGTTGTTATAACTAAAGTTGGAGTAGTAGGAGAAATAGGATATAAAGTTTGGATCAAAGGACATGAGCTGAATAATGAACAACAAAAAATTGATGCAATTATAGATGTTGCAAAAGAAGATAAATATAAAGTAATAAGTTCTAATATCAATTAAATATCAATTATTACGTATAGTTGATATTACCTTATTAATATAATTCATCATAGAATGCAACCTTTAAAATGAAAAAAGCGCTATCCTGTTTGTAGAAATATACAGAAAGGATGGCGTTTTTGTATGGATATTTTGATTCAAGATGAGTTTCATTATTCGCTGAAGAATTACAGCGATATCTATCTCTACATATTCTTCAAAAACTGGAACAAGAGACAGGTTTTGTAAAACGTAAAAGTAAGTATGGCGCAAAAGATTTAGCTGCTTTATGTATCTGGATTAGTCAACATGTAGCAAGCGATTCTCTTACTCGATTATGTAGTCAGCTTTGTGCAAATACAGCTACAATTATGAATTCAGAAAGACTTAATCAACGTTTTAACCGATGTGCTGTTTTATTTTACAGCGTGTATTTTCCCTTGTAGAACCTATACTCCCCGCTATATCAAATGTTAATGTATATTCTGTATTCGGCTTTACAGTAACAAGCTGATAGGCTGTGTCTGCATGTATTAATTTCAGATAATGATTGCCTGTTTCAGAAGAGCCGATATTCTCGGTAGAAGAATTAGAATTAGAATTAGATAAAATCCAGTTATTTAGCCCATCCTCAAAGTCTCCATTCCTAACTTGTTCATTTGCAGATGGACTATCTGCTGATACAATACCTGAAAAACCTATACTGGCGCTTAATACAATTGCTGTAGAAAATACTCCTATACCGAATTTTTTAAACGATTTCTTCATCTCCTTTGGTCAGATTAAAATTTAGTTTTTCACATTTATATATATATTTGGATAAACCTGCCGAAGGACATCTTTGTTAATAAATAATTTATGTATCCGAGAGTTAGGTTATTTTCATTAGGTTCAGGGTCTGGTGCAAGGGAAGTGAAAAATAGTGTCGGCCCAGTCGTTCCAGTGGGGAATTGAAAAGGTTGCATAGGTGGGAGTGTAGGTCCAATCGAGTCCGGATTTAATGCAGTAGAAGATAAAAACTCGTCCAATATAATTCACCTCTAAAAATTCGTATTACTAATAGTAAATGCAATGATAGAGCAAAGTGAAATGGACAAGCGGTTGTATTTTAAAAATTAAACAAAAACACTATTTGAATAAAAGCTAGGGAACTAGTTTTTAACACTCACGGAAATTAAGAATCATAACATACTTTGTAATAACTTATATGGAAGCGAGTTGAATAATAATGTTTTATTCATATTTTGGTACCCAGGATAGAATGCGTCCGTATGGTACGGCGGGTATTACGTATAGCGGAGCACAAAGTACAATTCAAGCTGTTCAACAAGCGCTACAAGCACAGCAGCAAATGCAACAAATGCAGCAAGGCATACAACCGTACTACTCATCTATGGATTATTATCCAATGCATTATAATACGCCATATGGAATTTCTTTTTCGACAATTCCATATGGAACTGTATACAATTTATAAAAATGTGCAGGGGAATAACATTGAGTATTTAAATAAGGGCGCAAGTACAGAGCGTCCTTATAAAAAATGATTCGTGTCTGATGAAGTAATATTCAATTAAATGTGTACTTAAGATTAAAATGAAAATTTCATTTTGTATTAATGTGGAACGCAAAAAAGAGCACTTAATAAAGTGCTCTCGTGACGAGATTATCCATTTGTAAAGACTATTTCAATATATAGAGAAAGGAACACAAAATATAATATGTTTGTGCAGTCAATTGAGTTCGTTTTGTTCAAACAAAAAGCAGCTAGCAAAAGCTAACTGCTCGGTTCTCCAAGGCGGAACAAGGATTCACACCAGTAATAGATGCCATGATTCAATTTGATCAGGACCATCATACAAGGATAGCAAATAACATTGAAGCAGCAAAAGAGAAGATGGCCAACAAGAAACGTAAATTATTAAAGGCTTAATGGTTCCCTTATTCAACAATGAGACAGTAAAATTTCACGTATCAAATGTGGATATGAAAATTAAAATTCGAAATAGGGGGATTATAGATGGAGCAATTATCATTCTTTCCAGAAATCAGCAAGCAAGAGTATAAAGAGATACAAAGAGAAGTTGCAAAAGAGTTGTTTTGTTACAGAGTTTTGAAAGAATGTTAAAATTGGAAAGAAAAATTATGAGGTAAGTTCATTTAGTCTGGAATATTCCGAGACCAGGAACGAAAATAACAAAAGGGACTCTGAACTTATAGTCTTATTGAAAATAAAAATAGTTAAAAAGCATCCAGAATGGGTGTTTTTTTCTTTGTTATATAGAAATTATACATTAAACAAGTACACCTTTGAATGAGACAAGCATATTATAAAATCGTGGGACGAGTTATCATATGAGGTGAAACCCGGAGCGCCATACTTATTTGTTGAAGAGTACCTAATGGCGGGTGCTCTTTTTTATTGCACCCTTTGATAAGGACGAGCATATATTGAATTATGGGACAAGTTCTTCGTGTCTCATTCAATACTCATAGGAAACCCTTTATCACATTAAGAGCATCCATGGCATGGGCGCTCTTTTAAATTTGAATAAAATGGACATTTGACTTGATATATACACTTTAAACTAAGTTGATAAATAATTGTAACCCCTTTCGTTGATTTAATTCTAGAGGTATATTTGATATGAACATATATAAATTTCATTAGGGGTATAAGTGAAGATGCGAGAAAAAGAACGCTTAAAGCAATGGAGAACAGATCTACAACAAGTTATTTTGGAAAAGTCTAAAGAGAAAAGAAAGAAAAAGAAAAAGAAAAAATATAGCATTCCTGGCAATACAGCTGACTTCATGAATGGCAAGAATACTTATCGTAAAGAGAATGGGGTATGGAAGCAAAGAAATAAATAATGTGAGGATAAATGAGTCTGGTTAAGTGTATAGCAATTATCGTAGGCGCTACCGCGTGATCTGGGTGGCGTCTTGTTTGTTGTTAAGGAAAGATAAGGGGTGAAATAGATTTGAAACTTAAAGATTAGGTAATAACATTATTACTTTAAAATGCAGAAAGTAGACTAGTAAACAAGCTGTTTTTGTTTTTTAGCATAGAATATGATGAATCCTAGAGTTAAGAGGAGGTAATTATATTTATGGGATGTAATTGTAATTTCAGACGTTCCCGAGATTGTGATAGATTTTGGGATGATTTAATGTTCTGTAGACGCAGACATAGAGATTGTGATGACCGTCGTTGTAGACGTGACCGCGACTGTGATTGTGATGAATGTCGTCGTAAACGTAATCATGATCGTGACTGTGATTGTGATAAGCGTAAGGATTGGTAAAGTCCTTTGAATGAGTGCGTTTCTTCACAGCACTCTTTTTTTGTTTATGAGTTTTCTAAATTTATACTTATTAAATGGCTGAAATGGAACGTGAAGTAATTAATGAACGTGTTATTAGTGGTGTAGCTGCTGCAAAGGCAAGAGGAAGAGAAGGCGGTAGAAAGAAGGCTCATACTCCTCAACAAATTCAAGGCATGATGGAAATGCTTGCTTCTGGTAAAACGAAAGTAGAAGTATGTGAGATGTTTGATGTTGCTCGTGCACGTGCAACCCTGTATAGGTATATAAAAGAACACTATTCTAAACAATCGACTTTAAATGCTGAGGAGAGTAAAAATGAATAGTAGAGAGGAATTCGAACAGAATCGTACGTATTACTTAAATGTTTTACCTAAAGAGTGTGCAAATTGCGGAGAAACAAATGATTTAGATATACACCACACCGTTCCTTTAGCGAAAGGTGGAACGAATCGAATTAGTAATTTGGTTATGTTATGCCTTGAATGTCATGGGAAGATACATGATGTTAATAGGGTTAAACATAAGGAATTGCAAAGAATAGGGATAGAAAAGGCAAAAGAGCGAAAATATGTACTGAAACAGGAGTTAGTCATACTGTTTTGTACGAAATAGCAAAAGAAAAAGGAATAGTTTAATTTACTTTAAAGTAGCGAATCCGCTGCTTTTTTATTTTATCAAATAAATTGTTTTTGAGTAGAAATGAAAATAGGGGTCTGCCTTAAACATTTATTATTAATCAAGAATATAAGTATAGAAACAGGTCTAATTTTTGTAATGGTGGAGGGGATTGTTGTGGACATAACTCAAAGTGTGGCAAGAATAGTGGTTAATGGGAAAGACCTTCCGTTCACTTCAGTTCAAACCTCTGCATGGAATCATGGACCAGTAAATGATTTAATCGTTTCGACGAATCAGAGAGTGAATGAGCTTTATCAATTCATGTGGTCACAAGTACCAGTTACGATTTCGGTGTATTTTCTTCAAGGGGCGGACTTAATGAGATTCGCTAGGATTGCTGGAATTAATGAACGTGTAACGGGAGAATATATATATCATTTCATTTGGGGATAAAAAGAATTCAAAGTAGCGAATGCGCTGCTTTTTTATTTTGCATAGAAAAAGGAACCATAATAGGCTCCTTAATTCGATTCAGAAGTTGTGTAGTTTTTCTTGATGATATCTTTTATGTTGATAATTAAGGATATAAGGAATCCAGCAGCTAGGATACCGTTCACCCAGTAATATGTATTCCCGGATGTAAATTTATTATAAAAGGAATCGATATTATAATATACTAAGCCTGCTGAAATGACGGTAGAGATTACTAACGTACCAAAACTTTTCATGATGCTGCCCTCCGATTCTGAAATTTTAGACTCTTAATACAATTATACATTTAAATAAAAAGGTTTACAAAGTAATTACCATAAGGAGGAGTTATGACGAGTTACTTCCTACGTATACGCTCTAACAGGACAAACTGTTGGGAATGGTGGATATCAATACGTTAAGTCAGGTGGATGTGGTACTAACTCCTTAGATGAAGCTATTCAAGCTATGGCAGAACGAGGAATAAAAGGTAGGGTTAATGTTGATCCAATTTCTGGAGTATGTTATATCCAAACCGATGTTCTATCTAATGCAGAGTTAGATAAGATTACTTGGTGGATGGATACTAGACCAGGTGGTAAATGGTGGTATGAATATAACAAAGTGAGATAATAGTTGAAGCCATCCTTAATCGGGTGTCTTCAACTATTATCAAAATGCTTCCTTAGCTTCTCTATTGAGTTCTGTTCCTCTTATGTATTTGTAAATTCGATAACCATAACAAACAGCCTTTATCTTGCTAACTCTCATAAGAGCTTACACTTTGCTCTATCTGTATTTAACCTAGAATACAAGATTTTTTCCTTTTTATTCCCGGCTACATTTGAAAAACTGTATGTTTTTTATCTCAAATCAATTATATCTATAAATTTAAGGGGAATTCTGTTATAAGATGCATCAGTGCACGTTACTAAATTCTTTATCGGATTTATGTCAGTTACATGTGATTCAGCGTGGTCCTTCCATGCCAATCAAAAAATCCAGTGATAAAAAAAGAGGGAGAAGGCATTTTTTATTAAAGTTTGATTATAATAGCTTTTCAACCTGTTAAGGGGGGATCGTAAAGTAGATTATTAATCTCTTTGAAAATTTTTATTTTCCTTATAGTACTTGGCATGCTGTATTAACAAATTTTAATTTTGAAAGGAGAATCAATAAATATGAGCACGAAAAAAAGAATAGGGAATAAGTTATTACTTGTCAGTGCAATTTGTGCGATAACTATTCCTTCGGTTTCATATGCGGAGGAATTAATTTTACCTAAAAATTCCGAAAGTTCTTCAAGCCTGTTTGAGGGACAGCATAAGGATGTATTGAAAACAAGTTTGTATCCCGATACATATAATAATCCGTTCAACCAACAATATATATCAACATTAAAGGAAACAAAAACAAATATAAAAAAATAGACAATATTGACGATGAAAATCCAGTTATATCTACTACCCTTTCATTTATCCGTTATATGCATACTGAAGATTATAAATCTGCATTTAATTTAACTTCTCGATCATTACAGAAAATAATATCTGAAAAATGGCTGAGGACCAGTTAACAGGTCAATATAGATTACACTAAGTTAACGAAGTAATAGAAAAATCCATAAAATGGATTGTTTTCTAATTTATTTACATAAATTAGAAAATTTCGCTGATGGATTAAAAAAACAACCTCTCAGATTCCTTTGTAATCCTTTCAGATGGTCGAGGTGGTGTTGTAGGTATCGATTAGAATTGAAATATATATGAGAGGAAATAAGGTGGTTAAACGTTATTTTGTTTTTGTAAGTGATTTTAAGTTCATAATACTCAAGTCAATTTCAATTGTAGGTAATCTGATTCTTAATTAAAAATAAAATAAAAATTTCAAGTAGCCATCTAAATTTTTCAATAAAAAGTGCCATATAAAGAATGCCTAATACAAAATGGATTTGAAGCAATATTTCCTAAGTAACATTTCTTTTGTTATAGAATAAATAAATTCAGGTATTGCAGTAACTACTGTTTTGAGGTGAATATACTGTGCACCAAGTGTCTAACATCTACTTTTATTTTGGATTTATATTGCAACAACTCTTAATTAGAGGTGTATTTTTGTTAATTAACAACCATTATACTCAGAAAATTAATAATATGTTATGTGATGCGATAATAAAGCTAGGTAGCATAGAGACTGTTAATACAAAGATTAACAACATAATAAAACCCCATTTCATATGTTTTGTCTCCTTTACTACTGCTATTAATTTTGAAATCTATTTATTTCTTCCTCTTTTACGGAAAAATATAACTAATGTTGCGACCATTAATATATTTCTGTTATTTTTAATATTCCATTCGTTTTATGTGTTTTCTACTTTTATGTTTTGTACTGATGATGAGCCCTATACCTCAATTTGATCTCTAAATTACAAATATCCATTTGGTGCATGAATTTCTTCCACTGTGTACATTAAAAAGAATAATGGTTCAGAAGAAACCTTATCATTTTCATCTGTTGTTAATTTTTCAACCTCTTTACCATCTTTGTCTTAATTTTGGAATGAAGTATTTTTTCAGCTTTACATTTGAATCAGCAGTATCCACTTTTTTAATCTCAATTTGTCCAAGTGAATGAATTGAATTCTTGGCTGTTGGTTCTTGCGGTTGTACAGTATCTCCTATGACTTTTGCTGTATTTTGAATCTCTTTTCCAGCTTGGCCCTCGCATGGAGTACCACTGTATGCCACTATGTATTTATCACATCTCCAAATTTTCCGTTTGCTTTTCCTACATTAAATTTACTCTTGTCTGTATTGACTGCATCTGTCACTGTTTAGTCAACTACTTGTAATGCTTTTGGGACATATTCTAGTCCTTCTGGCAATTTATTCGGAAAAGATAGATTTTTCACAAGACTAGCAAGAAGCGTATTTCTTGTTCGAATCGTATACGCCAGTTCATCCCCTATTTCTGTATTTTTATTTTGTAAGTTCTTCACTGGTTTCTCGGATTCTATGATAGGATCTTATAGGATCAAAAAACGCACTCCGCTCATTTCATTGTCGTTTAGGAAATTACAAGAAAAAATCTATTTCTTTACACTCAGATAAAGTATCTTTCACTCTTTTCCTATCTGCTTCGAATGTAGATGTTAATTACAAATAAATAATATATGATTTTCATAAAAAAAATATAGTAATATTTTGTCGTGAATTGTACTATTTTGATATTTTATAGTAATATTTTGTCGTAAGTTATACCTGACGGAAAATAATTTATGAATCCACAAAGTAACAATGTAAAATATAGCAGTTAATCTAATTAAAAGGAGAAGGTAATGAATAATTCCATCGATATACAACATTTGTGTGATCTCGCACATAAAGCATTTAATGTCCCTGTTCACATTTTATCTACAGACAAAAAAATCTTATATCATTCTACTTCTGATTATGTTTGTAGTCCTTTTTATTCTTCTAAAGAGGAACATCTTAGTGGCATTTATCAAGAAAATGATCCCTATAACTTGCCACTTTTCAGATGTAACCGTTATCTTGAAAATTTCGTCCTAATTCATATAGCAAATCATGATTTTATAAAAGGGACTATTATAATTGGCCCCACTGTACATCCGAAGGGATCAGATGATGTAACCTTTAAACTTTGGAAAGAATTTAACTCAAATAAAAATATTCAAGAAAGACTAAACTATTATCAATCCCTACCTGAGGTTAAAAAAACTACTTTAATTGATATGGGAATTTTATTACATTACATGATTTTCAATGAAAAGTTAGATGTTGATATTGTTTTAGAAAAAAATAAAGTGTTAGAGGAAGTTCCCTATAAAATTGTGAAACCCGATCTATATATTTTAAAGCGACAACAAAATAAACCCAAAACTCATAACATGGCATTAGTACATAATTATTTTTCAGCAATCAAAGAGGGAAATAAAAAGAAGTTGTTACAATATATGTATGCAGTTTCGCAGGAAGATACTGAATTAATTTTAACAGCGGATCCACTCAGAAACCAAAAAAACCATGGGATTATTGCGATTACTTTAGCTACTCGATATGCGATAGAAGGTAATCTCCCACCAGACATTGCTTTTGCTCTTAGTATTTTGTATATCCAAACCATGGAACAACTAGATAACGTGGACTCTGTAAGGCGATTGTCAGGAGATGCTTTACGTACTTTTGCAGATCGGGTGAAAGAATTCAATGCGCAAAAATTTTCAAATGCGGTTACTACATGTATGAATCATATTAGTAAAAATGTTTACGATGGAATATCTCTCAATGAACTCGCTAATCATTTGGATATTACCCCTACTTATTTATCTAAATTATTTAAAAAAGAAGTGGGGATTCCTTTAAGTGAATTTATTCAAAGGGAACGAGTGGAAGAAGCAAAAAAATTATTAACACTCACTACATATCCATTATCAGATATTTGTGCTTGGCTTAATTTTAACGATCAAAGTTATTTTACAAGGGTTTTCAAAAAATCAACTAACATGACCCCTAGACAATATCGTGAAAAATATACCGTAATATAAGCTTAGTATCTGTTTCTTGTGCAAAAACTTTAATATACGCGAAAGTATCTCTAAAACTTGAGCATACTATTTCTTTTACTCTAGAAAGGGTATGTGATTGATCTAGAAAAGGAATATGTATTCAAATAGATAACGTTATCAACCTGATAATATTTTGTTAACGGAACCACCTTAGTTTTCTTGATTTGGTGAAAATAATGGAGAAACGGGGCTTAATCATAACTCTTACAACGATTATGCGTTTGATTCATCAGTATGGTTCTGAATTGGACAAATGAATCTGACGTCACATCAAACAAATAGCTCTTAAAGAGTCCATGATACATATACCAAAGTAAAACAGAAATGGATATCTTTATATCATGGTATTAATTTGAATAAAAAAACAAACCATTTTCTCTAAGCAAAACAAAAAACTAGAAGGCCGCAAAGCGCTTTTTCAAGGAAGCTTTGCGGCCTTTTCTTGTTTCAAAACTTCTTGTTATAACGATCTACAAGAATCCAGTTTAGTATCTTCGCGTTAAGAATTGAGATGTTTTTTATGACAATATAAAGATACTTTTGAAGAATATGGTGAATTAAAGAGCGTAATAAATCATGTATTTGTTAATAGTAATATCGGAAATTATTCCATAAAACTTAGTAATATAACATATATTACTTGATATATCTATATTATATGTAATTATACATAACCAAATAAAGGTAAAATAGTATAAGAAATCCTATTAAATTATTCTATAAGTATTTTTTCTAAAATATAACTAGCTCAGTTAAAATAAAATAATTTTTTTAAACCATATATATATTATGTTGCAATTATCAAAAGTACAAATATAAAATCTAATATTAAATTTTATTAGTATAATATTTCCCGCTCATATAAGCGCTTAAAAATTAAATAATCGAGTACAATCGACAAAATTTTGCTATTTACGCATCGGAAATTTAATGTTTTAATGAACAACATAACTGGTATGACCACACAGAAAGGAGAAGATCACGCTATTAGGGGTTAATAAATTTACAAGTAACATTATGTCGTAATTAATTTTCTTAATAATCAGTTAGTTAGAAGTGAGTTTAGCATCTCAAAAGTATTATTTTTGTAAAAAAGGGTTTTATTTTTCTACATAACAAAAGTGATCTTATTCCGCAATAAAAGTATAAGCAATGTACAGTATAATTTCATCTTTTGTAATCTTATAGAGCCTTTTCCACACAACTAGTAGAGAGGCTTATAAAATTGCTTTCTAAAAATTCATGGCAGGATTAGCTGTAGGAGCAATGAGTTTATCTATCTAAACGCTTGTAATTCAAATAGCAAAACTGGAGAAAAATAAATATTTTACTATTTATTCAGCAACTCATTTTAATATAGCTGATGAAATTTTATTGTTTACTTGTGCCAAACATACTATTTAAATGAGCGAAAAGTAATTTTTTTACATTCTATGAGAAATAAATGATAACGAAGGTTTAATACTTTATCCGAAAGACTTTTCCTTTCTCAAGCGTATGCAAGGAGAGAGTCTAGCACTAGGTCGTACAAGTTGTATGAATAAAGTTGTAAAAGAATAATAGTGAAGGGGTGTACGGAATGAAAAATAAAATAATGACAGGATTTTTAATGACATCAATTGTAACTGGGTCGATTATTCCTATCAATACTCTCGCAACACCAATCGTTCAAGCAGAAACTCAACAGGAAAGCATGGATATTTCCTCATCCTTACGAAAATTAGGTGCACAATCTAAATTAATCCAAACATATATTGATCAAGGTTTAATGAGCCCTAATGTACAAATAGAGGAAGTTCCAGCATTAAATACAAATCAATTCCTAATCAAGCAAGATATGAAAGAATGGTCATCAGAACTTTATCCAAATTTAATTCTATTAAATTCAAAAAGCAAAGGATTTGTAACTAAATTTAATAACTATTATCCAGCATTAAAAGAGTTTGTAGACAATAAAGAAGATAAAGAGGGGTTTTTGGATAGACTTGAAGTTCTTCAAGTTATGACTATGACGAACCAAGAAAACGTACAAAGACAGATTAACGAATTAACAGATCTTAAATTACAGCTTGATAAAAAACTTCAAGATCTCGATACTGATGTGACAAAAGCGCAGGGTGTACTAAGTTCAGATGGAACAGGGAAAATAGATCAGCTAAAAAATGAATTACAAAATACTCAAAAATCAATTCAAAATGATTTACAACAAATAGCATTATTACCAGGAGCTTTAAATGAACAAGGGTTTGTTATTTTCAAAGAAGTCTATAACCTTTCAAAAGATATCATTGAACCAGCTGCTCAAACAGCAGTAGTAGCGTATAACAAAGGCAAAGAAATTAACAACTCTATTTTAGAAGCAGAGAAAAAAGCAGAGCAAGAAGCGAAAGAAAAGGGTAAATCTGCTCTAGAGATTGAAGCTGCCAAAAAAGAAGCCCGTGAAGCAATTGAGAAAAGCAAACAAGCTGAAATAGCTGCAGCTGCAGTTGCACAAACAAAAGAGTATGACCTTACAAAAGTTATTGACCCTGAAAAAATTAAGAAAACATATAGTGCCTTCGCTGAAGTAAATAAACTAACAGCAGAACAGCGAACACATTTAGCAGATTTAGAGACACAAAATCAAAAATTTTATGATTTAACAAAGAACCTAAAAATAGCAGATTTACAAAAATCAATGCTCCTAATTATGCAAAATGATTTACATACATTTGCAAATCAAGTGGATGTAGAACTTGGCCTACTAAAACGCTATAAAGAAGATTTGGATCTAATAAAAAATAGCATTACAAAATTATCTACTAATGTTGATACAACTAACCAGCAGTCTCAAAAAGATACATTAAGACAATTAAAAAATGGAATAAGTTATCTTGAAGAACAAGTTTATAAATTTTAATATTATGTTTTCTAAAAATCTAACGAAAGAATGAGAAGGAGAATAGTTATGAAAAAATTTCCATTTAAAGTGTTGACTTTAGCAACTCTGGCAACGGTTATAACTGCTACTACCGGTAACACTATTCATGCATTTGCACAAGAAACGAACGCTCAAGAACAAAAAGTAGGGAATTATACATTAGGACCTGAAGGACTGAAGAAAGCATTAGCTGAAACAGGATCTCATATTCTTGTAATGGATTTGTACGCAAAAACAATGATTAAACAACCGAATGTTAATTTATCTGATATCGATTTAGGTTCAGGAGGTGGAGAGTTACTCAAAAATATTCACCTTAATCAAGAACTGTCGCGAATCAACGCGAATTATTGGTTAGATACAGCGAAGCCACAGATTCAAAAAACAGCACGTAATATTGTAAATTACGATGAACAATTTCAAAATTATTATGACACATTAGTAGATACTGTACAAAAGAGAGATAAGGCAGGCCTGAAAGAGGGCATAAATGATTTAATCACTACAATTAATACAAATTCAAAAGAAGTTACAGATGTAATTAAGATGTTACAAGACTTCAAATCAAAACTGTATACAAATTCTACAGATTTTAAAAATAATGTTGGTGGCCCGGATGGGAAAGGTGGATTAACGGCAATATTAGCGGGACAACAAGCTCTGATTCCACAACTTCAAGCTGAAATTGAGCAACTAAGTGCTACTCAGAAAAAACATTTTGACGATGTATTAGCATGGTCAATTGGTGGTGGATTGGGAGCAGTCATTTTAGTTATTGGAGCTATTGCAGGAGCTGTAGTAATTGTTGTGACTGGCGGTACAGCAACACCTGCTGTTGTTGGTGGCCTTTCGGCTCTTGGTGCAGCTGGAATTGGTTTAGGAACAGCAGCTGGTGTCACAGCGTCTAATCATATGAACTCCTATAACGAAATCTCTAAAAAAATCGGAGAATTAGGTACGAAAGCTGATCGTGCTAACCAAGCAGTTATTTCGCTTACTAACGCGAAAGACACATTGGCATATCTGTATCAAACAGTGGATCAAGCGATACTGTCTCTAACAAATATTCAAAAGCAATGGAATACAATGGGGGCTAACTATACAGACTTACTTGATAATATCGACTCTATGCAAGAACATAAATTCTCTTTAATACCGGATGATTTAAAAGCTGCTAAACAAAGTTGGAATGACATTCATAAAGATGCAGAATTCATTTCAAAAGACATTGCTTTTAAACAAGAATAGAAATTAAACTCAAAACCTATATTGGAGGAATATAAAATGATGAAAAAAATCCCGTACAAACTGATCGTTGCATCGGCGCTTTTAACTATGACAACAGCTTCTGTAGTCTCACCAGTAGCAGCTTTTGCAAGTGAAATTGAACAAACTAACAATGGAGATACGGCTCTTTCAGCAAATGAAGCGAGGATGAAAGAAACCCTGCAAAAGGCCGGTTTATTTGCAAAATCTATGAATGCCTATTCCTATATGTTAATTAAAAATCCAGATGTGAACTTTGAAGGAATTACTATTAATGGATATGTGGATTTACCTGGTAGAATTGTACAAGATCAAAAGAATGCAAGAGCACATGCTATTACATGGGATACGAAAGTAAAAAAACAACTTTTAGATACATTGACGGGTATTATTGAATATGATACAACATTTGACAATTATTACGAAACAATGGTAGATGCGATTAATACAGGTGATGGAGATACTTTAAAAGAAGGGATTACAGATTTACGAGGGGAAATTCAACAAAATCAAAAGGTTGCACAACAATTAATAGAAGAATTAGCTAAATTAAGAGACTCTATTGGACAAGATGTTAGAGCCTTTGGAAGCAATAAAGATCTCTTGCAGTCGATTTTGAAAAACCAAGGTGTAGATGTTGAGGCCGATCAAAAGCGTCTAGATGAAGTTTTAGGATCAGTAAACTATTATAAACAATTAGAATCTGATGGATTTAATGTAATGAAGGGTGCCATTTTGGGCCTACCGATAATCGGTGGTATCATAGTTGGAGTTGCAAGAGATAATTTAGGTAAGTTAGAGCCTTTATTAGCACAATTGCGTCAGACCGTAGATTATAAAGTAACATTAAATCGTGTAGTTGGAGTTGCTTACAATAATACTAGTGAAATGCATAAGGCGCTTGATGATGCTATTAATGCTCTTACTTATATGTCCACGCAATGGCATGATTTAGATTCTCAATATTCGGGAGTACTGGGGCATATTGAAAATGCAGCTCAAAAAGCGGACCAAAATAAATTTAAATTTTTAAAACCTAACTTGAATGCAGCTAAAGACAGTTGGAAAACATTACGAACAGATGCTGTCACATTAAAAGAAGGGATAAAAGAATTAAAAGTGGAACCTGTCACTGCACAAAAATAGGGAAATATAAATTCTGTTGCAAAGTGACCAAAAACATAGAGAGTCTATGATTACACTGTTAAACAGTAATGCAACAATTAATAAATCCTTATACACCAGAAAGGCGGAGTCTCATTAAAGACTTCGCCTTTCATATATCTATATAAGTTCCATCCAAATAACTGTGCAGTTTTACTTGTTTTTTTAAACTTTGCAACTGAACGGATGATAAAAATTTGCTTGATAATATTGACACTATGTAACAACATAGTGTCTCTTTAATACTTGATGATTTAAAGGCTGCTAAAGAAAGTTAGAATGATACTCATAGATGTATAACTCATTTCGAAAGACATCACTTTTAAAGAAGAATAGAACTTGAAATCAAACCCTATATAGGAGGAATATGTAATGATGAAAAAAATCCCTTACAAAATACTCACTGTATCAACGTTTTTAACTATGACAACTACTTATGCAGTCACACCAGTAGCAGCTTTTGCAATTGAAATTGAACAAACTAACAATGGAGATATGTCTCTTTCAGCAAATAAAGAACAGATGAAAAAAGCTTTACAAGATGCTGGTTTATTTTTGAAATCTATGAATGAATATTCTTATCTGTTAATCAATAATCCTGATGTGAGTTTTGAAGGAATTACTATTAATGGGTATGAAGATTTACCTAATAAAATTGTACAAGATCAAAAGAATGCAAGAGCACATGCAGTTACATGGAATACGCAAGTAAAAAAGCAGCTTTTAGATACATTGACAGGCATTATTGAATACGATAAAAAATTTGAAAACCATTATGAAACATTAGTAGAGGCGATCAATACTGGGAATGGAGATACTTTAAAAAAAGGGATTACAGATTTACGGGGGGAAATTCAACAAAATCAAAAGTCTGTAAAAGCATTAATAGAAGAATTAACTAATTTAAATGAAAATATTGGACAAGATGTTAGAGCATTTGGAAGTAATAAGGATCTCTTGCAGTCTATTTTAAAAATTCAAGGAGCTGCGGTTGAGGATGATCAAAAGCGACTAGAGGACCTTTTAGGGCAAGTAAACTATCAGAAAGACATAGAATCTAAGGGATTGGACATGGTAAAAATCCCCTTTCTTCCCACGTTGATTGCTGGTGGTATAATGATAGGTGATGCAAGAGGTAAGTTAGGCTGGCTAGAGCCGGAATTAGCAAAATTACGTCAGAATGTAGATTATAAAATAACATTAAATCGTGTGGTTGGAGTTGCGTTTCATAATATTAGTGATATGCATAGTGCGATTGATAATGCTATTACTGCTCTTACTTATATGTCCACGCAATGGGATGATTTAGACTCTCAATATACGGGCGTACTGGGACATATTGATAAAGCTGATCAAAAAGCTGATCAAAATAGATATAAATTCTTAATCCCTAACTTGAATGCGGCGAAAGACAGTTGGAAAACATTAAGAACAGATGTTGTCACATTACAAGAAGGGATAAAAATTGCAGAGAAAAAAGAGCAGGATTTTATAAATCAGCTTCGTCCATCAAACGTTTTCTACTTTTATAAAAAAATTCATAACGCATATACATTTGAAATAAAGACTGGAACAAATGCACCAAATGCGTCTTATAAAGTTATGAATTTAACTAAAAACACTGTTTATAATATGTGGAGTGGAGGACCAAATACAAATATGTGGGCTGACTGGCTTTCATTCAATACAAAAGATGAATTTGCAGTGGTAGCAGTAGTAGATGGGAAAGAATATGTTGTATATAAAGACAAAATAGAAAATATAACGAACTAAAACCGAAAAGTTAGAAAGAAAAATTATGCAGCAATTGGAGATGGTACACTAAGTTAAGTGGAAAAGATGATTCAGAGAGTTCTGTTGCAAAGTTTTTTAATAGATAAAAAGTTGGTATGATTGCAGATGGATTTTATGCAACCCTTAGTAATCGTTGCAATTCATTATACATCGAAAAAAACGAAGTTTGGTTGTTGCAAACTTCGTTTTCGTTTATATCTATTGTTTTAAAAATTCTCCCATTATTTCCATTATGTCCTCTGCATCGCTTACTTTATCTTTTGAAAAGCGCCATTGGTCTTTTCCGTATCGCTCCATCTCAACTTTTATTACTTTTTCTTTATCTGAAACTTTTGCTTCTGGTAATATAGATATAAAGTAATCAAACGATTGACTAAATAATTTAGACTGTTCGATTCCTGGATTTTCTCTTAGCAATCTTTCATTTTCCTTATTTAATTTTGGCTGCAATTCACTTAATAATAAGGGTTTCACTTTTAATTCTACTTCAACTTTATCTTCCTCAGGTGAAGAACCTGCTGATTTTACTTTAAATGTAACTTTTTCCTGTAGTGCAGATTTCAACTTTTTATAATAACTTTCAAATTCCTGGTCACTAATTTCATTATGCGTACTGGACGTTGCATCTTTTTTAAATTCCTTTAGTATATTCTCAGTAAATTGCTTGCCATCTTCGCCGGATAACTTATTAATCTTGTCTACATCTTTATCATAATAAATAGCATTTATATAAGCTATTAGAGCTTCAGCCGGTTTATTTAAGTCTTTTGTATTCTTTTCTATTTCCTTCGTATCAATTTTGAAAGAAACATTTTCTGTTTCCTCGTCTCTTTTTTTTGTTTCCTCATTGGAATAAACAAGCTCATATGATGAGGCTTTATTCACTTCGTAGTATAGGGTCCCCGATACTTTTTTACCAGGTTCTAATTCTATTAAGCGTAATTTATCTAAATCAGCCTTATCATATTTCTTCATTTTTTCATCACCTTGATATAGTGTAAAGAGATAGGGTGATATCTCTAACATTTCATCCCCTTTAGTTTTCACACTCACTTTGGATTTTAATACTTTATCTTTACTTATCCCCCCCCTGTTAACCCATTTAATGGTAATACATACTCAGCATTTTCAACTTCAATTTCCACATTCTTCGAAGACGAAGATGCCTTTCCATTTTTTACAACTGTGGAACTTTGTGAAGAACTACAACCAGTCACAATAGTTAATGTGAATATAAATAAAAAACAAGGCATAAAAAACTTTCTAAGTTTCAATTAAAACCCCTCCACTCCTTTATTCGAAAATATTTACTATTTTACCATAAATTCCTACTTGTTATTTCTAAAACCATATATTCTTAAATAAAAAAGTCCATATAATACTCTCTTTCATTTTGGGAGACCAAGGGCATATAACCATGCATAGAAGTGGTTATTGCTAAAAGTTCAATTAAGATTTTGTTAAAATAGATATAAAGTAATAATTAAAACAGAAGAATATTGTGGGAAGTTTTAGTTTCGTGGAAAAATTATCTTAAAACAGATTCCTCAATATGGTGTCCCGCCCCATCGCTATCAAGTTAAGAAACACATTCTTCCCCAAAATGATAAAAATGAACTTCGGTGCTATAAAAAACCCAAAATTTCCATTTAGGAGATACCTTAAAATCTTAGCCTGATGACTATGGGATGGTCGGGTACAAATGTTAATGTTTTGCCTATTAATTTTTCTTTTATCCGCTTATAATCATTTGTTTTATTGAATAAAGAAAGTAATTTCACTGAAATCCGTTTATTAGTAGGTAGTTTTTTTCATTCCGCATTGTTGGTACATGGTTCTGTCCGAAAGCACCTTCTTTTTCTAATACAATGGATGATACAAGCATTTTCACCTCTATGTTTTGACCGATTAGTTTACCTGATATTTCACCTCCTAACCTTGATAATTCAAGTGTTAACGGAAAAAAGGGAAACCTAAAAGATACAGAAAATAAGAAACCCTCAAATCAAGAAGGTAGCTGAGTAGTAATATTTTTCTATCCAAATATTACTATTTTTTATTTTTCATGCTATGATTGATATGTTAATGAGTTGAAAGGGTGATTTTATGAAGTTTGGTAAAATAGGATTAGTTGTTGCAGCAAGTTTAAGTCTTTTTGCTTTATCTGCGTGTGGAAAATCTGCAAAAGAAACAGTTGTTTCTTCAACAGAAAACATTTTAAATGCAAAACAAATGGAATCAAGCGGTTCAATTTCTTTTAAATTCGATTCTAATCCGAAAGATATGGAAACAGAAGATAAAGCGGCAATTGATATGTTAAAAAACATATCATTTACAGTTGATTCAAAAACAGATAAAGATGCAAAAAAAGATGAAATAACAATTGGTGCAAATATTAAAACAGATGGAATGAAAATGGATATATCGATTCCAATGTTTATGGATGAAGGGAAAAAGGCTTTATATGTAAAAGCGAATAATGTAAAATCACTATTACAATTAGCTGGCGTTCCTGGTGATAGTTTTTCTACTCTAGAAGGAAAAGTTATCAAAATGGATATGAAAGATTTAGGAGAAGTGGATACAAAAGAATCTGTGGAAATCCAAGAGAAAGTACAGAAAGCGTTATTAGATGCAATCAAAGCACTTCCTGAAGACAAATTTACAAAAGAAAAAGATGTATATACTGTGAAATTAACAGGTAAAGATTTAAAAACAGTGATTGAAAAGGTATTTGATGAAATGTCTACAATGAAAAACTTCACTGGAACAAAACAAGAAATTGCAGACTTTAAGAAAAAATTAAAAGATGCGAATCTTGATAAATCATCTATTTCTTTAATTTATACAATGGATGGAACAACGATTAAAAAACAGGATGCAGCAATTCATGTCGAAGCAAAAAATTCTAAAGACGAAAAAGAAACAATTAAATTTGATATGAATATTAATTCTGATATTAAATCTATCGATAAACCAATCAAATTCACATTCGATACTTCTGAAAAGAACATTGTCCCAATGGATGAGTTACAAAAAATGATTGGTGAATTTATGAATCAATCTATGAGGTATGATAACATGGATGGCGGGGAAGTAACTCCTGTTCAACCAGCTCCAACAGAACCTGCAGTATAAAGCCCCTCTTAGAATGGGCATAGCCACATTGCTATCAAACTAGCAAAATAAAATACAAAAAATACGCTATTCTTTCTGTAGAATTATAGGAAAGGGTGGCGTTTTTGTATGTCTATTTCTGTATCTGATGAATTACAATTATTTTCACATCACGCTTCAAAAGAAAAAAGTGAGGAGAAAACTCACTTTAATTTATCTTATTTCTGACTTATATCACCTGTACGTCATGAATGATTTACTAATACGTTTCATTTATTTTACACTTCACTTTATATACATCATTCATTGCTTTCGGGGATGACGACACAACGTGTACGGTTGTTTTCCAAGATTGGTACGTGCTCAGATCCTAGTATAAGTGTTTACAATCTTAGTATGAGCAAATGTGACCGGTTTAATAAAATAGATAAATTTTTTCGAATAGCCTAACAATCTAGTTGCATAATAGGGGAAGGGATAAGAGTTAAAGGAAAAAAATCGGTAGGGTTCTCCTAAAGGTCGGCTTGGTTTTAAGCTGATCTTTTAAATTTGTCCCTTAAGTCAACGATTATTTATATGGTATTCTGGAGGAAAGGGGATGAGGTTATATGGATGTGACGAAAGAAATTGAAAAGATTTTTGTTGATAGTGAAGAACTTTCATTTATTGAAGCAAAAACTTTGAATTATCAGGAGCAAATGTCTACTGCAGATGGGTTTATTATTAGAACTGACGAAAGAGTTAAAAAGTACTATGATGCTCTTTGGTCACGAGAACAGGTATTAGTAGAGGTTTACTACGGGGATGGTTCACTTAACTACAAGCTTACTAATATTATAGCTGTCAAAGATGGTATGAATGGACAATACGAATATCATTTCTTTGGTGGATAGGGGGAGATCTCTTGAATTAGTTCAGTGAATCTGAAATTGGGACACAATATAAATTTAAAAAGAGTGAAACAAAAAATGAGTTGGAACTGGAATTAGTTCAAGAAAACATTCCATCAGAGTAATAAAGATTAATATCCCTGTCAAAGAACCTATTAAGTGCATCTTACATTTCTATCAACTTAAGGATATAAAACTACTCCAAAAAGTAAAAAAACGTTATTCTTTCTAGATAAGATAAATTTGAAAGAATAACGTTTTTGTTATATTAATCCAAACTTATCTTAGCCTAATGGGTATGTAATCATACTATTTTTAGAATACGAGGATAAATACGACCTAATTTAATAGATTTCTTACACGTAACTTTAAGTTCTTGCATTAAAACCTTTCGAATTATATTTTAATTTTTTTTTGGAGAAGTTCTTCAATAAGTTTTGTTTTTTCATTCACCTTTGTTGTATATGTGAAATCACCATAACAATATGGATACCTAAAATTTTGTTTATTTCCACCACAAGTGTATATGTCTGGATTCTGATCAACTTTCATCTTAGAAAACTTTTTAGCCGAATCGTCTGAGTGTTGTTTAGCCTCTTGACTGGAAATAAAATCAATATACCCTGGTCCCATATTATAGCTTTGAATAATTGTATCCATGCTAACACCTTTTTCTGTTCCATATTTGTACATTTGAGCAAAGTGCTTTACCCCTTGTTTAATGCTCAAGTTTATCTCTTGTATTTCATTTGGCTTTAATCCAAGTGATTCAGAGGACTGCATAGGGTCGTTGCCCTCACCTCTACTCTCTTGGTACATAATTCCTAACAAAAGT
Source organism: Bacillus nitratireducens (assembly GCF_001884135.1). Taxonomy (GTDB): domain Bacteria; phylum Bacillota; class Bacilli; order Bacillales; family Bacillaceae_G; genus Bacillus_A; species Bacillus_A nitratireducens. The sequence continues at coordinate 121,827 of NZ_MAOC01000069.1, read as the reverse complement.
GCTGTTTTTTCTCCTAAATTATATTTTTCTAATTCTTTTTTCATAATGGGCTCATATTGCAATAAACGTTCTTCGGTAGCGAGCGCTTTATTTCTATGAATATTAGTTTTATGATTAAAATATAGTATCCCAATGATTGTTCCTAAACCTAAAATACTAATAAAAAATAATATAATAACTTGTTTTTTACTCTTATTCTTCATATATTACTCCTCCTTGTATAAAAAATTGCATTTTCAATGGTGGTGGTTGGTTATTTATAAAAGATGCAATAATCACCTTTACCCCTGCTTTTTTAGACTCGAAATCTTTTCTTTTAGATGTAAAGTTTAATATAAAATTTTAAAGATAAGGTAAAGATAAGATAAAAATAAAATAAAGTTCATTTATTAGAGTAATTTAAAAGGATATTGGTATAAAGGGGAGATTAACAGACCATGTCTAGGATTCAAATTATTTATCTCCTACCTTGCTATATAGTAAACTGTCAAAAATAATAACAAAATAGAGTTTTATTATTATTTCTTCAATTCAAAAACAAGCCGAAAAATTCACATCCAGATGTAAATTTTTCGGCTTGTTTTTAGGTAGTCAACGAAGAAGAGGCACCAGCTCAAAAAGAAAATTATACGTTTTGGCACAGAATAACCTGTTCCCTGTATCTTAAGAAACCGGTTATTTATTTTACTGCTCTTCTATAAAGTTTTGCCCCGCAATGGTATTAAATTATTCGATTTTTCACTATACTATCTCTAGCGGTTGATTGTTTTATTAGAGTACAATTATATATCCATTACTAGCTGTAACATAAAACGTTTGCCCTCAATTATTGTGGATTTTGTATTGCGGTGAATCAACTAAGATAACCTTTTGCACAAGAGACAGGTTTTGTAAAACGTAAAAGTAAGTATGGCGCAAAAGATTTAGCTGCTTTATGTATCTGGATTAGTCAACATGTAGCAAGCGATTCTCTTACTCGATTATGTAGTCAGCTTTGTGCAAATACAGCTACAATTATGAGTTCAGAAAGACTTAATCAACGTTTTAACCGATGTGCTGTTTTATTTTTACAGCGTGTATTTTCCCTTTTAATCAAAAGAAAACTTTAAAAACAAATAAAAAAATATCAAGCATGTGGGCATCAAGAACGGAAGTTCATGGAATACCCATCTTTAGCTTGATGGGTATGTGGCGGTCCCCCATGCCCATCAGGCTAATATTTTGAAGTATCCCCAAAACAAAAATTTTATATCATTACTTCATACCGAAAAACAAAGGGCAGGGGTATACTTTCCTGTTTGATATTTGTTTTGTTTAAAATATTGTTCGTATAGGAAGCGAATAAGCATCCTATACGAACAACATTACATATTAATAATTTAGAAGGTTTTAAAAATAAAGAGGTGACTTTTAAATGTATAATGAGTCAATATATTATCCTTATATAAATTATGATCAATACTTCGATCGTCAATTCCCTGGTCCTCAGATTCCAGGTATACCTGGAATCTGAGGACCAGGTTTTCCGGGTGCACCAAGTTTTCCAGGACAGCAAAGTTCACAAGCTCCAACATCTCCTCCCCCATCATTTATTCCTCAACAATCAACAGCTTCACCATTTGCTGTTGATTCAGGAGCAATTGCATTATGTTTATTTCGAAATACTTATATATGGCTTAGTAATGGTGAACAGTTTTGGTATTTCCCAATTTTTGTAGGACCAAGGTCTGTTGCTGGTTTTAGATGGAACGGTAGGTTTTGGGTTATTTTTGGAATTGATACGAGAAGGATTATTTTATTTACATGTTTTTAAAAATTATAGAGTAACGATAGAGGTTTAATTATATAAACAAAAGAGGTATTTGAATGAAAAAATTTCAATCATTTGAAGGTACAATAACTATGATTAACGATTTTGTAACAGGATCAAACGAAGATATAGGATGTAATAAATTAATGTCCGTAGATAATGGTTATGGGAATCTAATAAATTTTGTAGTGAAACCAAATACGTATTTTATCGACTTTGCAACGGTAGTAGTAGGAGATAAAGTAACTGGGTTTTACGATGCCAACGTCCCTGCGCCTCTCATTTTCCCACCACAATTTCAAGCGATTGTTATGGCAAAATATACACCCCATCAAAATGTAAAAGTAGACTATTTTAATGAACAGTTGGAGAGTAGTGATGGAAAATTAAAATTAAATATTTCTCCTTCTACTCAAATTTTATTAACAAATGGTCAAATCTTCACAGGTAATCTTGTAAATCGAAATTTAATAGCTATTTATGGTTTTACAACAATGAGTATACCAGCTCAAACTACACCATATAGAATCATTGTTTTGTGTCAAAAGTGATTTCTATTCTAAAGGGTCTCTCGGTTTATCAAACTACAATCCATTGTAGACTCAAAAATTTAAGCCATCTTATTGAACAGGATCATTGGCATGTAAAGAGACGTTTTGCCAAATCTGCAGGATTTCAAAATCTTAGTCATGCTTCACGTACGATAAAAGGTATCGAGACCATTCATGCCCTATATAAACAAAGGCGAAGTCTTCAAAGAGACTCCGCCTTTTCAATGTACAATGAACTTCAACAATTACTAGCTAATGCTTAAACCTTGTTCCTTATTTACTGTTCACTTTTAATTTTCTCGCAATCTTTCCATCAAGAAGATCAAAAACAGCTGAAAAGAAAATTAAAATGAAGGCTACTCCCAAGTAGTCACTCATATTCATGGTAATTGAAAAAACACCGCCCAATAAATTTCCAATCGCAAATAAATTCGGTACAGCTTTTACCATCTGATTGAACAAGGTTGTTCCCCCTAAGTTGATCAAACTGTTTCCGTTCTTAAGTTGATGGGCATGTATGGTGATCCCACATCCATCAACTTAAGAAAAACAAATACCTCAAAACAAAAAACACACTCGTTCTGATTAGGAACGAGTGTGTTTAGGTTATCTGAAAGGTACAAACTTCCATGTACTAGGTTTTTGTGTTTTTTCACCTAGTACAATCCAACTTTTCTCTGCATTTATATTCTCATAATTTAATGGATAACCATCTGTAAAAATATTATATTCTGTAGGGTTATCCGGGTTAATTTGAATTTTAAAGTCTGCTAAACTATCAGATTTCTTAGCAAGGTGAACCCAAATAGAATATTTGGACCAATTTAAATATTGATATTGATCATAATTAGAATGCTTCATGCGAAGGTATACGCTTTCACCGTGGTGTAGCTTTGCATCATTATCTTTGTAAAATACAAATTCTATAGGTGTACCAGATAAAGCATTGTTCTTATTATTTGCAAGTAAAACATAATCGTAACGATTTGCTACATACCATTCAAACGTTAGACCTTGAAAAGGAGATTCACTTGGTACGATATAATAGTTTTTCCCTGCTTCTATAACATTTCCTGCTATATCATAGATTTGTGCAGTTTCTAAACTTGGAGCTTGCACATTTTTAGTAAACGTTTTAAACCAAAGATTTAGGAAACCTGCTGTATTACGCTGAGATTCTCCTAAGCTTCGCTGCACAGCTGGGGTAACCATTTCTTGCCACAATTGCGCCTTACCGCTATTGTAATACTCAAATGTTTTATCATTAGCGATATTTTGAATTTCAGGTTTAGCTACTCGGGCTGCATAATCAATCCATTCTTCAGGTGTAGATAGAGAGTCGTTATAATTCCCTCCAGTAGTGACTGCAAATTGATCTTGAATGGTTGTAATATAATTTTCAAAATAGCTATGATATTTTATAGCTCTCGTATCAATTGCGGTAAAATTTGCTGCATGCATAGGTTGTGTCGCATCTGTAAAGTAGTGCGTGGCTATCCCTAAGTAATAGAAAGCTTTTTCATAGTCTTTATTTCGTAAATGTTCTCCAGATTCATAAAAGTATTGCTTGCCTTGTGTAAGGGCCGTTGGATTTGTTTCTCCTCTATAATTTTCTTTAGTATCAGGATCATAAAAATGGGATTTCCATCCACCTTTAAAAACGCCGCCTATTCCCGTTCCACCATCGTTAAATTCTGCATTATAATCTGCATCATATAATCCTTTAGAAAATAGATCTTTATATTGCGGATAATTTAAGAAGTCCACAGCCTGCTTATTTGCTTCAACATTAGATTCTGTTTTCATAATTTCAATAGCTTGTTTTGCAATCCATAAATGTGTACTTTTATCAGAATGATACGGAGCTTCTGCAGACCATCGAGCGGTAATAGGATCATTCTCAGTTAAATCAATTTGATCGAGATGAGCAAAACTACTTTGAGGAGCTACTCCTAAAATAGTTAAAGTCATTCCGGCTATACATAGTGTTGATGTGATTTTTTTCATTTTTTATTCCTTTCTAAGCATGAAGATATAAGTATTATAAATACAGCAATATCATAAAGATACAGGCAACCCCTAATATGCAATATTACATATTAATAAATTCATATGAATATATATAATTTAAAAATCACTATTACGAACATGTAGGTTTCCTTATTTATTTGTTAGTTTTATCAGTAAAGTAGACTACATATCAACTTCAGATACTTGTTTATGATACAAGTAATCAAACAAAAGGAAGGCCATACAAAATGATTACACCATTATTAACAGGGCACTCTTTTAAGTACAAGAGATTATTAGCAGGTGGAGGAGATGTTGAAGATGTACAGACAGATAAACATATTCCATATGAACAAAATGAATTGCAGCAAACTCTAGAAAAATACGATTTGAAGGAGTTGAGTTATAAAAAGAAATATGTACATATTCATTATTGAAGTTATTAATAATAAAATGTATTATAGATAAGCGCAATTTATAATTCAAGTAAGTAGGAATGTGTATTCATAATAAATCAAACATTCAGAAATAACGTTATTATCTGGAAAACGAGGTGTAATTAATAGAAACGTTACATATTAAATGATATGGATTGTATAGTTTAAAAGACTTTTACAGTAGAGAAGAAGCTTTTAAGAAGGTTATAAACAAAGAAATATTGCTCTATGTTGAAAAAAATAAAAGCGCTTTATACAAAAGATAAGGGGGCTTCATAAAGAATCGTTTTGTCATGAAAGCGAATTAAAGGTTAGATTAGGAATAATAGAATTCCCTAGTGACGAAAGTTATTCTGAAAAGAAGATGAAATCTCTTTTGGTTTCACGGCATATCCATTAGAAAGCGCAAACTAAAGAGGGCAGTTGATTTTAAAAATTATAAATCGGTGAAGAAGAGGCTTATTAATCTTTAATTTATTAAACTATTTTTGAATAACATATATCAGATACTTGAAAACGCACAAACCTTAATATTTTCATTATTTAATAAAAATATTAAGATTCTTAGGAAGAATACGTAAAGATTAGTTGCGAAAATAAACACGGAGGTTTGAAAAATGGGACAAGGAAGCAGGTTTCAAGCAAAACAACAAAATCGTCGTAATAAGGGGATATTTAATATCGCATTTAGTGTGGTAATAGTAACAGTTGGCATAGTGACGTATCAGTTGTTTTTCACTTCTGATACATCAAAGAAAGCAATTGCTCAAGAAAAGAAAGTAACAAAGATAGAAGAGAAGAAGAACGAAGATAAAGAAGCAGCAAAGATAGAAGAAAAGAAAAACGAAGATAAAGAAGCAGCAAAGATAGAAGAGAAGAAGAACGAAGATAAAGAAGCAGCAAAGATAGAAGAGAAGGAGAACGAAGATAAAAAGGCGACAAAGGTAGAAGAAAAGAAAAACGAAGATAAAGAAACAGCACATTTAGAAGAGAAACAAAAAATAGAAGAACCTGTAAAAACGAACGAAAATGAAAATAAAGAGGGAGAAAAAACGATATCTCAAGAAAAGGGTTCTCAAACTAATTCTTCTTGGAAGGCAATTGGTACAGAGCAAGGAGCAAAACCTGCAATGCAATTTAAAGAAGGAACAGTAGATTGGAATGAGATGAAAAAAGCAATTTCTTATGCTGTTGATGTTCCAGAGAGTCAATTGATTTTTGATTTTATTGGGAATAATGGTAATAATAAAGCCTACGGTAATGTACGAGATAAGCAAAGTAATAAAAAATATAAGATTGATATTGATTGGGTAGAGAATCAGGGCTGGAAACCAGTATCTGTTCAAGTGGTAAAATAAATAAGCAAAATGTAAATGCTCTCCTCTCTTGTTGTGAGCGACTAAGCTATTATAGTCTAGATAAAATAAACTTGGTTCTATATGATGTTTGAGTTGACACTCTCATGCCTAAAGGGGCAAGCTGACTAACATCAGTAGGATTCTTGCTACCAAAGGCGAATTCCATTTCTGGTATCGCTGACGTGCAAGGTTGGGGTGTGCCATCACCACACTTACGACAGACCGTATAGGTTCGTGTTCAGATGTTTTAGTGTCTTGTTCTTTACAACATATATCATTTTACCGATAGCATGAATTTGGCGTCATCTCAAACGAATGAATAACTCATGGAGAGTGGACGAAACATACATAAAAATAAAAGGACGGTGGATGTATTTATATTGTGCCGTTGATTCTGAAGGAAACACGATTGACTTTTATTTGAGTAAATCTAGAAATTATAAGGCTGCAAAGTGCTTTTTCAAGAAAGCTTTGCAGTCTTTTCATGTTTCAAAGCCTCGTGTTATAACAGGCGATAAGAGTCCTGCTTATCCAATTGCTATCGAACAGTTGAAGGAAGAAAAAAGGATATCAATGGGCACCAAAACCCGAAGGATAAAATATTTAATTAACATAGTAGAACAAAATCATCGTTTTATCATTTTAGCCAAGAAGAATCCTTCCTCAAGGAACGCGAAGTGAGTAGGCGGGAAATTAATAGCATATTATACCGCTATTATTTACCTAATTTCCAAGAAATAGAGGTGATTGTAGGTGACTAAACCTTTTGAAAAAAATAGTCGTTATATGGTTGGATTGGACAGTCTAAGGGGCCTAGCTATACTAGGTGTTATTTTGTATCATATTAATTTTAATTGGATGCCTGGAGGATTTTTAGGGGTTACTGTATTTTTTGTACTCTCAGGTTATTTAATTACAGATATTCTAGCGATGGAGTGGAAGAGAAATAAGAGAATTGATTTGAAGAAATTCTGGCTTAGTAGGGCAAGGAGATTGCTTCCAGCAATGTTTGTTATGCTCGTTATAACGTTGGCCTGGATTACGATTTTTCATAGCTCTTTACTTGAGAAAATGCGTGGAGATTCATTAGCGGCGTTATTTTATGTTAGTAACTGGTGGTATATTTATCATAAATTATCGTACTTTGATAATTTTAACCAGCTTTCTCCATTGAATCATTTTTGGTCGTTAGCAGTTGAGGAACAATTCTATGTTGTCTGGCCGTTTATCATTAGTTTAGGACTTTACCACATAAAAAAACAATCCCGTATGATTTTATTGATTTGTCTGGGAGCTGTTGCTTCAGCTTTAGCGATGGCAATTTTGTATGAACCTGGAGCTGATCCGAGTAGAATTTATTATGGCACAGATACGAGGGCCTTTTCCTTACTTATTGGAGCGGCACTTGCCTTAATTTGGCCAAGCAATAGGCTTGCAAATAAAATTATTCCAAAGGCGCGTCTCATTCTTGATGTAGTGGGAGGAACTGCTCTTATTATTATATTACTTATGTTTTGGAAGACGAATCAATATGATCCGTTTCTATACAATGGAGGAATGGTTCTCTTATCAATTGCAACAGCATTGTTAGTGGCAAATCTTGCTCATCCAGCGAGCCGTATCGCTCAATTTTTACGATTTAGACCTTTACGTTGGATAGGAATAAGGTCGTATGGCATATATCTTTGGCATTATCCAATTCTTACATTGACGACTCCAAAAGTAAATGCTGGAGATTTTTCACTAATAAGAGCAATTCTTCAATTTATTCTAATTATAATGATTGCGCAAATTTCATGGAAGTATATTGAAAAACCAATCCGACAAGGTGCGCTCCGAAATATTCAATTTAAGAATTTAAGGCTTCAAAATGTCGCTTTAAGTGTTAAGTTAGCTTTAATTTGTGCAGTATTCGTTTCGTCAATAGCCGTTTTTGGGTTATCAAAAGTTAGTAAGGCTAAGGAGAATCCTCAACTAGATAAGGTGGAAGCAGTACAAACACAACCAGCGAAACATCCAGTTGCAATTCGGGAAAATCCAGCTCAAGAGACGCCCAAAAATCAAGAAGAATCAAAAGAAGTAAATTCTGTGCAACCTAAAAGTTCTCCCAACGTTACAGCGATAGGCGATTCCGTTATGATTGATATTGCTCCATATTTAAAAAATGCTTTTCCTGATATTAGGATTGATGCACAAATTGGTCGCCAGCTGTCAAAAGCGATTCCTGTAGTTGAACAGTTAAAAAATGAAGGGAATTTAGGAAACTATGTCATTATTGGGTTAGGTACAAATGGAGCCTTTACTACGGAGCAACTTGTATCATTAATAGAATTAATTGGAAATGAACGTAAAATGATATTTATTAATACGAGGGTACCACGTCCGTGGGAATCAATCGTGAATGAGAGATTGAAAGTGACAGCATCTAAATATCCGAATGTAAATCTAGTCGATTGGTATGTAGCAAGTGCTGGAAAGAGAGACTACTTTGCATCTGATGGTGTGCATTTAACCAAAGTAGGTGCAGAAGCATACGCAGCACTTGTAGTCAAAGCTGTGAATCAATAATTCGATATGCTTTATAAACTTCTGTTGCAAAGTTAATTGAAATATAAAAGATTTATGGTTGAGGAAGACAAGTTTTTTGCAGTCATCAATAATGAGTGGTTTCGATGCCTGTTACTAAACGTGAGTCAAGACGAAGGCTTTGAAATCTTGTGGATTAGGAAAAGTGTCTTTCGCTATACATGTCGATGGTCATGTTCTGTGAAATTATTAATAGAAAGAAAGAATGTAGCTTCCTAACTTTAAAAATAAGCCCAAGGAATTAATTAATTCTTTGGGCTTATTTTCGAACCAGAATTGGGTATTGTTAGAGAGTAAGAGAGAAGGCGAAAGGAGGTTAGTAGATTAATTTCTTACACCTTTTTATCTCATGTATAGCTCGGGGGAAATGGTCAGCTGATGTTGAAGATTGTTGGAAGAAGTTAGATGAATTGCATGTGCTTGTATGCCAGATTATGCAAAAGGTATATCTGAAGTCCTAAAAAATACTTTTGAGAAAGGATTCTCTATTGGGAAATGTAAAGGTATAAAACAGGAACTTCAGGTGAGAGATGAATGTTTGGCAAGCGTAAGTCTAGGTTTTTTAGTATACTATATGTATCCTATAAAATGTGAGGTATAGCCTACAAGAGTATATTGTAAAGGCAGTGAATATAGTATGTATAAAATCGGATTAGTCGGTCTAAAAAGTTCTATAGAGCAAATTTTAAGCATGGTAGAAGAATTCAAACATGATTTGGAATTTATCCCTTATACTTATGAAAAAATAGAGGAGATAGAGCAAATTGTAATTGAACACGTTCCCCATGTCCATGCATGGCTTTTTTCAGGGCCACTTCCCTATGAAATTGCAAAAAAATATATAGGCACCGATAAAATAATGGTTTATGTTCCTGCAACAGAATCAGGTTTGTATAAATCTCTATTAGAGATGGTCTATGAACAAGGGAGAATTATTGAGAAACTAAGTATCGATACTATGTCTTTAAATAATATTAGTGAAGAAGCTTTATCACAGTTACATATAAAGAAACCACAGATTTATACGAAAGTATTTGATTTGGATATTGATATGGAGGAATTATTGAATTTTCATATGGATTTATGGGAAAAAGGTAAAACATCAGGAGCCTTAACTTGTTTCCCATCAGTATGTGATTCTCTAAGAGAGCATGGAATCCCATCTTACAAGATGTCGATGAGTAAGATGGAAATTCGACAGACGCTTAGAATACTTTCTGAGAAAGTAAAAGCCTCCTATTTTAAAGATGCACAAATCGGTGTCGAAATCATTGAAATTGAGTATTTTAATAAAGTTGCGGAGGAAATGAAGACTCCATATCATTTGCAATATTTGGAGATTAGATTGAAAGAAATATTGATTCAGCTTGGTGAAACAATTAAAGGGTCTTTTTCAGATAAGGGAAACGGTAGATATATGATTTTTAGTTCTCGTGGCGCAATCGAAAGAGAAATACAGATGCTGCAAGATGCCGTTCAGAAATTAGCGTTTGAAGCAGATACAACTGTTGCCGTTGGAATTGGCTTTGGTGAGACTGCATATTCGGCAGAAATTAATGCTTTTCGTGCAATTCAGCATTCTAAGGGAATGAAGAAGCGTGGGATTGTAATCGTTCAAGATGATGGTAAAATTGTTGAATCGCCGGGTGATAAAAAAGAATTATGCTTTACAAGTCGTACCCAAAGTGAAGTCCTTTTAGAGAAATTAAAAAAAGGGAATATCAGTGTGAAAACGTACAAAAAAATATCGGCCCTTATAGATAAAATGAAATGGAGTTGCTTCACAACAAAGGAATTAGCGGCACATCTTGAGATGACAGAACGGAATGTGAGACGTATTGTTACGGATATGTGTGAAGTTGATTTGGCACAATGTATTGGTCAAGAGACCTATGCTACACGTGGAAGACCAAGTAAAATTTATCGATTGTTATAAGCATCCATTAGGGTGCTTATTTGTTTTGTAATGAATATAATATTTATTCGTCTGAAAATATTGAAATTTATAAAAATAACTAATATACTTCATTTAAGGAATTTTTTCCTTAAATGAACCGAAAATAAAATTTCTAATGAAATTTAAATTGAAAAGGAGCTGAAATATGTGTCTCAAATAGAAAGAATTCATAATTTAATTGAAAATATTCAAGGCGAAGTTGTTAGATGGAGGAGACATTTACACAAATACCCTGAACTATCATTTCAAGAAGAAAATACTGCACAATTTGTTTTTGAAACGCTACAAACTTTTGGTAATTTAGAAATTTCGCGCCCGACAAAAACAAGTGTTATGGCCCGCTTAATTGGTAATCAACCAGGAAAGGTAATTGCATTAAGAGCAGATATGGATGCGCTTCCAATTGTGGAGGAGAATGATTTTGATTTTGTGTCACAGAAGATAGGCGTAATGCATGCTTGTGGACATGATGGACATACGGCAATACTACTGGGTACGGCATGGGTTCTTACACAATTAAAAAATCAAATTGAAGGGGAGGTGCGTTTTATATTTCAACACGCTGAAGAACTCCCACCTGGTGGTGCTCAAGAACTAGTGCAAGCTGGTGTGCTAAATGGAGTAGATATGATTATTGGAAGTCATCTTTCGTCGGCGCTTCCTTTGGGGAAGATTGGCTTGAGTTACGGTCCAATGATGGCTGGAGCAGATACTTTTAATATTAAGGTGTTGGGTGAAGGAGGACACGCATCGCAACCTGAATTAACCATTGACCCCATTGTAATTGGGACTCAGGTTGTTACCAATCTCCAACACATTGTTTCGAGATATCGAGATGCTCAGGAAACGCTTGTAATTTCAGTGACTCAGTTTAATGCGGGAGGTGCGATTAATGTTATCCCAGATAAGATAAGTATTGGGGGATCTGTTAGAAGTTTTAATCCGGAACTGAGAGAAAAGGTTCCAACTTTTATCGAACGAATAGTAAAAGGAATTACAGAAGCGCATGGAGCTACATATGAATTCAATTATCAGTTTGGCTATGCTCCGACTATAAATAATGAAGAAGTAACAAGATTGATGGATGAGACAGTATGTGAAATATTTAGTGAAAACAATCGAGAGATTTTAAAACCAATTATGGGGAGTGAAGATTTCTCTGCCTATCAACATATGACTCCAGCATCTTATATTTTTATAGGGGCTCGTAATGAAGAAAAAGGAATTATCTATCCTCACCATCATCCAAAATTTACTATTGATGAACAAGCTTTACAATATGGAGTACAGTTATTTGTGCACGGTACTTATAAGATGTTAAACCTAGCGTATTAGGGGGATAAAAGTATGAAAATCATACATTGGCTTAGCATTATTCCATTTTTGGGATTTATTGCAGGTGCTTTATTTACAAATAAGGTGAGTCCTTATGTTTTTGGAATGCCATTCTTCCACTTTTGGATTGTACTCTGGTCACTTATAACCACAGCTATCTTAGCGATTATTTATAAAATAGATCCTGTTAACCAGAAAGGGGATTCAAAATGAATATTGCCGTGTTTTTCATTTTATGTTTTTTCGTCATCCCCATTTTGATTAGTATTCGTGCTAAAAAAGGACAAGAAATGGATTTAGAGCAATGGTCGGTTGGAGGTCGTGGAATGGGAGCCCTGTTGATTTTCCTTCTGTCTGCAGGCGAAATGTATACTACCTTTACCTTTTTAGGGGCAAGTGGTTCAGCTTATGGGGAGGGAGGCTCTATCTTTAGTATTATAACATACGGTTGTTTAGCAACAGTAATCTCCTACTGGACCTTTCCTGTTATTTGGAGGTATGCAAAGAAACATAATTTAGTTTCACAATCGGACTTTTTTGTTAAAAAATATCAAAGTCCTTATCTTGGGGTACTTGTTGCAGTTATTGGTGTTATAGCCTGTACATGCTATTTAGTGCTGCAATTGAAGGGACTAGGATATATCGTTTCTGCAACATCTTACGGTGCCATATCTTCTACAACAGCCATTTGGTTTGGAGCGATAGGGGTAACTATTTTTGTAATGGTTTCCGGTATTCATGGCTCTGCACAAACATCGATCCTAAAGGATATTCTGATTCTTGGGATTGTCGTATTTTTAGGGATTTATTTTCCTACTCATTATTATGGTGGGATTCAACCTATGTATGAGGCAATTGAAAAAGTAAAACCGAACTTTACCATACTACCTGAACAGGGAATGAGTATATCATGGTATATATCGACGGTAATATTAAGTTCTATTGGATTTTATATGTGGCCACATGGTTTTTCCCCCATTTTTGCTGCATCAAGTGAAAAAGCATTACGAAAAAATGCAATTTTAATGCCAATGTATCAATTAATTTTACTATTTGCCTTTTTCGTCGGATTTGCTGCAATCTTACGGATGCCAGGATTAAGAGGTAGTGATATTGATTCTATTTTGCTGCAACTGTCTAAACAAGCTTTTGATCCGTGGTTTGTTGGGGTAATTGGCGGAGCGGGAGTGTTAGCAGCACTAGTACCAAGTTCATTATTATTAATGGCAATATCAACATTGCTTGCCAAAAATATATATCAAGTATTTAATCCATCTGTAACGGAAAAACAGCTTGGAAAATTGGTAAAATACTTAGTTCCGTTTATTTCTCTTGTGGGAATTTACTTGACCTTTAAAGGAGGGAATACCCTGTTTAGTCTAGCTCTAATTGCTTATAATTTCATTACGCAACTCGCTCCAGCATTTTTTGCGAGTTTGATGAGAAAGAACTTTGTGACTAAACAAGGGGCTTTTGCTGGGATTATTACAGGCGGATTGTTAGTCTCAATTATGGACTTAGGAAACCTCGGTATTGGCAAAATATTCCCTGATTTTCCTCAGGTAATTAAAGATTTGAATGAAGGAATTATCGCTTTATTTGTGAATATTGTAGTTTTAGTAATAGTCAGTTTGATGACCAAAAATATTTCAAATGTTCATCGGGACAAGACAACTGTAATAGAGAGTAAGATCTAATTTAATAGAAAAGGTAATCCCTGTAAATATATCGAAAAAGTCCCTAAGTTAGATTGGGGACTTTTTTAGTGCTAGATAGATACAAGAGTAAAAACGTTAAGATAGTAAATACGGTTCTGGTGCAAAAACTCTAGGGAAATTGCAACGAATCTCTAAATCTTGGACATAATAATAGTACAACTCTATAAAAGGTGTGTGATCAGTATGGAAAAGGAAAAAATGTTCAAACGGAAGCAATATCAGCCTGATATTATCTTATTAACGGTACAATCTAAGTTTTCGTGATTTGGTAGAAATGATGGACGAACGAGGTTTGTCTATTGCTCACACCACCATTATGCGTTTGGTGCATCAATATGGACCTGAATTAGATGAAAGAGTACGACGTCATCTTAAGACGACAAATGATTCCTAGAGAGTCGATGAAACGTATGTGAAAGTAAAAGATCAATGGATGTATTTATATCGCGCAGTCGATTCAGAAGGGAATACCGTTGATTTTTATCTAAGTGAATCAAGAGATAAACAAACAGCCAAGCGCTTTTTCAAGAAAGCCTTGGCTGCTTCTCATATTTGTAAACCTCGTGTTATAACAGTAGACAAAAAACCAGCCTATCCCGTAGTGATTCAAGAGCTAAAAGAAGAGAAACGTATGCCTGAAGGCATACAAATAAGGCAAGTTAAGTATCTCAATAATATAGTGGAACAGGATCACCGTTTCATTAAGAAACGTGTGCGTTCTATGTTAGGATTCAAGTCGTATGAAACATCCACTTTTATATTGAGTGGCGTTGAAGCCATGCACATGATGAAAAAGGACAACTTCACCCACAGGTGAAGTCTGCCCAAAATGAAGTCGGATTCATATATAAGTTGTTTGGAATTGGATCATAATCTGTAATTGAACAATCCATGTAGGTTCTATGTCTCTATCAAATGGTTTTTGCACCAGAACCATTTTATTATTTTAGCCAATTGATCTCCCACCTACTCACTTCGCGTTCCTTGAGGAAGGAGTCTTCTGGGCTAAAATGATAAAAGAGTATTAAAAAGGCTGAGAGGAAAATCGGAATGAAGGAATTTTGGGGAATTAAAGTTATTGTTGTAAACGAATATTCTGCGGAAACAGTTAAGAATATAGCGAATTATTTATTCAAGATGGCTCAGAAATGAGTCATCTTTTTTATTTGTAAAAAATAGGCCCTAAATTCGTAACAATCTTGTGTGTGAAAATAAAAAACCATCTTAGATAAGATAGTTTCTTTACTTATTTATTGAATTAAAATATTTTTACCATGGATTCTCTCTGCAAGCACTTTGACAGAACAAGGGACTATGACCATTCCTTATGCACTGGGCTTAGCACTCTGGATCTATTGGGAAAATGGAAGAATAAACTGTTGGCTGTAAGTAGGAGTTGTACCCGTAAAAATTGGCACTAGATGGATTCATACGACATATATCTTCACATTCAAACCTATGTCCACCTTTCATAATGCAATCCCATACACAATCTTCAAATGTTTGACGATACAAAGACAGTCACTCCTTATTTTAATCCTATTGCTCTCGATATTATATTTATTTGTATATTTTTGGACAATTGTCCATGCGTATTTGGGTGGTTGTTAAAGATACATAGCAAAGCTTATGATGTTGCAGGACTTGAAGATGGTAACAAACGAAAGGACCCCAAAATAGTCCCTAGAAAACTGCATAACGTATTCAAAAAAAATCGAATTAGATAGGAACTTATGTATTGGATAAAAGGTTAATAACTTGAGCAAAAAGAACTGGGTATTTACATACTTAACATACATATTAGTTTTGTTAATTAAGGCCTTTTTTGGAAATTTGTAAATGGTTAATGTGATTAAAAACTTGAAAAACATTAAAATGTGTAAATTTTTTGACTCTTTAATTAAATTGGTTTAATATTTGTAATTTTTTGTTTTATAATGATACTCGGGTTGGTCGTGAATGTTTTAGATATTGCGATATACAATCGGATTAATTTATTTTAGGGAGGTTTCAAAATTGGGCAAGAGAGTTATTATAAGAGTTTTTACATTATTATCAGTACTAGCATTATGCCTTAATGTGTTTTTACCAAGGGCTAGTGCAGAGGTTATGACGCATGAAAAATATTCAATGGACTGGAGCTATAGTAATAGCCTAGGTAAGTACATCCGAACAGAAATTATTAAAAATTCAAGCGGTCAAATTGCTTATTGCTTAACTCTTGGATTAAAATCTCCAAATGGTGAAGATCTTCCTGAAATGGGGAAGACGGATAATGTAGTATATAGGGTACTATTAAATGGTTTCCCGCAAAAAAGTGTAGAACAACTGGGGGTAGCGAATCAGAATGAAGCACATTATGCAACTCAGCTTGCGGTTTGGAATGCATTAGGTCAACTTGATGTAAATGAATTAAAGCATGAAAATAAAAATGTTGAAAAAGCGGCTAAGACAATTATTAATGCTGCAAATACAAGTGAAGATACTCAAGATATTTTTATGAATGTGATTCCTGCTGAAAAGCAAAAGGCAGAACTAAAGGGTGAGTTCTTTGAAACAAACCTATACACAGTACAAACAAATGCTAAGAGTGGTTCTTATAAAGTAGTGGCGAAAAATGCACCTAATGGAGTTAAAATTGTTAGTGAAAATGGAGAAGTGAAAGATCAGCTTTCAGTTGGGGAAAAATTCCGTATCCAAATTCCTAAAGATACACAAACAGGTGAATTTAATCTAAGTGTTGCTGCAAACTTAACAAAAGTTCAAGCAATTGCTTACCGCGGTACGGATACTGTTCAGAATGCTACAGTACTATTAGAAAGAAATGAAGAAAAGCTTAGTAGTGACCTTGCAGTAAATTGGGAAGCTGCTGGTTCTTTAAAAATTAAAAAGGTTGGAGAAAATGGAGAAGTATTAGCTGGTGCGGTATTTGAGGTCTTTAATGCAAATAATGAATCAGTTGGAAAAATCACAACTGGTGCTGATGGTACTGCAGGATTAAATAATCTACCAATTGGTACTTATACTGTAAAAGAAATAAAAGCGCCAACAGGCTATGTTTTAGGAGATAAACCACAAACTATTGAGGTTAAGACAGGAGAAACAGGAGCTGTTCAAATAGTAAACAACAAGGCAAAAGGGAACATTGAAATAAAAAAACTTAGTGATTCAGGTAAAGTGCTACCTAATGTTGAATTCACTGTTTTTACTGAAGATGGAAAAGAAGTGAAAAAGGCAGTAACAAAAGAAAATGGAATTGCAAATGTTGAAGGCCTTACATTTGGTAAGTATTATTTCTTAGAGACAAAAACACCAAATGGATATATTGGAAATAAAACAAAGTATCCTTTTGAAATTAAAGAGCACAATAAAACACTTACTTTTACAGTAGAAAACACTGAAGTAAAAGGTAGTGTAAAACTATTAAAAGTAGATAATGAGGATATAAGTAAAAAATTAGAAGGTGCAGTATTCGAGTTAAAAGATGCAAGTGGAAAAGTAATTGGGGATTATAAGACAGATAAAAATGGCGAGATTAACGTTAAAGATTTAGCGTATGGTAAGTATTCATTTGTAGAAAAGACTTCTCCAAATGGTTACGTTCTTGTCACAGAACCAATTGTGTTCGAAATAAAGGAACATGGAAGAATTATTGAGCTATTAGCAGTTAATCATCTTATCAAAGGTGATCTGGAAATTACAAAGGTAGATGTAGCTGATGGAAACAACAAGCTTCCAAATGCAGAATTTACGATTTATAACGAAGCAGGGAAAGAAGTAGTAAAAGGTAAAACAGATGATAAAGGTATCGCTAAATTTGAAAAGTTACCATTTGGAAAATACACGTATAAAGAAACTGTTGCACCAAAAGGT
Organism: Bacillus nitratireducens; assembly: GCF_001884135.1. Classification (GTDB taxonomy): domain Bacteria; phylum Bacillota; class Bacilli; order Bacillales; family Bacillaceae_G; genus Bacillus_A; species Bacillus_A nitratireducens. Next base: position 104,192 of record NZ_MAOC01000069.1, on the reverse strand, counting down.
TATATCTTAAATGAAGAGACGTTTTCTTTTGAAATCAAAGAGAATGGTCAAATTATTAAACACATCGTCAAAGATGAGAAGATTCCTTCAATTAAAACAATAGCAACTGATAAAAAAGATGGTACAAAAGAAATGCACACGTCTAAGTCTGTAACAATTCAAGATAAAGTGGAATACAAAGACCTACAAGTAGGTAAAGAGTACACTTTAAAAGGTAAATTAATGGATAAAGAGACTAATAAGCCATTAGTTGTAAATGGTAAAGAAGTAACTGCTGAAACTAAGTTTACACCAAAAGAAGCAAACGGTTCTATTACACTAGATTTCACTTTTGATGCAACTGGTTTAGAAGAAAAAGAAGTAGTAGTATTCGAAGAGTTACTGAAAGACGGAAAAGTTGTTACTACACATGTTGATATCAATGATAAAGGTCAAACAGTTAAGTTCGTTAAGCCGTCAGTAAAAACAACTGCTACAAACAAAGCTGATGGTGGAAAAGAGATTCATTCAAAGGATTCTATCACTATTCAAGATAAAGTAGAGTATACTAACTTAGTTGTTGGTAAAGAGTACACTGTAAAAGGTAAATTAATGAACAAAGCTATTAACAAACCATTATTAATTGATGGTAAAGAAATAACAGCAGAGACTAAGTTCATTGCAAAAGAAAAGAGTGGTTTTGTAACATTAGACTTTACTTTCGTTGGTGCTGAACAGCAAGGAAGAGAAGTAGTCGTGTTTGAAGACTTATTACATGAGGGTCAAGTAATTGCAACTCACTCTGACATTAACGATGTAGGTCAAACAGTTCGATTTGTAGAGCCTTCAATAAAAACAACAGCTACAAACAAAGCTGATGGTTCTAAAGAATTAGACGCTACAAAATCTATAACTATCCAAGATAAAGTGGAATACAAAGACTTAATCGTGGGTAAAGAGTACGTTGTAAAAGGCAAACTAATGGATAAAGCAACAAACAAACCATTATTAGTTGATGGTAAAGAAGTAACAGCAGAATCCAAGTTTACTACAAAAGAAAAAAATGGTTCTATCACATTAGATTTCATATTTAATGCTTCTGCATTACAAGGTAAAGAAGTAGTTGTGTTTGAAGAACTGTATCAAGACAATGTCTTAGTTGCTATTCACGTTGACATTGAAGATAAGGGTCAAACAGTGAAATTTAAAGAGGTAAAACCGGAACAACCTAAATCAGAACAGCCGAATTCAGATAAAAATACTCCAACATCAGAGCAACCTAAAGAGCAAGTAAAAGAACAACCACAACCTAAGAAAGAAATTCAATCTAAAATTGGATGGTTACCGCAAACAGGTACTAACCTTACAAGTTGGATCTCTATGGCTACAGGCGCATTACTGTTAATTGTTGGTGGGGTGATTTTCTTAAAACGTAAAAATGCATAGAAATTAAAAAGATAAGCACATCTGTTTTTTAACAAGATGTGCTTATCTTTTTACATTTATTTTTGATCCAGAATGAAAATTGAAACCAAAAAATTAGCTAAAATTAAAGAGGATTTTAATAAAGATTTGGTTTTAGAGCCATTCCCACAACTATTATTTTTATCAAGGTTATTAAAACAAGAACTGGACAACATGGAGAATTTTATTAAATGCTCAAAATAAAGATAATACTCCATTAAGGAGTACCGCGACATTACCATCAAGCTAAGCTTTTAAAGTACCCCCTAAATGGAAATTTTGTGTTTTTTATAGTACCGAAGTTCATTTTTATCGTTTTGGGGAAGAATGCGTTTCTTAACTTGATAGCGATGTGACGTGACCCCAACGATTAATAGAAGCTTCTTATCTTTCTTATTCAAATGTTCCCTTCACTATCGGAACTTTATTTTCTACCATAAACTTGCCTTTTGCAATGACGCTGTGAATGTCCAACGTTTCTTTTTCCAACAATACGATGTCAGCATCCTTCCCGGTTTGGATACAGCCCTTACTTGAAAGTTTCAGCAATTGTGCGGGATTCGTGGTAATGACTTCTAGTGCCGTTTCTAACGGAATACCTTCCACTAAAACAGATTCTCGTACTTCGTGAAATAGCGAAGATACTTTTCCGACTTGAAGGCCTGCATACTCCCCATTGTTGTCAAAGAAGGGGAGGCTGGCCTGTCCATCTGAGGAGAAGGTGATGTGTCCGACTGGGACCCCATCTTCAAGCATTATACGTAATGCCTCACTGCATTTCACTTCCCCGTCCTCCAAAAATTGAGGAGTAGTACTTGTGGTAAAGTCTACGTAACCGCCTCGTTTTGCGTAATCAATACCCGCCCTGAATAATTCTTCGTTTCGGTTTATATGTGTTGGATGGAAGTGCCGAATTGGAATGTTGGTTTTATCAGCAATTTCATGCAACAATGAAAGTTTTCCTTCTCCGTCCCCTACATGAACTTCTATTATGCCAGCTTTTCCTGACAGAATACCGCCATTGCGTGCGGCAGTGGCGACTTTAACTATTTCCTCAAATGTAGGTTCTGATGATCTATGGTCGGAGATAGCAATCTCTCCAACACCGATAATTTTGTCAATTAAAATAATATCATCTTCGATTTTTCCCGTCAGCGTTTTTACTGGCACTTGATAGGAGCCTGTGTGAATGAAACAAGAAACTCCCTCTTCTTCAAGTGCCCGCGCCTTGGCAAGCAGACTTTCCATTTTACGTGTTGTCCCGTCAGTACCGAGTAAACCGACTAGTGTTGTAATACCTGCAGTTGTAATATCAGTAAGCATCAGCTCAGGTGTGCGGGTTTTGAATCCGCCTTCTCCGCCTCCACCAATAATATGAACGTGTGAATCGATAAATCCTGGAACAACCAAAAGATTTGCCGCATCAATGACTAGAATAGGAGCAAAGTTGTTAGGAATTGCGATTCTATCATCTATGAATGCGATTTTATCATCTGCAATTAATATGTCTTTCCGTCCTAGATAGTTGGGTGCGTATACTTCTCCATTTTTTATTAAGGTAATCAATTCTTTTTTCCTCCTGTCAATACTTTTCGTTTTATATCAGAATGGACCATATCCTATGAAGTGAGCTATGATAACAGCTACTAATCCGATGAGATAGTGAATGAACACAAGTGGCAGAATCCACTTTGCCCACTTTGTCCAAGAAATTCCTGCAATGGCCAAGCCTGCCATTAAGGTCGTAGCGGTCGGAAAAATCATATTTCCAATTCCATCAGCAAAAGAGAAAGATAACACTGCAGTTTGGCGCGTAATACCCAATAAGTCTGCAAGTGGCACCATAATCGGCATTGTCAGCATCGCATGACCAGTGCCAGATGCTAGAACAAAATGAATAAGAGCTTGGAAATTGTACATGCCAACAACACTTAAATAGTCCGGAATATGCTTAATTGATACAGATAATTGGTGCAGCATAGGATCAACGATATGTCCCTCATTCTATACAACAAGAATGGCGCGCGATACACCGATAATCAAGGCACCGCCGAGCAAGGATGCAGAGCCGTTGATAAAGGAGTTAACAATTTGATCTGCAGAGAGTTTTCCGATGATTCCAATTATTATTGTCAATAAAAGGAATAAAGATGTGATTTCTGTAATGTACCATTGGAATTTGATTACACCAAACGCCAAAACGATATAATTAATTACAAAAGCTCCTAAGATGAACTTATGTCTTGCTGTTAACTTCCCACTTGATTTCAGTAATTTTTCCGCGTCTTCTTTTGTATACTTTCCGTAGATTCCTACAGAAGGATTTTTCTTTACCTTCATTGCGTAACGATAGATATAAAGAACAGAAACAAGGTAGATGATAACAAATAAAATAAGGCGAAACACTATGCCTGAGAACATCGGTAATTCTGCGATTCCTTGTGCAAGCCCTACTGTGAAAGGATTCATGATGGCAGTTGTAAACCCTGACAATGCTCCTACTATGACGATAGCAGTTCCTGTAATTGCATCAAATCCCAGAGCCAACGCCAGTGGAATGATAAGAGGAAGATAAGCTAGTGTTTCTTCCGCCATCCCCATTAAAGAGCCACCTACAGCGAAAAACAGCGTCACGACAGGAATCAATAGTTTTTCACGCGTCGCCAACTTCCTAGCCATTGTAGCGATAAGCACATCAACCGTACCAGTTGCTCTTAAGACACCAAAAAATCCTCCGATAATCAATAAGAAAAATATAATATTGCCGGCTTCTACCATTCCTGTATGAACAGCTTTTATCATATCGAAAAATCCGACCGGAGCAGATTCTATTGATGTAAAAGAATTTGGGTCTACAGTAGTCCGGTTATTCACTTCAATCCGTGCATATTCTCCGGTCGGTAAAAAATAAGTTAATAGAGTCGCTATTACGAGAATGCCGAATAGCAATACAAAAACATTAATTTTTTTCTCTTTTTTTCCAAGTGAAACAGCCTGTTCTTGTAGTTGGCTCATATGTGTTCCTCCTTTGTATTTAAAATAAATGGATTGAAATAGAATGCTTACAAAAATAACGCTAATAGACCATGTTCTTTTCTCGTATTCTGCTGTTTCCCTCCTTTTCATAACCTCGGACACTTCATTAATTTATATATGCAATATGTGTGCCAATATTGATAGTGTGATTTTTAAGGAGATTTTTATGGCAAGAGTAGAGATTTTGGTTTTTATTGTCCTTTTTTGGCGATATAATAGAACCAATTTAAATATAGGCAGGTGTCTTAATGTTAAAATCCTCACTTACACTTATAGCTGGAAGCTCAAAAACAACGCAAGCCTTACAGGAGCAACTAGAACAATTGCTTGGAGACTATGTTTATATTAAAAGCCATGCTGCGGATGAGGGAATACCGCAGTCTCTTGAAGATACAATTATTTTGTATTCATCAGCTTCTGTTTATGATCAAACAAAAGGTATGTATAGCGTGAATGCTGAGAAAATAATTGTGGGAAAGAGAACAGTTCATCATGAATACATTGATAAACTTTTAAGAATACCTGAAGATTCATCAGTTCTAGTGGTGAATGATAATGATGATGCAACAATAAATCTTATTGAATCCTTATATCAACTTGGTATAAATCATATTCAATTTATCCCTTTTCGGAAGGGGGTATTGTTTTATGATGATGTTCGAATTGCTGTTTCGCCAGGAGAAACACATCTGTGCCCTTCTTACATAAAAGAAGTAATTGATATAGGTGTACGTCTTTTTGATATGACAACAATTCTGGAAGTTGTAGAATGTTGTGGTTTGAATAAGGATATATCCTCGAAGATTTCAGAAAGGTATATTAGCAATATCATTGAATTACAACGTAAGTTATTACATGCAGAGCGGGATGCTAAGCAGATGAGTGAGCACATCCAAAATGTGTTAGGAACTGTCGATGATGGAATATTAGTCGTTAACCAGGAAGGGCGGATTACGGTATTCAATGAACGTCTTACGGCATTGTTTCATATTGTGGCGCAAGATGTGGTTAATGAGTATGTAGAACATGTGATGAGTCGTCGGGATATTACCGATTTCATCATGAATGGAAAGGATGAAAGCAAGTTCTTCGACATAGATGGCGTGGATATCGTAATTTTTCGTTTGCAAATGATGCAAGAAAATACAATTGTCGCAACTTTTAAGAGTGTACATCAAGCCTTTGAAATTGAAAAAACAGCGCAAAGAGAAATGCGTAATAAAGGATTTCATACAAAATACGGATTTGAGGATATTATCGGCGAACATATTGTAATGAAAGAGCGTAAGCGAATCGCCAAGAAACTTGCCTTATCGGAACATCCGATTTTAATTCAGGGTGAAACAGGAACAGGAAAAGAACTGTTTGCCCATGCTATTCATGAGCATTCATTGCGAAAAAACGGACCGTTTCTGGCTGTAAATTGTAGCGCATTAACAGAGAGCCTGCTTGAAAGTGAATTGTTTGGTTACGAAGAAGGGACATTTACAGGAGCACAAAAGGGGGGCAAGAAAGGTCTGTTTGAATTAGCGGATAACGGAACTATCTTTTTGGATGAAATCGGGGACATGAGTCTTACTGTTCAATCACATTTGCTGCGCGTTCTGCAGGAGGGAGAAATCCGCAGAATCGGTGGTGTAAGAATTATACCTGTCAATGTTCGAGTGATTACCGCAACAAATAAAGATCTTCAAGGAAAGATAAGGGCCGGTTCATTCAAAGTCGATTTATTTTACCGGTTGAATGTACTTAATCTCTGCATTCCACCACTCATTGAGAGAAGAGCGGATATACCAATTTTGATTAAGCATTTCATCACAAAGAGCGGAAAATGGGTAAAGATAGAACAAGATGTGCTGGAGTATTTCATGCAATATGAATGGCCTGGAAATATACGAGAATTAAAAAGCACAATTGATTATATGCTGACAATTTGTGAGGGAAATGTCGTGACGAAAGGAGATCTTCCGTCCATGCTGGGACAAGAGGGGGGCAGCGTGAAATCCGAATATCCCGTATGTGGAAGTATACTGGAAATGAAGGAGCATGTTTTTATCTTGGAAGTAATCAAGCAATGTAACGAAAAAGGAAAGGCGGCAAGCAGAGATCAACTTTCAAGTAAAAGCAAAGAATCAGACTTTGCTTTATCCCCACAGCAAATCCGTCGCCGCCTGGATATTTTAGAAAGTGAAGGATTTGTCGTAAAAGGCAGAGGGCGGGCCGGTACAAAGATCACTGATGCCGGAATAGAGTATTTGTATTTTCTTAAATCAAAGTCTGCTGTGTATTGCTAAAGAAATCATTCCTATATTTTGATTGTGAATGGAAATGATATAATTAGCCATTACTTAACAGGATAATACTAATATTTGAATTTTTTATAGCCGGATAACAAAAAAGCGCTATTCTTTCTGTAGAATCATAGGAAAGGATGGCGGTTTTTTAGGTGCTGGTAAAAGAAGATAATGAAGAGTAAAAAGAATGAGTCATTCCTAATGGAATGACTGTTTATGCGATAAGACAAAAGAGAATATTAATCAGTTGTATCTGCTTTTGGACAGACTTTTTCCCGTGGAAAGTCTGTCCTTTTCTAATCATATGCATAGCTTCTATTTCAGCAAGTGTTTTTGGTTGCTCTGTGAAAAAATTTGGACATTAGTATATATTAGAACCATTTTTTAATAAATCGATGGTCTTGTTCGACAATGTTGTTTAGATCTTTCATCTGTAGTAACTTGATTCCTGTAGGCTTAATGGCAGGGTTCTTGCTCTAGACCGCAAAGTAAATGTAGAGAAAAAATAAAATACTCCTTATTAGTTTATTTTTCTTAGTTTTCTTCGATTTATTGCCCTATATAAAGAACCTTTAAATATTCCGGTTGCTGAGACAATCTCTTTAACAGAATATTCTTTACTGTCATACATCCGAAGTGCAACAGTGAGCTTTTCTTTATCTAGTTTGGGTCTACCTAATGTTTTTCCACGCTTTTTACGTGCCTCAAGTCCTTCTTTTACTCTCTCAGCAATAAGATTTCTTTCTAATTTAGCAATTACGCACATCATTTGGAACATCGCTTTGCCTGTAGAGGTTATTGTATCCATACTTTCCTTTAAAGAAATGAATTGCATTCCGGTCTCTTCCAACTGTTGAATAATGTTGAGGATATCTAATGTTTTACGTCCTAAACGGGAGATACTCTCCACTACAACTGTATCGCCATTCCTGAGCATATCAAAAAGTTGATGAAGACCTTTTCGATCTTTAATAGTACCAGTAAACTTCTCTTTTACTATTTTTTCACAACCGTATTCAGAAAGAGTACTAATTTGACGATCTAAGTTTTGGTCAATAGTAGAAACACGGGCATAACCAATAATCATATGTAACCTCCAGTAAACTTGTATATTTTCATATTACTAGAGGTAACTTTGTTATAAAGGTGTTTGGTAATCATGTTGAGTAAAAAAAGTTCTTTAATTTAGTCTCTGTGTGCTCGAATGTAATTAAATGATCGTTTAAACACGTTATTCAAGAAAAGGGCCAGTTTGTGGAATAACACAGTAGAAAATGATTTAAACTTTCTATAAACAACAGTTGGATCTTATCGCCAGCTTTATGCGTCCTGCTAATAATTTGTTGAAACAAGCTGCAAATACTTAATAAATTCTTTTTCTGCATAGCTTAAATATTGGTTTTTTAATCGAATCCATCCAAATGGAATTGTCGTAATGCCACAATCTGTTAGTGGAATAAGAACGATGTCCCCATTCTTTACGTAGATATCATTTTTTAATGCTAAATCAACAATAAAAGCTATCGCTATTCCCTCAATAACTGCTCTTTTAACCGCCTCTATATTGTTGGATGTAAATAAAACATCCATTTCCCCATGCTCATGAAAAAAATGATCAATAAAATATTTCATATTCACACCGTTGTACATAGCTAGGGGGTGCATTGAGACTTCTTTTGGAGTTAACGCGTGATTTAAAGATAAAGGGGAATTTTTATTGACACATACATTTATTTTACCGTCCACTAACGTACCAAATTTGATATCATTTGATTTTTGTATATGTTCGTTAATGAATGTTAAACCAATATCGATCCTATTTTTTCGCAGATTCTCAATAATTTCATCGGCTGGTTTTTCTGTTATTTCCAGTTCAATACCGGGATAATCTTTTTTAAAAAGTGGTATGGCTTTTAACAAAATGGTCATTAACATACTCGGACTAGCTGAGATTCTTAATTTCCCATTGATACTGGCCGTTTGTATTTTAGCCTCTTCTTTTAACTGTTGGAGCTTTGATACAATTTCATACGCTATTTTTACAATTTTTTCACCATCATCTGTGAGTATGGTTCCTAATCTTGAACGTTCAAATAGTTTCACACCTAACTCTTTTTCTAAATTACTAATGGATCTGCTAATACCAGACTGAGAAATTCTCAGGTTTTCAGAAGCAATGGAGAAAGATTTCATCTTTGCAACTTCTACAACATGTTCTAACTGCTCAATATTCATTGTGGCTCCTTTGTATGATTTTTAATCAAGTATATATGACATAATGATATTTTACATGCAAAAAAAACAATTGTAAAATAAATTTGAAGAAATAATATTTTCTGACAATTAATAAGGAGGGGATCTTTTATGAGTTCGAATTCGATTTTAGATGGAATAAGAGTTTTAGATGTATCATCTGTATTAGCTGCACCACTTGCTTCTAATCTGTTAGGTGATTTCGGAGCAGAAGTGATTAAAATTGAGCAACCTGAAAAGGGAGATGCCAGCCGTAACTGGGGAAGTAACACATGGAAGGTAACAAATCGAAATAAAAAATGTATTACATTAGATTTGCATAAGGAAGAAGCTGTTGAAGTTTTTTATCAACTTGTAGAAAAATCAGATGTAGTTATAACGAATTTTAGACCTGAAACGTTGAGAAAGTGGCGAATAGATTATGAGGACTTAGTTAAAGTAAAACCAAATATTGTAATGCTGCATTTTTCTGCATATGGAAGAAATGGTCCATTAGCAGAAAATCCCGGTTTTGCACGAGTGGCTGAGGGTTTTTCAGGATTAATGAACATTACTGGTCATCCTAATGAAAAGCCTATCCCTTCCGGTTTCGCAATTGCTGATGGTCTCGGAGGAGTATATGCTGCATTTTCCACCATGCTTGCACTATATCACTTTAAACAGACAGGAGAAGGTCAATTAATTGATTTATCCTTGTATGAACCACTATTTAGAGTAATGGAAGATTTTATTGTTGACTATGATACCAAAGGAAAAGTAAGAGAAAGAGTTGGAACCCATAATCCTGGTGTTGCCCCGAATGATTTATATCTTACAAAAGATAATCGTTGGATTATTATTCCAGCATCTACAGACAACATGTTCAAACGTCTTATGAACGCGATTGGTCATCCCGAGCTTGTTGATGATAAAAGATTTCTTACAAATGAATTAAGGGTCAAGCATAGAGAAGATCTGGATAAATATTTAAAAGACTTCTTTTCCAGTCATGTGTATGAAGAATTAGTAGTTATTTTAACTACCTTTAAAGTAGCACATGGGTCCGTTTATTCCGTAGTGGATATTATTAAAGATCCACAATATATAGTAAGGGAAAACTTACTATCCATTTTTGATGACCAACTCAAAAAAAACGTAACCGTACAAGGTATCGTACCCAAAATGTCTAAAACACCAGGTACAGTTAAGTGGCTATGTCCGGAAGTAGGGGCACACAACTATGAAATTTATGAACAACTATTAGGTTTGGATCAAAACAAACTTAGTGAGTTAAAAAATGCTAATATCATTTAAAACGAATATACTTCCCGTAAAAAATGTAAAGGCTTACATGTATAGGAAGATGAATAATGTATCAGTTAAATATGATAGCGAGAAAAACTATATGAATTGATATTTAAGCGCTTTACTTCGGTTATTTGTGTTAATCCATGAGCAAGATCTTTATTTAGTGTTTATTGTTAGAAGGTAAGGAGGATCGATTCAATCACCATTTTTTAAGAAGAGGGCGTGAATAAATGCAAAATAATTTAACCGACCGTAAGCGTAAATCTATTGTTATTAGTCTCTTATTTATAGGAATGACAGTAAGTTACATTGACAAAGCGGCGATAAACGTAGCTATCATCCCGATTCAGAAAGACCTGCAGCTTAATTCTTTTGAATCAGGCTTGATCATAAGTATTTTCTTTTTCAGCTACGCCCTTATGCACCCATTAGGAGGATGGCTTACAGATAAATATGGATCACGTAAAATTTTAGTACTTTCCATCTTAGCTTTTTCGATTTTTACTTCTCTTACGAGTTTTGCTTGGTCATTTGCATCACTACTTTTGTTTCGTTTCCTGTTTGGTATTGGGGAAGGAAGTGTTTTTCCTGCCAGTTTAAGATCTATTTCCGAAAACTTTCCCGAAAACGAAAGGGGTAGAGCAAGTTCCTTCTTTCTATCTGCACAAACGTTCGGTGGTGCGCTAGGCTCAATAACAATAGGGGTTATGGTGGTTTCCCTTGGGTGGAGATGGATGTTTGTCAGCATTGGTATTATAGGTGTTTTGATAGCATGGGCATTTTGGGTTTATCTAAAATCTCCGGAAGATATACAAATAAATAAAGAGAAGCAAAATCAAAAAAAAGTTCCTTATAAAAAGTTATTTGAAACAAAAAATTTTTGGAAGATATTTTTCACTAAATTTTTTTCAAATATAGTGAACTGGGGTATTATTTCCTGGATGCCTACTTATTGGGTAAGTAAGGGTTTAGATTTATTGTCAGCAAGTGCCTTGATGGCCATACCGTATCTTGCCTCCTTTCTTATGTTTAATGTAAGCGGCTGGATTTTAGATAAATATATGAGTGGAAGAGAAAAATACTTGGCAGTGGCAGGATCAATTTCATCTGCCATCCTTCTTTATTTGATGTTTAATGCAACGTCTGTTTCACATGGAATTGTTTATTTGACCTTAAATTCTATTTCAATTGCTTTTATTGGAACATCACTATACACAATTACCATTAAATACTCAGCAAAGGAATTAACTGGTTCTGTTACAGGGTTTATTAGTTTTGGCGCACAAATTGCCGGGGGTATCTCTCCAGCCGTAATTGGGTTCGTTCTTACTGTGTTTAACGGTTCTTACAATGTTGCTTCCTGGTTTTTAATTTCTGCTTCATTGGCAGGGGCAATTGTGGCTCTAACGATTAAAAACAACGTCAAAGAAGCAAAAGAAAATGTGTTTATAGAGCAATCTTTTTAACTAAAATAAAAAAGCAGGAGGGATTGTCATGCAGTCCATTACAAAGAATGAAATGAAAGTTTTTCCACCTCGTCCAGAAGATATTGTTACGAAGGATAATTGGTTTACTTCTCAAAAAAATTTGCAGCAGTATTGTCATAGCGGTGAACTAAGCGCTAGCCGTATCATATGGAGAGGAAACCAAAAGTCCACCCAATTATCATATACTAAAGATCAGTTAGATTTAGAAAAAATAAACGATAACAATGGTGAAAGTGTTTTAGCCTATCTTGAAAGAACTAATACGGATGCTTTTTTAGTGATGCATAAAGGGAAAGTCATGTATGAGAACTATTTTAACGGTTATAAATCTTATGAACTACATGCAATGAACTCTGCTACAAAATCTTTTGTAGGTTTGATTGTTAGTTTGCTTGCTGATGAAGGATTGCTAGATGTAAATAAAAAAGCTTCCTTCTATGTACCTGAATTAAAAGGAACAGGACTTGGTGAAGGGACTGTTCAGCAATTGCTTGATATGCAGGTTCCTGTGAAATATATGGAAGCCGATACACCATGGGGAATAGGCCGGGGTACACCCATTTTTATTGCATCAGGTTCAATGCCAAAACCTGATAACTACACTGGACCGGAAAACCTTTATGAATTTATGCTGTCGAGTAAAATAGATAAAATACCTGGTACTGCATTTTATTATGAAAATGGACAAACAGAAACATTGGGATGGATTGTCAAACGCTTGGTTGGAAAAAATATGGCGGAATTAATTCAAGAAAAAATCTGGTCTAAACTGGGGGCAGAAGAAAACGCAGAGATGCAAGTAGATTTAATCGGTACGGATATTTCCAATTGCGGAATGCGGGCTACATTGCGTGACTTGGCACGATTTGGTGAAATGATGCTTAATGATGGTTACTACAATGGCCAACAAATTATTCCGGAACATATAATAAAGGACATTAAAAAAGGTGGTAACCGAAAATATCTTGCAGAAAGTATTACTCATAGTCATCTTGCTGAATTCTCTTACCTTAATCAATGGTGGATTAGCCATGATCAATTTGGCGGATATTCAGCCCGTGGGCGTTTTGACCAGCAAATATACATTGCACCTAAAGCTGATATAGTAATTGTAAAACTATCTTCTCATCTGCCGCGTGCAAAGGAAACTATTGCTTTTCAAACGATAATAAAGTATGTACTAAAGCAATAAAACCAATAGAAGTTGAGAGTGAAGGCTTTTAAGATTATCGAATGTTTTCCGCTAAATACTGTGGTGATACCATCTCCATCAAGCCTAAGAAAAAAATGACCTTCAAAAGAGAAAGTGAAATGATTTACATAGACAACTGAAGAAAGGTAAATTTCACTTTTGGAATGATTAAATATCTTAGCTTGATGGGTATGGGGGATTTTTCTCTTAAGTTGATGTGCATGGGATATTGTCCCATGCACATCAACAAAACAATATCTATTAGATGGATCGTATAAGATGACAAGCGCTTAGAAAGTAAAAAAATCATTTATAATTTTAGGAACTGTCAGAGGATTTTTTCCTATACTCTGTTTTAGTGGAGTAGACGGAAAACAGAAACTTACTAAAGTAAGAAAAAATCTTTATCCTTGTATTCACCATATAACATAAACTTTCACAGAATACGAGACTCTCACAAAAACGCTACAGGAAGGGGGATTACCATTTATGGAAGGTTTAAATAAAATGAAAGTAGTAACAGAAGAAAGTGTAAAATATGCACAACAACATTTAGCTAATGAAAGAACTTATTTAGCTTGGATACGGACTGCTGTATCTATTGTAGGAGTAGGTTTTTTGACAACTTCTTTGCATTTTACTATTAAAATTAGTTCAAATCAGTATATTAATAATGTAGCAACATTCCTAGGCATTTTTGCATGTATTGTAGGTTTTATAATAGGAGTATTGGCAACCCTTCAATATTCAAAGAAAAGGAAAGAAATTCAAAATGGTATATTTATTCCTTCTAACCACTGTATTTTCTTTATAACTTCCCTATTCTCCTTCTTAATTTTCATTATTTTTATGTATCTTTCTTTCTTATTATTTATGTAGTCTGGTTAATATTTTTAAAATAAACCAATTTATTAATCCTCGAAAGATTTTTGCGAATTTCTGCCATATTATAAAAGGATCACTATTTTGTTATTTACGCAAAATAAGTATTATTAATGGCTCAATTAAAAGGATCATACAAATTAGCATGACTAATATGTATGATTCTTTTAAAGAAACCGCCTCAATTGTAAAAGATTAAATGGATGTTGAAATCCGGTTCACACTTATGAAGTTACCCATTTAACAGAATACTATAATCACGAAAATTTTTAGACCAAAAACGGCAAAAAACCTGTCATTAAAATAAACTAAGGAAATATGATTACACTCATCTTGATCCGCTTATATCAGTAGGTCATCTGACGGGATATTAGCTGGTTTTATCTCCAATCGAAATGATGGAAACTATGACACTTTCAACTTAATAGGTATTCGCTGATCCATATCGGGTTCAAAAGTTCCATATAGATTGACGTGATGATAAAATAAAGCTGTCAATCCCCTAACATTAGAATAATCACTATTTTGAGTGTAATCTTTTGAATAGAGGATGAAAACTCTACTTTTCGGTCTAGAGCAGCAACCCTGTCACTAAGTCCTGTAGGTAGGTTTCTTGCTTTTGGTGATTGTTTTATGGCTTTTGGATAGGCTGTTTTTTTATCAACTGTAAGGACACGAGGTTTTGAGGTATGACAAGAAGCTACAGCCCTTTTGAAGAAACGTTTAGCTGATTTCGCTTTTCTATTTTTACTTAAATAAAATCAACAGTGTTTCCTCTAGAATCCACAATTCGATACAAGTATATTCATTTTTCTTTAACTTTGATATATGTTTCATAGAATCGCGTTCGTCATTATTTGTTTTCTTCAAATGATGACGAACGCGTTTATTTAGCTTCGATCCATTTCTACCAATCTCGATAACTTAGTACCAGAGATAACATCTAACTGGTAATAGAATAATCTCCTGTTCATAATGCTTCTATTTAAAATTCACAGTGATAGGAGCATTAATGTTAGGGATGCAAAAATTTCACGTACCTTAATTATTATTAAAATGACAAATTTAAAAATATAGGAATTTTAAGTGGTTCAATTGTCTTTATTACCCATATTGGACAAAGAAACGAAGAAGAAGGTATAAAAGGAAGTAGTTAGCACCTTAAAAGAGGACCGCACTTTAAAAACACGTACCGAGCGTGGAGTAGAGCAGCAAGAAGGAATCAATAATCAGTTTGTTTCCTGAGTTGCGTAATCCAAGGAATACAAATAAGTGGACGGTGCATGAGGTCGAAAGGGTGCTTGATAACTTATTAGATGAGGACGAGCTCAAAATTATTGAGTGTAAATTGCTGACGAATGAGAGAGTTAGAGATTCAGATTCTTCTCAAAGTAAAATATCCTATGTAACAACAAGTGAGGACTAGGTGTAACTCGCTAATCATGGTATTGGTATATTGCTGGTTCTTGTTGTATTAGCATATGTGATAGAGAGGATAGATAAAAGTGATTATGAGGGATGGATAGAGAACAGCGCGCACGAATATGAACGAAAGAAAATCTTAGCAATGACACGTAATTTAAAAGCTAGGGGAGTATACAATAGTGTGGCAGTCATCAAGAGGTATCTTTAACTTCTAGAAAAAAGATAAATAAAAAGCCCCGTCAAGGGTTACAGGGCATCAGTAAGGTTTTGGGTTAAGGGAACACATGACCTTGTACCAATATAATATCAAAATTTTTTTATGAAAAATCAAAGTGATTTTGACAATTTTAAGAACATATAAAAGCTCTAACGGAGATGAAAGGACATTGAATAGGGTATTAATAGAGTCAATCGGTTAACGGGTTCTGTTGCAAAGTTTTCTAAATGAGGGTACATTCTAGAAAAAAGAGTATAGAGAATCACAAATGCAAGAGCTGTTTATTTGTATAAACTTTTTGCTAAGATCATCAAAAATCACGATGTCACCAGTATGGAAGATTTACAAATCAATAATATGCTCAAAAATAGAAAGCTTGCAAAAGCAATCAACGAAGTATCGTGGTCACAGTTTAGAAGTATGTTGAACTACAAAGGGAAATGGTACAGGAAGCAAGTTATTGTTGTATCAAAGACGTTAAAAATCTAAATCGTCGTGAGTGGGATTGCACTTCTTGTGCTACACATTAAGTGTTATTCGAAAAGTCATAGGAAAGATTGGTAACCTTGAAAAGAAAGGCAAAACACTTGAAGCTGCGGCTAAATAAAAGTAAGATATTCACGAAAGATCCCAGACCAAATACTGATACAAGTAGAAAACCAACAAATATCTTACTGCACTATATACGTCTCCCATATCCACCCCATAATAATAAAGATTTTGTGTATTTAAGGGTCATAAAACATTTAAAGTCGAGAGACATGTATGATGAGCCATATATAATAATTAAATATGTTATGAAACCTATATCTAAAAAGGAGTGATTTTAATATGTACAAACTTAAAACAAAAGAAACTAACAATAGTGTAATTGAATTTATTGAAAGTGTTGAAAATCTTAAAAAACGAGAAAACGCATATCAATTATTAGATATATTTACTGAAACAACAGGCTATACAGCAAAAATGTGGGGACCAAGCATTATAGGATTTGGTACGTACCATTATAAATATGCATCCGGTCATGAGGGAGATGCTCCATTAGTAGGATTTTCCCCGAGAAAAGCTAAAATTAGTCTATATTTTGCTACTGGTGACCCTAAGCGAGAAGAACTATTAAAAAACTTTGGAAAGTATACCTCTGGAAAATCGTGTATTTATATTAATAAAATAGCAGATATTGATAGTAATGTTCTAAAAGCGCTAATTAAACAATCTATAAGTTTTTTGAAAGAAACGTATCCAAATCATTAATAAAATTTATAGGTGAAATTAAAAAATAAAATAGGAAGGAGCTCTTTTAGATTTCTATATACTGTCCTTAAAAATTCATGTTTTATATCTAGCAATTATAAAACATAAACATCCCCAAACTATTTATTTCGTTTTGGGGATTATTCATTGTCTTAGCTTGATGGGGATGTGGCGGTAGCCCATTACCTACAAATACAAAATTCATAATAGAATTTCAATGTTAAGGCTATCTCTGCATTTTATCTTTATATCAGCATACTATTATCTTTATATAACTATGTTGCATTTAGTGGTGACAGAAATAGTGAAAGATTTCTAATTGGTTAACATATAAAATGAACTATTTCTTCATAAAAATAAAATGAATCGTGGGGAAGATGAAATATGCAAAGAACAATTTTAATTGTAGAAGATGAAGATATTTTACGTGAAATTATGAAGGATTACCTACTAAACGAAGGGTATAACGTTTTAGAGGCGATTGATGGGAAAGAAGCGTTATCTATATTTGAAGAACATGAGGTACATTTAATTATTTTAGACATTATGTTACCGGAATTAGATGGTTGGTCGGTTTGCCGGCGAATTCGGAAGAAATCTAATGTACCTATTATTATGCTAACGGCTCGGGTGGATGAGGATGATACCTTACTCGGATTTGAACTGGGAGCGGATGATTATGTTACCAAGCCATATAGTCCTCCTATTTTATTGGCAAGGGCAAAACGATTAATTGAAAGCCGATATTCTTCCACTGTTAATGTATCTACTGCAGACACATTAACTAGTAGTGGTATCCATGTACATTTCCCTTCTCGTACAGTAACTGTAGATGGGGAAGACATAAGTATGACACATACAGAATTTGAAATATTAACGTATTTCATGCAAAATCAAGGGATTGTAATTTCGAGAGAACAACTAATCACTAAAATTTGGGGTTATGAATTCGCTGGGGATGATCGTACTGTTAATAGTCATATTCGTAATTTGCGTCATAAATTAGGGCAAAAAGCGACTTGTATTGTAACCGTTGTGCGAACTGGTTATAAATTTGAGGGACAGGTATGAAAAAAGGAATTGTATTAAAACTATTTATATTAACAACGGCATTATGCACACTTATTTTAGTGACTATTTTTATTGGACAAACCATATTTTTTAAGCAATATTATTCGAATCGAAAAGTTAATGATATTAAAACGAATATTCAATCCTTTGAAAAGGCATATATAAAAGCTGGAGATGACGCGAAAAGGATTCAAGAGTTGGAACAAAATTTCTACCAAGATAATGCGACATGGATTACAACGTTAGATAGTGTAGGAAATATAAAATATGCAAATGATTTTTCTTTAGAAATTCAGTTAGATCCTAACGAAAATAAGACCTTTTCTGAACGTTTAATTCAGATACCGTTGTATAGTTTTATTAATTTAGAAGATATACAAAGGATAAAATATAGTTTAGAACAGGGGAATCATATTATTATCGACGGATTACAGAAGGGGGATATAGTGGTCCCTGCGATGTTAACAATAAAAGAGAAGAATGTTGGGCTGGAGAACAAGCAACTATCAGAAATGTTATATGGACAAAAAAACGCATCTTCAAAAGAAAGTTCGCAATTATATTTAGCAGGAAGCATTAAGAACGTGCAGTTACCGGAGGGTACTGTAGGAACTAACTCTATTTATGGAAATCGTGTGTTAATAGATAGAATAAAACAATTTCAGGTTGATTTAATATTAAATCAAAAATCAAGTAATATTACTTCTACAGAAATAGTCGATTATGAAGAAAATGATATTAAATATAAACTATTAATCAAACCAACAAAAGATGCAGATGGTAAGGTAAATTACATATTTGCTATGACATCATTGCAACCAGTTGATGAAGCTGTGCAAATGATAAAGGATTATTATGTATATTTAATTCTATTTGTATTGATTCTAATCGTGTTGATATCGTTCTATTACTCAAAGAAAATTGCCAAACCACTATTACAAATAAATGATACTACAAAAAAAATCGCAGGCTTAGATTTCTCAGAGATGATACCTATTACTACAAAGGATGAAATAGGTGATTTATCACAAAATATTAATACACTTTCTAAAGCGTTGCATTCGTATATTCATCAATTGCAGCAAGATATAGAGAAAGAAAAGCAATTAGAAAATACACGTAAAGAATTTATTGCGGGTGTTTCACATGAGTTAAAAACACCTTTAAGTATTATGAAGAGCTGTATTTCAATTTTGGAGGATGGTGTTGCTAGTAATAAAAAGGATTATTACTTTAAAGCAATGTCAAAAGAAGTAGATAAAATGGATATGCTCATTATTGATATGCTGGAGTTAGCAAAATTCGAATCTGGTACGTATAAAATGGAAATGGATGTTTTCCATATTGACGAGATGATTGATTATATATGTGAGCAATTAACCTCGGATATAACAGCTAAGCAATTACATGTGCATAAACAACTTTCTAAAATTGAAGTTGTTGCAAATCCACATCGAATAGAACAGGTGGTTACTAACTTTATTACAAATGCGATTCGTTATACACCAGAACATGAGAATATTATTATTTCTACAATAGAAGAGAATGAACGTGTAAAAGTATGTGTAGAAAATAAAGGAGCACATATTGAACTAGAACATTTAGAGAAAATATGGGATCGTTTTTATCGAGGAGATACGTCTCGTCAACGCTCCAAAGGTGGAACAGGATTGGGTCTTGCTATTTCAAAAAATATATTAGAACTGCATGGCGTGGAATATGGTGTTTTGAATACAGAAGATGGAGTATTATTTTTCTTCTATTTAAATAAAAACGTGTAGAATTTTCGTTCTACACGTTTTTGTCGATTTTAAACAAAATCGACATTGTCTGCATTTTATCTTTATCAGCATTCATTACTATTTTCATTAGAAACAGAATGAGAAGCTGATAAGGAGATTGTTAAAATGAAAAAAAGAGCGATATTGCTTTTGTTTATTATATTAATAATGGGTACAGGCGTTAGTTTCATACATGCTAAGGGGCATAAAAATATATCACAAGAGGATTTACGATTAAGAGGAAAAACAATTGTAATTGATCCGGGGCATGGTGGAGGAGATAGAGGGACGAAAGGAAAGAAATTTGGAACGATTGAAAAAGATCTTAATTTAAAAGTAGCACAAAATATAAAAAAAGAATTAGAGGAAAGAACGGATGCAAAAGTGATACTAACACGCGAAAAAGATACAAGCTTACTTCCAGAAACGAAGCAAAAGGAAGAATTACAAGCGCGTGTCAAAGTAGCTAACGACCATTCGGCAGACCTGTATATCAGCATTCATCATGATGCTTTTGAGGATACAAATGTAAAAGGAATAACAACTCATTATGGAGCTAATAAAAGGAAAGATAAAAAGTTAGCTAAGACCGTACAAGAAGCTATTTTTGATCAAAATATAGACAGCCGTGATAGAGGCATTCATGGAAGTGATTTTCTTGTCTTACGAGAAAATCCTTCTCCATCTATCTTAATTGAGTTAGGATTTACATCTAATTCCAGTGATGAAAAAAGAATGAATTCAGAAGAATTCCAAACAAAATCGCAAAAAGGTATTGTGGATGGCATTATTAATTATTTTACGATGTAATAAATGGACAAATAGAAAAATACTATTCTTTCTAAATCTTAATTAGGAAGAGTAGTATTTTTTATTTTGGGTGTATATCCAGTTTTCAAATTTAAGAATTAACTTAACCTTATTCTTTAACTGATTTCGACATTATCTGCATTTTATCTTTATCCATCTCTATTAATCTATTTATTGTAAACATCGGTTGAAACGAATGATTCAGTCGAGTAAAGGCTCAGCCTTATAAATAATGAATATGAAAATTAATAGGGAAAGGATCGGAAAATAATGAAAGAATCACAAAGTAAGAAAAAAACAAGTCGATTAACTAAGGTAATAATATCTCTAGGAGTTGTTTTAGCAACGACCTTTTTCACATTCTTTTTAATTGGAAAATGGCACTCTACCCCAGCGAAGGGAGTAGCTAATGAAAGTATGAAACAAGTTAATACGCAACAACAAGAAAAGAAAAAAGAAACATCACCGGCAAAACAGAAAAGACCTGATGGAAAGCCAGTAGGAAAAGTTGTTTATTTAACATTTGATGATGGCCCTAGCGAACTGACTGGGAAATTTTTAGATGTACTAAAAGAGCAAAATGTTGCTTCAACATTTTTTATGCAAGGTAGTAATTTACAAAATACAGGTTTTCAGGAAAACGTAAAACGAGCAGTAAAAGAGGGACATTATATTGGTGCTCATAGTATGACACACAATAGTGATAAACTATACAAAAAGGGACAATTTGTACCAGAGATGAAAGAAACGCTAGCTCTTATCCATAATATTACGGGTACAACTCCTAAACTAGTCCGTCCACCATATGGATCTGCACCAGGATTAAAGGGAGAGGAAATTCGTAATCAAATTGTAGAAGCAGCAATAAAAGTTTGGGATTGGACAATAGACTCAAATGATTGGAAATTAAAAGATAATCCAACTCAGATTATCGAAAATATAAAGAAACAGACAACAGAAGAAGTAGAAGTTGTTTTAATGCATGAAAAGGCGCAAACATTACAAGCTCTTCCTGAAATTATTAAATTTTATAAAGAGCAAGGGTATGAATTTGGTGTTTACAATGATGCGGATCATTTTGGACTAAACTTCCAGAAAGATCAACGTCTATAACATATGAATAGGGATTGTTATAGGGTAGTGTATTGATTTATCGTAGGTAACCGATTCACTTCTCAAGGAGTATGATTATTTTCTGAAACATAAAAACCGTACATGTTACTACATTTTTTGAACAACTTATAAGTCAATAAATAAGCTAAAAGCTAATTTCCTTAGTGTACAGGGAATTAGCTTTTTTTTGTTGAGAATTGCCTGGCGAAGGAAAAGTATGTTTTTATTATCAAATGACTTCTGTTAATGTGTGTAATGTTTATATAAATCTAATTTATAAAGGGAAGTGAACTATTGCAATTGGTACATTTCATTTCCTCTTTATTTGGCTCGTATTTACTATATTGAAATCATTCATTAACAAACCGCTGCATTGATTATAAAACGTATTTCCTTATACCTAATTTCAAAAAAATAAGCGTTTACCTATTCTTTTTACGAGGTTATTTAATAACTAATTTTTAAACTGTTGATTCTTTAAATTCTATCTATATAATCTGCATCTCATCTTTACCTATAACGCTTAATCTATATTTTGTAAACGAAAGGTTCGCATTGAAAACAAAAATAACATTGCTATATACACCATCGCTTACGAAATAATGACTTGAGAGGAAGATAGAAATGTTAAAGAAAGTATGTGTTTGTCTACTTACGGGGGCCGTTGCATTGACCTCCGCAGCCTGTGTAAATAACGGGGCTGAAAAACCATCAAATAAGGTTACTCAAAATGCTACGCATGAAAAAACATCGAAAGATAGTGCGTATAAACCTATTTTTAAAAACAGTTTATTCTTTGGAGATTCTATTACTGAAGGAATGATTGATCAAGAATTAATCGAAGATAAAAATATTATTGCTGACAAGGGGAAAGTTACAGCAATGGCTATAGAGGAAGATGTTAACAAAGTAGTAGAAAAAAACCCTGAACATATTTTTATGAGCTTTGGAACAAATGATTTACTGATGCCTATGGACCTCGAAGGAAAACCTATCGAAAATCCAATTAAGTTTTCAATAGATAACTATTCCAAATTAATACAAAAAATAAAGGGGAAACTTCCAAATGTAAGCATACACCTTTTATCTGTTACACCAGTTGCAGATAAGGTATTACAGGAATATCCGCAATATAAACATATTGATGAATATAACGTGAAACTTAAAGAATTAGCAAAAACTGAGAAAGTAGAGTACATTGATTTATCCCCAATCTTTGAAAAAAACAAAGATGTTCATGATTCAGATGGTGTGCATTTTAAAGCGGATTATTACAAGATGCTACTTGAACAATTGAAAGGTTCTGTTAAGTAGTACCTATACTTAAAATTTACAGTTCTTATGCAAGGACTGTAAATTTTTAAGAAAAAATAATTGTAGGAGGTGAAAGAACAATGGTGTTCAGTAGTTTGATTTTTCTTTTCATGTTCTTACCATTAGCACTTATTGTTTATTACGTATCACCTAAAGTTCTTCGAAATTTGATATTATTTATCGTTAGTCTCATTTTTTATGCATGGGGTGAGCCGGTGTATATAGTCATTATGATATTCTCTACCATATTTGACTATGTTAATGGCATACTTATCGATAAGTATAGAAATCGTAAAGGTATTAAAAAGGCGATATTTATTAACTCTATTGTAATAAACTTAGGAATACTGGGATTCTTCAAATATTATGGTTTCGTAATAGAGAATATCAATACCCTTTTCAATTTAAATATTCAGGTCGAGGCGCTTCCTCTTCCGGTGGGAATCTCATTCTATACTTTCCAAACGATGTCTTATGTGATTGATGTTTATTTAGGGAAAGTACAAGCGCAAAAAAATATTATTTCTTTTGGTACTTATGTTACGATGTTCCCTCAACTTGTTGCAGGACCTATTGTAAAATACAGTGATATTGACAAGCAATTACAAGAAAGAAAAGTAACATTTGATCGTTTTGGTGAAGGAATGGAATTGTTTATTAGAGGCCTTGCATTAAAAGTACTTTTAGCTAATAATATAGGACTTCTTTGGACAAGTGTAAAAACAACTTCTATATCAGAACTTACGATCCTTACAGCATGGATTGGGATTATTGCTTTTGCTTTCCAAATATATTTTGACTTTAGAGGATATTCAGCTATGGCTCAAGGGTTAGGCAAAATGTTTGGGTTTGATTTTCCAGAAAACTTTAATTATCCCTATATATCAAAAAGTGTAACTGAGTTTTGGCGTAGATGGCACATATCGTTAGGCTCATGGTTTAGAGAGTATGTATATATTCCTCTTGGCGGAAATCGGACTGGGTTGCTCAAACAACTTAGAAATTTGTTTATAGTTTGGTTCTTAACAGGATTATGGCATGGAGCAAACTGGAATTTTATTATTTGGGGATTGTATTTTGGATTATTTGTAACAATAGAAAAACTATTCCTTTTAAAATGGCTAAAAAATAGAATGAGCTTTATCGGACATGTATATACACTTATCATTGTTTTAATCGGATGGGTATTTTTTGAATTTGAAAACTTATCGGTAGCAATGAATTTCATAGGAACGATGTTTGGTTTTAATCAATCCATTTTCTTGGATAATACAACTCTATATTACGTAACAACTAATTTTATACTGTTTATTGTCTTAGCGATTTGTTCAACACCATTCCCAAAAAGAGCATTTGTATATGTTAGAGAAAAGCTAAAGTTACTAGGTGCTATTGGCATTCCAGTTTTGTATGTCATACTAGCAGTGCTTTCAACGGCGTATTTAGTGAATGACACATATAATCCATTCTTATACTTTAGGTTTTAATGATATCGCATTAGTTTGAAAGGGGTGAGTTACTTGAATCAGTATGAAAAAATATACAAACACACAATGGCAGGGTTATTGACACTCTTTATAGTGGGAATGTTCAGTGTAAATTTACTAACTCCCAATAAAACATTTTCAGATGAAGAGAATAGAAAGCTAGAACAGTTTCCGGCGTTCTCTTTCCAAAATCTTATAGAGAAAAAGTTCACTTCTAACTACGAAAAATATATTTCTGATCAGTTTGCATTCAGGGACTTTTGGATAAACGTGAAGTCTGATATGGACTACACACTAGGAAAGAAAGAGAATAATGGTGTGTATATCGGTAAAGATGGTTTTTTACTTCAAAAGTTTAGTAAGCCTAAAGAACAAGATGTAAATAGCAAAATAGAAGCAATAAATGATTTTCATCTTGCAAATCCTGATGTGAAAATGCAAGTCATGTTAGTACCTACAGCAATTAGTATTTTAGAAAATAAACTCCCAAACTATGTTTCTCATAGTGATGAGCTTACGTATATTAATAAAGTAAAAAAATCTTTAGATAAGGATATAAACTTTATTGATGTATATCCTGTATTGAGTTCTAAAAAGGATGAATATATATATTATAAAACCGATCATCATTGGACTACTAAAGGCGCATATTATGCCTATCAAGAGCTAGGTAAAAATATGAATTTTGCTCCTAATAAAGATAGTTCATTCAACATTAAACAAATTACAAATAGCTTTTATGGATCCCTATATTCAAAAGCGGGTTTTAAAAATATAGATCCTGATAGTATTGAATTATATGAACAAAAGAAAGCGACCAAATATAAAGTAGAGTATATAGATGAAAGCAAAACGTCAACATCGCTTTATGAAATGGAAAACATTAAGAAAAAAGATAAATATACTGTATTTTTTAATGGGAATCATCCATTAATAAAAATAAAAACTGATAATACGAACGGAAAAAAATTATTAGTTGTCAAAGATTCTTATGCAAATTCTTTACTGCCTTTTTTACTACCGCATTTTAGTGAAATTCATATAGTCGACCTTAGATACTATACAGATAGTCTAAATATGTTGGTACAGAAAAATAAAATCAATGATATGTTAGTGCTTTATAATGGAAATACCTTCTTTGAAGATGTATCCATAAATGATTTATCTTAATAAATGAATTGAATATATTTAATGTATATCCTATCTATAACGAGCAGTATCCTCGTCTTTAATTTATTTATGTCAATGGCCGTATTCATTAAATATAAATCGTTACAATCCTGGTTCAAATTAAATGTTTGACCCAACTAAACGAAAAGGAGAATTTAAACTAATGATAAATTTGTTGAAACCTTTTAATATAAAATTCGTTATTACTATTATTGTTTGTACGATTACCTTAGGAGCTTTAAGTGGTTGTTTTGGAAAAAAAGAAAGTGCCAATAGCCTTTCAGCTACAGAAATAGGGGAGAAAATGAAACATGTTACTAACTTAGAGGAAATGAAAGAAGGAGATAGTAAAAAACTTCAAAAGCTATATAACATAAATGCTGATGAAGTCGAAAGTTTTGTGCTATATACCGCTCCTACAAATATCAAAGCTGATGAAATTGCTGCGATTAAAGTAAAAGATATGAAAAATGTAGAAAGCATTAAAGAGAAAATTTCAAATAGGATTGAAAAAAAGTCAAAAAGTTTTAAAGACTATCTTCCAGAAGAATATTTCTTAATAGAAAAACGTGTCTTAAAAACAAAAGATAATTATATCCTTTTAGCAATATCAAAAGATGCTGATAAAGTTGAAAAAACGTTCGATGAAATTTTTAAGTAATATGAATTTGAAAAACAAGGGATTAAATAAAAACCTTTTCATATCGTGATTTTTTATTACTAAATCAACAGCTAAGCCAAAAGTCGATTTCCTATACGATAAGGAAATCGGCTTTTTCTTTCGCTACTGATATCTACTTTGAGAAGCTCGCTAATTTTTTCGATAGTTTTCATTCACCATTACAGTGTCTATTTCCGTTATGATAATGATTCTTTTGAAAAATTAAAATGGGATATTAAGAAAAACTTAAGTTATTTATTCACTTTTTATTAAGATATACCCATTATCTTTAGAAATGTCTTATACAACATATTTATCCTTTCAAAATTCAAAGATATAAATGTTGTCATAAATATATTAATTAACGAAAGGTGAAATTTACACATGAAAGAATTATTATTTAAAATTGCTGGAGTAATTGTAGTGCTAATCATAGGATTTTGGGGATTAACTTTTACAGAAAACGAGATTATAGATAGATATAATCCACTTGTGAAAGAAAAAGATGTGTATGTCCTTACTAAGGGCCCAGCAGAACCTGATCCTGATTTGCCTAGAAGATTTATGTACGTGTTAAATGGAGTGGATGAATCAGGAAATGAATCGGAAATTAAAGTAGGGGTTGCTGGCGAAACTGAATATCAAGACACATATATAAAAGTTCGAGTAAAAGGAAAATATGTTTTCTCATTAGAGGAAGTAAAAGAAAGTGATATTCCAGAAAAGGCTAAAGAAAAATTAAAAAAATAATCAAGAAATAGTTACTTCAAGACCAGATGTATATAATAAAAAGGGTTCCCCGTTTGTGGAGGAATCCTTTTTCATTTCACTGATGCATAAACTTCGTTTAGCATTACAGCACATACTATCCCTAAATATGTGTTTCTTTCTAAAAATTTATCCTGTATAAAATATTTACTCCAACCTTCTTAAGAAAACCTTAAGAATTATTCTCTTTTCTTTTGAAGGAAACCTTTATATAATTAGCTTTGCTTTAGGAATTACAATTATTAATTGAGCTAATTGAAGATATAAAAAGGAGCAAAACAAATGAAGAAACCAATACTAGTAGTATTAGGACTAGCACTGATGATTTATATGTTACCTTACATTGTAAGGGGAGATTTAGATAGATTAAACCCATTCTTTGAACAAAAATATGTATATGCTGTTGCAAAAGGTTATGGTTTACCTGATTACGATTATGAAGGTCGCTATTTCTATAAATTAAAAGGTGCTGATGAATCTGGAAAAAATATGGAGTATATAGTAGGGGTTAACACGCCTAATGATTTTATATCCAAGACATATTTAAGAATTGATGTACGGGGAAAACATGTCTTTTCTTATGATGTAGTGTCCGAAAAAGATATTCCAGAGAAAGCAAAAACAGTACTTTCGATATAATACCTTGATTTTTTACAATAAAACAAAGGGTCTACTAGTGCATCCAAGTAGACCTTTTATATATTTAATAACCATTTTTTATTCCTCTTCTTACTTCACATACACATTGGCTTCGCTTGCTGTTATATAGTATGTTTTACCTTTGCCCTTACTTTAAGAGTAAACAACTATATTCTTAACCTTTATTTGTTTTTGAATGACACTAACAGATTATTCGACAATTATATAAATAATCATTTAAAGTATAAAGTATACACATCTTAGGGAGGGCATATATGTGAAGAAGTGGATGAAAATTGTTCTGTACTCTTTACTAGGTATTTTACTTATGGGAAGTATTAGTTTTTTTGTTTGGTCTCAGTTTACTTATAAACCAACGAAAGAGGCTTTGTCGTTAGTGTATGATAAAAAAGATGAAGATAATGTAGTTTTTGGAGAGAAAGAGGCTAAAGTAGGAGTTATTTTTTATCAAGGTGCTAAAGTAGAAGCTGAGGCTTATAGTTACTTAGGAGAAGCTCTTGCAAAAGATGGGCATTTTGTAGTAATGCCTAAGTTACCATTAAACTTAGCGATACTTGGAATCAATGCAGTAGACAGTGTAATTGAACAGTATCCTGAAGTTCAAGAATGGTATGTTGCGGGGCATTCAATGGGGGGAGCTATGATTTCTAAGTATGCTTTTCACAATGAAGACAAGGTAGACGGGATCATTTTCTTAGGTTCGTATCCTGCAGATGATTTTTCTACCAAATCAATTCCGATGTTATCAATTTATGGGGAAGTAGATGCTTTAGCAACTGTAGAAAAAATAGAGAACAATAAAAAGTTAATGTCTAAGAATACAACTATGCACATGATAAAAGGGGGAAACCATGCCCATTTTGGCATGTATGGTGAGCAAAAGGGTGATAATGCGAGCTTAATTACGTCAAAAGCACAACAAGATGAAACAGTGAAAGTAATTGAACAATGGTTATTAAAACAATGATAATTAATTTAATAAATTTATCGAAAGAATTCTCTTTTCTCGAGTGTATGAAGGGCAATAGATGAGAGAGGGAATAAAGAGCCAACTCATACGAGTAGGCTCTTTTATTTGTTTGGTACTTTCAATTTCCCCCTTATTTTCTCCGGAATATCCTTTTCAGAAATAACATCGTAAGAATAGACGTATCTTCCTTTTACATGAATTTTCAAGTAAGTTTTTCTTATAAAATCATTAGGAGTATTCGTTCCTACTGTATACTCTTCCTTATTTCCAGATTCATCAATGCCTTTTAGTGAGTACATAGCTCTTCCGTTCGTATGGTAATCGGGAACATCATATCCCTCTGCAACGGCATATACATTTTTTTCTTCAGCAAGTGGATTAAATATGTCCAGATCTCCGCGTAACATGAAAGGTAGTAAGTATATAAGGAGGCCTATCCCTAGTATGCAAAGTAAAGACTTCTTCATGGTTGTTTCTTCTTTTGTTAATTTACATTTTCAGTATAGAAAAAAACTCTTATGAATATTGAGGGAAATTCCTTAAGTGTTTTTTAGTTTTTTTAAGTAAGGTTATTTTAACCAAAATTTTCATGAAAATACCTTTTAAAAGAACATAAGTTCGTATATAATAAGAACAAACGTTCTTTTGTTAGGAGTGATAACCTTGTATGATTATTCTCTTTTACCGAATCGTATTATTCTTTGTGTAGATCTTCGTAGCTTTTATGCAAGTGTATCCTGCATTAAAAAAGGACTTGATCCACGATATACAAAATTGGCTGTCGTAGGAGATATAAACCGCAGTGGATCAATCGTATTAGCGGCAACACCACCATTAAAAGCGTTAGGAATTAAGAAGATGGCAAGGTTGTACGAAATACCGAAGCGGCCAGATATTATTATTGTGAATCCAATTATGCATACGTATATGAAATGTTCAACTTACATAACAGGTTTAGCTTTGCAGTATGTTGCGCCGGAAGATTTTCATCAATATAGTATCGATGAATTTTTCATGGATATGACCGCAAGTATTCATTTATTTGCGAGTAGTCCATGCGAGTTTGCCTTAAAGTTCAAGCAAGAAATATATGAACGTACGCGAATTGAAAGCACAATTGGTATCGGTCCAAACTTATTATTGAGTAAAGTATCGATGGATGTGGAAGCGAAAAAGAATAAAGATGGGATAGCGTATTGGACATATGACGATATACCCGAGAAGTTATGGAGTATTAGACCGCTCAGTAAATTTTGGGGTATATCGTATAAAACTGAAATGAAATTGAACCGAAAAGGTATACATACGATTGGGGATTTAGCGCAGTATCCGTTGAAGTATTTAAAACAATCATTTGGTGTAATAGGGGAAGAATTACATTTACATAGTAATGGGATTGACTTTAGCAGAATAGCAGAGAAATATGTTCCAGCGACAACATCTATAGCGAAAAGCCAAATATTATTTCGTAATTATTCAATTGAAGAGTTCATCGTTATTTTATTAGAGCATATAGAAGAAGTTTGTTACAGATTGAGAAGAGAAAAGAAATGCGCGCAAACGATCCATTTCTCAGTTGGATATAGCAAAGAATATGGAGGGGGAATAAAAAAAGCACATACATTAAATAGGGCAACAAATTTAACAATGGATATTTATAATGTTTGTACCTATTTTTTATACGAGCGGCATACAGGGGAGCCGATTCGATCGATAAGTCTTTCATTAACAAATTTAATAAATGAAGGGGAAGAGCAAATTTCACTTTTCGATAACATTATACAAAGAGAAAAAGAAATGCGATTAACGAAGGTTATGGACGAAATTCGAACACGATTTGGTAAG
The DNA here is from genome assembly GCF_001884135.1 of Bacillus nitratireducens. GTDB lineage: Bacteria > Bacillota > Bacilli > Bacillales > Bacillaceae_G > Bacillus_A > Bacillus_A nitratireducens. The sequence goes on along the minus strand of NZ_MAOC01000069.1, from coordinate 73,772 downwards.
AACAGTATTTTACGGGGGATTTCTTACACAAGCGTCGCAACAGCAAGATATAGAAACACATTATTAGGAGGACATAAATCGTGAAGAATGCTAATATGCCAAAAGGAAGAGGTATGGTAAAATGGCAACCGTTTGCCAGTATGCCAGAACAGTTCGCAGTTATTAAAGAAATTATAAGTGAACAAACGAAAGTCCCACGTCCAATCTTAACGCAGGATGCAAAGGAAATGATTGAAAATAAGCTGCTATGTTCATTTTTAGGTGAAGAAGAGGTTTTACTTACATATTATAAAGATGTCTATCTATATAAAAATTACATAACAGTAATCAATATTAATCCAATAAATGAGACGATTATATGTACTGATGCATTTTATAATAAACGAATGTTTAAGTTTGTTGATGTAATTGAAGTGAATTAGAGGGGGAGAAATAAAAATAATTATCCCTTCCTAACTTAATTATATCATGTAAATCAAGTTCGAAATAGACTGTTTATTCTTATTTACTACTGCTACAATCAAGAACACATGACTAGTAAGGAGAGATGTTAAATGAGTTCTTTCGTTCTCGATTTTCAGGAAATAGAAAAAACGCAGCTTTTTCTCGTTGGTGGAAAAGGATTGAATTTAGGAGAGTTATCCAACATTCAAGGGATACAAGTGCCAGAAGGTTTTTGTGTTACAACGGTAGGGTATGAAAAGGCCATCGAACAAAATGAAGCGTTTCAAGATTTGTTGAATCAATTAACAATGCTAAAAATTGAGGACCGAAATCAAATTGGTGAAATCAGTAAGAAGATTAGAGAAACCATTATGGCAGTAAAAATTACTTCCGATGTTGAGAAAGCAGTTACTCATTATCTCTCACGTTTTGGAAACGAACATGCTTATGCCGTGCGTTCTAGTGCTACGGCTGAAGATTTACCATATGCCTCGTTTGCTGGTCAACAAGATACGTATTTAAATATTATCGGAAAAGAAGCGATCCTGCAGCATGTAAGAAAGTGTTGGGCTTCTTTATTTACAGAGCGAGCAGTCATGTACCGAATACAAAATGGTTTTGAACATAGCCAAGTTTCTATATGTGTTGTCGTTCAAAAAATGGTTTTCCCGCAGGCTTCGGGCATTTTATTTACTGCTGATCCGGTTACTTCTAACCGAAAGGTGTTATCAATTGATGCTAGTTTTGGGCTTGGTGAGGCGTTAGTATCAGGACTGGTCTCTGCCGATAATTATAAAGTAAAAGAAGGCGAAATTATCGGAACGATGATCGCGACTAAAAAATTAGCTATCTATGCTTTAAAAGAGGGCGGAACAGAGACAGGGCAGATTGAACCAGCTCAGCAAAAGCTTCAAACATTACCTGAACAACAAATATTACAGCTAGCACGCATCGGAAGACAGATTGAAGCTTATTTTGGTTGTCCGCAAGATATTGAATGGTGTTTAGTTGATGATACATTTTATATTGTCCAAAGCCGACCAATCACGACTTTATATCCAATTCCAGAAGCAAATGATCAGGAAAATCATGTGTATGTATCGGTTGGTCACCAACAAATGATGACCGATGCAATGAAACCACTAGGGTTATCTTTTTTCCTGTTAACGACTAATGCTCCTATGCGTAAAGCGGGAGGAAGGCTATTTGTGGATGCTACACAAAGATTAGCTTCACCTGCTAGCAGAGATTTCTTAATAAATACTTTAGGAAAATCGGATCCGCTCATAAGAGATGCATTAACGACTGTAGTCGAGCGAGATGATTTTATTACATTGTTACCGGATGATGAAAAAGAAAAGAGTGTTGGTAAAAGTGTGCCACCTGCAAGCTCGCAACCACAAATCGAAAACGATCCGGCAATCGTTACGGATTTAATAAAGACTAGTCAAGCATCACTTGAAGAGTTAAAACGAAATATGCAAACAAAATCAGGGGTGGATGTATTTGATTTTATTTTGGAAGACATCCAGCAATTAAGAACAGTATTATTCAACCCACAAAGTATAGCCGTCATTATGGCAGGTATGGACGCTTCATCATGGATCAATGAAAAGATGGAGCAATGGCTAGGCGAAAAGAATGCAGCAGACACACTTTCACAGTCTGTACAAAACAATATTACGTCAGAAATGGGGCTAGCATTATTGGATGTTGCTGATGTGATTCGGCCATATCCAAAAGTCATTGAGTATTTACAGCATATAGAAGATGACAGCTTTTTAGATGAGCTAGTTACGTTTGAAGGTGGAGATAAAGTACGAGATGCAATCTATGCTTTTCTGAATAAATACGGAATGAGATGCAGCGGAGAAATCGACATTACGAAAACACGCTGGAGTGAAAAGCCAACTACAATTATCCCGATGATTTTAAATAACATAAGAGATTTTGAAATGGGTGCTAGTAAGCGGAAATTTGAAGTAGGGCTGCAGGAAGCTTTGAAAAAAGAGGAAGAGTTATTAGATCGATTGCAGCATTTGCCGGATGGCAAACAAAAAGTAGAAGAGACGAAACAAATGATTCGTAACATCCGTAATTTTATCGGTTATCGTGAATATCCAAAATACGGCATGATTAATCGATATTTCATATATAAGCAGGCAATATTGAAAGAAGCCGAGCAACTCGTGCAAAATAGCGTTATTAATGAAAGAGAAGATATATACTATCTAACTTTTGAAGAACTTCACGAAGTCGTCCGCACGAATAAACTGGATTACGGGATTATTCATAAACGGAAAAATGAGTACAAATTATATGAAAAACTAACGCCTCCGCGTGTTATCACGTCTGATGGAGAAATCATTACTGGGAAGTACAAACGAGAAAATCTCCCGGCTGAAGCAATCGTAGGGCTGCCTGTTTCTTCAGGAGTGATTGAGGGGAGAGCACGCGTTATTTTAAATATGGAAGATGCGAATTTAGAAGATGGAGATATATTAGTTACTGCCTTTACTGACCCTGGATGGACACCATTGTTTGTGTCTATAAAAGGGTTAGTCACCGAAGTTGGCGGACTGATGACGCACGGGGCAGTTATTGCACGTGAATATGGATTACCAGCAGTCGTCGGAGTAGAGAATGCTACGAAACGAATAAAAGACGGACAACGAATTCGGGTACATGGAACTGAAGGATACATTGAAGTGTTGTAATGAAATAAAAGATCATCCGCTATTATAGTGGATGATCTTTTATTATATAGCGGACTTATTTTTTTAAGCCAGCCGCATAAAAAGGTCCATGAACTGCGATTGTTGATAAAATACGAGCAATTTCTTCAGGTGTTTCTTTTTGCCCGTTATTTAACCATTGCTGAATAACACCAATATGAGCAGATGCCATATAAGAAGCTAAGTATTGGCTTGGGACAAGTAAATTCTTCTTATTAATGAGAGGACCATTCGTATCTTCAAATAGCGTTTTCCACATAAAGTCTTTCAGTTTTGTTTGGAAAGATAAATCTCCTTTTGGGCTTAATACAGCTTTCATAAAATCACTATTTTCATTTAGAAATTCAAGAATAGAAGTGATAAGTATAAACGGCATTGTTGGGGAAGGATTTGACCCAAGATCAGCAATAACTTCAGGCAATCTCTGTTTGGCAATGCTAGAAAACTCATACATAATTTCTTCTTGGCATTTCGTCATTAAATCAAATTTATCTTGATAATGCGCATAGAAAGTACCGCGATTAATGTTTGCTTTCGTTGTAATATCTTTCACTGTAATGGCGTCAAAACCTTTTTCTTCAATTAATTCCACCAATGCATTTCGTATGGCAGTTTTCGTACGAACAACACGTAAATCTAAATTACTATCACGCAAAGCATGTCCCTCCTTCTTTTTAGCCAACACATTTCAAGGATGTGTCTTATAACCGACACATTCACGATTTTTGATTATTGTATAAGGTTCAACTCGAACATATAATTCAAATATAAATAAACAACACGTTGTTGGTTATTATAAATCAAATTATAGGAGGAGAAAAGAAAATGTTTAAAAATAAACTTTTATATGTATCACCAGTTATTGCACTACTTGTTGTTTTTATTTTTTCATTAACGTTATTTCCAACTGTTCAACCTCAGCCGAAAAACTTGCCAATTGCAATTGTAAATGAGGATCAAGGAGTAGAAATTCCGAATCAACCGAAAATGAACATGGGGCAAACGATTGTTGATAATATGAAAAAGACATCAAAATCAGATGAAGAACCTGCGGTGAAGTGGGTAGAAGTGAAAAATAAAGAAGCGGTTCAAAAAGGTTTAAATAATCAAGAGTATTACGCAGCGTTAGTTATTCCGAAAGACTTTAGCACAAAACAAGCATCATTACGAACACCACAGCCATCGTCACCAGAGGTAGAAATATTCATCAATCAAGGAATGAATACAGCGGCATCAACTATGGCAGGACAAATGTTAAATGCGATCGTTGATAATATGAACAATACTGTTCGCACACAACTATTAGAAGGATTGAAAGCAAAAGGAGCTACATTAACAGCAGACCAAGTTTCAAATGTAGTAACACCTATTGCAAAGAAAGTGACAAACGTAAATGAAATCGGAAAAAATAGTGCGAACGGTAACTCGCCAATGTCTTTATTCCAGCCGTTATGGATTGCAAGTTTAGCGAGTGCAGCAATTATCTTTATTGCGATAAGTAAAATGCCAGTAGGTACAAGAAAAGAAAACTTCGTATTAAAACTAAAGCAAATAGTAACAGGCGCAATTGCCGCACTTGTTATTGGGTTCGGTCTTACATGGATTGCGGATGGTATGGTAGGACTTAACATTTCAAATTTCATCGATACGGCACTGTTTCTATCTATTACGTCCTTTTGCTTCTTCTTAATGATATCGGCGGTACTTTCATTAGTCGGACTAAAGGGAATCGGTTTATTCGCTCTCTTACTATTCTTCGGAGCACCGTTATTATCGTTAGCACCTGAAATGTTGTCACCGTTTTATCAAGATTGGGTGTACGCATGGTTGCCAATGCGATTTATGATTGAAGGACTTAGAGAAATATTCTTCTTCGGCAAAGGATTAAGCTGGAATACACCTCTTACTGTACTCGTTTGGATTGGTGTAGTGAGTATGGTTATCGTACTTGGAAGTGCTTTAAAGCGTAGTGAGATGAAGGGGAAGATAAATGAATTAAATATGTAAGGAATAAAAACCGTTTCACTAGTAGTGAAGCGGTTTTTTATGTTGAAATTTGAAGGGAGCTTAAAAATTTAATAAAAATTTAAAGTTTATCCTACTTTTTATTTTAATAGTTTTTTCTATTCTAAATGTACGTTAAGTCAAGGAGGAAATAGAGCTTATGTTAGCGTGTGTTGTTATAGAAGATTGTTGTTTGAAACAAAATTAATTTCATTGTTTGTATATTGTTTTAAAAAATAAATTGAATAAAAAAAGTGAGGATAATATGAAAAGAGCAAACAAATTACTCATCGTTGGTGTGATAACAATTGGTTTAGGAGTCGGATCGTATATGACATTTGCAGGAGAATCTGAACCGGTCAAAACTTATAAAACATATGAAGTGACAGAAAAACAAATAGAGAATGAGCAAAAATTAGGTGGCGAAGTTATCCCAAATGGTATAGAAACAATTTCATTCGACCCAACAAAAGGTACGTATGAATTAGCTGTTAAAAAAGGTGATGAAGTAAAAAAAGGGCAACTTCTTTTTAAATATAATGACCCTATTACTAAACAAGGTGTAACAGAAGCGGAAATGCAAAAGAAAATCGCACAAAAAGAAGTAACACTGCATCAGAAACAAATTGATACAGCGAAGCAGAAACTAAAAAAAGATAAAAATTCTGCTCTTCCTGAGGAAGCGTTAAAAGCATCAGAAATCGAAGTACAACAATTAGAATCGCAACTTGAAATGAAAAAGTTTGAAGTAGAAAAAGCTGATGAAATGATTAAAGCAGCAAAAGAGAAAGTAAACACACTTTCTGTAACGAGCCCGGCTGATGGTGTAATTGATGACATCGTCAAAAATAATGATGCTGGTATGAGTGGAATTACACTTCGTCACGCTGGTCCATTTAAAGTAAAAGGTCAACTGTCTGAATATGAGCTTGCGAGTGTAAAAATTGGGCAAGAAGTAACAGTTTCATCCAAAACTATATCTGGTAAGACGTGGACCGGAAAAGTTACAGAAATCGGATCTACACCATTAAAGAATATGGATGAAAACAAAACAGTTTCTAGCTATCCATTCACTGTTACATTAAACGATAGTGAAGGATTACAAAACGGTTTCCACGTAAACGTGACAAACAAAACAGGTGAAGCAACTGGTACAATCGTTCCGAAAAGCAGTATGGTGAAAAAAGGTGACAAAGATGTTGTATTCGTTGTCAAAGATGGAAAAGCGAAAGAACAAGTAGTTACGGTTGAATTTGAAACGAATCATGAAGCAAAAGTTTCTGGAGTGAAAAAAGGTGTACAAATTATCTCTGAACCTATGAAAAATGTAAAAGATGGTATGGAGGTTAACATAAAATGATTCATTTAAAAGGCATCACGAAATCTTTTCAAAACGGTACGGAGTCCGTCCAAATATTACATGGAATCGATGTAATACTGAACCAGGGAGAATTCACTTCCATTATGGGACCATCAGGTTCTGGTAAGTCAACCTTAATGAACATTATCGGTTGTTTAGATAAACCAACTGCAGGTACGTATGAGCTAGCTGGTCAAAATATTTCAACTATGTCTGAAACAGAACTTGCACACGTTCGTAATAAAGAAATCGGATTTGTATTCCAAAATTTCATGTTACTACCAAGGCTTACAGCACTTCAAAATGTCGAATTACCACTTATTTATGCAGGAGTTGATAAAAAAGAGAGACGCGAGCGTTCGTTAGCTGCTCTAGCGAAAGTTGGGTTAGCTGACCGTGCTACTCATCTTCCAAGTGAGTTATCAGGTGGTCAAAAACAGCGTGTTGCTGTAGCGCGTGCAATTGTAAATAATCCGAAATTTATTTTAGCAGATGAACCAACAGGTGCACTTGATACGAAAACGAGTGAACAAATTATGGACCTCTTTTACGAATTAAATAAACAAGGTTCAACGATTATTATGATTACTCACGATCGTGAAATCGGAGAAGCAGCAGCACGTCAAATTGAAATCCGTGACGGCAATATCGTTCAAGATTGGAGAGAATAAATTTGAATACGAATGAAAATATACGCATGGCCATATCTTCTATTTTTGCGCATAAAATGCGATCTATATTAACAATGCTAGGCATTATTATCGGAATCAGTGCAATTATTACCATTATTTCAATGGGAGATGGACAGACTGCAAAGATGCAAAAGGAACTTGCAGAGAATCAGCATATGGATGAACTTAAAATAGAATACTTCAACCCTGATTCTCCGACAGAAAAAGCAAAAATCACACCAGATATGGTAAAACAATTGCAAGCGATACAAGGTGTAAAAGATGTGTATCCCAATGCACATATGGATGTAAAAGTATATACAGGATCAAAAAATGTCTCTTTTAGTTTAAATGTGGGAACAGGAAACTTTATGCAGGACTCTAAAATGAAAATGGTGCATGGGCGAGAGTTAACAACGGATGAACTGAAAAAGCCAATTCCTGTTGTAATTGTAGCTGAAGATTTATTTAAAACACTATTTGATACCTGGAAAGATGATTTATATATAGATATAAAAGGAAAACCATATAAGGTTGTCGGGGTGTACAAATATGAAGACGGTTTTCAACGTCAATTTAAATTGTATGAAGGATATACATCTATTGACAATGCACCTTTAATTGCAGGGATTGAGGAATACGATACAGTGAAAATTAAGTTATCTTCTCCAAGTGAGCGAGAGGCTGTAGAAAAACAAGCTATATCTGTATTGAATGAATTGAAATCCCCAGAATTTGAGCATTCTTTTACAGTCGAGGATACGAAAGCATATGGTCAAAAAATAGAAGAGTCAACACGAACGATGAAAATAGTATTTGCTAGTATTGCTGGGATTTCCTTACTTGTAGGTGGTATTGGTGTGATGAATATTATGTTAGTATCCGTTACAGAGCGTACACGTGAAATAGGTATTCGAAAAGCACTCGGTGCAACGAGAGGAAAAATATTAACACAATTTCTCATCGAGGCATGTATTTTAACGTCATTAGGCGGGGCGATTGGTTTTGGATTAGGTATGTTTTTTGCTTGGATCGCTTCATCAATAGGTGAATGGCCACTAGTTATTTCTGTAAGTCTTGGATTACTCTCAGTTGGAATATCGATGTCAATTGGTATTGTCTTTGGCATACTTCCGGCTAATAAAGCAGCTAAATTGGATCCGATTGAGTGTCTGCGATATGAATAGGAAGAGTGTGGTTACGAACCATTGGGGACGAGCCAACTGGAGTACTGGAATCTAAAACAGCGACAGATTTATTAGAAAGTATGAAGTCATTAAATAAAGATGAGACCTCAACGATTTTAATGGTAACGCATGATACGTTTGCAGCAATAGTTTCTGGAGGTTAAGATAAATGAATTTATTTGATATAGTTCAACGTAACATACGGCGTAATTTTAAAGAGTATATACTCTATTTTGTATCGTTAGCTTCAAGTGTGCTTATCTATTTTATATTTGCATCACTTCGATATAGTACTCAAATAAAAAAAGAAATGGTTAATAATGTGATGATTAATAGCGTTCTTCAATCTTCAAAAGTGATTCTCATTATTTTTATAGCCATATTTATTATTTATTCTACTAATTTTTTTATAAGGAAACGAAAAAAAGAGGTAGGATTATATTCTTTACTAGGAATAACTAAAAAACAAATTGGTACGATGTTATTTTGTGAGACTATGATAATGGGAGGCGTTGCTTTAGTAGTTGGCATACTGATTGGTAGTGTGAGCTTCAAGTTATTTTTAGAACTGCTAATGAGTTTAATGAAATTAAATGTAACTATTCATTTCGAGTTATCTATAAAAGCAATAATAGACACGTTCATCGTATTTTTATCTATTTTATTATATACAGCATGGAAAAACTCTCGCATCATTTATAAATTTCCATTGATTGAAATGTTTCAAGCTAATCATCAAGGAGAACGTATGCCAAAAGGTTCGGTACTTAGGGCGTATATAGGTCTTATTTTAATGGGATTAGGATATATATTAGCAGGCTTCTTCCGTGAAGTAGTAAATATTGTGCGGAATCCTATTGATCCTATGAACCCTATAATAAACCCTATAATGATTCCAGTTTTTATTTTGTTTGTAGTTGTTTTTGGGACATATCTTCTATTCACTTCTTATACAGTTATTGTATTAAAGAAAATTAGAAGTAAAAGAGAAATATTTTATAGCGGTATAAATATAATAAACATTTTGCAATTACTATACCGAGTAAAAGGGAACGCTAAGTTGCTTGCAACAATTGCTATATTAAGCGCTACAGCTTTAACGGCAATTAGTACAGTCGCAGCAGGTTATTATGTAGGACAATCTGAAACAAATGGAGATTTTATGCAACTGTATGGAGTTTCATTATTTATTGGAAGTTTTTTAGGGGTAATATTTGTGTTGGCGACAGGTTCAATTATATATTATAAACAATTATCTGAAGCGTATGCTAATCAGAGATATTATGAAACTCTTCGGAAAATAGGTGTTACGAAAAAAGAGGTAAGAAAGTCAATTTCGAAACAAGTTAGCTTTAGTTTTATTTCACCTCTAATAGTCGGACTCGTTCATAGCTTATTTGCGATACCGATAATAAACAACATGCCTATATATAATATCATTATTCCTATTTTAATTAGTAGTGGTGCATATTGTGTAATTTACTTTGGGTATTATGTGTTAACTGTTTATTCGTATTTTAAAATTGTGTATAAATAAGAATCAATACATTTTTTGATGTGATGTCAATAAAATAAGAAGAGGAAATAAAACTGAATTAAACATTTAAAAGATAAAAACGTTTCACTAGTAGTGAAGCGTTTTTTTTTGTGAAATCATTATAGAATATTCAATCGATAGGAAATGAAAGTAGTGATGGTTAGGCTTTTTCAATGTTTTAAAAGGATTAGAGTAAAAGGGCTATAAGAATGAGTCCATACTGTTCTTTTATGTATACATGCTCCTACTATTTCGAAATGCATAAAATGTTATGCGAAATAATGGAGGGGATACGATGTATAATTCGAATTATGATGATTGGTATAGACAGAATGATAAGCTAATTAGTGATATTGAAAAAGCTATAAACGGAGAGTATAGCGCTATAAGCTGCTATGCAAAATTAGCTAACATGGCTCCAAGTCAAGTAGAACAAAAACAAATTCTTGAGATCCGTAATGATGAAATAAGGCATTTTCATCATTTTGTACAAATCTATACAAATTTAACTGGCAGACAGCCGAAACCACAGATTACGGAAAATTGCCCTAATACGTACTTACAGGGATTAGAGTTCGCTATACAAGATGAGCAAAAGACCGTAGATTTTTACTTGGAAATTTCAGATGAAGCAGCAGATGCATCTATGAAAGAGTTATTGCGCAGAATAGCTGCAGATGAACAAAATCATGCGGTGTGGTTTTTATATTATTTTGTGAAGTCGAAGTGAGTGTTAAAAATGAATGGCTGATGTGTTGAACATATTAGAAATTATTTTAAAACGCAGTGCAATAATTGAATGAAAAACTTAAATATAAGCAGAAAGAAACCGTTTCATAAGTAGTGGGACGGTTTTTTCGCGGTGAAATACAAGTTACATAGGTATCGACAAAATATAGTAGTTGAATTTGGTATATAATGTATGAAATGAAAACGAAAATAAATAAGCCAGGAGCAAATAAATGAAAAGAGGAATTACAGTAGATATTCCAAATGAATATGATAACCTACTTTGGAAAGTGTTAAAGCCAATCGATATTACTTCATTTGATTGGTGGGTGGGGAGTGAGGAGTCGTACTTAGCGGCACGTGGTGGATTGGATGAGGCATTATTTCCAGAAGAACCAAGTATAGTGGAAGGATCAGATTTGAAAAGATTATTTAAAGGCAATATATATTATGTTATTTTTGCAGATTTAAAAGCGTATCCAAAAGGAGAGGAAGTAGTAGATATTGAAACATATGAAGAATTTAAAGAGAGTAAGTGTGAATTAGTTTTACTAGTTGCGGATTGTACATACGTCACAGTTTACGCTAAAGACCAAGAAGCGATTGAATTGATGTATGAAAACGCAATTGATCAAGGGTTTTATGTTGAATATGTTACAGACGAAAATGACGGTAGAACGCGTTTATCCGTGTGATAGGTATATAAAGGGGGAAGTAAATGAATCTCATTAACGTAAGTTTAGTTAAGAAGTTAATACAACAACAGTTTCCTGAATGGGCACATTTAGAAGTGAAACCTGTAAAGTTTAGTGGGCATGATAATAGAACGTTTCACTTAGGGGATAAGATGAGTGTAAGATTGCCAAGTGATGCGGCATATGCACCACAAGTAGAGAAAGAAAATAGTTGGCTTCCTATATTAAGTAAGGGACTTTCTTTGCCAATTTCTACACCAATTGCGAAAGGAAATCCGTCTGAAGCGTATCCATTGCCTTGGTCCATTAATAAGTGGATAGAGGGAGAAACGGTTACGAAAGAAAATGTTCGTGACTTAGATGAGTTTGCGGCGGACTTAGGCTCATTTTTAATAGAGTTACAATCAATTGATGCGAGTAACGGACCAATAGCTGGAGCACATAATTTTTACCGAGGCGGGCTTATATCTGTATACGATGAAGAAGCGAGAGATGCTATCGAAAATAATAAGGACGTTTTTGATGAGACATTATTAAAGCATCTTTGGGATTTAGCACTTAGGTCAACATGGGACCACAAACCAGTTTGGGTTCATGGAGATGTAGCGCCAGGGAACTTACTTGTTAAAGAAGGAAAACTTTGTGCCGTAATTGATTTTGGTATATTAGGAGTGGGAGATCCTGCTTGTGATGCAGCGATGGCATGGACATTTTTTGATAAGAATAGTAGAAACGTATTTAAAGAAGTATTGCATATAGATGAAGAAGCGTGGAATAGAGCGAGAGGATGGGCACTTTGGAAGGCGTTAATTACATATGATGCGAATAAGACTAGTAATAAGATAGTGGCAGAAGAATCGTATCGTGTCATTCAAGTAATTGTTGATGAGTATGGGATGTAATAGAAAAAGCCTATTTTGAATCATGCGATCAAAATAGGCTTTTTTATTAATCGATACTTAAAGCTTTTTTACCCATTTGATTATAACTGTGCTCAAATCGGGATTTTACCATTGGTTGGTCTTTTTTACCTTCTAATGGGTCATTATAGTAAATGTTACGATCATCTACACCAGTTATGATAATAGTATGTGCATTTCTGTATCCATTTACGGTTTTTCCTTGAGGTGTTTGCCAAGTGTGTTCTAGTTGCGGAGCAGTTATTCTGTTTCCTACCCACGCTACAACTGGTTTACCATTACGTACATAGCTTTCTAATACAGAGAAATCCTGTCCTGTTAAATCTGTACCTCTTGCATGCTTATCAAGTAATTGTTTCAATGGTGCTGGGTTAATAGAGTAACCATATCTTATTCCTCTTACGTCACCAACGAATCCAATGTCTGGATCACCCCAAACTGTAATTTTTCCATCTCCATTAATCTGTTGTCGCGTTGTATCAAATGGCATTTGATTAGCAAATTCTACTTTATTTAATGAACGTCCTGTGTAGTATTCTAAAAGCATTTGCAGTGAAACAACTGTACTTCCTTTTTGTAGTTCCGGTAATTGATTAATGGCAGGAACATTTAAGAGAAGCTTTGGACGTAAGAGATAAGACATATTTACCCATTTTGGACCTTTATCTGTACGAATTTGTACCCATCCGTCATCTCTCTTAGCTAATTCTTCTATGCCACCTTGTGGAGCATATTTTCCAGATACTCTAGAAGAAAAACTAGGGCTATCGTAAGCGAAAAATTCTCTCGGTATGTATGTTAGTTCTTTTCCTTCACCCTCTTTTAAGTATGGATTCATCCATTGAAGACCTTCGCTAGTGCGAATTTTTAACCAGATACTATTTTCTTCAACGACTGTTACAGTTTGAGGGGGATACTTACCAACCACGTATCCTGTTCTTGACGGTCTATCAAAGGTAACAAAATTTATATCAATATACATTTGTTTTTCTTGTAATGGTGTCCACTTTAACCCATGATCCGTAGCTATTTTAATCCATCCGTTTTCAGATTCATCAAATACAGTAACGGTTTGTGGTGCATATTCAGCAAGTATACCTGAATGAAGAGAGGATTCAGGATAAATAAAATAATTTTGTTTCATAGTAACTTGCTTTAATTTAATTTCTTTATCTTTCGATTGGTCTGTGCGGGCAACTAAACTTGCAGCTTCTGCACGGGTAATAGTGTTATCTGGATACCAATGACTACCACCATAACCCGCTGAAATACCAAGAGCAACAAGAAGATTGGCCGACTTTTCACTCCAGTGACCTTTTAAATCTTGAAATACAGTAGGTAATAGTTCAGTAGATTTTTTATCTAAGTTATATGAATGAGCAAGCATAGAAGCCATAGCAGCTCTCGTTAGCTTTCCAGAAGGATTGAAATTCCCATTACCTACTCCTTTAATAATCCCAGCTTTCTCAACTGCAGCAATATAAGGAGTAGCCCAATGGTCTTGAGAGTCCTTAAATGATGGCTTAGCTGAAGCGTCTATTTGTAAGTTTAATATTTTTGCCATGATAATTGCGGCAGAAGCTCTATCGATTTCAAGATTAGGTCCAAATGTACGGTCTGGTAAGCCAGATAAGACTTTTTTCTTTACTAAATAATCAACGGACGGCTTTGCCCAGCCCATAACATCAGGAAACTGATAGTAGTAATCGTCTTCGTCTTCGTAAATCTCCAACTGCGCATTATTTTCTTGTGTTACAGTTTCACTCACAGCTAAAGAACTAGATGGAGCGATGATAGCACCAAGTAGCAGTGCGCTTGCCATAGTTATTTTTATTGTTTTCAATTGTACATTCTCCTTTAATTTTATGTATGTTAAGTTAATGAATAAATTAACAAAAGAAAATAGTCCGTTACTAATTATATGTTTTTAATATGTATATGTAACATTCCCGAAGAACATTATATGATAACTTTTGGAGATTGACAATGAAAAAGTAAGATTATTACTTGTTTAATTTTCGATCAATAAGGAGGAATTCAATATAATTATACAGAATATTTAGATAATAGGAGGTGTCGAATTTTGAGTGAAATTGAATTAAAAAGGAATGTAATTAAGACAGGGCGAGAGAAGGGGATTATTCTTCGGTTTATACTTGCTAGTTTAGTAGGGGTGTTTATGTTTTTCGTACCAGTTACGATAAATGGTGCTTCGTCCATTATGATTGATCATATCGTATCGTGGATTCGGACTTCAGTTCCTTCTGTAGTACCGTATTACGCATTACTTGTAATGATAATTGGTGCGATTTATCCATTTTATACGAAGAAATGGAATGTATCTATTGTAGATATTTGTTTTTCTATTTTAAAAATAGTAGGTGTTGTTTTTGGAGTATTATATTGTTTGAAAGTAGGACCAGCTTGGTTCTTTGCGCCAGATGTTGGACCGTTTTTGTATGAGAAGTTAGTTATATCAGTAAGTTTACTCGTACCAATTGGCTCGGCATTTTTAGCGTTATTAGTCGGGTATGGATTGCTTGAGTTTATCGGCACATTTTGTCGTCCGATTATGAGACCGTTATGGAAAACACCTGGGCGCTCAGCAATCGATGCGGTTGCTTCCTTTGTGGGGAGTTATTCGCTTGCACTTCTTATTACGAATCGCGTGTACAAAGAAGGAAAGTATACGACGAAAGAAGCAGCAATTATCGCTACAGGTTTTTCTACAGTATCCGCTACATTTATGATCATCATCGCAAAAACATTAGACATTATGCATTTATGGAATGTTTATTTTTGGACTACTCTTGTTGTAACATTCATCGTGACCGCTATCACCGTAAGAATCCCGCCTCTTAGTAGAAAACCAGATACATACATTACGAAAGAAGGGTTCCCAGAGCCTGTTTATAAAGAAAAAATGCTAGAACGTGCTTGGGAAGATGCATTAGAAGTGTCAAAATCTGCACCGGGCATTATGAAAAATATCGCAGTGAACCTAAAAGACGGATTTATAATGACGATGGGAATATTACCATCGATTATGTCAGTAGGACTAATTGGCATCGTCTTAGCAAAGTTTACGCCAATATTTGATTGGATTAGTTATATTTTTTATCCATTTACATGGGCTTTACAGCTTCCAGAAGCGGAACTAGCTGCTAAAGCGGCATCCGTTGGTATCGCAGAAATGTTTTTACCTTCTCTTTTAGTTGTAAGTGCACCACTTGTAACAAAGCTTGTCATTGCGGTTGTTTCGGTATCATCTATATTGTTTTTCTCAGCTTCCATTCCTTGTATTTTATCGACAGACATTCCGTTAAAAGTATCGGAACTTATTATTCTCTATGTACAAAGAACGATATTAACGTTGCTAATTATTACGCCGATTGCTTATTTGTTACTTTAAACATGTAGCGTTAAGTTTCTGAAGTTATGCCATTTTCTGATTATTCAAATCAGAAAATGGCATAACTTTAATTATGTTCCAAAGTAACTCTAGATGATTTTTTCATAAATAACGTATTAGCTAAATATATAATTATACCGATATTTGTGATTAAAACTCCTGCGAGTAGAAAAACTTTATCCATAGGGCTAAAAGTGAACCTAATGTAGGTGAAATAACCATGGCGCCGTGCACCATTGTAATTACTTTTTCCATTAATATTGCAGGGGTTTAGATTTGAAGTAAGTAACTATAGCATACAGAGATAGAAGTGATAAATATACCAATAAAAACCAAAATGATTAACCATAAAAATAATTGCTCGATAAAAGGCCGAACCGTTTAAGATATTCATTTTGTTTATTGTATTTCCCCATTTTCCAATGGTTATAGCTCCGACTAAGGCACCTAACCTATCAAATAAAAATATGACAAAAAATACTATAGCGTTAAATAGTATTAAAAGTGTTAAAGCTTTCTTGGAGCAAATAAAAACAAAGCCTTCGCGGAAATTGTCCCCAAACCCACTGACTAAAGCATCACTTTATCGTAAAACATAGGTTTGTGAAATGTTTTTAATCCATTCTTATTATTAAGTAACGATTTGATATTACTTTAGCTTTGAATATTCCTTGACGGGAATATTCCTCTTTGGGTATAATTAATTCAACAGGAAAATAATATTAGTGATGATATTGATGTGTTATAACCGGAGACCATCACTTAACGAGGTGAGTGATATGTCGGGGAAAATTCCGGGTGTGAATATGACGACGTTGAGCGCTTTATCTGAACCGAATCGTATGAATATCGTTGAACTCTTGCGTGACGGTCCCTTAACCGTTGGGGAAATCGCCGAACATTTGGGATTAAGGCAACCACAAACTTCGAAACATTTAAAAGTGTTAAGCGATACAGGGATTGTGGAAGTGCAGGCTGAAGCTAATCGCCGGATTTATAAGCTCCGACCTGAGCCTTTCCAAGCACTGGATTGTTGGGTGCAGTCATTTAAGCGTGTGATGGAAGAGCGATTCGATAATTTAGATGAGTATTTGAAGGAATTGCAAAACAAGGAAAAGTCATAAAATCAGTTCATATTTAAGGAGGAATTAAAATGTCAAACAATACAATGGTATCGAGAGTAGAGAACGATCGGGTATTAGTACTGGAGCGCGTTTTCGATGCGCCGCGTGATCTTGTATTCAGTATGTTTAAAGAGGCAGAGCATTTGAAACACTGGTGGGGACCAAGGGGCTGGGAAGTTCCTGCATGCACTGTCGACTTCCGTCCGGGAGGCGTTTGGCACTACTGTATGAAGTGTGTTGATCAGAACCTGGGGCAATTTTTTGGTATGGAATCATGGGGCAAAGGAATTTATAAAGAGATTATTGAGCCAGAGAAAATTGTCTACACCGATTACTTTTCGGATGCTGAAGGCAATGTAAATGATTCTATGCCGTCAACCGAGATGACATTGGAATTCATCGATTTAGGTGGAAAGACAAAGCTAATAAACCGTGCAGAATATGTTTCCGAAGAAGCTCTTAAGACTGTTATGGACATGGGCATGCTACAAGGTATCACCGAAACTTGGGATCGTTTGAACGAGCGATTGGAGTCGCTGAAATAGATTTTTGTACCACAACTTTATTTTCGGTGATAATTAGATGTAAGTGTATGGAGTTTAATAAAAATTGTTTATAAAGGAGCGTTAAAATAAATGATTAATAATGTTGGTCAAATCATGTTGTATGTAAATAACCAAGATGAAGTGAAGGAATTCTGGACAGAAAAAGTAGGATTTATTGTAATTTCAGAGGAAGATAACGGTCAAGGAATGCGATGGATTGAAATTGCTCCAACTAAAGAAGCTGAAACAAGTATTATTCTCCATAATAAGGAGCTAATTGCTAAAATGCAGCCGGAGTTAAATCTTGGTACACCTTCTTTAATGTTCTCCTCAAAAGAATTCGATAGTTTATATAGTGATTTAGTAAACAAAAACGTTACAGTCGGAGAAATTGTAAATATGCCTTCAGGTAGAATATTTAATTTTGCAGATAGCGAAAATAATTATTTTGCAGTAATGGAAAAGAAGTAAGTTTCAATTCAATTTATGAGTGCGATGCTTGAATAAAGGCATCGCATTTTTTATTTTAAAAATATATTATATTCCTTAACATAAATATAATTTTATATTCCTATATAACGATTAAATGTTAATAGAGTATGATATAGTTACAACAAAGGGGGCTTAAAAATGGAAGTAATTCACGAAAGAGCAAAGTTACGGTTAATGGATAGCAATGATGTCGAAAAAATGTTTTCAATCGTGGAAGGAAATCGAGACATTTGGGCGTATTTAATCTCTAAAATGGATACTGTTCAAGATATGCAGCAATATGTTCAAAAGGCGATAAAAGCTTATGGGGCAGGGAAGGATTTACCATTTGTTGTTGTGGATCAAAAGACGAATGAAATAGTAGGGAGTACACGCCTATATAACATTTCAGTGGAAGATAAGACGGTAGAATTAGGGAAAACGTGGTATGACCCAAGTGTGCAACGTACGAGTATGAATACAGAATGTAAGTACATGTTATTACAATATGCTTTTGAAAAGTTGCATATGCGGAGAGTACAAATTAAGACGGATGCACGAAATGAAAAAGCACAAAGAGCAATTGAAAGACTCGGCGCAGTAAAAGAGGGTGTACTTAGAAACGAAAGAAAATTACCGAGTGGGCATGTTAGAGATGCAGTTGTATACAGTGTTATTGCAAGTGAATGGCCAGCCGTAAAGGAACGGTTATTAGAAAAATTAGAATCGTATAAAGAAAAACGATAATTTATATTAAGAAAGGTGTATTGATCGTCTAGTTGAAAAATATACCTTTTTTCTTACAAAACAGTTACTTCTTTTATTTACTTTTGTTTCATCATTCCATTATGATAAAAAATTCGTTACAATGTAGTTGTATGGTAATAAACTTATAAATTACATAAATGTAATGAAAACCGCAAACGAAAAATGAATTGATAATCCTCAATTTTAAATGAAAACCCTTTAATGAATATATATGACAAGAAAAATTCCTTCTTTTAAACAAATTCAAACAAAATGATTTGATATATACGTTTTTATATAGAAGTATGGATGATGTGCGGAGGCAGTTATAAATGAAAGAAAATAAGAAGAGTAAGAAAAGAAGAATCTTGCAAGTATTCTTGCTTATGATTTGTTCTATTATTTTATATGTAAGTTATGCAGCTTACGATATTTGGAGTTATCGCTTTAAAACAGATGATGGAATGAAGACAGATGCTGGTATCGTGCTGGGAGCAGCTTCATGGAACGGAAAACCATCTCCTGTATTTAAAGAGAGAATTAATCATGCAATTTCATTATATAAGAACGGTAATATTAAAAAGATTATTTTCACAGGTGGTACAAAGTTTGAGGCAGAGCTTGAAGAAGCTCGTACTGCTAGAGTGTATGCAATGAAACATGGTGTAAAAGAAGAGGATATTTTAATTGAAACAAAATCCCTTTTCACAGAGGATAATTTGAAGAATGCAAAGCAAGTTGGAATAGAGAACGGAATACGCACATATACGATTGTAAGTGATCCACTTCATATGAAACGTGCGATGAGAATTGCAAAACATATTAAAATTGAAGCGTATGCATCACCAACTCCAACGTCAGCGTATAAAACGTTAGATACAGAGATTCCATTCTTTTTTAAAGAATTATGCTCGTATATTGGATATGTAACCTCATTGCCATTAAAGGCATTGAAAGGAGATTAATATAAGGAAAGAACCTATCTTTAATAGGGGATTTTCTTATTGTTCAAAAACATTGTATTTTTATCGGAATAGTGAAACAATAGAGAGGTAGCTTCATATAATCATAATGACAAAATGAAAGGTTTATGAATCGAACATAAAAGGAGATTATAGTATGGCACTCTCATTTGTTGAAACAGAAGAACAATCTTTAATTATTGAACAAATAAATAAATTGATTCCGAAGTTCATGGAAAGGGAGCATCAACTAAGTGAATTAGGAGCATTTCCGTATGAAAATATTAATAATTTGAAAGATATCGGATATACGAAATTAACGTTGCCAAAAGAAGTGGGAGGCAATGCGATTTCTTTATATGACTTCGTTTTATTTCAAGAGAAAATAGCAGAAGGTTGCGGTGCTACCGCATTATCGATTGGATGGCATCTTGGCATCGTAAAAGAGTTAGCTGAAAATCATTCTTGGAATGAAGAAATGTTCACTTGGTTTTGTGAAGAAGTGCGTAATGGCGCGCTTTTTAATAGAGCTGCAACAGAACCGAATACGGGGAGTCCTACGCGCGGCGGGAAACCAGAGACGTTAGCTGTCCAAAAAGGTGAGAAGTGGATTATAAATGGAAGAAAAACGTTTACGACAATGGCACCAGTACTTGATTATTTTATCATTTCAGCAAGTATTGAAGGCCGAGAAGAAATCGGAGAGTTTGTTATTCCGAAGAATACGATAGGCGTAACAATTGAAGAAACGTGGGATAGTATCGCAATGCGAGGAACTGCGAGCCATGATCTCGTTTTACAAAATGTAGAGATAGAGAACCGCTTTTTTACGGATGTATGGGGCGGGAAAGTGAAACAAAAGGGTATTGGCTGGTTGCTACATATACCAGCATGTTATTTAGGAATTGCGCAATCAGCAAGAAATTATGCAGTTCAGTTTGCGGTATCATACAAGCCAAACAGTTTAAATCATTCTATAAGTTTATTACCAAATGTTAGAAGATTAGTTGGAGAATTAGAACTTGAGCTTATGCAAGCTCGCGTCTTTTTATATCAAATTGCGAAAAAATACGATGAGGCAGAAGATAAATTATTATTGCAAGCCGAACTAGCAGCAGCGAAATATGTTGTCACGAACGCGGCAATATCTATTGTAGATAAAGCAATGCGCATCGTAGGCGCGAAAAGTTTATCAGAAAAAAATCCGCTTCATCGCTATTATTTAAACGTCAGAGCAGGACTACACAATCCGCCGATGGATGATGCAACACTATCTATGCTGGCGGATGCGGCGTTTCGGTCGTAATGAAGAAATATAAAGTCTGTTCCGTTCTGGAGCAGACTTTTTGTTGTCGGTGAATTGATACTCTATGTTGAATCATTGATATATTTAGAGTTGAGACAGATATATTCGAAAAATCATTGATATAATTCCATGTAGTATGTCATTGTTCAAAGGAGAGAAAGCTCTCGTTTTACAAAATCAAAAGGCTACCCTTTTGATAAGAGGATAGCCTTTTTATTTTGTTCTATTGGGGTTGCACTTCAAGATTCATACTACTTTCAGAACCGTCTTGATTATGTGCAAATAATGAATAATCACCTGGTAAAGGATTGGCGATGAGTGAACGTAAAGTAAAGGATTTACTTTCATTTGGCTGTAACGTGAATTTTACTAAACGATCTTCTTTGAATTTAATTGAATAAGTAAAACTGTTTGTACCAGTATTTTTAATTGTAATATGTAAGTCACCTTGGCCGCTAAAGTCAAAACCAGTACCTGTGCCACCTCTGAATACAGTTGAATTATTAAATGAAGATGAATGAAATGTTCGGGTTTCTTCTTTATTGCTTGATGAAAGGGTAACTGTTTCTGTTTCTATACTTGAAGTTGAGGAATCTAGTTTTGTATTTGGTTTTGTTAAAAAAGTAATCGCGCAAAGTGATGTAATTACAATAAATGAACTAGAGATAACGAACTGTTTTTTTGTAAGAAGTATATATGTATCTCCTTTTATAAAAATATAATAATGTATAATCCCAAGAAAAACATAACATATATGACATTTATTATCAATTTGAAAAATCTTTCTTTTCATTCTTCTTTTTATAGTTTTATAGTGGAATGCTATGTTTCTTATTTCACCTACTGTATAATAAGAAAAAAGCACGAAAAGAGGTTATCTCATGCTAGAGATTATTGCAACTTGTTTAGAAGATGTGAAGCGAATTGAAAAGGCTGGTGGAAATCGAATTGAACTCATTTCATCATATACAGAAGGTGGTTTAACACCGAGCTATGCTTTTATAAAAAAAGCAGTAGAAGCAGTGCAAATACCAGTTCATGTTATGATTCGTCCGCATGCAAAGTCTTTTACATATACGGAAGAAGAAATTGAAATGATGAAAGAAGATATTGTAGTTGCTCAAAATCTAGGGGCTGCTGGTGTTGTATTAGGTGTGTTAAATGAACAAAATGAAGTTGATGAAGAGCAACTAGCAGATTTATTATCTGTTGTAGATGGAATAAATGTAACGTATCACCGTGCGATAGATGATACAGAAAATCCAGTAGAAGCGATGAAAGTTTTGAAGAAATTCAATAAAGTTACTCACGTGTTAACTTCAGGTGGACAAGGAAATGTAGTAGATAATATTCCGGTACTTACAGAGATGCAAAAGGAAAGTGAAGGGAATATACAGCTTGTTGTCGGAAGCGGAGTAACGAAAGAGAATGTAAAACAATTGCTAGATGAGACTGGAATTACGCAGGCACATGTAGGTACAGCGGTTAGAGAAGATAAGTCATGTTTTTCTGAAATTGACCTAAAGTTAGTACAAGAATTAGTTGAAATAATAAAGTAAATATGTAAGAAAGAGGAGAGACGATGAAGACAAATACGAAGAAAGAATTGATCTCATGGATTAAAACGATAGGTATTACACTTGCGATTGCCTTTATCGTTCGCGGGGTGCTATTTACGCCGTCATTAGTACAAGGTGAGTCGATGATGCCAACTTTAGAAAATAATGAGCGAGTTCTCGTTAATAAGATTGGTTATAGTATAAACGGATTAGAACGTTTTGACGTTATCGTCTTCCATGGAAAAGAAGGGTACGATTTAGTAAAACGAGTAATTGGTTTACCAGGTGATACAGTTGAGTATAAAGATGATGTTTTATATGTAAACGGAAAAGCGATGGAAGAACCGTATTTAAAAGAATTTAAAGAAAAGGCAGCGGGCCGTGTATTAACTCCAGACTTTACGTTAGAACAAATCACAGGGAAAACGAAAGTACCAGAAGGCCAAGTATTTGTTTTAGGAGATAATCGTGAAGTTTCAAAAGACGGTCGTATGTTTGGGTTTATTTCAGAAGATGAAATTGTCGGAAAAGGACAAGCTGTTTTCTGGCCGTTGAAACAAGTGAGAGCGTTATAAAGCAAAAAAAGTATGGGAGAAATATAATCTTCCATACTTTTTTTGTGTCCTACTTATTTAAATTTTTGGTTTTGCTATAATTTGAACTTTTGAAAGAGAACCATCATTATTTCTAAATTTAATCTTGTATTCACCGTCAGGAAGCCAATCACTCCAATTTATACTGAACTCACTTATAGCTTGTTCTCCAGGTTTTAAAGTTCCGTCAATCATCCAAGAACCTTTAGCGTTATATAAAGTGTAATTAAAAGGAGAATCACCTATATTTTTCACAAAAACACTTAAGTCATTCTCATTAGAATAGTCAAATCCAGAATTACTTGATCCAAAAAAATGAATTTCTTCATTCGCTATATTATGATTTTGAGCGATTGGAGAGTTTGAATGAGTATCTTCATTTGTAGCAAATGTTACATTATAACTTATACAAAAAGATAACATAATTGCAGGGATTACTAGCAGTTTTTTCAAAAGAAACACTCCTTATATTTTATTGTACATATACTATAATAAATAAACATATTAAAAATGTAATAACTTAATGTGAAAATTTACAAATGTATTTAATTATTTACGTTTTTTAAATTACTGACAAAATATATCGGATAATATACGCGAAAAATATATTGATAGAATTGAAAGAATATTTTATAATTTTAAATTATATGTTTGTTTCGAAAAACGGAATTGAAGTTCCGAAATTCGGAACGAAAAGGAGATAGGATGAGTATAAATAAAACGGCAGTTAAGACAATGGATATTTTAGAGTTGTTTTATGAGCATGAGGAGCTAAGTTTGACAGAGATGGTTCAGCTTACGAATATGCCGAAAACATCTGTTTATCGTTTAATTGGTTCGTTAGAAGAAATGGACTTTTTACAAAAAACAGAAAAGGGCAAGTATCGTCTCGGAGTCGTTTTTTTACGATTTGGTCAACTTGTTTCCCAAAGGTTATCCGTAAGAAATATTGCGATTCCTTATATGAAAGAGCTTAGGGATAGTTTAGGGCAAGCAGTAAATTTAATTATTCAAGATGGTAATGACGCAATTTACGTTGAGAAGATGGAAGGAGTTCAGCCAGTACGTGTTTATACGGCGGTTGGAAGAAGAGCACCGCTTTATGCGGGGGCATGTCCGAGAATTTTACTATCGTATTTTTCTGAGGAAGAGAAAAGAAAGTACGTAGAGGAAACGGATTTAAAGCAGTTTGCAGATGGAACGATTGTGAATAAGGAGCATTTACTAGAAGTGTTACATATGGCAAAACAAGCTGGATATACAATTAGTTATTCTGAATTAGAAAATCATACAGCGGCTATAGCAGCTCCAATTTTTGCAAGTGATGGAACGGTTGTAGCAGGCATTAGTATTTCGGGATTGGCAATTGAGTATAGCGAAAGTAACATTACGTATTTTACTGCGAAAGTGAAAGAAACAGCGAACCGCATTTCGAAAGAACTCGGCTTTTTGGCATAGAAAGAGGGAGTGGGATGAAATTTTCTGCGTTAGGGGATCAAGCAATTATTGTTACATTTGGTGAAGAAATTGGGATGGATATATACGAAAAAGTACAACGACTATTTCAAGCACTGCAGCAACATCCGTTTGCAGGAATGGTTGAATGCGTTCCGTCGTTTACTTCATTAGCGGTTTATTACAATTTATACGAAGTATGGAAGGAAAATGATAGAAATATAAGACCATATGATTACGTTTGCCAGTTTATACGGGAGCTGTGTGATTCTTATAAAGAAGAAGTGAACCGAGATGTGAAACATATTTCTATACCAGTGTGTTACGGGGGAGAATATGGACCTGATTTAGAAGAGGTTGCACATTATCAAGGATTACAAGTAGAGGATGTTATTCGAATACATAGTGAAACAACATATTTCGTGTATATGTTAGGCTTTACGCCAGGCTTCCCTTATTTAGGGGGATTATCAAAAGAACTAGAAACACCTAGAAAAGAAACACCACGGTTACAAATTGCTCCTGGCTCAGTAGGGATTGGCGGAAATCAAACGGGTATTTATCCGCTTGAAACACCAGGAGGATGGAATATTATCGGCCGAACACCTATTTCTCTATTTAATCCAAAAGAAGAAACACCAACATATATTCAAAGTGGTATGTATTTACGATTTATACCAATAACACAGGAAGAGTACGTATCGCTTGAGGGGGCTAAAGAATGGATGTAGAGGTTTTGCATGCAGGAATGTTTACAACAGTCCAAGATTTAGGACGATCTCATTATCAACAATACGGTGTACCTGTTGGCGGTGCTATGGATAAGAATGCGCTCAGGATAATTAATATGTTAGTAGGTAATGAAGAGAATGAGGCGGGACTCGAAATTACAATAATGGGACCTAAATTGTTAATAAAGAAAACGACATTGCTCGCAATTGGCGGTGCAGATATGGAACCGTTATTAAATGGAGAGCGCATTCCATTATGGCGCCCTATATTAGCTGAAGAAGGAAGCATGCTTTGCCTCGGAAAAGCGAAAAGCGGTTGCAGAGCATATGTGACTTTTGCGGGCGGTATAAATATTGATTGTACGATGGGAAGTAAAAGTACTTACATACGTGCTGCTCTTGGCGGTATCGAAGGGAGAATGCTGAAAAAAGGAGATTATTTTCAAATTGGTACAGGGGCAGAAGTTGCGAGTCGTTTCATTCAAAACTTACAAGAAGAAGCGCGTATAAAAACGAAGTGGGCAATTTGTAATGACGCTTTACCAAAATATAAGAAGCATCCTATTCTTCGCGTCATAACAGACTTTGAATATGATCAATTTACAGAAGAAAGTATAAAGTCGTTTTTTTCGAAAGAGTATAAAGTATCCAATTATGCTGATCGAATGGGATATAGGCTTGACGGAGATGTTTTAAATAGAGCTGAAGAGATAGAAATTTTATCGAGCCCCGTTACATTCGGAACAATTCAAGTACCGAATGGTGGACAGCCTATTATATTAATGGCGGATAGACAAACGACAGGTGGTTATCCGAGAATTGGAAATGTAATTTCAGTAGATTTACCTCTTCTAGCGCAGCTGAAACCAGGAGACTATGTAACTTTTGAAAAAATAACTATGGAAGAAGCTGCACAATTGTATATAGAACAGGAAACAAGTATGAGTCTATTAAAGAAATTCATCGCTTTACGAAGCTAAGATTAGGAGGAAAACATCGTGACTACGATCGATTTAAACTGTGATTTAGGAGAAAGTTTTGGAGCTTATAAAATGGGGAATGATGATGAAATTCTTCCGTTCGTTTCCTCTATAAACGTTGCTTGTGGTTTTCATGCGGGTGATCCGTCCGTTATGAGGCAAACGGTTGAAAAAGCCCTGCAGCAAAATGTAGCAATAGGGGCACACCCTGGATTTCCTGATTTAATTGGATTTGGAAGAAGGAACATGCATGTTTCAGCAAGTGAAGTATACGATTATGTTTTATATCAAATTGGCGCATTAGAAGGATTTGTTAAAGCTGCTGGAGGGAAAATGCAGCATGTAAAACCGCACGGTGCCTTATATAATATGGCGGCAACTAATTCAGAAATTGCAGATGCAATCGCAAAGGCAATTTATCATATTAACCCTAGATTATTACTTTACGGATTAGCGAATAGTGAGGCGTTTATAAAGGCAGCAGAAAAATATAATATAACTCTCGTACAAGAAGCTTTTGCTGATCGTACGTATAAGCAGGATGGAACGTTAACGAGCCGTACAGAAGAAAATGCTCTTATAAAAAATGAAGATGAAGCGATAAAACAAGTGCTTCAAATGGTAAAGGAAGGGTATGTAGAAGCTGTTAATGGAGGAAAAGTAGCAGTTCAGGCGCAAACGATATGTTTACACGGTGATGGGGAGAAAGCAGTCCAATTTGCGGAGAAAATATACAGAACATTCGAACTTAACGGTGTTTCTAT
Organism: Bacillus nitratireducens; assembly: GCF_001884135.1. Classification (GTDB taxonomy): domain Bacteria; phylum Bacillota; class Bacilli; order Bacillales; family Bacillaceae_G; genus Bacillus_A; species Bacillus_A nitratireducens. The sequence continues at coordinate 46,841 of NZ_MAOC01000069.1, read as the reverse complement.
AAATGCACCGAAATAAAGTGAAACTTTAATCAGTGGGGAGGTTCATCCCCCACTGATTATTAGCCCGTACCAATCGGGCGTTTACGGGCAGCCCGACTCCCATCTAAATTTCTTTGCCCCAGCCGAATTTTGAGGTGGGAGTTTTACTGCCCGTTAATGCGGGATAAAAAATGAGGGGAAGTGCTGGAAATGATTAAATTAATTGGGATACTACTTGTTGCAGTTGGGTTTTTATTTAGATTAAATACACTGTTAGTAGTAATGGTTGCAGGTATTGTTACTGGTATGGTTTCAGGCTTAAGTTTTTATGATGTAATCAGCATGTTCGGTAAATTTTTCATAGAAAACAGATATATGTCTATGCCAATCATATTAACTTTACCGGTAATCGGAATTTTAGAGCGTTATGGTTTAAAAGAAAGGGCAGAAGCGCTTATAACGAAATCGAAAGGCGCAACAACTGGAAGAGTATTAATGTCATATTTTACGATAAGAGAATCATCAGCAGCACTTGGACTGAATATTGGTGGGCATGCGCAAACAGTAAGACCACTTGTTGCGCCAATGGCAGAAGGAGCTGCGCAAGGTAAATATGGTAAACTCCCTGAAAAATTGAGAGAAAAGATTAAAGCAAACGCAGCAGCCGCGGAAAATACAGCTTGGTTTTTCGGAGAAGATATTTTCATCGCAACTGGAGCCATTTTATTAATGAAAGGATTCTTCGATTCAGTAGGTATGCATGTCGGTGTATGGGATATGGCGCTTTGGGGAATTCCAACTGCGATATCTGCCCTTATTGTGAGCTGGATCAGGTTTAGAAGGTTTGATAAGTATATAGAGAAAACAATGAAAGCAGAAGAAAAACAAGAGAAGGAGGCTATATAAGATGAACATCATAACAATGGATACAATTTATTATGTATTAGGTATAATCGTTGCATTTATTGCCGTTCGTATTGCATTTGATCGTGAACATCCAAACCGATTTGGTTCTAGCCTATTTTGGGCATTGTTTGCAGTTACATTCATATTCGGAAATGTAATACCTTCGTTTTACGTTGGTTGTATTGTGCTCGCTATGGTCGTGTTAGCTTCATTGAATAAAGTAACAAAATCCGAGGAGAAAGAAGTACCAGTACAAGAACGTGTGAAACATGCTGAGAAATTAAAAAATAAAATTTTTATGCCTGCAATATTAATACCTATTTTTACAATTATCGGAACGTTAACGTTAGGAAAAATCAAATGGGGAAATGTCGCACTTGTTGATCCTGATAAAGTAACATTAGTAGCATTAGCGTTAGGGGCATTACTCGCATTCATTGCGGCGATGCGTATTACAAAAGCGAAAATAACAACGCCTGTTCAAGAAGGAAGTAGGTTACTACAGGCTGTCGGGTGGGCAGTTATTTTACCACAAATGTTAGCAGCACTTGGCGGTATTTTCGCGAAGTCTGGCGTAGGACAAGTCGTTTCGGATCTAGTCGGACAAGTGTTACCGACAGAGTATCCATTCGTTGCTGTTATGGCGTATTGTTTAGGAATGATGCTATTTACAGTCGTAATGGGGAATGCATTCGCAGCATTTGCTGTAATCACTGGCGGAATCGGCTTACCTTTAATTGTACAAATGCACGGAGGAAACCCAGCAATTATGGCAGCACTAGGTATGTTTGCTGGATATTGCGGAACGCTGCTTACTCCAATGGCGGCAAACTTTAATATCGTACCTGCGATGCTTTTAGAACTGAAAGATAAAAATGCAGTCATTAAAGCGCAAGTACCAATTGCTCTTTCCATTTTCATTATCAATATGTTTATTATGTACGGCCTCGTATATCGTTTCTAATTAGGAGAGTGAAACTATGAAAACAGTATTATTAACAGGATTTGATCCGTTCGGCGGAGAAAGCATCAACCCAGCTTGGGAAGTAGCAAAAAGTTTACATGAAAAAACAATTGGAGAGTACAAGATTATAAGTAAGCAAGTTCCGACGGTATTTCATAAATCGATACAAGTATTAAAAGCATATATAGAAGAGCTGTCGCCCGACATTATTATATGTATTGGACAAGCTGGGGGCAGATCAGATATTACGATAGAACGTGTAGCAATTAACGTTGACGATGCAAGAATTGCTGATAATGAAGGAAATCAGCCGGTGGATATGCCGGTTGTAGAAGAAGGACCTATTGCGTATTGGTCTACACTTCCGATGAAAGCAATTGTGAAAAAACTTCGTGAAGAAGGTATACCGTCGTCTGTTTCACAAACGGCAGGTACATTTGTTTGTAATCATTTATTCTATGGACTCATGCACGAACTAGAGAAGAATGATAAGAAAATAAAAGGCGGATTTGTTCATATTCCGTTCTTACCAGAGCAAGCGAGCAACTATCCAGGTCAACCGAGTATGTCACTTTCTACTATTAGTAAAGGTATAGAATTGGCAATTGAGGTAGCGATGGAAGTTGAGGTGGATATTGTGGAAATTGGGGGTACGACGCATTAAATAATAGTAGATTAAAGAGGGCTGATGCAGCCCTTTTTGTGTGTTTGTATTTTGTAATTGAAGACGCAGTATAGAATATAAAGGGAAAGGTTGCAATGGGAGTATTCTAACAAATATGGAATTGTTCCGAATAAAAGGAAACTTTTTAGATAGTTTCTTAATGATGTAGAATTTTCGTCTATATGAATGGATAAACAGTTAAGTTCTGATAAACTCAAAGACATACAAAGTAATGATTTTAAAATGGTGTGATAAAAAATATCACACCATTTTTATGTAAAACAAACAGAGTGAATTTTTGCCATTAGTAAAGTATAACTGGGTAAGAGATAATCAGCAGAATTGTTAATTGTACTATGATTTTTCAAAACTGATAAATTTAAATATAAGTACGGTAAGAATGCAATATTTATCTAACTTTTACAAAAAAGAGTAACCCGCTTGGCTACTCTTCACATAGAAACTTGTATTTGTTCATTTCAATAAGAGACCGTTATTGAAGTCCCTTCATGAAATTTTGGATTTTTGATGATAATGTAAACAGCAGGATGCTAACTAAAATGGAGATAGCACCAATAACACCAAAGTAAATTGCTTCTGTTGCAGGATTATACAGTTTAACAACTTGGGCATTTATTGCTTGCGCAGACGCAGTTGATAAGAACCATAAGCTCATGGTTTGCGAAGAGAAAGCAGCTGGAGCCAGCTTCGTCGTTATTGATAACCCTGAAGGAGATAAACAAACTTCTCCAATTACAATTAAAAAGAAGCTAAGGACTAACCACATAGGATTCACTAAAGAGTGAGTACCGTTGATTAAAGCCGGAATAATCATAACTAAGAATGATAAACCTGCAAATAGCAATCCAATAGCGAATTTTTTTGCCGTTGAAGGCTGCTTCTTGCCTAACTTTATCCAAACCCATGCAAAAATCGGGGCAAGCGTTACGATAAAGATTGGACTTAATGATTGGAACCAAGCGGAATGCAATGTAATTCCATTGAACTGTAATTGAGTTCGTTGATCCGCGTATGTCGCTAAGATAATAGCACCTTGTTCTTGTATAGACCAAAATATTGTAGCTGCAATAAAGAGTGGTATATACGCAAGAAGACGAGATTGCTCTACTTTTGTTGTTTTAGGACTACGATACATATAAATGAAATAATAGGCTGGAATAACAATCCCTAAGATACTAATCAGGAATGTAAAACGATTTATAGTTAACAACCCAGTTGGAATTGTAACCACACCTAGCAATGTTAATACAACCAGACCAACACTGAAATACTTAATAGTCTTTTTTCTTTCCGAATCTGATAATGGATTAGGTACTTGCGTACCGACTAGACCAAGGTTTTTCTGTTTTGTTCCAACAAATACCCCTAACCCAATTGCCATACCAATTGCCGCAACTCCAAAACCAAGGTGGAAATTATATTGCTGACCTAATGTTCCGACAACTAAAGGTGCAAGTAAGGCACCTAAGTTAATACCCATGTAGAATATACTGAACCCTGAGTCACGACGCGCATCTGTCTCACTGTATAAACTTCCTACGATGTTCGATATGTTAGGCTTTAACAACCCTGTTCCTAGAACTAAGAAGACCATAGAGATAAATAACGCACTTTTACTACCCGGTAAAGCTAAAATAAGATGGCCAATCATAATTAAAACGCCACCAAAGAATACGGTTTTACTTGGACCAAATAAACGATCCGATATCCATCCACCGATAATACTAGACATGAACAGTAAGGAACCGTAAATTGCCATTATCGAGGTTGCGGTAGATTGATCAATGCCTAATCCACCTTTTGCGACCGAATAGTACATATAATACAGTAAAATAGCTCTCATTCCGTAATGAGAAAACCTTTCCCAAAACTCAGTGAAGAATAAAGAGAATAATCCTTTTGGATGCCCAAAAAATCCTGTTTGAGGAATACTTTGAACAAGTTCGTTTTTTTCTTTCATAATGTTAATATTACCCCTTGTTAATTTTTGATATTATACAAGTATAACTTAAGGGGCTTCCAGTAGTCCATAACTATCTAAGCCTACCGATGAAGAAAAGCAGCCTTCTGGCTGCTTTCTAAATGATAACTTTATTTTAATTGAACAGTAGTTATCTTTGAAACTTTAATTACGCTCAAAAAGTTTGGGTTTAATTCATGCAATGAAGTAAGTAAAATGAATTATACAACACCTTCTGTAAACAACTGGTATAATAAGTATAGCAATATATATATAGGTGATTTTTGTGCAATTTGAAGAAGTACGTTCGATATTAGAAAAAGCAAAGAAAATTACGGTGTTAACAGGTGCTGGTGCAAGCACAGAAAGTGGTATCCCAGATTTTCGTTCAGCAAATGGATTGTATGCTGATGCGAATGTGGAGATGTACTTATCAAGAGGATACTATAACCGAAGTCCGAAAGAATTTTGGAAGCATTATAAAGAAATATTTCAAATTAATACGTTTCATCAATATAAACCAAATCGTGGGCATCGTTTTTTAGCTGAGCTAGAAGAACGAGGGAAAGACATAACGATATTAACGCAAAATATTGATGGTTTGCATCAAGTAGGTGGAAGTAAACATGTAATTGATTTACATGGAACACTTCAAACTGCGCATTGTCCGAAGTGTAAAACGGGATATGATTTACAATATATGATTGATCATGAAGTGCCGCGTTGTGAAAAATGTAATTTCATTCTAAATCCAGATGTTGTTTTATACGGAGATACGTTACCTCAATATCAAAATGCGATCAAACGTTTATATGAAACAGATGTACTTCTCGTAATGGGAACGTCACTGAAAGTACAGCATGTCGCTTCATTCCCAGAAATTGCAAAGAGGGAAGTGGGAGCAACAACCATTTTAGTAAATGAAGAACTAACAGGGCAAGAATATAATTTTGATTTTGTTTTCGTAAAGAAACTGAGGTGACTGATGTCCACCTCAGTTTTTTGTATGCATTATATTCATGTTATTACGTATTAAGGGGAATGGTAATAAATAGGTTGTAAAATACAAAAACTGAAAATTAAATCTTTTCTTTCTTTTGTAACTAATATAAAATTCTATATATATCATATAAATAAATTTAATACATAATGATTTTTGCGCAGAAATGTTAAAAGAATGAAGCGAGGGAGCAAAATGAGACAGAAAAAGGAGAAGCAGAAACAGTCGAAAAAGAAAAAGACTCATATTCCTTTTCGGTTAAATGTACTATTTTTTATCGTTTTTCTTTTATTTTCAGCTATTATTATTCAATTAGGTAAAGTACAAATTATTGACGGAGAAACGTATCGAAATGAAGTGAATAAAAAGGAAGATGTAACGGTGAGTACTCCAGTTCCGAGAGGGAAGATGTTTGACCGGGAAGGGAAAGTTATTGTAAATAATAAACCGTTACGAACTGTTACATATACGAAGATGAAAGGAGTGGACTCAAAAGAGGTTTTAATAGTGGCAAGAAATTTAGCAAAGCTAATCGAAATGCCGCAAGAAGAAATGGACAAGTTAACAGAGACAGATAAAAAAGATTTTTGGATGCAGTTAAACGAAAAACGTGCAGCAACAAAAGTAACGAAAGAAGATGAGAGTAAATTTAGGAAACAGGAAATCGAAGGAAAAGAATTAGACAAAAAAGTAGAAGAGTTGAGACGAGAAAGAATTACACAGGAAGAACTAAACGAGCTTTCGAAAGAGGATATAGAAGTACTAGCAATTAAAAGCAAAATGAATGCGGGATATAAAATGACGCCACAAATCGTCAAAAAAGATGTAAGTCAAAATGAATATGCAGTAGTGAGTGAAAGACTATCGATTTTGCCAGGCGTAGATACGACTGTGGATTGGGAGCGTGAATACCCAAATGACAAAATACTACGTTCCGTACTTGGTAGTGTTTCGAGTGAGAATGAAGGATTACCAAGGGAACAATTAGACTACTATTTAGTACGAGATTATAACCGAAATGATCGTATCGGTAAGAGTTACATCGAAAAACAATACGAAGATGTGTTACATGGAATGAAAGAACAGTCCAAAAATATTACTGATAGAGCTGGAAATATTATTCGGACTGAAAAAGTGACACAAGGAAAAAGTGGAAATAATTTAATGTTAACAGTTGATATGGATTTACAGAAAAAGGTGGAGGAAAGTCTTGAAAGGAATTTAAGGGCATTCCATTCTTCTGAACCGATGATGGATCGTGCATTCGTCGTTATGATGAATCCGAAAAATGGTCAAATTCTATCATTAGCAGGAAAGAAAATTGTAAATAAAGACGGCGGGATGCAAATAGAAGACTACGCTTTAGGAACGATGATAAGCTCGTATGAGTTAGGATCGACGGTGAAAGGAGCTACGGTATTAGCTGGATATCAAGCAGGAGCGATTAAGCCATTTACGCATTTCTTTGATGCGCCAATGTACTTTAAAGGAAGTTCGAAGCCGAAGAAATCTTGGAAAGACTTTGGAGATATTGATGATTTAAGAGCTTTGCAAGTTTCATCGAACGTATATATGTTCAATACAGCTTTAAAAATGGCAGGTATTGATTATGTACCAAACAACCCGTTAGATATTAAACAAGAAACATTCAATAAAATGCGCTATTACTTTAGACAATTTGGTTTAGGTGTGTCTACTGGCATTGACTTGCCAAATGAATCGATGGGTCAAATGGGTAGAACCGATACTATACCTGGTTTTTTACTTGATTACGCGATTGGACAATATGATACATATACGCCACTGCAGCTTGCTCAATATATTTCAACGATTGCAAATGGCGGTTACCGAATGAAACCACAAATTGTACAAGAAATTAGAGAGCAACCAAATAGACCCGAGGAAGTGGGAAAAGTTATACAATCGATGGAACCAGTCGTGTTAAATCGAGTGGATATGGACCTTTCATATATAAATCATGTGAAAGAAGGATTTAGAAGGGTTTTCCAAGAGGCAGATGGGACCGGTACTGGAACTTTTAAAGGACTACCTTATAAACCGGCTGGAAAAACAGGAACAGCAGAGACAGTGTACGGTGGAGAGAGTGATATTGGAAGAGATGAAAACAACTATCGAAAAAAATGTTATAATTTAACTCTCGCCGGGTATGCGCCATATGACGCTGATCCGGAAGTCGCTTTTTCTGTTGTTGTGCCATGGGTAAATAATGATAAATCAGGTATTAATTCTACAATTGGTAAAGAGATTTTGGATGCATATTTTGATTTGAAAACGCAGAGATCGGGTGCAAGTCCAGTCCCAGTAGCACAATAGCCGAATAAGGCACAGTAAAAAACTTCAAATTGTAGTATATCACTGCGCAAATGAACAGGTGCAGTGATATATTTTTGAGTTGAAAAGTGTTTTGATAAGGTGGGAATGGATATGAAAGAGGAGATTAAGAGAGGTTGGGGAAAATACATACTATTTATATTTGTCATGGTAGTAACGTACCAGTCTTTTACTTTATGTAAGGTGGAAGGAAAATCGATGCAGCCGACTTTACATGAAGAAGACTACGTATTTGTAAATAAAGCTGCTGTACATTTTTCTAGCTTACAGCACGGAGAAATCGTCATTATTAAGGAAGAGGATGAGTCGAAATATTATGTGAAACGCGTAATAGGACTTCCTGGTGACATAATTAACATAACGAATGGAACTGTATACGTAAATGACAAAAAGCAAAATGAACCTTATATAAATAAAGATTTATATAATAATACACAAGTGTTTTACAATTTTCAAAAGACAAAGATTCCGCCAAATAAGTTATTTGTAATGGGAGACAATCGTGAACAAAGTAAGGATAGTCGAAATGGTTTAGGTTATATTGAAGAAGATAATATAATAGGAAAAGTGGAATTTGTGTACTATCCTTTTTCGAAAATGAAGATCATAGAATAAGTGGGGGATGGACAAAGCCCCCACTTATTAAAGTTTCACTTTATCTTCTTTAAAAAACCTTTTGGATTAAATGAGATGAAAAACTTATGCTTAGATTCATCGATTATGAAATTACTATTTTTAGTTAAAAACTCTTCTACAGCTTCCATTGGGCCAGGGCCCCAATTAGGAAGGAGAGGATTTCCGTTAATACTTGTATCTTCTACAATAATGTAACTATCAGTGGTGACAATAGATTTATAAAGTAAGAGTTCTTTCGATACATGCTCTTTACTATGATCAGAATCTAAAATAACTAAAATCACATCATCAGGTTTGCGCATACTTAATATTGTTTGGACCGCCTGTACAGAAACAGAAGAGGCTGTTAAATACGTAATCCGATTATGTGATGGCCGATTTGGTTGCGGAGTTATATCGATAGTAAGTACATGACCTTTTCCAATTAAATCTAACATAGAAGCTAAATACAGTGCGCTACCACCATAGAAGGTTCCACATTCAATAATTAAATCGGGTTTTAATTCGTGAATGATCTCTTGGTACAAAAAAAGATCAGAAGGAAGTTTGCAGATTGGAACCCCGAACCAGTGTGTACCATGTAGCCAAACGTTGCTGTCGTAATATTGTTTTAGAAATTCGCTACTAATGTTATCGATTTTGAATTCTCCTTTCTAAAAAGGATTCTTTCATACGTAAAGAGTTTACGTATGAAAGTTGTACTATATATTATGTGGTAAGGGATTATAAGGCGATTGTTTTCACGTGAAAATAAGCAAAATAACACATGTGGAAAATGAATTACTTACAAAAGAAGATGTAAATGAAAGGAAATGAAATGATCGTATGTATAAGTACACAATTTGCTTCATTAGAAAAGGAGATAATATACTGCTATTAAATAGAAACAAAAAGCCGACAATGGGAATGTGGAATGGTGTCGGAGGGAAAATAGAAGAGTATGAAACGCCATACGAAGGAGTTATTAGAGAAACGTTTGAGGAAACGGGAATAGAGCTTCCAAGTGTAACGTATAAAGGGAATGTTATGTTTCAAGTTAAAGACGAACCTTTGGGTAGTGAGGGAATGTATGTATTCCTAACTGATTTACCAGATGGAGTACATATTGATACGCCAGTAAGCACAGATGAAGGTATATTAGAATGGAAGTCAATTGATTGGATATTAGATGGTGATAATAGAGGTGTAGTTAGCAATTTGCAAAGATATTTACCGAGAGTATTAAAAGAAGAAAACAATTTAGAGCATACATTCACATATGATAACCGGAATATTATTGATTACACAACTACACTTTTGACAGAAGATGATACGAAAAAACGATATGAAAAATATCTCATTTCTCAATAAGATAAGAAGCGTTAAAATACTAAGGAAAAGCCAAGTCCTTTATTGGGACTTGGCTTTTTTGTAGGGAATGCTAATTCAAATTTTACTCTACATAATTTGCTTTAATAATAAAGCGGTGTTGCTTCACATCGAAATATCCTTTTTGTAAGATAATTTCATGTATACGATACAATTCCTCGGTATAGCAATCTACTATAAAATCAGGAATTTGCCACGGAATTGCTTTTAAGTAATAGACAACAGCACCGACATCATAAAAACGCTGAAGGGGGAATTCTTCCTTCGCTTCTAAAATAGTAAATCCATTCTCCTTTAGTTCATTACATGCCATTTTGAGTGACCAACTTGAAAATTCGCTATTCAGCGGTGTGCCAAACTGCTCATTAAGCTCCGCACAATCAAGACCGCCAACTTGTTGAGTAAGAAATGTTCCATTGGTGGAAAGAATTCTTTTCACCTCAGAAGCAGAAAAGGATTCATGTTGATTGACAATTAAATCAAACTGACTATCTTGAAATGGTAAAGCAGTATCATCCGTAACTTCTACGATTGTAACTCCTAAAGGTTCTAATTTCTTTCGTGCAATTGGTACATTCGGAGCGTAGCCTTCAGTCGCATAAATAGTTGACGGGAACGGTTGTAACATAGATAAAAACTCTCCGCCGCCAGTTCCCATATCTAGCATTGATTCTGCATGCTGCATAAGCTGGAAGGCTGTGCTACCGTACGACCATGATAAAGGCTCGCTATTCATACGGCCAGTTTCTGAAATGAAAGAAAAATCCCAGCCACTAAAATTTGTATTAGCACTTTCTAAAAAAGTTAAAAATAATGGATCACGTTTCATAATTATGTCCTCCTATTTTTTAAAGTGAGTGATATGATGAGAAAAAAGGGAGGACCTCTTATTAAGGTGAAGCGGTTTTACGTTTCGTGTTCGAATAGATTCATAGAAATTCGCTCCTTGTGAGAATGGTTATTTGTATATTCGGGATAATTAAGTGAAAATCCTTTGAAATTATAAGGGAAGGCAGTTGTTTAATGAAAAATTGGATGAAGTTTACAGACAAAGAGAGCGATCAAATATGGGATAGGGTATATAGTGATTTTGAGTTTTCACCAAGTATTTCTATATTCCCATCATTTAAAGTGCCAAGTCCTTTTGTTACATATGATATTTCTCATTACTTTGGAGAATCGATAGATTTAAATGTATATGATGATTTGGAAGAAAAAGCATTACTAGTTTTTAAAGAAAATACAGCAGCGAATGAATATATTATGGTACTTGATTGGCAACATGAGTGTTACTGGGTGAATCCACACATAGAGTTTGAAAGAAATGAATTTGATGAGTGGACAATCCCGATTTTTCCAAATGGAGATTACAATTTCTTTATTCAAAAGGACTATAAGTGGGGGTATTTAGGCCATCCTTGGGAGAAGAGTATAACGATATTTGGAAAAGAATTAATAGAGAGCTTTGAACAAAGTAAGCCAGAAATGTTTCAAAATATTTTAAGGCAGGGCTAATGTTTTAAAGAGAAAAAACGCTTATACTTCATTTTTGAAGCATAAGCGTTTTGTTTAAAATACTTAAAAAGAAAAATCTTTTGGTAAAGTACCATTTTTTATCACCGTTCTTAACCCATGTTTTATAATCCAAGGGTTAACAGGAAGCTGTTTATCACGTAATTGTTGTAACCATTGAAAAACGAGTTCTTTATCTTCTTTTGTAATATCGTTAATATGATTGGCTACTGATTTTTGGACATATTTAGAAGGGTCATTCATTAATAGCTCAAGTAGCTTTAAATTATTTCTAAAGTCACCTTTCAGAGCTCCTATTTTTTTAGCCCAAGGAAGTCTAGGTCTAGTACCCTCTGAAACTAATCTCCTAATGTGGCTGTTTTCGTCATGAATCCACTGTTGTAATATGTCTAGTGTGTCTTCATGATATTTTTCAAGAAAAGGCCGAATGGCATATTCAGCAGTATTCCTTTTTGTTATTTCATACATTGCGTTGAAAGAGGATTCAAAATCGTTAAGCCCATATTTTTCAACGTATTTTGCGATAGGCATGTACATATATCCGTTTGTAAATGTGCCTACTTCTGTTGTATTTTCTGGTCCCAATGTTTTCAGTAATATATGTATTGCTTCATTAAAATCTTTTTGTAATGCATTGTGTAATTCATCTGCTATGGCTTCTATACGTTGCTTTAACTCTAAATTTTCAACTTTATATGTTACGGAAGATACAAAGTTTATTTTAGAGAAATTAGGATCGTGTTTACAAATAGAATCAGCCATTTTTTCTGCTAATTCTTCGTTGAATAAAAATTTTAGTGGAACATATTTGCCCATTTTTTCACCCCATTGGTCGGATAAAAACAAAGTTTATTTTTTAATCGACAATCCATACACCAAAGTCTCACTAGGAGTCGTAATACTAAAACCTGTCGTTTTATAATCAAGTTTCACGGTATCACCAGTGTAGTCTTTCGTAAATGAATCCATTTGTACGATAAGCTCCGCATCTTCATATACAACATCATCTGCATGATATGTATCCCAAATTAAATCGACATCAACGAAAATGCTACAAGAGTTTGTCATTGTCCCTCTAATGCGAATAATCTTTTTGTCTTCACGTTCTAATCTATGTATAGCAACTTTTGCTTCATCAGTAATACGAATGTTCATGTGATCCCAACCTTTAAGTGTATTTACTTTATTATTGCAAAAAGATAAGAAATAGGGAAGTAAATGGGATTGTAATAAAAAAACGAGCAAACAAATTTGTTTGCTCGTTTTGCTATACTCTATTTTAGTTCACATTTATCAAGTGGAATTACTTTCGTTTTCTTAGTAAATTTATATCCTAACCATAGTACTAAGAAGAGTGGTAAACCGATATAAGAAACGAGTACACCGTTCCAATCGATAGATGCTCCCATAAATGCGCCGTAGTTTTGTCCTAAAATAACGATAACACAAAGTGTAAATGCAAAGATTGGACCGAACGGGAACCATTTTGCTCTATACGGTAAATCTTTTAAATCTTTTCCTTGTGCAACATAAGCTTTTCGGAAACGGTAATGACTAATAGCAATTCCTACCCAAGCAATAAACCCTGACATTCCAGAAGCATTTAATAACCAAATGTATACAACACCGTCACCGTATAAAGAAGCGATGAAAGCGACGCTACCAACTACTGATGTTGCGATTAATGCGTTAACAGGTACACCGCGGCTATCTAATTTGCCTAAGAACTTTGGTGCTTTTCCTTGACGAGCTAAATCCCAAAGCATACGAGTTGATGCGTACATTCCAGAGTTACCAGCAGATAGAACTGCAGTTAAAATAACAGCGTTCATAACAGAAGCAGCGAAGGCAACGCCCGCTTTTTCAAATACTAGTGTAAATGGACTTACTGTAACATCACTTGCTGCAAGGCTATCAGTCGTATAAGGAATTAATAAACCGATAACAAGAATTGCTAAAATGTAGAATAATATAATGCGCCAAAAGATAGAACGAATTGCTTTCGGAATATTGCGTTCTGGATCAGCAGTTTCACCAGCAGCCACTCCTAATAATTCAGTTCCTTGGAATGAGAAACCAGCTGCCATAAATACACCGATAATTGCCATGATGCCGCCATTAAATGGTGCATCTGCAACAGTGAAGTTTTTAAAACCAACAGCTTCACCGCCCATAATTCCAAAAATCATCATAAAACCGACAATTAAAAAGATAATAATAGTAACGACTTTAATAAGTGCGAACCAATATTCAGATTCACCAAAACCTTTAACAGATAAATAGTTTAAGAGAAAAATAATAGCTAAACAAAGTCCACTCCAAATAAGAGAAGGGGTATCTGGGAACCAAAATTTCATAATTAATGTTACGGCCGCTAGTTCAGCAGCGATCGTAATCGCCCAGTTATACCAATAATTCCATCCAAGTGCAAAACCAAGTGATGGATCAACAAATTTTGTTGCATAAGTGCTAAAAGATCCAGTAACAGGCATGTAAGCTGCGAGTTCTGCTAAGCTTGTCATTAAAAAATAAACCATAATTCCAATTGCGGCATATGCGACTAATGCACCGCCAGGACCAGCTGAATGGATAACACCACCACTGGCAAGAAATAATCCGGTACCGATTGTACCACCGAGAGAAATCATCGTAAGGTGACGAGATTTTAATCCGCGTTTTAATTCACCTTGTCCTTGTGTAGTTTGCGTTTTAGAGGTAGATTGATTTGTTGCGCTATTCATGTTCAACACTCCTTTTCTTGTAGGTTAGGAAGGAGCGGGGGAGAAAAATACAAAAAACCGCCAAAGTAATTAGGCGGAACGTTTCACAAATAACCACCCCATCATACCCTTCCGTTAAGATAGCACCCCACGTTTACACGGTAATTTTGTAAACGTGACAGTTCTGTTCCTTTCGGAGACAGCCCCAGCTCATATTTCCAGAGAAGAAATATAAACTTCGGCAACTTTTCCTTTCAAACGGAGTCAGTGACATTCTCTGTGTCTCGTCCATTTTACTTTTAAAAGTCGCAACCTCTACCTCATCGGATTGATGAGGATTTATATATTGCTAAGATATTTAATATATGGCAATTGTAATGACTTTCTGAATATATTGCAAGGAATTTTGTTAGGAAAAGTCAAAAAATATCGGTTATTGTATAGGAAACGCTTGCATAACTCCACCCGAACCTACTATTATGTAGCAATAAGCAAAGAAAAAATTGTTATACAAATGTTTCGCAAAAAATAATGAAAAACCCTTTAAAATTAAAAGAAAATTCAGAAAATATAATTCGACATAACTATCAGAAGGGGATTATTCCTTAAATTCGATTCAAATAATAAGTATAAATCCGATAAATAGAATGAATATTCTTTTTATTTCTGATAAAATTGAGGTATTGTTTAATTGAAAAGGGGATATCATTATGAAATTAGAAACGGAAAGATTACATATAGTACCGTGTACAGAAGAATGGATTCAAATTGCGGATAATCAAGGATACAATAGTGGTCCGCATATGGTAGGATATATAGAAAATGTGAAACGAGATGCGGCTTCATTACCGTGGGGACCGTGGTATGTTATTCGAGAAGAGGATGACGTAGTTCTAGGTGATATAGGATTTAAAGGGAAACCAAACGAGGAACATACGGTAGAAATTGGTTACGGATTTATTGAGAAATATTGGAATAAAGGTTATGCAACAGAAGCAGTTAGTGAATTAATGAAATGGGCTTTTCAAACAGGCGAAGTGGAAACGATTACAGCAGAGACACTCCTTGATAACTATAGCTCCATTCGTGTATTAGAGAAATTACATATGAAAAGAGTAAATAGTACTGAAACGATGATCAATTGGAAAATAGATAAATAAAAGATACCGCTCGAAGTAAATCGGGCGGTATTATTATTAATTATGGTAGCATTTGTTTTTGATCTTTCGGATAGCCAGCTGTCGATTCGTTAGAACGATTGGAATGATTACGAACAGCAATGAAAATAGAAATAATAACGACAAGACCAACTGCAACGTAAGATAGTGAAATAATAGTTGGATCCACTTTAAATGTAGTAAGTAGTGTACGAATGTTTGTAAAGATTATAAGGCCACCAACTAATACGCCAAGTAAATGAGAAGGAACGATGCGTACTAGCCATGCAGCGATTGGTGCCGCAACGATACCACCGAGCATGAGAGAAAATACCCAAACCCAGCTTACTTGTTCCCAGCCAAGTGAAATGAAAAAGCCAATCGTTGCAGCGAGTGAAACAGGAAATTCACTCGTATCTACAGATCCAATAACTTTTCTAGCTTCATTTCCTCTTGCAAGAAGAACAGGTGTCGTAATCGGCCCCCAGCCACCACCACCAGTTGAATCGACGAATCCAGCGAATAAGCCAAGTGGTACAAGTTGTTTTGCAGACATACGTTTATTTGAAGCAACAATTTGTTTTTGAATGAGGAATCGTAATAAAATATAAACCCCTAAAGTAAATAAAAATATGGAAATGTACGGTTTAATTACATCACCAGGTAAATTGCTTAAAAAACATGCCCCAATAAATGCGCCAATTGCTCCTGGTAATGTAAGCCTAGAAACTGTATATTTATCAACGTTTCCAAATTTGATGTGAGATGCACCAGAAGCGGCAGTTGTAACAACTTCAGCTAAATGAACTGATGCCGATGCAACGGCTGGTGCGATACCAAACATTAATAATAGTGAGGTAGACGTTACCCCGTACGCCATACCAAGTGCACCATCGATCAATTGAGCGAAAAATCCGATAATAGCAAAGACAATTAATTTCTGCATAAATAATCCCCCTGTAATAATAAATGAAAAAGACACTTTTCCCGTATGAGAAAAGTGCCTTTGGTTTTTCCAATCAGCAATAATTAAATTTGTTTTATTATAATACATATTAATCGTATAAATCAACTAGGTTTTAAAGTTTTTGAATTGAATGAAAGAAAAATAAAATATACAATAAAAGGATGGAGAGAAAGGGGAGAAAGAATATGTTAGCATTTGACCATCTTGTTCATGCAGTGCATGGTACACCAGAGGAAGCGGCAAAACAAATGCAGGAGCTTGGATTTCATACTGCACTAGGCGGAGAGCATACGAACTGGGGTACTTGGAATAGTTTATGTTATTTTGATTTATCATATATAGAATTTTTAGCAGTTCAGCATGAAGAAAAAGCGAAAGAAGCAGAAAATCCATTAGTGCAGGAAACGGTTGTTAAATTGCAAAATGGAGAAGGGATGCTACAAATCGCAATTCGAACAAATGAAATTGAAGAACTAGCAGTGAATTTAAGCAAACATGGCTTACAAACGATTGGACCATTCGAAGGGAAACGTGTGAGAAAAGATGGCCGTCTTTTAGAATGGAAAATGTTATTTGTAAAGCAGGAAGAAAGTGGACCGAAATTACCTTTCTTTATACAGTGGAATGAAACGGATGAAGAAAGAAGAAACGATTTATGTAACATAGGAACAATCACTGAACATAAAAACAAAGTACAAGAAATTGAAACGATTCATTATGCGGTGAAAAGCGTTCGAGAAACAGTGCGGAAATGGAAAAAAGTAATGGAGCTAACTGCAAGCTCAGTCGTAAAAAATGAAGAATGGAATGCGGAATGTCAAAGTGTATCGTTTGGTGACATTCATGTGCAGTTTTGTGAACCAATTGGAGAAGGGCTAGTACTAGAACGTTTGAATCATCATGGCGAATATCCATTTGCAGTGGAGTTTAAAGGTGAAAATAAACGAGAGCATGAAGTGCTAGGTAGTTTGTACATATATGAATAGAGGTGAACTTTGTGGAAGAAATTTTAAGAGAGATAGAGAGAAAAATAGAGTGTCCTCGTATTGTGAAATGTACATCTATTACAAAAGGGTTTTCACATGAAGAGAAATATAAAGTTGAATTAGAGAATCGAGAAACGTATTTTGTCAAAGTGTGTGATTCTGCTAATTTTGAACGAAAACAAGAAGAATATACGTATATGAAACAGTTGGAGTCATTACATATCCCGACGCCAAAATTAATTCATTTCATAAGACTCGAAGAATTAAATAAATGCGTTCAAATATTTGAATGGATTAACGGTGTAAATGGAGAAGAGAGTTTAGGTAAGTTATCGGTGAAAGAGCAGTATGCTGCGGGGAAAAGAGCTGGAGAAGTTTTAAAGAGAATTCATGCAATAGAAAAAGAGAATGTCATTGGTTCGTGGGAAACGTTTCGGTGGAACAAGTATGAGAGATACTTGAAAGCATTAGCAGACTTTGAGGTAGACTTTCTCGATATGAAGCCAGTATCAACCTTTGTAGAGGATCATAAAGACTTATTGAAAAATCGTCCTATCACATTTTTACACGATGATTACCACCCAGCAAATAGTATGATTCACAATAAGGAGTTTATCGTTATCGATTTTGGTGGATATGATTTTGGCGATCCAATACACGATTTTTATAACGTAGCGATTTTTACTACAAGAATAAGCAAACCATTTGCGGTTGGTCAAGTTCACGGTTATTGCGGAGGTGAACCTTCACTTCATTTTTGGAAACTGTATTCATTATATGCAGCAATGACATTCCCAGCGGATATCGTATGGACAAACCGAAGCACGCCACATTTAGTAGATGATATGAAAGAGAGATTAAACAGAATTTTAGAAGATCATAATCATTTTTCATCCTATATTCCGAAATGGTATCAATCACATCATGTGGATATAATAAACAATAGATAATGGAGGGGTTCATTTGGATAAAATAGCGGTAATTTCAGATGTTCATGGTAATATTCCGGCATTAGAATCTGTGCTGAAAGATATTAAATTAAGAGGAATCGAGCGCATTATTTGTCTTGGAGATTTAGTAGGAAAGGGTCCTCATTCTAGCGAAGTAATTGAAATCATTCGTAAAGAGTGTGAAGGAGTTGTTATGGGGAACTGGGATGATTTCATTACAAAACCGACTGAATTTGAATCGTTAAAATGGCATCAAAAACAATTGTCAGAAGAACAAAATGAGTATTTAAGAAGCTTACCATTTTCAATCGAATTTTTTATGAGCGGCAAACTCATTCGTATGTTCCACGCTTCACCAAGAAGTTTATATGAAAGAATTCAACCACATGCAACAAGAGAAGAGCGTATTAGTATGTTCGAAAATAGTGAGCTCACAGAGAATATAGAAGGGGAAAGAAAACCAGATGTCGTTTGCTACGGTGACGTTCACCAGGCGTATGTGCAAAATTTTAGAGGGAAAACGTTATGTAATGCTGGTAGCGTAGGAAATCCTCTTGAAATTACACAAGCTTCCTATTTAATTTTCGAAGGAACTTACAATGAAAAAGAAGCAGCGAGTTTTTCTATTCAACTCGTACGTGTACCGTATGATATTGAATTAGCAATTCGATTAGCGGAAGAACTCGATATGCCAGAAATCGAGGAATACAAGCAAGAATTACGGACTGCTTTGTATCGAGGGTTTAAGGGGAAGTAAGGAAAATATAATTCAATAAAAATATATCAATGATTTTTCAAAATATCGACTTACCAACAAACATTGATGAAGTTTATTTATTATAATTTTATTATGTAAACAGAATTACAGGAGGGAATGTCATGCTCCGAAAACAACGTATTAAAAACATTGTAGATCATATTTTTAAATTAAACTTAACCCATCCAATAAGAGTTGGAGTAAGTGGTATAACAGCTTCAGGAAAGACAACATTTGCAAATGAACTGGCAGAGGAAATGATAAAACGAGGAGTACAAGCAACACGCGCAAGCATTGATGATTTTCATAACCCGAGAGTGATTCGCTATACACAAGGCAAAGAATCAGCAAGAGGGTATTATGAAGATGCACACGATTATACAGCTTTCAAAGAAAGGCTATTAAAGCCTTTAGGACCTAACGGGAATTTGCACTATGAAACGATTTCTCATAACTTAATAACGGACATCCCTGTATATAATACGCCGCTAGTGGCACCGCCAAATATGGTGCTAATAGTAGATGGAACATTTTTATTGAAAAAAGAAATTGAGTATCTATTTGATTATAAAATTTTCGTAGATACAGATTTTGAGATTGCGAGAAAACGTGGTGCAAATCGGGAGACTAAAGCTTTTGGAAGTTATGAAGAAGCAGAGAAAATGTTTATAAACAGATATCATGCGGCTTGTAAGATGTATATAGATGAGCATAATCCGAAAGAATGTGCGAATGTTATATTTCAGAATAGTAATTTTGATGATCCGGTAGTTGTATTTAAAGGAATTTAAAATCGTTTATATAGCAAATAGTTCGTGAAAGGGGATGTGTTGGGTGGATAAAAAAGATAATCCGAACGATTGGCCTGTATGGGCGAATGAGTCAGTAGAGATAGTTAATGCGAATCCTGATTGGCAAGATAAAGGCCGATGTGAAGAACAGCAACTTTATGAACTACTTACTCCTCTCGGTATTAGCAAAGTAATACATATAGGCAGTACATCCATACCTGGTTTATCTGCAAAACCTATCATTGATCTAATGGCTGAAACAGACTCATTTGATAGAGTACTAGATATTTCAGCAAAATTGGCTATATATGATTGGCATTATGTAGGCCCGGAATTAGATGAAAGACCTTGGAGAAGGTTCTTTGTGAAAGTGAAGAGTAATAGGCGTGTAGCTCATCTGCATTTGATGGTTAAAGGAACTGAGCGATGGGAGCAACAACTTTTATTTCGTAACCGCTTACGAGAAAATCCACAATTAGTTTATGATTATTCAAATTTAAAGCAAGAGTTAGCTAAAAGGTTTAACCAAGATAGAGAAGCATACACAAAAGCTAAAGCAAAATTTATTAAACAAGTTCTAAAATAATTCGAATTTTGATTGTAACTACGTTTGAATATGAATGAAAAAACATACTTTATTTTATAACCTAAACTTACATGAAATGCATGTAAACAAAGTGAGAAGCTTTGGTGTTCCAATGTATTTCCTTTTATTTCTCGGGAGAAATTTTATATAATTGAATCAAGTTCATAGAAAGATAGGGACTAAAGCTATATTAAAAGTTGACTTGATTTTATGAGGGAAATTACAGGGGATAAGGCGAAAATAAGTTAAAAAACGTAAAAAGGGGACAGGGAATATAATGACAGAAGTACTAGAATTAAAAGAAGAACTACTACAAATTAAAAATAATAATTATGCTGTGCCAGAAGACGTAGACGCATATCCATATGCACAGTGGATGCTAGATTATATCGGATCACCTGATGCTGAATTACGTGATGATTTGATATATAGTACGCTTCACACATGGATTACAAATGATGTATTTAGACAAAAAGAATTACGAGGATTAATGTTACAAGCGATTAGTCCTGATTATTTATTTTATAAAATTGGTGAAAAGGGAACTGATTCTGTATTTAAACGTGCATTCTCCGTATTAATTCCGCCACTTATTTTATCTGTTCATGAAAGAGAACCGTTGTTATCTGAAGAACAACTGTACAGTGTAGCAGAACAAGTTCTGGAATATGTCTATTTAGAAGAAGATGTAAGAGGTTACGTAGAAGGAAAAGGTTGGGCACATTCTACGGCTCATGCGGCTGATGCACTAGATGCGTTAGCACGTACAATACAAAATCGTGAGTTTTCATATGCAATATTAGCTGCTGTTCGTCAGAAGATTCGATTGAATGATTACGTATACATACATTTTGAGGATGAGAGATTAGTAGCGCCAATTATGTCGTTACGAAACCAAAATCTTTTAACTGAAGAAGAGTGGGGCAACTGGTTACATAGTATAGCAATTGTTGAAGACATCCCGCATCCTCAGTATGATATTTTAGTACAAAATATTAGAGCCTTCTTAAGAAGTTTATATTTCAGAGTTTTAGAGACAGAGGGTAGTACAGCCTTTACAGATGATATATTGGAGACTTTGAAGGATTTGCGTAGGTATTAAAAAAAGCATTTGAATTGGAAATTTTAAAAGAAATCCATACTTAGAAACAAAGAGAAAATATTAATTTTGAAAAATTTATTAGAAATTTATTTTTAAATTGTACCCTTTCAGTATAGGCTGAAAGGGGTGTCAAATGAAAAAATTATTGAAGATAGTAAAGATTATATTTTTTGTGTGTAGTAGCATTATTTTCCTTGGAACAGGCGCTGTATTTATATATCATAACTATCAATTAAGAATGGAATCGAAATTAATGAACAATGAAGGGGAAATTGTTAATTTCAATAATAAAAAAGTGAATGTTTATAACGAGGGGAGCGGGAAGGATACGTTTGTATTTATGGCCGGATCTGGAATTGCCGCTCCTGTTTATGAATTGAAAGGATTATATAGTGAATTTTCGAAAGAAAACAAGATTTCTGTAATTGAGAGGGCTGGTTATGGATACAGTGATGTTTTTCATGATGATAGAGATATTGATACGATATTAGAACAAACGAGAAAAGCGCTTATTAGAAGTGGGAATAAACCTCCCTATATTTTAGTGCCACATTCTTTATCGGGTATAGAGGCTATTTATTGGGCACAAAAATACTCAAGTGAAGTAAAAGGGATTATTGGATTAGATATTGGTTTACCTAATCAGTACGTAACTCATAAAATAGAAGAGGTTGATTCATTAATAATAAAAGGGATGAATATTTTAACGAAAATTGGTTTTCAGCGATTAGCTCCTTCTATTACTTATAATCCCGAAGTAATTCAGCAATCCTTTTTAACCGAACAGGAAAAAACTATTTATAAAGCGCTCTCATATAAACAAGCTTTTAATGATGATATGAAGCAAGAACTTTTACAAAGTTACAATAACAGTAACAAATCTAATTCCTTATCATTCCCAAAAGAAACACCAATTTTATTTATAGATGCGATTGCTAGGGAAAATAAAAACTCGAAATATACAAAGCAAAAAAACAGAGATTATGAGGAGTTTGCTAGCAAGTTATTGATAGCTGATGTGAAAAAAAT
Source organism: Bacillus nitratireducens (assembly GCF_001884135.1). Taxonomy (GTDB): domain Bacteria; phylum Bacillota; class Bacilli; order Bacillales; family Bacillaceae_G; genus Bacillus_A; species Bacillus_A nitratireducens. The sequence goes on along the minus strand of NZ_MAOC01000069.1, from coordinate 24,413 downwards.
TGAAGGTACACATAGTATTTATTTACACGCTCCTGATGAAATATACAAACTTGCAATGGATTTTATTAATAATAAAGTGGTGAAGAACTAAACTATTGTTATTTTAGTGATGGAAGGTCTACATAATGAAAGAATATAACATATTAATTGTTGAAGATGATTTGATGATAGGAGATTTATTACAAAAAATTTTGCAGCGTGAGAAGTATAAAGTGTATTGGGAGAAAGAAGGAAAGAATGTTCTTGATGTAATTCATGAAATAGATTTAGTCATAATGGATGTTATGTTACCAGGTGAAGATGGTTATCAAATTACAAAAAAAATAAAAAATCTAGGATTAAATATTCCAATCATATTTCTATCAGCTCGGAATGATATTGATAGTAAACTAAAAGGTCTTACCATTGGAGAAGAATACATGATAAAACCTTTTGATCCTCGAGAATTATTGTTAAGAATTCAGAAAATGTTAGGTAATCAATATGGTACTTTCGCGCAAATTAAACATTTATTTATAGATGCAGAATATAAAAGGGTTTTCATTAATGGTTTGCGTGATGAAGTTGTGTTTACAGCGATTGAGCGAAAAATATTTTTCTATTTGTATGAAAATAGGGATAGAATTCTAACAAAAGAACACTTCTTTGATTACTTATGGCAACTCGAAGATAGAAATCAAAATATCATGAACGTACATATAAAGAAAATTAGGACCAAAATCGATGATAAAACAGGTAACATTATTCAGAACATATATGGAGAAGGGTATAGATTAAATACCTTTATGAAGAAATGAAATTAAAGAAGAAATATCAGTTATTACTATTCACTGCTATTATTAGCGTACCATTGTTATTACTATCGATTAGTATCTTTGTATCAGTAATTTATAATGTTGCCTTTAAAACTAAAAACAAGAACATTCCTTTTCATGAATCCTTTGCATATCCTACTATGTTAATCATATTTTTATTATCACTATTAGTATTAGCTTTTGTATTTTCAAAATCAATTAATACATTATTAAATAAAATTAATGTATTAAATCAAACGATTCGAGATTTAGCAAGTGATAAAAAAATTCCAAATATAATAGATGTCAAAAGCGATGATGAGATGGGGGAACTGATTAAATCAGTAAACTTGCTTATAGAAAGAACGACTTATCGAGAATTAGAACTACAACAACAGGATCAAATAAAAAAGGAACTATTAAATAAATTACGGCATGATATTAATACACCCTTAACAGCGGTTAGATTACAATTATATTATTTAGAAGGCGAATACGAAGGACAAGCACCGGTACTTGAATCAATGTATGGGCAGATACAATATATAAGTGATTTAACTAACGAATTTAATATGCAATCTACAGAGACATTAGAGAATACTTATATTGTGAAGGATGAAGTGAATATACAAAATTTAATAGAAAACATGGTTAAAAAATGGAGCTATTTGTATAGCATTCATAAAATTGAATTAGTATATAATCCACAAGATAAAGAGTTGGTATGGAATAGTAATGAGTTATGGATTCAAAGGCTATTCGATAATATTTTGCAAAATGTGCTTAAACATTCACATGCTAAAAAACTTGAGATCCTCATAGGCAATGATATTGTTTTCTTTAGAGATAATGGGATTGGCTTTGATATAAATGTCAAAGGAACGGGAATAGGATTAAAAAATATTGAAGATATATCAAAGATGTTCAATGTAAAATACACTTTACAATCAAATAGTGAGGGGACTATGTTTTCATTTGAAAACACTCAAGTTTTAGAGAAAAGCACATAAAACCAACACCTCACAACCATACTAATAAAATGTGTTGGAGGTGAAATTTATGGACAAAAAAGACTTTGAAAAAGTTTATAATGATTACTTACATCAAGGAGAAGAGCAAGCGCAATTTGAAGTAGGCAATGAAGTCAATTCAGGAGCAGAACAAATTGTTGCCGTTCGTAAAAATGATGATGGGGATTTAATTGCTTTTAAAACAAGTAGCGGAAGAGAGTTAGATTATATAGCTGCTCTTAGTGAAGCGAAATCAGGGAAGTTAGCTCATGTGGACGTATTTCATAAGTATGGTAGAGATATTATACGTAGTGAACCTGATGGGATAAAGGAAAATAACTTAGATAATTTACCTTCATTTTAAACAGGTAAACCTCAAGAAGAGAATGTTCATTTGGATATTCTCTTCTTTGTTTTGCGAAGTTTTCCTTGCAAATAGACGGTTCATTTTTAAAGTGCGATTATACTTTTAAAGAGCGCTCTAAACTTCTCTTTATCTTCTGCTGTAAATGGTTTTGGCCCTTTTGTACGCTTGCCGCTTTTTCGAACCATTGCACTTAAATACCGTGTTTGTAACAATTGTTCAATATTTTCATTCGTATACTTATAGCCTTTATGGTGTAGAACGATACAGCCTTTTGCTAAAGCGAGTGAAGCAAGACCGTAATCTTGGGTTACGATTAAATCTTCTTTTTTTGCTAACTGCATTATTCGGTAATCCGCAGCATCCGCTCCGGAATCAACATAAATTGTTTCTACTCCTGATGGCTGTTCCGCATTAGAATAATGAGAAAAGCTAGTAACGAGGGTAACAGGAATTTCAGCATTCGTAGCTTCATAAATAATCACATCTTTTACAGGACAAGCATCTGCATCAACGTAGATTTTCATTTTTATCACTCCTAAAACTAGGTTCGTGTTGATGATAATGGTAGATTTAGGTTTTGTCAAACGAGGAATTTGTATTTTAATTTACAAAAATTGTATATATTTAAAATTATATGCTAACATATAATTGATGGAATAATAATAATTTTTAGAAAGAAGGAATGGAATGATTTATAAAGCAGATAACAATGTAAGGAAAAAGTTAATTGGGATGTTTGGGAATTTCGATAGTACTATTGTACTTTCCTATCTCCAAGGGCATATGGGAAGTGCGTGGGTAGACAATCCTGAAAATCCAACTGTTGCTCAAATAACTGTAGGAATTTTTGTGTTTTACGCAGGGAATCCAAACGCAGAAGAGGCGGATGAATTACTATATAATCTACCTGATTTTACTCTTACCATTGTTGATTCGGATGAATGGAAAAAACGGATAGAGACTGTTCACAAAGGATCAATTGAGAAGTTTCAAAGGTTTAGATTTAATAAGAACCCCGGCGATTTAGATAAAGAATACATACGGGATATTTTGTCTACATTACCGCAAGATTATGAAGTGAAAAAAATCGATAAAGATATAGCAAAGTCTTCTTCATTCCATGCACTATCAGAAGATTTTACTAGTCAGTTTAATTCAATTGATGATTTTATTGATAGGGGCGTAGGGTACGCCATTTTAAATGAAGGACAAGTTGTTTCTGCTGCAACATCATTTAGTATATTTGATGATGGAATCGAGATTGAAATTGCGAGTCATCCTGAACATAGAAGAAAAGGTTTAGCTAAGATTGTAGCATCTGCACTTATATTAGATTGTTTAGATAGAGGGAAATATCCTAGTTGGGATGGAGCAAATTCTGAATCTGTTGAACTAGCAAAAAAGATAGGCTACACTTTTAAAGAATCTTATGATACATATTTTATTGAAATAAAAAAATGAACCAATACAAGTACATAAACTAAAGTGGTTTTTAGTTTATGTACTTAGTTAAAAATTAATTAAATTCTATTGACGATATGTAAGGATGCTACTTATTTTCCACAAACCAAAATAGCCTCACGTAAACGAGAAATACCTTCCTCAATTTGATCAATATTCACTTTTCCATATGATAAACGAATATAACCATCTTTCGCACCGAAAATACTACCGGGCATAAAGGCGATTTCTTGTTTTAAACTCTGCATAATAAGTTGTTTTTCGTTTATCGGTTCGTTTAATTTTCCCCATATGTATATACCACCGGTCGGGTTTGAAAAAGAGATTTTATCGTGAAGTTGCTCGTTTAGGGCGCGAACGATAACGTCTCTTTTTTCTGCTAGTTGTTTTCGTAACGGTACGATATGAGACTGAAATGGTACAGTTTCGAAAAATTGCTGCATAAGCCACTGCGGGAAAATGCTCATACCTAATTCCATTTGATGCCTTGCGTCGGATAACCTTTCTACTACAGACTGCGGAGCGACAAGCCAGCCAACTCGTAAACCTGGTGCAATCATTTTAGATAAGGAATGTACATAAATGACTGTTCCATTTTCATCAATTGATTTCAAAGTAGGGCAAGGTTGTTTCTTTTCTAGCGTAAGTAAACTAGAAGGGTCATCTTCAACAATCGCAATTCGTAAGTCTGCGCAAAGTGATAATAGTTTTTTTCTACGGTTAGGATGAAGCATTGTGCCCGTAGGATTTTGGAAGTTTGGATTTAAAAAGATCATTTTAATACGATGCTTTCTATATAATTCTTGCACATCGTCTGGATTAATACCGTGTTCATCGACAGGTAACGGGAAAATACGGATACCTGCTGATTGGAATAACGGTAAGGAATAACAGTGTGAAGGACTTTCGAAAGCAACTGCATCACCTGGATTTAATAAACATTGCACGATAAGGTGAAGTGCTTGTTGTGCGCCAGATGTAATCATAATGGATTGTTCAGTCGCTTCAACTTTTAAATATTCCTTCATATATTTTACGACCGCTTGTCTGAGCGGGAGATAGCCTTGCGGGTGATCATAACTTAATGAATGAGTTAACGGTTGTTCTCGTAAAATTGATTGTAATTGATCGTGAGGATAGAGGTTACAACCGAGCTCTCCATTTGCAAAATCTATAATATTTTCATTTTGTTGTACCTCCGCACGAATATGGCGAAGTAACGGTAAGTTTGGTAAAAACGTGCCACCTTCTACAAAATTTCTCCAGTTCGGCGTTAATGTTGGAGAAACGCCCCACATATGTGTACTTACACGTGTACCTTTACCAGTCGTACTTTCTACAATTCCCATAGCGCGTAGCTCATTATAAGCAGTTGTTACTGTACTTCGGTTTACATTTAACTGTGTAGCTAATTTCCGTTCTGAAGGGAGGAAGCTTCCTGGAGGAAGTTCTCCGTATGTAATACGTTTCTCAATAAAGTCAACAACTTGTTGATAAATTGGGATTTTACTGTCGTTATCTAGCTTCCATTCCATACAAACGCCTCCGCATCTCTTATATACATTAAGTATAACAAATTGGCTGGGGAAAAAAACAGCCAATTGGACGGTGTTATATCCAGCCAATTTTACTATGCTAAATATGGAAGGGGAGATTCGGATGAAACGATGGCAAATGGAATGGCTCCTAGTATCAGTAGCATTAGTATGGGGAGCAAATTATACAATTGGAAAGTATGGCGTGGCATATATGTCATCCATTCAATTTAATAGTTTACGATTTTTAGTAGCATCACCGGTATTATTACTTATTACTTTTATGATGGAACGCTCATTACGTATTGAAAGAAAAGATTGGTTACGATTAGTAGCAGTCGGTATCGTTGGTACGGCAATGTATCAAACGATGTTTATGCTATCTGTAAAATATACTTCAGCAACGAACGCCTCATTATTAATTGCGATGTCACCTATTTTTACAGGAATATTAGCAGTATTACACAAACAAGAACGTTTTTCGATAAAAGTACAAATTGGTTCAATAATAGCGTTTATTGGTGCAGCATTCGTTTTATTAACAGGGCATACAGGAGGAGCTACATACGAGTATGCATGGCTCGGAAATGTAATTGGATTAGTCGCAGCAATTGCGTGGGGATGGTATCCAATATTAGCACAACCTCTTATTACAAAATACTCCGCAATGAGAGTCACATCATGGTCTACTTTAATTGGAATTGTACCTCTCGTTATATACTGTTTATTCAACGTAAATTCTTTAACGTGGCCAGTAGATACGCCAAGCTGGGGTTCTCTAGCATATTCAATCGTCTTTGCGACAATCTTCGGACTTGCAATGTGGTATGTCGGTATTAGTAAAATTGGCTCAACGAAAGTAATGGTTTATATGTATCTAGTACCATTGTTCGCAGTTATCTTTGCAGCTGTAACAATTGGAGAGCAAATCAATATGATGCAACTCGTTGGCGGACTTATTATCTTTATCGGCTTATATGTTGTAAAAAAAGGCGGAATCAAAAAGCCAGCTCTCAATTTGAAAAAAGTAAGCTAACAGTAAAAAGGATCTCTTTCATATAGAAGGAGATCCTTTTTTATTTCGTAATAAAAGCGCTTGTTCAACGGCCCATTTTTGATGATCATGAATGAGAATTTCTACAGCAAGTATAGGAGACATCCACTTTAAAACATGATCCTCTTCACAGTTATCAGTTTGCTGATGTACCATGTTTGCGCTATAAAAGAACCCATCGTTTAAATAATATGTATCTTCCTTTTCTGCATAAAAATATCGTGCTGCATTACCGATATATTGATCCATTTCAATTGCCCATCCTAATTCCTCTAGTAGTTCACGATGCAAACATTCTTCTTTTGTTTCATTACCTTCCATACCACCACCAGGTAAAAAGTAACGGTCTCCTTTTTGGATAACAGCAATCATTGAAGAAGATGAATGGAAAATAACCGCATAACAACTAGGTCTTAATACATAATGAACGGTATGTTTTTTCGAGCCAAACGTAAGTTTTGAAATCATAAAACACGACCTTTCTCTATAAAATACATAAAAGGGATATTAAGGTAAATACAGAATGGTATAAGTATAATCTTAATGGATTGGAGTGGTAACAACATGATAAATCGAAAATGTTCAAGGTGTAAAGAGATAACGGGTACAATACATGGGGGTAAAAAAATTAAGGAAGAATTTTAATGTGAGGACTGTTTGCAAAAAGGAATTGCGAGCGGAGAAATCGAATTATCACAAGTGGAGCAAGAACAAACTTCTTATCTTTCTATAAAAATATTAAAAATAATGAGTGTGATTTATTTAATAGCATCTATTTTTATGGCTTTTTCAACCGGTCCATTTATACATAATATAGGATTTGATGAAATGTCAATTTCAGGATCAGAATTAGGTTTAATAAGTATAGTTATGCTAGGTTCTCTATTCCAGTCTGTTCTTGTATTTTGCGGGATATGGGTATTCATCCTATTAGTAGAAACAGTCATTAAAATTTATGAAAAAATGAAGTGAGTGAGAGGGAGAAATACATGCGAGTAAGGAACATTCAAGGGGAAGATTATGTTAAGATTCATTCTGTTTTAAATGATTGGTGGGGCGGGAGAGACATGGCTGCCTTGTTGCCAAAATTGTTTTTCGTTCACTTTCAAGAAACGAGTTTTATCATTGAAGAAGATGGCGAAACGTTAGGTTTCTTATGTGGATTCTTTTCACAAACATATAAAGATGAAGCATATGTTCATTTTATCGGTGTAAATCCAAAGTATAGAAGAAGAGGAATCGCATCGACATTGTATTCTTATTTCTTTGATGCCGCTCGTGCAAATAACCGTAAAGTTGTAAAAGCAATTACGTCACCAATTAATAAAAATTCGATACAGTTTCATCAAGAAATCGGTTTTCGAATCGAGGCTGGGGATGATGAGATAGAGGGTGTATCGGTACATACAAATTATGATGGGAACGGCGGTAGTAGAGTGCTATTTTTAAAAAATGTGTAAAAGGAGGCTAGCTTAACGTTAGCCTTTTTGTTGTGAGGAGTGATAAATATGGAGAGTTCTCAAAGTAGAAACGAGTATTTACGACGTGTTTATAAAGTGCAAGACTATATAGAATCACATATAAATGATTCACTTTCAATTGAAGATTTAGCTAATGTGGCAGGCTTTTCAAAATTTCATTTTCATAGAATTTTTAAAGGGATGATGGATGAGCCGTTATCTCGGTATGTGAATCGTTTGAAATTAGAGAGGGCAACACACCTTCTTACTTATCGTACAGATATGACGATTACAGACATTGCGTATTACTTCGGGTTCACAGATTCAGCAGTTTTCTCCCGGACATTTAAAAGTTATTACGGAGTAAGTCCGTCTCACTATAGAAATCACAATAGCAAGAAGTGCAAAGACGTTAGCGAAGATTCTCAATACAATGAGTGTAAGAAGGTTCGAGGAGAGGTCGAAATTGTAACAGCGGACAACGTAAACGTCGCATACATAAGACATGTAGGTACATATAAAGATTTAGCTATAGATTTTCCGAAAATGATAGAAAAACTATTTCATTACGCATCGGAGCAAAACTATCATGTATTTGAGGATACGAAAATATTAACCATTTACCACGATCATCATGAATTTACTGAGGACTATCATTTAAGAACAAGTCTATGTATAACAATTCCAGATGAGTCCGCAGTAGAAACGAGCGACATTGGAATAATGGTAATACCTTCAGGCAAGTATGCGGTAGGTCATTTTGAAATATTCCAAGATGAATATAAAGGAGCATGGGATTTCTTATACGGTGAGTGGCTTCCAAATAGCGGATATAAGCCGAGAGATTCGTATCCTTTTGAAGTATATAGAAATGATCCAAGGCAGTACCCGGAAAATAAACATATAGTTGATATATATGTACCTATCGAACCTTTTTAATCATTGATTAAGGGGGAAGAACGATGCAAACTGCTGAAAAGTTAGATCAGATTATAAAAGAAGAATATGAAAATGTTAATGGTATGTTAGTAGTACAGAAAGGTAATGTTATTTTTGAAAACTATTATAACGGTCACGGTCCAAATGATGCATTTCATATAGCGTCGGTCACAAAAACGATAATCTCTGCGTTAATTGGGATATGTATAGATAAAGGATATATCAAAAGTGTAAATCAAAAAGTAATAGAGTTTTTTCCTGAATATAATCTTAAGGCATCTGAAGTAACAGTTCGGCATCTACTTACAATGACAGCTCCATATCCTTATATAGACTGGCAGGAACCGTTAGAAGAACTATGTACACAAATGGACTGGGTGAAGTATACGTTAAATAGGGCAGGAAAAGGTGGAGAAATTGGACCTTTTAAATATTCATCGGCAGGCGCACATGTACTATCAGCAATTATTACGAGTGTAACAGGAAAAAGTGCGCGTGAATTTGCGAATGAATACTTATTTCAGCCACTCGGCATGAGAGAAATTCCAAACTACAATATGAAAGCATTTGGATTCGATGACTTATTCGGAAAAGATGTAAAGGGATGGGTTCACGATCCAAATGGAATTTCGACGGGCGGCTGGGGACTAATGTTAACAGTTAAAGATATGGCTAAGTTTGGACGATTATATTTAAACGCAGGTACTTATGAGGGGAAACAAATTCTTTCAAAATCATGGGTAAAAGAATCAATAGCGATGAATCCGAATCAATATGGCTACTTATGGTGGTTACGAGAAGAAGATGGTATCTTTTCATATTGTGCAATGGGCGATGGTGGGAATATGATTTGCTGCGTACCAGAGAAGGAACTGGTGGTGGCGATTGCTTCTGAAGTCATACCGAATGCAGGGGATAGATGGAAGTTAATTAAAGAGTGCATATTTCCTTATTTAAAAGATTAATATGGTTATTTTTATAAAAATAAGAATGAAAGGTTTAGTTAAACTTGTTTTGTTCTTCATGATAGAAAAAAGTGTTTTATTAACCAAGTTGTTCAACTAAGATTAGAAAACTTCAACACCTATACGATTATTGAATAATTGCAAGGTGTTGAAGTACTTTATAATTTGTTTAGGTACTTTTAACTATTTTTTAACTTTTCGATGTATTAGATACATCATGCCAAACACAATTGCCAGCAAGATAAATTTAATTAATTCCATTAGGCTAAAATCCCATTTCGTTTCTACTCCATCTGTTAAATAAAATACATTAAACATACCGTGTAAAATAGCGGGTGGTATTACAGAACGACCATACTCTCTCATATACGTCAAAATTATAGATAATATAAATAATAATGATAGATAGCTTAATATTCCTACAAACCATAATTCATAGTTTTTATAAAAGATTGATACTGGTAAATGCCATAAAGACCAAAGCGATGCAGTAATGATTGCTGTTTGTTTTAATGAATATTTTTTTCGTAAATGGTAATGAAAATTTCCACGCCATATGATTTCTTCTAAAAATGCAGACAAAGCTGCAATTGTAAGACCAATGAGTAGGAGAAATCCCAATTCATTGCAGTGATTAAATAAGAACTGTATATTATAAATATAAAAATAGAAATGGAGACATAGACCTAGAAGTAGTGGGAATAAAATGGAGAAAATTAGTGATTTTAATGTTGGACGTGAAATGCCAAATGTATGAAAAATTTCTTGTTTCTTATATGCTTTTTGATATAAAAGAACGGCTAACAACGGAACAACCATCGTGAAACCCAAATAACTACGACCATTTTCTATGTTTAGCAAAAAGATATAAAAGAACGATGTGAGAGAATAAATGTAAAATGTTGAATGATAAACTATGTTTTTATTAATATTTATCACCTACCTAAGTACGTATAATTTGTTAATCAAATATTGGATATTTTAATTATATATGAAATGGAAATAGACAGAATGAATATTTTCATATTGTTGATTCTAGTAATAGAGAAGGGGATTAAATTATATCTCTTTTTTTTGCTAGTATAGTAAGAGATAGAAAGAGACTTCACTAGATGGATAAAAGGCGTTGTTTGAAAGGTGAGGGTATGATGACAAAGTCTAATGTTGTAGAAATCATTTCAGCATTAGTAGCTATTATCGGTGTGTATGTACTAATAAATGCACCAGAAATGGGGAGTAAGGCAGCAAGTGAATCTGTTGCAGAGCAGGGCGGTCATATGGATACAAGTACGTATTTAGCTTTATTACAAGGATATGGAAATTCTTATACAATTCTAGGTGCGATTTGTTTATTTATGGGGTTGCTTAGTTTGATTTCGATAATTTCAATTCAAATGTATAAAAGTAAATGGGGGTTGAAAAAAAACAATGCTCCTGTCAATTTGATAGGAGCATTGTTTTTATGAAAATCAGCAGTCAATTTTAAAAATAGCGTAATTTAGAATTTATGTCATTTTGGTAGAGTAAATGTAAAAAATACGTAAAAACGTTAATTGAAAGAATATTCTAACTTTTCTGTTGTTTTTTCTTATATAATGAGGTCACGGTCCGAAAATAGTTAAATATTTAATTGAAGTAAAACAACAAATCCCCCGTAACTTTTCACAACAAAAAATCGTTTAACAAAAGAAAGGATTTTCAATCATGAATGGGGGAGAAACATGAAGATTTTAATTCTAGGTGGTACACGTTTTTTAGGAAGAGCTTTCGTAGAAAAAGCTTTAAAAAGAGGACATGAAGTTACATTATTTAATCGCGGAACGAATAAAGAAGTTTTTCCTGAAGTAGAGCAGTTAATCGGTGACAGAAATGATGATGTTTCAAGTTTAGAAAATCGAAAATGGGATACGGTAGTCGACACGTGTGGATTTTCTCCGCATCACATTAGAAATGTTGGAGAAGTCTTACGGGATAATATAAAGCATTATATATTCATTTCAAGTCTTTCCGTTTATAAAGATTGGATTCCGCATCATATAAAAGAAAGTTATATTTTACAACCCGAACCAACGGGTGATCAAATAAAGGCTGTGGAGAATGATGAAGTTTCTCCTTATGAGTATTACGGTGCGCTGAAAGTATTGTGTGAAAAAGAAGCAGAGAAGTATTGGCCGGGGCGTGTTTTACACGTAAGAGCAGGACTTCTTTCAGGGATGTTTGATTATACAGATCGGCTTCCATACTGGATTGGGCGTGTAGCAAAGGGAGGAGAAGTGTTAGTTCCAGGAAGAAAGGACCGTCCAGTGCAGATAGTTGATATAAAAGACGTCGCAAACTGGGGACTAAACATGGCAGAAAACAATAAAGCAGGTACATTTAATGTAACGGGTCCGAAAGATGAATTGACGATGGAAGAGTTATTAAATACGTGTAAAGAAGTTACGAATAGCGATGCTGAATTCGTTTGGGTTGATGAATCGTTTATGCATGAAAATAAAGTACATCCATGGACGGAAATGCCATTATGGCTTCCCGAAACTTTTTCATTAGAAGGTGAAACAGATCCGTGGAAAGGTGGATTCTCTATTAATATAGAGAGCGCAGTTAAAGAGGGTCTTACTTTAAGAAGATTAGAAGATACAGTTACAGACGTGTATGAGTGGATGAAAGAAACGAAAGGTAGGGAATTTAAGGCAGGTATTTCAATTGAAAGAGAAAAGGTGCTGTTAGATAAGTGGTATGAAATAAAGAGAGGTTAAATAAGAATCCTATGAAAAAAGGACTCTGTCTATTGGTTAAACAGAGTCCTAATATTAGTCTACCACTCAATCGGTTCTTCCCCGTACATTTCCCATAGCTTAGGAAACATCTTTTTCAAACCTTCTTCGTCATCTTCATCCCAGTCTAACTCGATATCAACTTCCTCAAATTCTTCATTTGATAAGACATGGTATAGTGTAAAGTATGTATCATCTTCATCCCCAGTCTTCTCCATATATACTTCTTGTCCGAAATATAGCGTAAGTTCTTCAATTTCTGGAACATCATACTCACTCAAATTTTCTAATACAGGAATTAACCGTTCTGGATCTTCAATACATGCTTCGTAAACTTCTTTTCCTTGGAACAATAACCACCCGCGGAAGTAATCAAAACTATCATCCGAACAACCGCCCATAATTATATATGCAGCTGCCCATAAGTGAGACGTATAGGAGGCTTTTAAAATATGGTGCATATGTGTGTCAAAAGCTACAATTTCATGTACTGTACGTTTAGCGAGGTGAGAAGTGAGCCATTCTATTTGTTCTTCTTGGTCTTCGCCTTTCGATTTTGCACGAGCAAGTAGTTCCCAAAAATTTTCTTCTGTTATCGTTTTTTCTTTTATGTAATCTTTCCCTAGAATAGGGTCGGTATATCCTTTTTTTCGTTTGGAAGCGATTAGTTTGTTAGCTTCTTTTATGCATTCTTCTTCTGTTTCTAATTCTTTCGCTTTCACACTACCAGCTGTGCCAATTTTTCCGTAAAACACAACGTAGTCTCTATCTTTCACAACGATTTTCCAAAACTTATTTGATTTCTCAGTTTGCTGGATTAATAACGTTTCCATTTGTACCCCCATAGTGCTTTTCTAGTGTGCATTGTGATTGTAACATATGTATAAATACCTGTAATGACAAAAAGGTAAGTGTAGTTTTCGGAAAGTTCGAAAATTATTGAATGAAATAGAAAAATTTAGTAATCTTATTTGTACAGCACATACATAATAGTTTTGTAATGATACATTGGAGGGATTCGTTGTGGATCTTACATTTAAAGTAGAGGAAACATGTTTTAATTACCGCGTTGGAGCAATTTGTAAACATGATAATAAAATACTCATTCTGCAAGGTGACAGTGAAGATTTTTGGTATGTACCGGGTGGACGAGTGAAAATGCTAGAAAGTAGTGAAGATGCGTTAAAACGAGAGCTTGCTGAAGAATTAGCTGTTCCTATTAAGGTGAAGAGATTAATATGGTCAGTAGAAAATTTCTTTACACTTTCTGAGCGAAAGTTTCATGAGATTAGTTTTTATTATGAAGTAGAATTGCATGAGTTACCTGCAAATGGGGCTGATCAATATATTCTAGAAGAAGAAGGTAGAAGGTATTTATTTATGTGGGTGCCGGTAGAAGAGTTAGATGCGTATAACTTACAGCCAGCGTTTATAAAAGATAAAGTAAAGGATATATCAATTCATACAGAACATATCGTTTTGCAAAAATAAGCGTGTTTGGAGGGGAAAACGGTGAAGGGGACTAAAAAAGAGATACATATAGATAATAAAGTCATTCGTTACACACATATCGAAAAAGGTTCTAATACAATCTGTTTTATGTTCTCAGGCTCAGGCTACAATTATGACAAGCCGTTATTTTATTATGCAACGATGCTTATGCTTGAAAATAAAATAGATGTAGTACATATTCATTATTCCTACGATGGACAGTTAATGGAAAAACCAATGGAAGAAGTAACGAAAGTAATGATGGATGATATTAATCCTATCATTAATGAAGTGCTAAGAAATGGACAATACAACGATTCGATGTTTTTAGGAAAATCACTCGGAACAATCCCGATTGCAAATGATTTAATGAAGAGAGAAGAATTTGCACAGTCAAAAATGATACTACTTACACCTTTACTAACTTTTGATTCCATTTTTGATTCGATCTTACATAGTCGTCATGAAGGGCTTTTAGTAATTGGAGACAAAGATCATCAATACAATGTACATCAAATGAATCAAGTACATAAAACGAATTTAAAAATTGATGTTGTTAAGAACGCTAATCATTCTTTAAATGTTGGGGAATTTGAAACAGAGAATTCAATTACAGTTATAGCAAAAATGATAGGGAAACTGGAAGAAACAATAAAAGATTGAATGAATAATAATTATTGATTTACATGTAAAAGAGGTGCTTATTGCGCCTCTTTTTTATGCTCAAACTTTAATTCCTATGAGGCAACGCCCGCATTAAAGAGGAATATTACTTTTCTATTTCCTATAAAAAACGGATAACAATTTTTAATAGTAATTATTACAATTTAAATACGGAAAATTCAGAAAAATATTTAGAAACTTAAGGGAGGTAATTGAAAGCGTTTACTGTTGTTGAGGTACAAGAAAAGAAGATTCCCATATAAGGAGGCTATTAAGATGAAATCGATTAACCCGATGAATGTGATAGACGAAAGCCGTATTCATTCCATGCATATTTGGTTAATATTTTGGTTATTTATCGTAATTGCATTTGATGGATATGATGCTGTTATTTATGGAGCATCAGTACCTTCGCTCATTAAAGAGTGGGGAATATCGGATGTTACAGCAGGGGCAATTGGTAGTTATACAGCTATAGGAACAGCAATTGGTGCTGCTTTCTTTGGTTTATTAGCTGATAAAATAGGTCGTAAAAATATCATAATAGTAACTACAATCTTATTTAGTCTATTTACATGTCTATCTGGTTTTGCGAACGGTCCTGTAATGTTTGCGATTTTTCGTGTTATCGCAGGTATAGGGCTTGGCGGAGTTATGCCGAATGTAATTGCTATAGCAACAGAATTCTCGCCAAAACGAGTTCGGACTGCTATCGTATCATTTATTTTTTGCGGATATTCAATTGGAGCAATGGTAGCGGCACTTACAAGTCGTTCCCTTCTTACGACAGCAGGATGGGAGCCAGTTTTTTGGTTAGCAGGAATTCCGTTATTGTTTATCCCGTTTTTAATGAAAAGTATTCCTGAGTCTATTGGTTTTCTTTTAATGAGAGGAAAAATAGAAGAAGCGAAAAAAGTAATAGCTAAGGTAAATCCAGAGTTAAGTAAAGATGCGGCAATTGAATTTACAAAACGACCGACTAAAGAAGTAGGTTCTCCTGTTGTTAAGTTATTTGAGGAAAAGCGCGCCGTAAGTACAATTATGTTTTGGATTTCATGTTTTAGTGCTTTCGTACTCATTTACTCTATGAGTACATGGTTACCAAGGCTTATGATGCAGTCAGGATACGATCTTAAATCAAGTCTCTCATTTACAGCTGTCATGCAAATCGGAGCTATCATTGGAACTCTCATATTCGGTCCAATAGTAGATAAAATTGGATTTAAAAAAGTACTTGTCCCATTATTTTTCTGTGGAGCAATTGCATTATCACTCATCGGATTTGTAAATAATATGTTTGTTGGATTTTTGTTAATTTCAGTAATTGGTGCTTCTTCTGTTGGACTACAAAATATGTCAAATGCATTTGTTTCTCAATATTATCCTAGTAATATGCGCTCAACAGCGGTAGGAAGTACAATGGCCTTTGGGCGTCTTGGAGGTGTGGTAGCTCCAACTTTGATAGGTATTCTACTTTCCATGCATTTATTGCCTCAATATAATTTTGCAGCAATTGCGACTGCTGCTGTAATTGGCGGTATAGCATTGTTATTTGTGAAAGAAGAACACGGGATTTATTATAAAGAGAAAAAAGAAATCACTAGTAGAGATAATAATGTAACTACAGCAAAATAGTAAATGATCAATCCCGGGGATACATTTCTTCGGGATTTGCATTTGTTCAGTGAGTAATTAGAATATTTACTTTTATTTTATGTAACGTTTCTTATACAATAGATAGAAAGATGAAATGGGGGATTGGGCGTGTCTAGTAATAAGAGAGAGAGATTAATGAAAAGAATAGAATATCATTTGCGAAATACATCACGCCAGCTTATTAAAATTGATACGGAAGAAGAGGCGCTTCAATATTTAACTCATTCCTTTTGCGCGGAATTACATTGTGATTTCGTCGCTGTAATTTTTAATGAAGGTGGACAATTTTTGCCAAAAGCCTGGAGTGGTAATTTAACTTCTTTAGCTTCGGCGTTTCCACTTCATTCTGATGAATGTTCCTCCAAACTACAATACCAAAGCATGACGGATCAAACGGCAGATTTACCAGAAGTGTGTCTTCTATCTGAAACTTTGAAAAATGCTGGGGTGGAGACTTGGTTTACTGTTCCATTAAAAGATGATATCCAGCATTTTGGTTTTTGTATTGTCGCCTTTTCAAGTCATATCCCGCTTTTAGATATGGAAATTTCATTTGAAGAGTTTGGAAAAGATATAGCAGTGGCAATAGCTGTAGCGAGACAAAAAGAGTCACAGTTGAAAAAAATTGAAGGGTTTGGATGGATTAGTAAAAATCTGTCGCTAGATGTTCCATTAGAAAATCATGTATATGAGGTAACCTCTAAAGCCGGAAATGAAACAAATTCGAATTTTGCTTGTGTTTATTTATATAACGAGACTGAAAACTGTTTTGTTTTTCAAGCACCTTCATATGGAGAAATGAAGAAGCCATACAAAATTATGGTTGAGGATAAATATGTATTAAAAGAACACTTTCCATTTTTTGAAACGATTGGTGGTGAACAGTATACTGCTCCAATCATTATTGATATGAAACCAATTGGAGTATTACATGTTGAAAAGGAATGCGAAGGGTTTTTTACGGAAGCAGATGCGAAATCACTTGAAATGATTGCAAATCATTTAGCAACTATACTAGATAATGCAAGGTTATATAATGGTGAGAAAGAGCATAAGCAACGTCTTCATTTTCTATTAGATTATCAGCAAGCATTATTAAAAGAAACGGTCGATGATAATAATTTTGAAGGCATTACAACAATGCTTGGTAATCTATTTCAAGATACAGTATTTATTTTTGATAGATTTATGCAACCAATAGCATTTCATGATGAAAAGGATAGTCGCTTAGCAGAACATTTAGCTGAACTAACAAGAGAAGAACGTAAAAAGAAAAGATTTACTGATACTTTCCAAATTCATGATCCGAATAATAGTGATTATTGTTTTTCGTTTTGGATCATTAATGGGGGCGGTAATTTTTTAGGATATTTAGCAGTACGAAGAAATAGCGGGGGGATGGATGAATTTGATCAATTAACGGTTGATTTAGCCCGAAATATATGCTCCATCCAGTTTATTAAACAAAAGCTCGTTCTAGATACGAAAGAACAGATGAAAGACAGCTTTATTAGTAAATTATTAACTGAAAGAATTGAGGACCGAGATAATATTTTGCAATATGCAAACTTGTATCAATGGGATCTTTTCAAAAAACATCGAGTCGCGGTATTATCAATTTCACTCGATGAGAAAGAATTAAAGAAAGGAAACCTACTCGAACAACAAGCGAAAAAGTCACTTATATGGGATTTGATTAAGACGCGTGTTCCAGAACTAGGGACAGGCATTTTAGCAGTATCCCATAACGATGAACAACTTTTAATTGTTCCAATTGAAAATCAGAAAAAGGGCGCAGATACATTTTGGGAATCGATGTTTTATAGCATAAAAAAATGGATTGGCTCATCACCTATAGGCTGTCGTGTTTTATTAGGGATTGGCGGTGTTACAAAACAGTTGGAAGATTATTATACTAGTTATCAGCAAGCTATACAGACTTTAAATATTTTAGATAGTCGCTTCCGCAAACAGGGGTTTGCACTATTTGAAGATCTAGGATCGTATGCCATTTTACATCATTTAAATCATTCAACAGCTGTAGATCTTTTTGTTAAGAAACAAATCGGTCCGCTAATTGAATATTCAGAAGGCAAGAATATTGATTTATATAATACATTACATGTATTCTTACAAAACAATGGAAATGTAAAAAGTGCTGCAGAAGAACTTTTTATTCATAGAAGTTCACTCTTATACAGGCTAGAAAAAATTGAATCGCTCATTTCAGTTGATTTAAATCATGCTGAAGTTAGATTTAATTTAATGATGGCGTTGAAGCTTTATGATATGCACGGGGAAGTAGTAGGGTAATAGAAGTTTATATTTTCAGTGATGTTCTATTTTGATAAAAGGAGGTTTCACCTTTATCCGAAATCTCTTTTATCCCAATGATTAAAGTTGCACTTTATTTTTATATAATTGTTTTTCAAAACTTGTTACACTATATAGGTATTTAAAAGGAATTATAGAGTTGAAGGTGATATGCATGAAGAAATATAAAATAGGAGAAGTAGGAAAGGAATTTGGAGTTTCAATAGATGCTTTAAGGTTTTATGAAAAGAAAGGGTTCCTAAAACCACAAAAAGACAAAGATAACGGTTTTAGATTTTATACATATGAGGATTTTGGAGTATTTTTAGCAATTAGAAGCTTTAGACAGATGGGATTTCATGTAAAAGAAATTGGATCGGTTTTTAACGGTTTAGAGTATGATGACATAATGAAAAAATGTAATGATAAAATAGCTGAAAAAAATGAAGCAATAAAACAGTTAGAGTTAGAAACAAAGCAAATAAATGAATTTATGAACTTATTAAACGAATATAAACAAGAAGATAGGCGATGGGTTATAAAACAAGCTGAGACTTATTATTTTCTCAAACATGTTCATTTAAATGAAGGAAGGTTATGTGTAAATCCTCTATTAAAGAAATGGTTAAATTTCTTGCCAACAGTTTCCACAGCATTATGTATTCCACTTGAAGAATATAAAATGAAAAATATAGATAATAGTTACTGGGTAATGGCTATCTCTGAATCAAAGATGAAAGAATGTCAATTACCTATGGATGATTCAGTTATTCAAATACCTATGGGAGAGTGCTTGAATTATTTATATGAAAAAGACGTGGATGAACCGTTATCATCGTTGATATTAGATGAACCATTCCATATTATGCAGGAACAGGGATACGCTCTTAATGGAGATGTTTTATGTCGATATGTTTGTGAAACAAAGAGTCAAGACAAAACAGTTGAACATTATATTATTATGATTCCTATTATTAAATCAAACGGTACAAAGTGACTTGAAGTAGAGAAGGAAATGAAAAAATGCATGTAATTGTTAGACACAGTCTACAGTTACATGCATTTTTTTTGAAACAAAAGAGTTTTTATACGGTGTTTAGCTAGGTTTATCCAGCTATTTATGGGCAGTAAACGCCCGATTGGTATGGGCTGATAATCAGTAGGGAATGAACAAAATCCCATTGATTAAAGTTACACTTTATACAAATTATACAAAATAAATGAATTAATTAAATTAAGCTATTGACCCTAGTCTTAGACCATAGTTTATATTGAACCTATGAAGAAAGCGCTTGCAGAAATAGAAAGTATGCAAAGCACTTAAAATAAATATTGGAGGTTTTTATTATGAGAAACATCGTACTTTTATGTAATGCAGGTATGTCTACAAGTATGTTAATGAACAAAATGAGAGGGTATGCAGAATCAGCAGGTTATAACTGTGAAATTAATGCTTATGCACTAACTGAAGCAAAAAATGTTGGGCCAACAGCAGACATCATTTTATTAGGACCACAAGTTCGATATGCATTAAATAATGTGAAAAGCCAATTGCCAGAAAAGCATATTGAAGTGATTGATATGGCAGCTTACGGCATGTTAGATGGAAAAAAAGTAATTGAGCAAGTGAAAAACATTTTAGGTGATTAAAAGATTATACATAGGGAACATACACGAGCTTTCGAGTTATGTCAGTTATGAAAAGTACATATTTTGAGGGAGGTCATCTTCTGAAAAAGATAAGAAAATTTCCAATTTTATGTATGGTAATAGGGAGCTTGGCAGGTGGTTTGGTACTTTCAGGATGTTCATCAGAAAGTAAAGATAAGGATTTAAAAGACTCAGATATAACACTTATAACAAATGTTCTTCCATATGGTGAAGTAGGAGCTACCGTCGTTTGTGATTTTGGAGATACAATAGATAGCTCAAAATTAACAAAAGATAGTTTCAAAGTTGAGGTGGAAGTGAATGGGAAGCCTCAAAATAGAAAAATAAATAAAGTGTACACAAATAATAAAGCTGAGGTATCAGAGACTTCAAAAGACGGACAATACGTTGTAATCGAATTAGATGAAAACGAAAAATATGCATCTACCTCAACATTTAATGAAGAAAAATTTTTAAGCACAAGAGATAATTTAGACTATAAATTATCTCTTATGAAAGATATTAAGACAAAAGATGGTGCAAATTTTAAAGCATCCGAACAGAAAAATAAAATTTCAAATGTAGTTACTCCAGTTGTAGATGATTTTAAAAAAGGGGTATATCAAGATACATCTGGAAGCAAAATGCAATATAGACTTTTTGAGCCTAAAAAAGAGGCTAACAAAAAATATCCATTAGTCTTATTTTTACATGGATCAGGTGAACGTGGAAATGACAACTATATGCAAGTCGTAGGGAATGAGGGTGCTGTAGCGTGGGCTAATCCAGAACAGCAAAAGAAAAACCCTGCATATGTGTTAGCTCCTCAGGTTAAAGCAACTGAAACCCTTACAGCATATTGGACCGAGGAACCTAACTATTCTACTATGTTGAATTTACTCAAAGAAACCATCGATAAATATGATATTGATAAAAATCGTATATATGTTGTTGGTATGTCCAATGGTGGAATTGGGACTTGGAATGTTATTAAGAAGAACCCAGATCTTTTCGCAGCTGCTGTTCCGATTTGTGGAATAGGTGATTTGCCGGAAAATAAGCTTGTCAGTGAATATGAACCGATGCAAGATACTTCAGTATTCAAAGATATTAAAGATATGCCAATTTGGGTCTTCCATGCAGAAGATGATCCGCTAGTTGATGTGAGATATAGCAGAGATGCTGTACAAGCGATTAAAGAACTAGGTGGTTCTTTGGTCAAATATACAGAATATCCAACTGGAATCGTTCAACCGATGGGACACTTCTCTTGGGTACCAGCTTTGCAGGATAAAGAGATGATAAATTGGTTGTTTAATCAGTCAAAATAATTTTTAAATATCTTGATTATAAAAATAGCATTCTACTCATGTAGGTGGTGCATGCACATTTTTATAAGCCCATAAGGAGAATTCATAATGAGTAAAAAGATAGTATCACTTTGCTTGTTAGCTTCTTTAACAGTTTCATTATTTGGATGTTCAGCAAATGAAGACCAAAAAGTGAAAGAGAAAAAAGAAGAAAAGCCGGTTGAGTTTTATTTAGTAAGGCATGGGAAAACGATGCTAAACACGACTGATAGAGTACAGGGGTGGGCAGATGCGCCCCTTACTAAAGATGGAGTTGAAGTGGCAGAGTATCTTGGTAAAGGTTTGAAAGAAGTTAAGTTTGAAAAGGCATATAGTAGCGATAGTGGACGTGCAATAGAAACTGCGAAAATTGTATTAGATCAAAGTGGAAATAAAGATATGAATATCAATCAAAGTAAAAATTTGCGTGAAGTGTGTTTCGGTGAGTTTGAAGGGGAGTTAAATCATACTTTTCGGGAAAAACTTGCACAAGCAAATAATATGAGCCATGAAGAATTTATGAATAATTTCGACATCGATATTATGCAAAAAACTGCAGCGAAGATCGATAAGAGTAAACAGGCTGAAGATACTGAAACAGTCACAAAGAGAATGAAAAACGAAGTTGATAAAATTGCAAAAGAAGTAGCAGAAGATGGCGGCGGTGAAGTCCTTGTTGTATCACATGGTATATCTTTAATGGATCTATTATATTCAATATCTCCTGAATCTTTAAATGAGGTTGAAGAAGGGTTAGGAAATGCAAGTGTTTCAAAAGTTGTATATAAAGATGGGAAATATAAAGTTCAATCTGTAAATGATATGAGCTACGTAGAAAAAGGAAAAAAGTAAATTAATTAAAAGTCAGAAATGTTGGAGGTAATTATGAAGCTGTTAGAAGGGATAAGAAACGGATTAGAACGAATCATCACACCACTAACAAATTATCTCGGAAATAGTAAAGTAGTGAATGCTATTACATCAGGGATGATGATGACGATTCCTGTTACGATTGGTGTTACATTGTTTGCTATTTTAGGTAATCTACCATTTAAAGGGTGGAAAGAATTTTTAATTCAAATTGGTTTATATACGCACATGCAAGACATGATTAGTGCGACACTTAGCTTGTTAGCAGTATATATGGTTGTCATTATCGCTTATTCTTATGTGAAAGAAGAAGGCATGAACGGAATGACAGCTGCTGTTATAGCATTAGGTAGTTTCTTATGCTTAATGCCAATGTCAATTAAAGTTGGAGAAGAACAAATACCAGCCATTTTAAATCAGTATTTAGGTAGTGATGGAATATTCGTTGCCATGTTTGTCGGCGTGTTCACCGGTAAATTGTACTGTGCATTAAAAAGAAAAAATATTGGAGTAAAATTACCAGAATCGGTACCACCTATGGTAGCTGATGCGATTAATCCAGTATTTATTTCAATCATTATTTTCACGCTTATCTTCTTTATTAGAGTAATATTTGGCTATACTCCATATGAAAATATTTTTAACTTTGTAAGTCAAGTAATCTCGTTACCTGTAAAAGTAATTGGATCGTCTGTATGGTCAGTTATTGCTATCTTTACTTTTATGAATTTATGTTGGTTCTTCGGTTTACATCCAGCTCCAATCATAAATGTATGGTATAGTGCGACGGCTCCATTATTTACGGCAGCAATTACAGCTTTCGCTTCAGGAACACCTTTTGCGGAAATTCCTTATTTAGGATTTAGTTTAATGCATTTTGCAGTTGCCATTGGTGGAACAGGAAATACGTTAGGTTTAGCAATAAATCTACTATTTGCGAAGTCACAGCAATATAAATCACTTGGGAAAATCGGTATCGTCCCAAATATCTTTAATATTAATGAGCCGATTGTATTTGGATTACCGCTTGTTCTGAATCCAATCTACTTTATTCCATTAGTAGCATCTTCAATAGTTGGCGGGTTAATTTGTGTCGTATTCCTTAAAATCACGGGAATTTTATCTACCTTTAATCCACTTATTGAATTGCCATGGGTAACACCAGCACCATTTGCAGGTTATATTTCTGGTGGTTGGTTACTATTAATCATGACGGTATTAATTATTATCTCTCAAATTCTACTATATTATCCGTTCTTTAAAATGGGAGATAAGAAAGCTTATGAGGCAGAACAACAAGCAGCACAACAATAATAATGAGTCCCTCAAAAGCCCGATTATTTCGGGCTAGTAATCAGTGGGAATGAGCTAAACCTCACTGATTGCTTTTTAAATAATAAAAATAAAAAAATGTTAGGAGAATAGTTATGGAACAAAATGAATTAGTAGTATTTCAAATTATATCAGCAGTAGGTAGCGCACGATCTTCCTATATTGAAGCAATTCAAGAAGCAAAAATGGGTAACTTTGAACAAGCAAGACAATTAATGAATGAGGGTAGTGAAACTTTCATTGAAGGGCATAGAGCGCATGCTGGACTGATTAGTAGAGAAGCAGCTGGTGAAAAAGTAGAAGTAAGCTTATTGTTAGCACATGCAGAAGATCAATTAATGAGTGCAGAAGGATTTAAAATAATAGCGGAAGAGCTAATTAGTGTTTATGAAACATTTTTAGTGAAACAAGCTTAATATAAAGTGAAATTTTAATCAGTGGGGGGTTCATCCCACTGATTATCAGCCCTCACCGATCGGGCATTTACGGGCAGCCCGACTCCCACCTAACTACTTTGCTCCACCTGAATTTTGAGGTGGGAGTTTTACTGCCCACAAATAGCGGAATCAACAAACTATAACAATACTATTTTTGAAAAGGACAGGTAAAAATTATGCTCAATAGTTCATTTAAAAAAGACTTTTTATGGGGGGCTTCCACACATCCATCAACTTAAGGATTTAGACTATTCTTAAACTTAAAAGCACGTTACTATTCTCTTATGTTA
>NZ_MAOC01000068.1 GCF_001884135.1 Bacillus nitratireducens | reverse complement strand
CCTCAATTAAGGAGGAATTAACTTAGATATGACAAAGAAAATTATTGATTTTGGACAAGCTGAAAAAAAGGCAAAAGAAAGAGATAGTAAGATTAATAGTATTTATGAAAAACTTGAAGGCAGTGGTGGACTTTCTGAAGAAGAAAGAGTCATTATGCTACAAGTATTAAGTAAAATGTCTGGTGGAGAAGAGTATTTTATAGGGAAGAAGAAAAAACCTACAGATCGGGTGAGATTTGTCCAAATGATTACAGAGAATATTGATTATTTATGTGAAATTGGCTATTTAACTCAACCAGAAAAGGCATTTTTATTTGATATTTCAAGATTTCTAGAATTTAAATCAAATGTTATTGTTGAAAAAAATGAAGATGATGATATAAAACCGAATACCGCATCTCCTAGTTATTTAGCTAAGAAATTAGGAAAAACAAGAACTTCTATTTCAAAAATAATGAATGAATTGCTTGAAAAAGGGGTTTTAGGAGTTGCAGAAACAGGTGTAATAACTGAAGATGGAAGGACTTGTTCAGCAAGAACTTGGTTTGTTAACCCTAATATATTATGTAATTCACCTAAAGATGATATTGATAGAGCAACTCAACAAAT
Organism: Bacillus nitratireducens; assembly: GCF_001884135.1. Classification (GTDB taxonomy): domain Bacteria; phylum Bacillota; class Bacilli; order Bacillales; family Bacillaceae_G; genus Bacillus_A; species Bacillus_A nitratireducens. The sequence continues at coordinate 6,534 of NZ_MAOC01000068.1, read as the reverse complement.
TTTTTCAAAAGCGCTACGTAATATCAAACTTGAAGGTAATAAGAGAAAACATAAACTACCAATTTATTTATTTTAGATGTCGATTTTATATTGACATCTTTTTTTTTGTGTGTTTTTACACTTTTTAGGTGTTAAAAAAAATTAACACAGGTGTTAAAAAAAATTAACACCTCATGTCTTATAAACCCTTGATATTACTGACTTTCTTCACTTTGCTCTTCTCACTCTTATATATATAGCTAAAAGTTCCGCAAGGAACGGGTCGTATTTTTGAAAAGAACATTCAAAAATCTCCACCCTCAGAATCAAAAAGTCGGTTCGTTTATCCTCACCTAAAGGCTATTGCCTTTTCTTTTTGATTCTGTCCTTGCAAAACTTTTTTCGGCTCGTTTGCTTTTCTCGCCAAGCCGACAGACAAAAAGCAAAACAATGGTTTTCGACTTGGACTAGCAAGTATACGAGCCGAACCGCTTAGATCGTTCGTTCTAGAATAGTTCTTATTGGAAGATTGATACGTTTAATGCGTGGGGTTTCGCCCCCACACGACGAACCAGCTCTCTAGTCAAAAAGCAAATAATTGTTCCTACACGATAAAAACCCTCAAAATCTACAATCAATACCAATTATCACGAAAAGATAAAAAATATAAGATAGTATACTACTTTAAAATACTACTAGCTAAGATAGAGGAGGAAATAAGCACTGACCACTAACTGAGCTAGTGAATAAGGGGGATTGGAGGCTAAAATATAGCTTAATGATGAATTTGGTTTTATCAATCAGATATAGTATGTAAAAATTTTTTAGTATTTCCACTTTTGTCTATTTCCTTTTTCTTTTTGAAGCATTTTATAGTATTAGGACTGCTTGTCCAAATACTATAAAATGAAAGGAGAAGTAATTAATATGCCTCCAAAACCACCTAAACCAAAGGGTCCTCAAACTTTATCAACTGGTATATTACGTAGACATTCTAATGTTGTTTTTATTACTGTTGATGTTATGAATGTTGATCCAAATAATGTTCATTCAGTAGCTGTTCAAATGTTTGATTGGTCATCAAATTTACCTGTTGTTATTCCGTTGCAAACACCTTCTTTACAGTTTGTATCTCCTAACCAGGCTGTATTCTTTTTTTCAAACAGTCTTCCTCCGCTTCCAAATGTTCGAGTTTATGAAGTAAGGGTAGTTCATCCTGGGGATGAGGATGTTGTTATTAATGTCTCTGGAATTAGCAGTAATCCAATTTTTGATCCAGAGGAAGTTGATACTGTCTTACAACATGATTTAGTAAAATTAGAGTTAAAATAAGTTAGTAGAACAGGAGGATTTTAATTTTAGTGGGGGATTAATTATATTATGAGAAAATCTTTTAATATAAAGAAAAGGTCCCCCACCACGAATGTTCTTGGTTTGATTAACGATTAATTTAAAGCTATTGCTACTTAATGTAATAGGGGTACCGCCAGCATTTTTGAAGAAAAACACGCTAAGCAAAAAAATACAATACGCCGCCCATATGGACAGCTCATTTACATAATTCTCGTTATTGGAAGTTGATATATGTAATTTACTTACAAAAAATCATCATTATTAGACTGGAATTATGCCTTCTAACTCAGTAATTTCCCCACTAATTATTTGCTCTATTTTTATTATAAAATCATCAATTTGATTAAGTTCCGTAAGAATAAACAGATTTGAACGCATCCAATAAGGTTTTGATTGCTTATTGTCAGTTACTATCTCAATACCTACAATTCCTTTTTTGTCATGTAAGAAGAATCTTATAAATAAAAAATGAGTTACATTGTCTATATCTTCACCTGAAACCCATTGAAATTCATGTAGTTTAAAAGTGGAAAACTTGATTATTCCCTCTTTTAAATCTTCGAGTTCTTTATTGGTGGTATATATGTTAATGTTCGCAGTGCTATAAAATCCAGTAAAGTCAAAATTTAATTCAAAAAAATCGGTATCTTCCCATATCTTTTTTATTTTTATATTTGGTTCAGACATTGTGGTCTATCCTCCCATAAATTGCACTTTCCACTTGAAAATATTATAACAAGTTTTACTTAACAAAACGGCTCCGTTGAATAAGTAAAAAACAATGTATATTTTATACATGATCAGTTAACATAACGCAACATTATCGGTAGCAAGGTTTTGGATAGAATCCTTGTTTTTATGAGGTTCTTTTTTCTTTTCTAGTAAAATCGATATACATAATTTTATACATGGTTGATATAGCGGGGATCCGGAGGATCCTTGTCATTCTTTTTTTGCATAAAATCTTGTATATAGAAAAGAGAATTTGAAACAAGTGATACGTGAATTATTAGGAAAAAGGGTATATCATTGCTATAGCGAATATATTTTTGAGGTGAAACGCTATGAAGACGTTATATAGTCCTGGCGACGTGGCAGAGCAATTAAATATCCAATCTAGCACATTACGTAAGTATGCTGATGTACTCGAAAAGGAGGGTTATACCTTCATTAAAAATGAACGTGGGCATAGGAAATATAGAGAAAGCGATGTAATGGTATTCCGTAAGGTCATAAACCTGAAGAACGACACAGACATGACATTAGAAAACGCCACAAAGCAAATAGTATCATGGCATCAAGGCGTTGAAGTGTTGCCATTAGAGCGGTATGAAGTTGAGCGCTATGAAGAACCGGATTTCAACGCTACAACGCTACAGACGATGCTTCAAGATCAAAACGTGGTCATTGAAAAGCAAAATGAATTACTACAAGAATTAAGCAAACGTTTAATTGAACAAGACCAGCGATTTGCACAAAGAGAATCAGAATTATTGAGCGCTATACAAACGATACAGGAATCCCAGGTACTTATAGCGACAAATTCTAGCGAGGATGTGGCGAAGAACCAAGGGCGTGATGAAATGCTTATGCAAACAATAAGAGAAGTCCAGGAAGTTAAGAAGATGATTGCCGCAAGTAAAGATAAGAAATGGTATGAGTTTTGGAAATAATATTTTACAAAAGTAAAGCTTAGAGTCATATGAGAACTCTAAGCTTTTTTGGATACTACCGATAAGTGGTGTTATATAAACTGCTTTTAAATAAAAGTATAAAAAAGAGATGGTGTCCAGTCATCTCTTTTTTCATATCCGTTAGAAGAGAAAAATTCATATGGATATTTGTAAATGCTCATTGCATTATATGTGTTAATTTTACTAAAAGTGTTATTGAATGGTATGTATTTAAAATACAGTTTGATTATTCTTCATAGTTCTTATAAACCACGTTTTTACATTGTTTTGAATGTATACTTTGGATAGTGATTTCGGAGAAAAATCATGAATTACAATAAGACCAATAAAATAGATGATATGAAAGTAAACTTCTATTCAAAAGTTTACATTTATATTAAAAACACAATTATATATTTATAGAAAATGTGCTTTTACTAGATACACATAAAAAAGACAAGCATAAATTATATTACGTTTTGGTATAATCCCCTTATTTTTGAAAAAGGCTCAGATCTTAATATTGGATTTGGGCTTTCTTATTTTATAATCAAAGAGGTTTTTCTCCATTGCAAAGAGAAATTCGGCAGGTATGGATATGTCGCCAAGCCGAACATACCAAAAACGAGGATTTAAGTAGTACGACTTGAACTAGCAATTATACCCACCGAAACGTCTAGATCTATTGTTCATAAAAAAATTATTACTCTATATTTTAATGACATTAAAGGGGACTAGTCTCTCGTTTCACTTCACCCCAGTTTTAACACTTATACCCAAAAACAAGAAGAATTACATGAAAATACATACTAAAAGAGCGCTTTTAAAGCGCTCTTCGTAAGTGTATTGAAAGTAGGATGGTTTCTCAAGTAATAATTTTATTACTCTAGATTACAGTATATTTTTCAAATTAGTAAAATGTGCAAGTGAAATTGAATGAAGCACATTTTACTGTTTTTTTATATCATCATCCTCTAATTATCATATACATATAATATATTTAAAATTAATTTTAAAGGAGAAGTATGTTATATGACACAATTGGAGGAACTAGAAAAAGATTTAAATCAAATGAATCTAGATTTAAAAGCTATTCAACATGATGTGAAAAATTTAGAAGCAAGAATAATAGTAATTGAAAGGGATGTTTTAACTATTAATAAACACTTAGATAAAATCAGTGCAAATACTACATGGATTTTACGATTAATCATAAGTGCATTGTTAACAGGAGTACTTGGTTTATTGATGAGAAACATGTTATAAGAAAATATAAATTCTAAACATATACGTTTCAAATTTACAATAAGATATTGCAAACTTGAAACGTATATGTTGCATCAACCATGCAACATAAATCGAGTGTAATGTTTATAAATGTTTTTTAATTATTCAGTGAAGAAGGAGCATTGTTTACAGTATTTGTGTTGGTCAATCAAAACGGACCTAGCGAAGCAAAGGGAGTATTTGACTTGACCAACTGTACTACACCCAAACCCTCTTGGCATTGAACAAACGATTGTTTGTTCCTGCCAACCGGCGAGGGAGCCCCTCAAGGATTGAGGGGTTGGGGAGTTCGAACGAGGGGGTCTGGGGAAGAGTTCCCCAGTGGGTTTGGGCAAAGCCCAAGGTTGTTTTTGTCATGCTAAGCATGACTCGGCGGAGCCGAAAAGCGTCGCAGACCCCTATTGATTTTGATGCATAAGTGTCAAAATGCGTATAGGGTTACGTAAATTGACACAATTTCGTCGCTTTGCTAGACTTATTGTATCAATTAATTTAGGGGAAGTGGTGGCACTTTATGTTGTTCTCTATCTCATTTAATCAATCTCACCAAAGTTCATTAAGCCATAATAACAGAGAAAACATTCATGGGAATCCTGGCATCGATCCATCCAGGTTAGACGAGAATATCTACTTTGTTCAAAAAGATATTCGAAGTGTATACAAGGATGTCTTTCAAGAAGCGGTGGACAAGTATAATGAGAAGCAAAAACGAAATGACCGTAAGATTCAGGACTACTATGACAAAATACATAAAAATGAAAAGACACATGAGCAACGAGAATTGGTTGTAGCGGTTGGAGAGGGTAAAGATGACCCAAAGTATAGGGAAGCTAAAAAAGAAGCATTAAAACAGTATGCGGAGGCGTTTCAAGGGCGAAATCCAAATCTAGCAGTCTATAACATGGTTTTACATGATGATGAAGCTAATCCGCATTTACATATTAACTATGTACCGCATTTCGAAAGTAGTCGAGGATTAACGAGGCGTGTCGGAATGGATAGAGCCTTGCAACAACAAGGCGTCGAAGGAACGGGAAGAAAGTTAATTGCGCATTGGAGAGAAACAGAAACGGCTTATATCGAGCAATTAGCGAAAGAACATATTCCGAATTTTGAACGTGCCAATGTAGGTTCACATAAATACATGAAAGTCCGTCAATACAAGGAATATGCAGAAACAAGATCAATTGTTGAGAATCAAGTACAAGAAAAAGAAACGCATTTACAAACGATTGACCATCATTTAAAAAATGTTGAAGAGAAAACAAACGAATTAGAAGTAGCGAAAAAGAGTTTAGAAAGTGATGTCGTTGATAAGTACAAAGAATTAGAGATAGTGAAACAAGAAGTAGAGAGTGAAAGTGAAAAATTACAGCTAATTGGCGAGTGTCATGTAGAGTTAGAAAATAGAGTAAAACAAATGAAAAAAGAATTAGATAGTGCTACGGATCAAGTACCAAATGAACCTGTTAAAATTCCATTTTTACGTAAAGAAGTAGTAGTAGAAGTACAGGATAAAATGTTTGGAAAAGCTGAGATCACGAAGAAACAGACAAGAAATTATGTGTTATCACCAGAACAATATCAAGAATTAACAAAGCAAGTGAATGCAGCAGTTACTATTAAAAAGGATTATGAGCGTTTGAGAAAAACAGATTTTGTGAAAGAGAATGAGAGTTTAAAAGTACATGCCGAGGGGTGGATGGAAGAAAATCGAACATTGAAACAAGAAAAAAGTCAGTTACAAAAAGAAGTTGGTGTATTAAATAGAGAAATTAGCTCGTTAAAAGCTCATATAAAGGGTTTACAGACGAATATAAGAGTTTTGTATGTGCAAACGAAAAAAGCTTTTAAAGAGAAATTTAAGGTGTTTAGAGGGATTATTAAAAATGAATTGGATAGCAAGGGACTGGATAATCAATTTGAACGTGAGCATAAGAAAGAAATGAATAAACATCGTGGATTTGACATGGAGCGGTAAAAAAATAAGGAAACTTTGTTTTTATCTTTAAGGTTATTGAAAACGTGATAGAATGAAAAAAAGAGTCATGCGGGAACATGACTCTTTTCATAGGGTATTCTACGAAAATACCTATACTTTCATTTATCTGATTATAGATTATCATAATTTGATTTATAATCAAATAGCAAAAAATAGGTGTTTTTGTTGATTCCCTCAATTAAGGAGGAATTAACTTAGATATGACAAAGAAAATTATTGATTTTGGACAAGCTGAAAAAA
>NZ_MAOC01000067.1 GCF_001884135.1 Bacillus nitratireducens | reverse complement strand
TTTTTATATCCTGGTAAGCTTTCTACCTCTACTAGCTTATATTTCCCTACTGATAAATCTGAAATTGTCGCTTTTCCATCTTTATCTGTTGTTACTTTTGTTACTACTTTATCTTTTTCATCTTGCACTTCGAAAGTTACGCCCGCTAATTTTGCGCCACTTTCTTTGTCCACTTTTGTAATTTCTACTGAACCTTTGTCTAATAGTTCATTCTCTACTTTCAATGATAAAACTTTCGTCATACCTTTTGTAATTTCGAATGATACTGGTTCTGTTAGTTTTTTGTAGCCTGGTAAGCCTGCTTTTTCTACTAATTTGTACTTTCCTACAGATAAGTCTGAGACTTTTGCTTTTCCATCTTTATCTGTCGTTACTTCTGTTACTACTTT
>NZ_MAOC01000066.1 GCF_001884135.1 Bacillus nitratireducens | reverse complement strand
GCGTTCATCAATTCTCCATAGAAAGGAGGTGATCCAGCCGCACCTTCCGATACGGCTACCTTGTTACGACTTCACCCCAATCATCTGTCCCACCTTAGGCGGCTGGCTCCATAAAGGTTACCCCACCGACTTCGGGTGTTACAAACTCTCGTGGTGTGACGGGCGGTGTGTACAAGGCCCGGGAACGTATTCACCGCGGCATGCTGATCCGCGATTACTAGCGATTCCAGCTTCATGTAGGCGAGTTGCAGCCTACAATCCGAACTGAGAACGGTTTTATGAGATTAGCTCCACCTCGCGGTCTTGCAGCTCTTTGTACCGTCCATTGTAGCACGTGTGTAGCCCAGGTCATAAGGGGCATGATGATTTGACGTCATCCCCACCTTCCTCCGGTTTGTCACCGGCAGTCACCTTAGAGTGCCCAACTTAATGATGGCAACTAAGATCAAGGGTTGCGCTCGTTGCGGGACTTAACCCAACATCTCACGACACGAGCTGACGACAACCATGCACCACCTGTCACTCTGCTCCCGAAGGAGAAGCTCTATCTCTAGAGTT
>NZ_MAOC01000065.1 GCF_001884135.1 Bacillus nitratireducens | reverse complement strand
ACTACGCCTGCTAATGCTTTTTGGCTCTCTTTATCTACTTTTGTAATTTCTACTGAACCTTTATCTAACATTTCGTTTTCTACTGTTAAAGCGAGAGATTTTGTCATGCCTTTTTCAATTTGGAAAGTAATCGGATCTACTAATTGCTTATATCCTTTTGGTGCTTTTACTTCTACCAACTTGTATGTTCCAACTGATAAATTAGTAACTTGTGCTTTTCCATCTTTATCTGTCGTTATTTTAGCAACCACTTGTCCTGCTTCATCTTGAATCTCAAATACGGCATCAGCTAAAGCATCTTTATTTCCTTTGTCTACTTTTGTAATTTCTACATTTCCTGAATCCACTAATTCATTTTCTACAGTTAATTGTAATGCTGTTACTCTACCTTTTTCAATTTCGAATGAAATTGGTTTTTCTAGCGGTTTGTATCCTGCTGGTGTTTCTACTTCTACCAACTCATACTTTCCAATAGATAAATCTGAAACATTTGCTTTTCCATCTTTATCTGTTGTTACTTTAGTAACTACTTTCCCTTTTGAATCACGTACTTCAAACACAACACCTTGTAATGGGGCTTTACTATCTTTGTCTATCTTTGTGATCTCTACATCCCCTGTATCTACCATTTCATTTTCTACAGTGAATGTTAAAGACTTCGTCATACCTTTTTTAATTTCAAATGATACTGGTTTTTCTAACTTTTTATAACCAGGTAAACTTTCTACCTCTACTAATTCATACTTTCCTACAGGTAAATCTGAAACATTTGCTTTTCCATCTTTATCTGTCGTTACTCTTTTCACCTCATTGCCCTTTTCATCTTGGACAACAAACGTTACTCCCGCTAACGGTGCCTTATTATCTTTATCTATCTTTGTGATCTCTACATTTCCCGTATCTACCATTTCATTTTCTATTTTTAATGATAGTACCTCGATCATGCCTTTTTTGATTTCAAATGATACTGGCTCTGTTAGTTTCTTATAGCCTGGTAAACTTTCTACTTCTACTAGTTTGTATTTTCCTACTGATAGGTCTGCAATTTTTGCTTTTCCATTTTTATCTGTTGTTAATTTCTTTATTACTTTTCCAGCTTCATCTTGCACTTCGAAGACTACACCTTCTAATGCTTTTTGGCTGTCTTTATCTACTTTTGTAATTTCTACTGAGCCTTTGTCTAACTGCTCATTTTCTACTTTC
>NZ_MAOC01000064.1 GCF_001884135.1 Bacillus nitratireducens | reverse complement strand
TGTCTAGCATCTAAAAATAAAAATTGACGTTCACGTTGTTTGTTTCGTTCAGTTTTCAAAGAACTACTCGGTCGCTCATTTGCGACTTCCTTATGTTAACATCTTCGTTAGTTAATGTCAACTAAGTTTTTTATTTCGTTTGCCGCGTTCTGCGTTATTGCTATCTGCGACTTTTCCTATATTACACTTATAAATAATAATAGTCAATGGATTTTTATAAAAAACTTCATTTTTTATAAATCTCATTTATATTACCAAGTTATCTATTTAAATATCTCTTCTATACTTATATATAAGCAACCCATATAACTCCCTATGGGTTGCTATTCCATCATAAAAACTATTGTTCTTTTGAAGGGATCGAACAACTTCCATCAGTACAAGACATATCGCTTCCTTCTTCTGATGAAAACTCTTGTAACTTAGGTGCAGGATTCTCTTCTTCCCACACTTGCTGAAGTGCACCAACAAAAGTTTCAAGTGGTTGCGCACCTGAAATAGCATACTTTTGATTAATAATAAAATAAGGTACTCCCGAAATTTGATATTGTTGAGCAATCGCTTCATCAATTCTAACATCATTTGCATATGCATTTTTATCATTAATAACATGTAAAGCTTCTTGCTTATCTAAACCTGAAGCTTCAGCGATAGTAGCAAGCGTATCCACATCACTTAAATTTCTCGATTCAGTGAAATATGCAAAAAGTAGATTTTCCGTAATCTCTTTTTCTTTCCCTTGATCCTTTGCAAACTTCGCCAGACGATGCGCATCAAAAGTGTTTGTCGGCTTCATCTCTTCAAAATTAAAATCCAACCCCATACTAGCTGCATGATTTCCTAGTTGTATATTATTACGCTTAGCTTCTTCAATACTAATCCCATACTTTGATGCAAGTACTTCATTAATACTTGTTCCAGAATAGATTGGAGCATTTTGGTCTAATTCAAAACTTTTAAACTCAACTTCAACATCCTTCTTATGTGGAAATTGCTCTAAAGCCATTTCTAGTCTACGTTTCCCAATATAGCAAAATGGGCATAAAAAATCTGACCATACTTCGATTTTCATAGAAACACCTCATTAACATGTATTTTTCAATTATTGTAGCACTGGCACTAAAGAATTCAAAAATTTATGCTTCAAGCCTTATATACTACAACCTAAAATGAATTTACGAATAGAAAAAAACGATAATCAAAAGTATAAAAACACTACCTTCTGATTATCGTATATACAACTCTAAAACAATCTAATTATGCTGGAATATATCTCCCCACGAACTTCCATACGTTATTCCAATATTTATTCGAATCTACCTTTTCAGCTTCTCCATGTCCAGCACCTGGAACAATTAATTTCTCTTTCTCTACTTTTGCAGCATTATATACCTCATCTAACATTTCATAAGGAACGAATGTATCAGCATCCCCATGAATAAATAGCATAGGTGTTTTACTTTTCGCTACTTGTTTTATAGCTGAAGCTTCTTCTAAATTATATCCAGCTCTTAATTTTGTAACTGTATTTGCTGCATTCATAACAGGAAACTTCGGCAAGTGGAATAAATCTTTTAGTTGATAAGTAAATTCATCAATAACAGTTGAGTATCCACAATCTTCAATAATAACTTTAACGTTAGAAGGTAAATCTTCACCTGAAGTCATCATTACAGTTGCCGCGCCCATTGAAACACCAAATAGCGCTATTTCAGCATTCGGGTCTTTCTTTACAATTTGTTGAATCCAAATCAAAATATCTTTACGATCATGCCAGCCCATACCGATATAATCGCCTTCACTATTTCCATGCCCCCGAAGGTCTGGCGCTATGACGTTATAACCTTGTTCATAAAAATTCCGAATGTATTTCGTCATCTTCGATGCCCTGCTATCATATCCATGAACTACAATTGCCCATTTATGGCTAGATTGTTCATTCATATATTCATAACCTGTTAATTTCAACTTATCGAAAGAATTTATGTGTAGTGTATTGAGTTTATGATTTGATACAAAGTTCGCATCCTTTTCTTCATTTGTAGCCAACACACCTCCCGATGCGTTCACTGTTTCTACTAAGTGAGGATTATCCTCTAAAAATTCTTTCTCTTGTTTCGCATTCAATGCATAATTATAAAAATAATTCCCGACTAACATATAAGCAATTGCTAGAAGGACAAAAACTACTATAGTAATTACACCTATCTTTTTCATATTATCTCCTTAAAAAAATTTAAATCTTCCTATATTAAAGTACCTCAAAAAACAACTGTACTATTTTAACATACCGACAGATCACTTCTACAAAAAATACAATAGAAAAATCTTAAACTACGCATCGAAAGTGAGAGGAGAAATTGAATATGAGAGAATTAAGAGGATAAGGATTGCGCACACCTTAAAATGGTACCTTGAGGCTAATAAGAAGTTAGAAACACAAAAAAGACGAGTCATTCTGACTCGTCTTAAGCTTGCTTGGCGACGTCCTACTCTCACAGGG
>NZ_MAOC01000063.1 GCF_001884135.1 Bacillus nitratireducens | reverse complement strand
AAAGGTGACTTCTTAGGATCAGCAAGTGGAGCGGTAGTATTAACAGCATTAATCGTATTTTTATCAAGCGTATTAGTATAATAGAAGTTTTGTAACAAAAATAAGAGAAGGGAGAATGAAAATTATGAACAACGAGCAAGTATTAAACGTAACAAAAGGTGACTTCTTAGGATCAGCAAGTGGAGCGGTAGTATTAACAGCATTAATCGTATTTTTATCAAG
>NZ_MAOC01000062.1 GCF_001884135.1 Bacillus nitratireducens | reverse complement strand
GCACTCGTCGAGCAGGATCATTGCCGCCGCAATCGTAAGCGGCTTGGACGTCGAGGCCATACGAAAGATCGTGTCCCGGCGCATCAGCGCACCACCATCATGACGCATCGTGCCGAGCGCTTCGACGTGCGTCTCACCGTTCCGACCGACTAAGGCGACGACCCCAGGAATCTTCCCGGAATCGACATATCGTACCAGTACTTTGCGTATTTTGTGCAGTCCTGTTTCGGAAAAGCCTTTGATACTTTGTACCATCATGAATCCCTCCTTTTCCCCCATTTTTTGATGAACGAAAACCTTCTGTTGTAATCTGTTTCATCTGGTTTCCCTCTTTTTACTTTTTTGTCAGCCCTATTGTTTTAAAACTACAAATTCTATTTTGTTATTCATGTCTTATCCGCCCTATCGGAAGACGACCAGGGCGAAAATACTGCCCTTTTTTTGGAATAACTTTAGCTTTCTAGATGCCCTATCTAAATCCCTTCTCTTTTCTAGAATAGAGCCCGATTGCGTAACAAAAATAAAAGAGTTCTCTTCAGCTTTTCTGAGTACTCAATAAAATAGATAAATTACAAAGTTTATTACAAATGACCGAAAAAGAATCAATCCTTGCCATACTTCTAGTGGAGCTCCCCTAATCGAATGATAAATACGCCGACGTAATGGTACTCTTGTTTCTTATCTATTTAAATGTGATTTTATTCTGAATGCAGGAAGCACGTGTTTCTCTCTTACACAAAAAATGGAAATCGCAGCAAAAAAGCCGACACCCCCTTAAATAAAGGGCACGATGTCGACTTTAAACTTAACGGCCAAATTCTTTATTGAAAATTTCATCCCGACCCACCATAACTTCTGGACCTACTGTGTTTATGGAAGTTACTAAAATATGCTCCCCTCCAAGAGAGCCACCAACTCTCGATTCAAACCCAAAAGTACCGCCGGCATGCCCCCAATATGATTGCCCATCCGGTGTCTTTTCTTCATAAATTCCTAGTCCGACTTTACCAATAGGGGAATCTACTGTTGTGAGCATCTGGTCCATCATCTCTTGATTTAGAAGCTTTCCGCCCAACAGCGCACTGAAGAAAGTAGTTAAATCTTTGACAGATGAAACCATATTTCCCGCTGCATTTGCCCATGATTGATTCATTTCTGTCAAATCATACAAATGACCTGATCTGTCCATATTATATCCTGTAGCATGCTCCCCTGGTATATGAGGATTTGCTTCCATTACAAATGTCTCCTTTAGCCCAAGTGGTTCGATGAAGCGTTTTCTGATTTGTTCTGCATATGAATCTCCCGTTACTTTTTGAATAATTTGACCAGCTAGCACCGTATTGGTATTTGAATAGTCCCAGCCCTCTCCTGGTGCAAATACAGGCTGCTTGGCAAGTCCCAATCCGATTAGTTCATCAGCTGTATAGTAACGATATGGATTTTGAGGCAAGGTAATATCTCGCATATTTAAATCTGTATATGATGATATCCCACTTGTATGATTTAGTAACTGACGAATCGTAATTTTGTTACCGTCATAACCATTACCCTTTACGACCCCCGGTAGCCATTTTTCAACAGAATCATCAAGGTTTAATTGTTTCTCCTCAGCCAACTGTAGTATAACTGAAGCTGTGAACGTCTTCGTGATGCTTCCGATACGAAATGAAAAGTTCGGTTCCACTGCGCGTGGTACCTCGTAACTCGCTATCCCTGTAGCATAAGACCAGTGCTTGCCGTCTTTTAATCCACCTGCTATGACACTTGGGATTTTTTTATTAGTTACTACCTGATCGATTACGTATTTGACTTCTTCTCGATGGTTCCTTTTCTTTTCTTTATCCGTAAGTCCCTTCTTAATTTTCCCTGTGAATTCTGACACTAAAATATTATTGATATGTTTTTCAGCTCCTAGTACATTGATGTTTATTGAAATGACATGTTGACCATCTTCCGTTCCACCTGCAAAGTTAGTAAATCCGGGAATGCCACCACCATGCCCCCATACTTCGGTACCGTCCGGCAATTTTGTTGCATGTACGCCAAGCCCATACTTTCCTAATGGTGAATCAGCTGTACTAGTCATCATTTCCTTTTTCATCTCTGGTGTCAACAGCTTTCCACCTAATAATGCGCGGAAAAACGTCGTCAAGTCTTCTCCTGTCGAGATCATTTCACCGCCTGCATTAGCAAATGAAGGATTAAGCACTGTAATATCTACTAATTTATCACCCGTATTCAAGTAGCCTCGAGCATTTTTTTTCGGGATATCCATCGAGCTTCCAGGAAGGACTGTATCTTTAAGTCCGAGTGGCTCTATAATTCGTTTCTTAATCTGTTCGGCATATGTCTCCCCAGTAACCTTCTGGATAATAAGCCCCACAATAACTGTATTTGTGCTCGAGTATGCCCACCCCTTTACTGGCTCTAATTCCAAAGCGCGAGCAATTAACTGCTCAGGTGTATAATTTCCACTTGGATTTTCAAGTAATTTATTCTTAAGCTCTGGAGTCAAGAAGTCCGGAATTCCGCTCGTGTGATTTAATAATTGTCGGATTGTAATTTTGTTTCCATCATATCCGTTCTCCTTTAAGAGTCCCGGCATCCATTTCTCTACCGTATCATCGAGACTTAGCTTCTTCTCTTCAACAAGCTGTAATATAACTGTCGCGACAAACGTCTTCGTTGTACTTCCGATCCTGAAGGCAGAGTCAGCATCCACCTTATGATTTCTCTCAATGTTTGCTTCACCAGAAGCATATGACCAATTTACATCTCCATTTTTCACGGCAACAATAACACCTGGAATATTATCAGTATTAGCCGCTTTATCAACGGCCTGTTGGGTGAAAGTCTTTTTATACACTGCGTTTACATTTCCATTAGTAGGTAATACTAACGTTCCAGCCAGTATAGTCGCTGTTAAAGCAATTGTTGTTCCTTTTTTAGTGATGAATGACTTCATAGCACATCTCTCCTATTATTTTAAAATTTTCTGTTGCTTCACTCCCTCACCTTAACTTCAAATTTGTTAAATAACATAGTGATAAAACAACTAAATGTTTCATGACACCATGCGTAAATATGTCATATAAATCGTATGATAATCTGTCACCTATATCATGTGACAGATTTAACAGCTATTCTCTGACTTTCCTTCCTCTTTTTATTGACGTATTTAAAGTTATGTTACATGATAAATCTGAATCCTTAGTAAATTAACCTCAAAATAATATAAGTAGGTGTGCATAATCTATGTTCTCAGTAATAAAAAAATGGTTTTGGTATGATTGGATATTTGTAACCGTTCGAACATTTTGGCTGTTCGTAATTATAAGTGCTGATTTTATATATCCATCATTAATCAATGCGTCATTTTGGATTGTACTTTCTCTTGCTATAGTTGTTTACCTTGCTCCATTAATCGTCCGATATAAGAAAGAAGATTGGTATCCTGCAGTCGATGTCACGGCAGCAGGCTTATTTTATCTTTATTTAGCTTATGTAGCACCGGGATTGCTCTGGTCTTTCGTTTTACTCGTAATGATTATTGGTTTAGCAAACATTCATAAAAACTATGTGTGGACAGGTATCCTCTGTGGAATTGTATTCCCAGCATTAAACAGTTGGATCGCTAATCAGCTCCCATATGAGTCTATCTTTAGCTGCAGCCTTGGTTTTCTCATTGGGATGGCATTTAATATTTTAATTCAGTATCATAAGCAAGCCCAAATTATACAAGAGCAGAAGCTGCTACTAGAGCAACATATTAAGCGGATTGAGGAACTTACGCTAATAGAAGAACGCAACCGACTGTCACATGAGCTGCATGACACAATCGGCCATACTCTTACCTCCCTCATCGTGGGTGTCGAATCACTGCGAACCTCAGTGCCAGATTCGCAGTTTGAGAGGATTGATTCACTCGTCGGTATTGCCCAAAACAGTCTGGATGATATTCGAAAACATCTTCATCAGCTCTCGCATAATCCATTACATCATTTGTTAAGTGAATCATTGGGAGAATTAACCGAGGAATTTATGAGATCGACAGGTACAACGATTACATTCCGTGTGATTGGCAATGAAACCCTAGTAATACAAAAAATAAACTTTTGCCTATACCGTTGTCTTCAAGAGTCACTTACAAACGCGGTTCGACACGGCAAGGCGAGCTCGATAGCCGTTCAACTCCACTTTGATAGGAAACAGCTTCGGTTACAGATTGAAGATAACGGCATCGGAATGAAAGAAATTCAATTTGGATTTGGTCTCAATGGTATAAAGGAACGGCTTGAATACTATCACGGCACATTGTCAGTCCATTCTGAAGCTGAGCAAGGAACATTTATCATATGTAATATTCCGTTGCAGACAGAGCCTACACATGATAAAATCCGCCTGTTAATCGTTGATGATCAGGCACTTATTACCGACAGTTTGGAGCAATTTGTAGATCAGCATGCAGATTTTACCATCGTCGGTAAGGCAAATAACGGGCGCGAAGCATTAGAATATTGTGAGCAGTTCCCTCCTGATATCGTACTAATGGATATTCGCATGCCGGGAATGGACGGACTTGAGGCTTTAGTTGAGATGAAACAGAGCTGGCCTGATATTAGGATTGTGCTCATGACAACGTTTGAGGATTCCTTGCAGGCAGCAACTGCATTGGAGCATGGAGCGGAAGGCTACGTGCTAAAGTCAATTCATCCACGTGAAATGATAGAGATTTTGAAACTTATTTATAATGGAGGAACCTGGATTAATCAATCTGTCGCTACACGAGTCTTCGAAGAAATGAAGCGTCAACGCGAGCAACTGGAAAAGGTCAGCTCAAGTAAGGAAAACTACCCGTATGGACTTACGAAACGCGAGATGGAAATTTTGGGACATCTGTCGTACGGGCTTCGCTACAAAACAATTGCTTCTAAGCTGTTTTTATCGGAGGGAACGATACGCAATTACTGCTCGAATCTTTACTCGAAGCTCGGCGTCAACAATCGCGAAGAAGCAATCAAAATGGCGCGAACAAAGAATATATTATAGAAGCTGTAGGATTTTCCAATGGTACTCAAGTTGTATATTCTTTTGATATATTTACGCCTGCTCCGCCAATTAATGAGCCTATCTTCCCGAAAAAAAAACTTATGGAAGTTCGGATGGAAGACGATAATATTTCATTAAGCAGTACAAATCCCCTTACATTATCTGTAAGGGGATTTGTACGATAGCTATTAGTAATTGGAGTGTTATTGTATGCAAACCATGAATATTTACCTTTATGTTTTTAATACAATGTCAGACTAGGAATATGGATATTAAAATGCTGATTGAAACTCGGGAAGAGATTAAATACTTACTTTCACATATGAAATCAGGCTCGATACTCCCGCATGTAGAATGTATTTATTTTAAAAATAATGTAAAGCCATTAACTTTTCACGCAGATTATGAATGTAAACAAAAATTAGTTAAAATAGCTCCAGACGCTTATATGAGGCAAGAAGAACTTTTATTGATGTAGTTGAGATGGACTCACTTTTTGAATTTGAACAAGTATATCAAACGATTTACCTAATGATATATCAACAGTTTTTGGTATTTCTGGGCCTTCGGTAGTTATTCCAGGGAAAATTGGATGTTGTTCGTTTAACCAGGTTTTTGTCACTCTGTTTGCCTTACGTAAATCAATAAAAAATTGATCATTTTTGACTTGTCCAAAGATATAATTATAACTGTTTGGATCATCTGATTTTAATGTTCCATATGGACCAAATTCGCGGCTACTATTATATACATTATATCGTCCTTCATAAACAGATGTTCCAATAGATACATACCGTTTCCCATAATATTCTGCCAAATGCTGCCCAGCTACTTTAGGGTATATAAAAGGAATCATATTTGTTTTCGAAACGTGTCCATTATGTCCCCATACAATGGTTTTTCCTAAATGTTCTTCTGTCCACTTCGCATTTTCATACATTGCGATATCATGTTTCAAAAATATATCTGATGGTTTATCAGGAGGTGACGCTAACATTGTAGTAAACTGCTCAATAATACAGGCATTTTGTTTTATCCATGCGAACTCTTTGGATTTTCCATTTAGATTACTTTTATTTTGTTCTAATAAAGCACTAATTTGTTTAGCATCTGAAATAAACTTTTCTTTCTTTTCTTTCGTAAGGCCGCCAAAGGTATCCATATCCTTTGTTACAGGAATAAGGCCTTTTATCTTGTCTTCTAAACTAGGCACAAGCTCTGAATTGTTTCTTTTTACATATTCTATTATATTGTTATAAACATTTTCGTTTACTGATTGTATATCCATCCCAATGACACGCACTTTAGATTTATGTTTTGGATCAGCGTTATATTCCTTTATCCAATTAAGTAGATTTAATATTTCTTTCGTGTTAAATTCAGGTGTTAAATGTTGGCTTGGGTTTCCTTTACCAGTAAGAACATATCGATCAAGTTCCAAAGCCCTGTCCCATCCCTCTTCTAATACTAAGTTGATAAAACCCTTTTCAGATACTAAATAATTAACAATGCGGTGTTTCATTGTAAAAACCTCATGAGCCCCATGCGTAGCTTCACCTAAACCTACGATTGAAGCTGATCCTACCATATCCTTAAGTGGTTTCAAATCATTAAGAGGTGCAGTTGGACTAGTTGTTATTAAAGGCTTTGCATGTGCTTCTAACCATTCTACTATTTGATTTGTATTATAAGGAGCTGTAACAGAAACTTCTGTTTTCAAGTCTGCAAAAGTACTTCCTACAAAATTTGTCAGTGATATAGCAAAAGCACCAATTGCAATAATCATTTTCTTTTTCATAAAAACCTCCTAAAATACTTATTTATTAGTTTCTTGACATGCTCTACGAACTTCCATTTAAATCATTAACTCTCTTCTTACTGGTAAGATAAATTTATTCTAGCTCCTAAAACTCACTTATTTCTTAATAGATTCTTAAGAAACCCTTAATTCGCTCATACCAATATAAAAAACCAAATAACCTTCCATAAAAAAATAAAAGAAGCAGGTTATTTGGTTATTCATTTTGCAAGTTTATAAAAATTGCAACGCGACCTCTTGAAAGAAATGAACTGCGTTGCAGTAGGAGTTATATCCACAGCTGTAATTTTACAAGTTGAAATAGCGAATCTTTATAATTTTTGTGTCCGTTAAACTATACTGATGAGATGATCCAAGCTTCCTTCTGATAACTTGGCTTGCATATGCGGTTGGATTTGCACTATTGGATGCCAGCTTTAAATATATATACCTCATACGCCCTGTTGGTACACCCAGGTCAATCATGGCATATACATAGCAATTGTTTTACTATGCATGGCATACCACAAATTAATCCATGTATACCCGTTATTTTCACTTGTGCTATTGAACCCGAATCAATTGCAGGATGCTAAACGTACTATTGTATCAGCCCAGGAAGAAATGGCGGCAGCGAGGTTAAAAAAGAATTCTTGTTGGATGTTTTGGAAATGCATATCATTTTTAATTAATACAAGTAAAAGAGACCATATGAGGTCTCTTTTGTTACAGAGTATTCGACTCAGTATTTTCATTCTACTGATACATACAAAAGAAGATGTATAAAGGATTATTAATTTCCTTTATACTTATAACAAACAAAAATTAGATTATTTAAGGATGGCTGATAATTTGAAAACAAAAGCTAACTATCGAACTTGGATACGAATATACAAACTACTTATTTTTTGGTTTTTTTCACTCATTCTTCTTTCGGTAATATTATTACCAATTAATTTATATCTGCGAGTCCTATCAGGGATTTTAGCATTGCCTTTTATTTATATAGCGTTTATACTTTCCTATTCTGTTTACCAATTCTCGGCATTTGGAGGGAATTATCAGTCAAAGATACATGATTTAATTGTTGCGAAGGTAAATTGGGATGGAAAAGGAAAAATACTAGATATAGGGACAGGTAGTGGTTCACTGATTATTAAACTGGCAAGGACTTTTCCTGAATCCTTTTTAACTGGAATTGATTATTGGGGTGGGAATTGGGAATATTCGAAAGCTCAATGCCAACAGAATGCTAAAATAGAAGGAGTCTCTGATAGAATTGATTTTCTGAAAGCAAGTGCTGCAGAACTCCCTTTTACCGATGATGAATTTGATATAATTGTAAGTTGTCTAACATTTCATGAAGTACAAGATAAAGAAAATAAAACTGAAGTAATTAAAGAGGCATTAAGAGTGCTAAAACCTGGTGGTAAATTTATCTTCTTAGATTTGTTTATGGATGAAAAAATATTTGAGGATGAAAGAGGCCTCTTAAATGAATTAAAGAAACATGGTGTATCTGAATTGAATAGCTACAAGCTTGCTGAAGAAATAAAGTTGCCAAAGCTTTTATTGAACAAAAAAGTACTAGGAAATGCAATGATTTTAAATGGATGGAAATAAGCGTATACTAATTTATCCTTATAATCTCGCATTTACTCACATACCCAGAAGTAAATCAAGATTTAGCTGAAAGAGTAAGTAGCTTAGGGATTATTTATTCATCAATGTATAACAAAGAAAGGCATCCATTGATAGGGAAAAGATAATAACATGAATATTGATTCGCACACAAGGTAATTGTAGAAGAAATACAAGATTCCAAGTTAAAAAATATAGATGCCGTTTTAATTCAATCTGATGGCCACATATCTTGTATTGAATATACCAATAGAGGTAACTGTAAAGATTCCGAAATATATAATCATTAATTGTACTAGTGAAACAAGATAATTAAAATTTAATAGGGTTACCGCCATATTGCTATCAACTAAAAAAACAAAATTCCCCCTAAAATGAAAAATGAGCTGCCTTCTCAAAATAACTAACTATAGAGAAAGAAAATTTTCATTTAGGGGGTACTTTAGAATCTTAGCTTAATAGCGATGTATAGTGACCACCATAAGGGAATATCTTACTTTTGAAATGTATAAATTGGGAGAGTAACTTCAACTGTTGTTCCTTTATTTACTTCACTATCAATAAATACTTTTCCCTGATGCGTTTCGATAATTTTATAACAGACCATTAATCCTAAGCCAATCCCCTCTTCTTTAATACTGTAAAAAGGTTCTCCTAGATATGGTATACGTTCTTTTGGAATCCCACATCCTTGATCAATAAAGCGAATGCTTATTTGATCATTATCAAGTTTATCAATTTGAATCAATATTTCTCCCCCTGTTGACATGGATTCAATTGCATTTTTTAAAATATTAACAAATACTTGTTTTAATTGATTTCCCTCACATGAAATCAATGGAATACCAGGTGTAAAATCGATTCTAATTTGTATATTATTCATCATAGCTTGAGGTTGCATTAGCATTAAAACTTGATCCATTAGCACACTAATATCATTAGGTTGTATCTTTACCACCTGTGGTTTGGCTACCGCCATAAATTCATTTGTAATACTTTCTATACGCTCAATCTCTAATGATACTATATTTATATACCCCTGATTATTCTCATTTTCCGTTGATTTTAGTAATTGCATAAACCCTTTCACTGCTGTTAATGGATTATTGATTTCATGAGCCATTGCAGTCGCTAATTGTCCTACGACAGCAAGTTTTTCAGATTTTCGTAGTAATTCTTCTGTTTTTAGCCGTTCAGTGATATCACGAGAAATACTTAGGAAAACTTCTTTACCATTTAAGTTAAAAACACGGACACTAAACTCAGTTGTTATTATTTTTCCTGTTGGAAAAGCATATTCATCTTGCAAAATGAAGGAAGTTTGTCCCTCTCTAATTTTTTCTAACAACCTTACAATCATTGGTGAATCTTGTGGTACAGCATTTGGAAACGGTAACGAGAGCAGTTCTTCTCTACTATATCCAAACCTTTTACAACCAACAGGGTTTACCTCAATAAATCGACTTGGAACACGATCCTCATTCAGCTCTACTACATATACTGCGTCAGTTGCTTGTTCGATTAGTGCACGGTACTTCATTTCACTATCTCTTAATTGTTGGTGTAATCGATGCCGTTCTCTTTCTGCTTGTTTTCTTTCAGAGATGTCTCTACATATTGCTGATAAAGCTATCACATTTCCTCTTACATCTAGTATAGGAGAAACCGTCAGACTGACATCAAGAAGACTTCCATCGCTACGTTGTCTAACAGTTTCTAATCTAGTAACTACGGATTCCTTTGTTAGAATTTTCTGAACATTTACGAGTGATTCATCCATTAAGAAATCAGGTACACAAGGTAATCTCTTACCTATAATTTCTTGTGATGACCACCCAAATATATTTTCATAAGCTTTATTGGCTTGTAAAATATGCCCTTCTCGATCAGATATGGTAATAGCATCTACATTATGCTTTATAAATGATTCTAGTAATTCTTTGGTAGCTCTTAATTCTGATTCTACCTTTTTCCTTTCGGTTATATCGACTGTAGAACCAACAACTTCAATAACTTGTCCATTCCGTTTAATCGGCCTAAGCGCAATAAGAATAATTGTTTTATCATTTGGCCAGGGTAATTCAAATATAATTTCTTTCCCTTCCCATGCCTGAAGATAATACTTCATCAATTGTGGAACTAAATGTGGAGGAACAATAGAAGCATCAATAGTGCGTAGGCTTTTTCCTACCACCTGTTCAGAATAGAATCCGTTTTGATAATAGAACTGTCCATCACATAAAGTGTGTATAAAGTGCTTACCCACTTTTTTAAATTTAAAAATCCCCCCTTGAAGCTCATGTACGGTATCTGTGAGTTCTTGCTTCGATTTTTTTAATTCCCGATTCATTTTAGATAAGTCCTGTGTTAAATAATACAATTTCTGGTGAGCTTCCATAAGAAATAGCCCAATTAAAAGTCCTAAAGATATATATAATAAGCCTTCAGTGTAAAGCAATGTAGTATTAAAGAATACACCAACTAACCACTTTATTCCGGCAAAAACAGAAAAATATAAAGATGCACTTTTAAAAGGATGGAGGTTTTTAAAATATGTTTTAAAAGTAGTAAATAGGATACCCATACCTAAATAAGCGATCACAGGTGGTTCCCAATACCCACCAATGTAAAAGATACGCATTATAATAATGCTACTTAACGTAATCCAACCAGCAGTACGACCAAAGTAAATAAAAGATAGAATAAGAGGAACAACTCGAAGATCGTAGGAAAATCCCATGTACGGAAAAGAAAAGAACATCAAAGTAATTGCGATAATCCCTCCATAGAATTTTTCGAAATACCGCCTGGAATGAATTGTAAATACTTGAATGAATATTGCTGCGCTAACTAATAAAGAAAAAACAGATAGATTGATGAAATAGTCTTTAATAATCATGTAATGTCCCTCCTTGCATTAAGTGTATTCGACAAAAAAGCAAAAATTCCTACAAAAAATACAAACGGTTCAGGTGCAACAAATTCAAAATACATGTAAGTAATCTCTAAATCTTGGACATACTGATACTGTTACTCTAAAAAGATGCGCAATCGGCATAAATATTGAAGAATTTGTACTTCTTACAAAGATATTCTTCTTAAAGGATGTCGACATGAGATTAATATTTCACAAAAAGTATCAAAATGCACACCTAAACTGAGATTGATATATCAACAGACATTAACATGTTAACCTTCGAAAGAATAAAAATGTTAACTTTATGTCAACTCCCCTTGGTAATAAGAAACTAATACTACATGGATAAACCATAAGTTTATTAGAACAAGAATTGAAATATATAATTTATAGAGGTTAAAAACATCAATAAATACAATGATTCCCTATAAAAATACAAAGAATGTTTCTCTATATTTTAATGAAGTAATATATTTAGCGTAAATAGTTTTTTGTAACATGTAACTTAAAGATTCTCAATCCACTATTAAATATACAATTAAAGATTTAATACTTCTTACAAAGATATTCTTCCCGCGGAGTATTGATATGAGATTGACATTTCGTGAAGCTGGATCAAAATACATAACGGGAATGAGATTGACATATCAATAGGTATTAACATGTTAGCTAACAATAAATCAGAATGTTAATCTCATGTTGACTATACTTAGCAATAATGAAAACAAGACATTAACAAAACATCTATAAAGCCATGGCTTTATTAGGCCGAAAGTTGAAATGCGAAAATCCACATTAGTTAAGGATTGCGCTTTATAAATTACTAGAAGTTTCAAGTAGAAAAATCACTAAGAAATACAGACTATCAAACAAAGCAGCGCTCATTATAGTTAATTCAATCAATAAAATAATATTAATATGAGCAAAATTACTTTGTAATATACGGCTTAGAGGTCTCAAATCTATTCTTGGGCGAATAATTAAAGGATCATTATTTTAAATGTAGAAATCCTTTCTGTAAGTATTAACATGAGATTGACATTGTGCATAATTGGATCAAAATACTCATCATCAATGATGAGTAACATATCACTAAACATTAACATGTTAATCCTGAGAATGATAATATTGTTAATCTCATATCAACTATTCTTGATTATTGTGATAACAAGACATTGACAAAACATCAATAGGCATATGTCCTTATTAATAAAAGCGTTAATAAACCAAGATTCACATCAGTCTTTATTGCTTATAATTAGAGACTGAATAGATCCTTCTATAAAAACTTTTTTCTTTATCGCAAACACTTAGAAATTAAGCATTACAGCTATTCAACAACAAAGCGAATGGGACCTTGTAGTGTTTTAAACTACTAATAGCCAATAACTCGACTCACCATTAGAATTTAACGTTCATATGAACCTATAATAGTTGTTATCTAAAATTACTTTACTAGTCTTAGAATCAGTTAAAAAGAGATACTACACTCTAGTAGTCAAACAGGTATCCGTTATATATTCTCAAGTGTTATCTATGGAAAAGGTTCATACTACAATTATTAATAATATGGACCCTTTTAATCATATTTATACCTATTTTTTTGAAAGTTTAATGCTATATCCTCATAATTTATTTACAAATCGGTTATATTTACTTATCATTAATGTTATGTGAATAAAACCGTCAATCTCATAGCAATCATTTATAAGGATATGGGTGACCAAGGTACCTCATTAATCCTATATAACATTGATGCATTTCAAGTCCCAGTTAACAAAACATCAACATTTGGCGAAGATAGATAATACTTTGTTAATGTTCTGTTAACACTTTGAACATAACATGTTAATGTTATGTTTCATGTTAATCCCAAATAAGAAAGGGATTCCTATTAGTACTGTCGAAAAACACTTAACATATCAATCTCACATTTCATGTTAATGTCATTTATCAGCGAAATTACATACTGCTAAGGAGGTAATACTATGATTAAGCAGGAAAATCACTCTGAACAAACCATGGTAGATGATGAGAACTCATTACACGAAGACGCTTTTGAAAAGGCCTGGCGAATAACAGAGTTTTCTAAGTTAGTAGGTAGACACCATAATACTGTTTATAATTGGTTTAATACGTTAGAAGAGAAGGGGTTGCACGGGACTCTTAGAACCAATAATACAAATGAAAAGCTATATAATTCATTAGATTTAAATATAGCTCTTTTCATAAAGCAGAAAAGGGATGAAAAGTGGTCATTAGATGCCATAATTGAACTTTTACCGCATCAATTCGAACTAAGGCCAGTATCTCCTGAAAACCACTCTAACGAAATATTATCTCAATTTGATTTTCAGGACGCAGCTGAGACAATCGAAAAATTGGTGGAACAAAAGGTTCAAGCACATTTACAAAACATCGAAATACAATTTCAAGAGAAATTTGAAAATGTATTAAAAGCGTTACCTCAGCCTGAAGATCCAATTGCTATGAAAGAACGTCAAAGACAAGAAAGACTGGATAACATAATAATTGAACATAGAGCTCGTAAAGAATTAAGAAGACAAGCTGAAAAACTCTGGAATGAAAAACCTGAGGAAGAGCGCATAAAAAAAGTTGGTTGGTTTAAAAAAGAGGAAGATTTAGCAAAAAAACACCTATTTATAGAGTATTATTTAAACGAAAATATGATAGAGTATATGAAATCTATTATGACATCCGAATAAAAAAGAGGCCCGGGATATTCCCAGGCCTCTTTTTTATTATTTTGATGTACCAAACATTTTGTCTGGATCCATAAATGCAGCTAATTCTTCATCATTCTCAGCATCTGCTGATGGTTCCTCATTACTTGTTCCCATATCGATGTAATCACCGAAATTAATACTGAAATCATCGTCTTGATCTTGCATTTCAATTGTACTAATTTGGGATTTTTTAAACTGAATTTGATTTTGCTTCTCTTTAAATTCATTGAATTCTTCAACTAAACCCTTAGACAAACGGGACGGTAATGCATCAGTTTTATAGAACGTATACACACTGCCCATAAAATCATTTTTACTAATTAAATACCCATTAAATACCGTACCGTTGATTGGTAATGTATTCGTAACTTCTACTTTTGCATCATCCATAAATGAATCATTAATATTCTTTTGTTCGTCTAGAATTGCAAGCATTCCAAAATGATGCACCTTAGAGGCCTCCAACTCACCATCATCGTTCTTTTTCACTAATTCTATAGGATGGTGGAAAGAGCTTCCTTTCAACGATTCTGAGAACATATCTACTATTTCTTTACTATTTTCAATTTGATTCATATTGCGAGAAATTTTATTAATAACTAGACAACCAGTTTTCTCTAATAAAATACGTTTAAAGTCCTGTGAATCTAAAATAACAGATGTTCCTGCGCCATTAGAAGCTGTATTTAATTCATGGATGATTTCACCAATGCGCTGGTTTGCATAGTCTCGTGAATTAGCAATACCTTTTTTCTCATTTTCGTTTAATCCCTTAAATTCATCATAGAAATGTTGGTTATCTGCGAAAACAACGAATGCAACACCTTTTGCTGGGTCATTTGCTAACTTCCAAATCTCTTGAGAGAATTTATTTACTTGTCTTAGTACATCAGGCCCATCAGCTCTTACAGGCAGTGTTACAACAATACCCATTTTAATAAAATCTTTACGTTCAATTGCATTATTGAATGCAATTTTTGCATACTTTTGTTGATTTGCTATTAATTCCTCTCTAGGAATTTTCATTGCCATACTTTTAAGTTCTTCAGCGATTATAGGTTTATTATGAAAAGCCGAGAATTCTTCAATTGCTTTAATGATTGTAGAAGTACCTGTTCCACCGCCTAAACCAGCAAAAAATAGTACCAATTCATCTGTTGGTCTTACACGCTCTGTGATGAATTCTTTTAACTTTTCTTTCGCTTCATCATTTGATTCTAGTACTCTTACAGCACGTTCTGGATTCTTCCCTAATCCCCCTAATTTTAGTGATACTTGGTTACTTGTTGGTACGTTTTTTAATTCGGCTAAATCACCATCGTTACTATTTAGGGCAAGACAGTTGTACACAGATGTTCCATCTGTATGCTTATATTCAGCAAATTTATCTACCATTCTAGTTCCAGCCTGACCAAAACCAACCATTGTCATTTTTACTGCTACTTCGTTTTTAAGAAAGTTCTTCGCCATTATTTTATCTCTCCTTTTTCTTATCTATTCGTTTCTTTACGTTTTCCAAGTTCAATTAACACCTGCTGTCCTCTAATTGTTGAGATTAAAAATTTATAAGGGTGCATAATTTTTTCAGTTATTAATGACATTGAAGATAATGTACTAACACTTACTTCAGCTGATCTTCTTGATATATTGGTTCGTTCAACCTCTAATGAGTATGATTTTCCCTTTAATTTCTTAACTCTCCTATCAATTACAACATTACCTACTATTTCATTTATTGAGATGCCTCTCATATATTTCGTCTCTTGGTATTGTTTATTTACCTCAGATCCTATGTAATGAAATACATTATAAAGTATTTCGTCCTCTTCAAGAATGTCTGCAAACATGTTCACAACTTCATCAGGAAATTTAATTACTTTATACTTTTCGCTCAATACCTCGTTCAAGTTGCCTCCCCCTTAAAACGTTGGTTAATTATTCCTACGAATATATTACATTAATATAAGACGTATATCAAGTGATTATATATAGAACTTACATATAAAGCGTATAAGTATTAAAGTTAGTTAAAATGTTGATATATAAACATGAATTTATACAGCGTACATACACGCTGTATATAATATATATATCAATTTCAGGTTTCATGTAATTAACAACACCTTCTATAAAACTATAAATTTAATATTTAATTTGACATTCTTCTGAATAATCCTTTATAAAAAAAAACAAATTACAAACATTTCATGTTAAAACACTTCACAAAGCATCCATACGCTCTATTCATAAACTGTATATATAAGCTGTATATATAAACCCTTTAAAATAAAGAGTTTATGGCTAATGTATCAATTTCATATCAACATATTTTACATGTTTCATTTATATACACCTTATATGCAAAACCTATATATAAAGTGTATATGTAAAGTGTGTATAAAACATACAAAAATCATTGCTCTTTTCATATCATATGGTTTGATATGAACATTTTAGTTTAATAAAGAGATCTTTGTATTCAGCTAAATTTATTAACGATTTTTCTACTATTTAAAACCATTGATAAAGGAGATCTGTCAATGTCATGTTATAAGTTCTCCTCTCAGTTATTAACTCAAATAATTGCAAGTTCAATATCTCAAGTGTTAGGCTCTACACATTCACTTGTTAATCTCATATGTACACCATCTTTATAATTAACATGTAGAGTCATAATATTTAAAAATTCAACTGAATTTATTATATTTTTATTCGAGTTTATATCCATTAATTGATTTATACGTATAATTGTAATGCAGATTTCAACTTAACAAAGCAATAGATACATTAGATGATGATTAGTTCTGTTCAAGAAATTGGACTTGATGTTTATCCTGACAAGAAAGAGGAAGAGGGGGATACACCAGAAAGTGAAGAAATTTTAAATGGACTAATTTTGTACATTGGAACCGGTAAAGCTAGCAATTGTTATTAAGTTTTGGTTTAAAACAAAGATGTACCGTTTAAGAAAAAGATGAATCGGAATTATCTACACTTTGTTTTTTCTTATTGCACTAACGTGAAAGTCTAACTAGCTATCAAAACTATATGCTAACATTTAGCTGAAGAATCTTTAAATTTAGGGGGATTTAAATGTGAAATTAATAAATGAAATTTAAAACAATTTTGCTAAAATTAATGCGGGGCTACATGTGAGTAATTATTATGAGCTTACTCTTTTATCAGAAAATAAGTAGGAAGGTATATATGAGCTTGCAAAAATGGCTACACACGCTACTAATAATGACACAATAGAACTCATACAGTTGAAAAAATGGGAAAAAGATTTCCTTATTTGTCAATACCCTGATGGGGAAACAGCTTGGTTTGGAACAATACCACATGGATATGATATAAATGGATTGACATCGAAGGAATATATAATAGAACAGTTATTGAATGAATTCGAACAAGAACTAGCAGAAATTTACTGGGTTAAATTAGACACAGAAGATTATTATGCATGCTGTTATGAAGAATATATGTTTAAAACGAATAGGGGTATTTATTTTTTAAGTATGAAAGTCCACGATTAAAAACATAAAAACAAGACTTCTACATAGGTTTTAAGCAAACATTTATATGAAAATTATATCTTAATCTGTTGTAGAGGAATCCACTTTGATTAATCCTTTTTTAATGGATTCTTTTTATGTGTTATAAAGTTACTCAACTAAAGGGCCATTTTCTTGAATAAGAGAAGGAATTATTCGTAAGTAAATCGAAGTTAAATTTCAGAAGATGTTATTTAGTTTATGATAACTAGAAATGTAGATGGTCTACAGGCTTAGTTTACATAAAGGAAGTTTTTTTTGTAAATGAAGATACAACTCGCAAAATATACGAACTTATGCAAGCAGCGAAGGCGTGAATTACATAATACTAGTAAAAATAATTTTCTGATAATCAGAAACTATCTGACGGATTAGAGCGAGAACTCTGTCACTCGGCCTATTAGGAGGAGATTGAATTGAAGTTATTACAAATTAGACTGTTGGTTAATGATTTTAAAAAAAGCTCCAATTTTTACAAAGATTTATTAGGACTATCAATAAGTTGGTACGAGGAAGAAATGGAATATGCACTTTTCAATAATGGAGAAACGAAAATCGAGCTTTTATCCCGAAAAGCCATGGCAGAAGTGGTCGGAGAGGAAAATAAATTTTTAGAAGGGGAATCTCAATCAAAATTTTTACTTCAATTTGAAGTAGAAAATGTTGATAAGACTTATAACCGTTTAAGAGAAAATGGGATTGAATTTATTACTAAACCACACGATCGTAAAGAATGGAGATCACGTATTGCACATTTTCGAGACCCAGATAGGAACCTTATTGAAATATATAAAATGCTGTAATTGATTAGGAATTTTTCAACACAAATAACTCCGTTTCAGATTATTCGAACGGAGTTATTTGTATTGCTACCGATAACAACGAATTATGTTAACTGAAAATGCACCTTATACAAAACTTTTTTCGCAGGAATTAAATTATTTTATAACGAATTACTAGAATAATTTTATACAAGAAAAAGGAGGAATTAACGTGAGAATAAAAATTGAAGAATTTGAACTTCCTCACATGGATTCAGGTCCTTATGGAATTACAAGGGGAAAAGATGGTGCCCTATGGTTTACACAACATAAAGCAAATCAAATAGGTCGAATGACTGTTGATGGTAAAGTGACTCATATTGATCTTCCTACTATCAATGCAGGTGTGCTATCTATAACTTCTACAGATCAGGGTGATATATGGTTTACTGAAAATAGGACAAATAAAATTGGCAAACTAGCAGTAACAGGTGGAATCACTGAATATACGCTACCGAACAGCGATTCTGGACCTTTTGGAATCACGCAAGGACATAATGGAGACATTTGGTTTACAGAAATGAACGGAAATAGAATAGGGAGAATCTTATCATCAGGCGATATTATTGAGTATAGTTTGCCAGTTCCTGATTCTTATCCCTCTTTTATTGTGGCTGGATCTGATCATGCTCTATGGTTTACTCAGAATCAGAGTAATCAAATAGGTCGGATTACGATAGGTGGGGAAGTGACTACATATAAGTTACCCACAAAACAGGCTGGCCCTGTGGGTATTACAAATGGACCGGATGGTGCACTTTGGTTTGTAGAAATTAACGGAAATAAAATTGGCAGAATTACTACTTCTGGAATAATAAGTGAGTTTACCATTCCTACTCCGAATGCTCGTCCACACGCAATTGTAACCGGACCTGATCGTGCTTTATGGTTCACTGAATGGGGAGGTAATCAAATAGGTCGGATTACAATAAACGGTGAAATTACGGAATATCCTATTCCTACGAAAAATGCGGAGCCACATGGTATGGTAGTAGGACCTGACAAGGCCTTGTGGTTCGCTGAGGAATGCAATAAGTTAGGCCGGTTAAGCTTTGTATAAAAACCTTGAAAGGTAGTGAATATCTATGGAATCAAATAAGCAGCATGGAACGAATCCTACAGATAAATATCCGAGTGAACTACTCGCCACTTAGCAAAGCTTGAATTGGGAGCTTCTCAGTTCCACGATGAAAGCAACCTTTCGTCTCCCTGAGCGTTACTTCGGGGTGTTCCATCCCTAGATGTCCAACGCTTGGACGCTCTTTTGGTACGGTTGATATTTTACGCAGGTACCGAATGGCTTGGTTTTCGCACTCTATTTTCTTCCTGCAACCTCATATATCAAGTTATCAAAAGTTTTTGGCTATGCCAAACCGAAATTCATCTCCCGCCTACCTTTGGGCTATACCCTTCACACGCTTGAGGAAGGAGAATTCTTTCGGGGAAGTCGTAAAACTGAATCGTGACAAAATTAACTTCTCAACGAATTCTGTCATTGTAAATGGGAAGGGTGATAAAGAAAGGGAAGTATACTTTAATACTCGTTGCACCATTTGGTTAAAAAGGTATCTAGATGAAAGAGTTGATGAGGAGCCTTGTTTGTTTATTACCGAAAGAAGGCCAAAAAGACGTATGAGTATTGATAATCTAAGATTTATTATCAAACGTATATCAAATCGTGCCGGGAGTAAAAAGAGTATTCATCCTCATCAATTACGTCACAGCTATACTACACATATGATTAACAATGGTGCGCCACTTGAAGTAATACAAAGCTTACTTGGTCATGAGAAGAGTGAAACCACGAGAATATATGCTCAGATGAGTGGAAAGTTGAGACATGATTTTTATATTAAATATTTTTGAAGGCTAATGAAATTAATCTTTAATCAAAATCGAGGTGTGCATATAAAAAGACATATCTTTTGAATTGGGCCAGATTATGGAGGAACTCATTTTTTAATTAAATGGATATTTATGTTGAAATTCATGGGAGAGATTGTGAATAAATGTACTTATCGGTGCAGGATAGTGGAAGAACGTATGTTGACTCTAATTAGAGATACTTGATAATATAGTGGCATGAAATTGTATATAAAAAAGGATGACTGTCATGAAAAAAGCAGTGAAAATAGCCTCCTAAGATAAAATTAAGTATTTTAGGAGGCGTTGAATTTGAAATTCAATATTATTAATCGTGACAATTGGTATCGAAAAGAATACTTTGAACACTATTTACAACAACAAACAACATTCAGTCTTACGAATGAAATTAATATTACTATTCTTATGAAGAACTTAAAGAAAAAGAATTACAAGTTATATCCTGCGTTTATTTTTATGGTTACAAAAATAGTTAATTCCCACAGAGAATTTAGAACTAGTTTTAACTCGGAAGGTAATTTAGGTTATTGGGCAGAGATTTTCCCTTCTTATACAATTTTTGATAAGAAGACGCACACATTTTCTAGCATCTGGTCACCAAATTCAGCTAATTTTTCTGAGTTTCATTCTCAATATGAAAAGGATATAGAAAAATACAATGGTACAGGTAGTTTATTTCCAAAAATACCTATACCAGATAATAATATTCCGATATCTATGATTCCTTGGAGTTCTTTTACAGCATTTAATTTAAATATTAATAATGGTGGAGATTTTCTCTTACCAATAATAACTGGAGGGAAATATTCACAACGAAATGATGAATTATTCCTACCTATCTCATTACAAATTCATCATGCTGTTTGTGATGGTTATCACGCAAGTGTTTTTATGAATGATCTACAAAAACTTGCTGATGAAAGTGCGGACTGGATCTAGTTGTTCATAGGGGAAAATATCTATAAGAGGAACTGTTAAATCAGTTCCTTTCTTTATAGAAATACACCAAAATTTGTGAATAAATGTACTTAAAGTAACGGGGACTTTTCTTCAATAACGATCTTCAACAATAGGGCGCTATTCTTTTATAGAGAAAGCGTCTTTTTCTTGTATTTCAAGTGTCCTAATGGTTAAGTAATTTTTTGTTTTCTACGATTGTTGAATGACTAGCGTATAAAAGAGACTCTCCTTGAATATAATAGAATCTAGATTAATTGATTTACAAAGTGGGAGCGTGAAGAATAATGTTATTATCCGAGGCCTAGGAACAGTATCTATTAGATAAAAAAATTGAGGGATATTCACCTCTGACTTTAAAAACATATTTTTTTCAATATAATCTCTTATTACGTTATTCCGGTGACATTAACATGAGTGAACTTACTACAGAAAACTAAAAGGTTACTTAATTGAAGCAGGAGAACACTTAAAGCCATCTAGTCTAGGACACCGAGTTCGTTGCATCATATCACTTTTTAGATGAATACATGATGAAGGCTTTATTCGTCGTGCTTTCACGCCTGAATATTCCGAGTTTCTCCGCAATAACATTGTCAGGTACCATAGCTTTACGCGGAAATTTTCTGTTGATACAAAGATTCTTCTGGAACTAGTCGCTAAAGAAATCACTGGGGCAAACGCGATACAGATTGTAGATAGAATCCGCGAAACGCTTGGTGAAAAATGACGCAATGCTAAGAGAAATAGAGAACAAAGCAGATGTATTTTTCGGTAAGAGACACTTTCAAACGAGCCTTTGTAATCTATTACCATGCTTACTACTCAATAGGAAAAAATGCCTGTCACTTCCTGAGAAATGTCGAAGTTGCAAAATTAATTCGACATTTCCAGGATGATGACAATAGGTTATTTTTTATAATTCTATTTTCTGGTCACCACGTTTTTCTAGATTTTTAGCAGTTTTACTTTGGCCAACATCCTTTTGGTCTTTAAAGGTGCCCATGAGAAAATCATAGGCTGGATTCGTAACACCATACCAATAATTTTCATTTTTGAAATGATGCCATAAATGAACTTTTTTCATCCATCGCCCCCATGGTGATATTGGTTGAAGGGGGCGATGCGCGATATAATGCTTCCACTCATAAAATAATAAAAAGAGTATAATACCTGCAATAAATGCGTTTGTCATGACCAAGCTGGATGAAAGAAAATAAAACATTGCTCCTGAAATTGCAATGTTTGGCACACTATACCATAAGGGTAAAAATAATAAATGTAATTCATTCGGATTTGTATGGTGGTCATAATGTAGGCGCTTAAGCATTTTTAATAAAAATGCATTCTTTGGTGGCTTTAGATGAAAAATAAACCTGTGAGTAGCGTACTCAGCTAAGGAATACATAATCATTCCCAAAATAAAAGCACCCCAAATTCCGATAGAGGTTAAATGTAAAATCATAAATCCAAAGCTAGTGAGGAAAAGACAGCTCATGATCAAAATATCAGGATAGGAAAAATACTCTTTAAAATATTTTAGTTTCATTTATCACGCCTCCAGCTTTCTTTATTTTTTTCTATCTTTCCAGAGAGCCAAGCTTTTCTCCAAGGTTGTCTTGCACAATCTTTCCGCTTCAATTGCATCTCCCTTTAATGCAGCTTTTAATAAGTCGTGATAATAGTTGAAGGATAACTCACGATAATCTTTTACAGAAAAATATCTTTTTGCCATATCTACATAAATGGAATCGAAGCTATTTAAAATGAGTAGAAAGATCGGATTGGCAGCAAGCCCAGCACACCTTTTTTGCAAATCCCAATCAAATACTGCATAGCTTTCTGCACTATCTTCAAGTTGTTCAAGATTAGCAAGGAGAGCAACCACTTTAGGTTGATTAAACGTAACAGCATTGCGAATATAAGTCGGAGTCAACGAACTCCTAAATTCTAATAAATACATAATAAATTCATCTGTAATGGTATGATGATTCTCAACCATATTAATAAGTGTCGTTAGATTACCATTGCTCCAATAATCATTAATAATCGATGGCATTCCTTTTCTCCCTGTTATCCATCCACTCCTTCCTAAACGTTGAAGCGCCTCACGAATAGTTGGGCGACCAACACCAAATTCTTTCGCAAGCTCTCTTTCCGGCGGTAAAGTACTTCCTACAGAATAAACACCAGCCAATATGGATCTAATTAATTCATTCTCAATTTTATCTGAGGAGCGTTCCTTTTCTTTCAAGCCATCTTCCCCTTTATTTTATGGTAATACATGTTAAATATATTGGTAATACCAAAAATTATATAACGAGTTTGAATTTTCCGTCAATAAAAAGGAGCGAATTTTTATAAATAGAATTATTGGACAAGCCCTAAAAAAGAGGAAACCATTTTCAAAGTGGTTTCCTCTTTTTTGCTTACATAGACTCGATTATCATTTGTCTTTCATACCATTTGGTTAATTTATCATTAACACTGTTTGAGATGCGTTTCATTTTCTTATTACAGAATCTTGATAGTGTAGCAGGGGATAACCCTAACTCATCTGCTATTTCGCGCATCGTTCTATTTTGATGCATGTGTTGGTGCATAATTTTCTCTCTAATTAGCTCCTCAGTACTTACTGTAGTATGAGTTACTGTATTTGCAATCAAATTATTTTCTTGTTTATCCGGAGTAGCAGTTACCTTTTTCTTTACCGAACTTCCGATATTATCCATTAATTCTTTTGGTGGTAAAATGATGATTCCTAATTTTGAGTAATAATTCTTAAACCAATTCCGTTCTCCAATTCTTGATTCATCAATTTCCTCAGCGTACTCCCAATGTGAAATAACTTTTTCTTTTTCTAAATCTATTAATACATTTTCTAATTGCTCACGAATACGGTGCGGGCGTCCCTTAGCTATATTAATCCCCATAACAGACAATAGTCCTTTTTCTCCATCAATTGAATATGGTCTTTTTAAATTACTGTATTGTTGTCGAATTCTCCATTGCCAAGATAAATAGCGAATTAGTCGCTTATGGAATTTGTGTCGATAACTATTATACTCCAATGCTTTTTTAGATAATAACGCTGTTGTGCTACTAGATCCGTATAAATACATCGACAAAAAGCTACCTGGCTTTATTCTACAAGATTCAATACCTACGTAATCATTGGTATTTTTATCTCGCCAAAGAACTACAGAATCTAAAACGAAAAGTCTTTTAATTATTTCACGTTTCATTTCAAATTGCTCACCAGTTTCTGCACGATCATTTAAAACTACGACCTCATTATCATCATTTAAATAAATAAAGATACTTGCCAAGGCAGCTATACGCTGTGCAATTTTAATTTTATCTTCTGCGCGATAATACTCTATACCGTTTGCTGATGCTTTTGGTATATTACACATATCTAGTACATTTTCATAGCTGAAATCAATAAAATCATCTGGAGATTTCGCTTGATTCAACCACTGTATTGTAATTGTATCTAAACAGTCTGCGGTAAGATCATCCATATTGCTAATAACACCATCGACTAGTATTGACCATCTTTCTGCTTCATTAGTGTTTACAAGCCTTAAATCTTCATCCTTGTGTGACGATAGCTGAGCAACTCCGCTTGTATTTTTAGTTTCTAATGGTAAAACAGGTACTGCTCCTACTTCATCTTCTTCAAAGTGATTCTTGGCTATACCATCTCGTAGTTGATAATATACCGCATCATTGCTTACAGGATAGTAATCCTCTTGTAGATCAATTGAATGCTCTTTTAACTTTTCATCGTCTGTATTAGATCTTATAGTCGTTTCAACTTCTTCAGACGTACCTCCAAATTCTTGCTCTATTATTTTATCGAGTACATTTCGAATCTCAATTTTATATTTATCTAGATTTGCATATATGTGCAATAATGAAATCCCTTGCTCTTGTTTCTGACCTAACCAAGAGACAAGTGCTGAAAATGAAGGGGATATATTAGCTGAAGTTACTACTTTGTCATGATTTCCTTTTACTTCCTCATAATATCTATTCCACTTTTCCCATAGCTGCGTGTTCTTTTCATACATTGGAGCAGCAAGTAAAAGGGCATCGCTAAACAACACTAATACTTTCTCCATATTCAAAAACCTCCTTACTAAATTCCCACCGATTAGAAATATAAATTGTAGAACTTGAGACGTTATAGCTATATGGTGGCAACATAGCATATAAGTTGAAACGTTATCAGAATAATCTATATCGAGAAATGATTTATCGAACAGTATTTGTCCTATCAAGTAAACATTCTTGTACTTGTATTATATAAGACTGTACTTATTTGTAAAATTACTACTTTACACCACAATCTCCATGTAGGAAACCCATTTGGCATTAAATAGTGTAAATCATACTTTTAAAGTGAAACGTAATTGTCCCTTTTCTTACAAATGAAATAAAACATTATGGCGATATGATAACAATTACTTTCTTACCAAGAAACATCGATGATTTGCTAGTTTCATCTGAAAAATTATTCGTATCATTCTATACAATGATACGAATATCCTTACTTTTATGAAACGTCATAGCTACATTGTGGCAATTACTCCTTAGAACTTGAAACGCTTTAGCTTTATGATGGCAAGTGTGTTCTGAACAAGAAATACCTATAAATTTTTGGGTTTCATTTAACAAGAATTAACGTTATTCCATACATCGGCACGAATACCTTTACTTTTATGAAACACCATAGCTACATTGTGGCAGGTACTATTGAAAACTTGAAACGCTTTAGCTTTATGATGGCAAGTATATTCTGAACAAGAAATACCTATGAATTTTTGGATTTCATTTAACAAGAATTAACGTTATTCCATACATCGGCACGAATACCTTTACTTTTATGAAACATCATAGCTACATTGTGGCAGGTACTATTGAAAACTTAAAATACTTTAGCTTTATGATGGCAAGTATATTCTGAACAAGAAATACCTATGAATTTTTGGATTTCATTTAACAAGAATTAACGTTATTCCATATAGCGACACGAATACCTTTACTTTTATGAAACGTCATAGCTACATTGTGGCAGGTACTATTGAAAACTTGAAACGTTATAGCTATATGGTGGCAACAACTCTTTAAATATGAAACATTAACGCACTAAAATCTATTCATATAAAAAAAATATTTTTTATTTAAATTAGTGCTAAACATTGATATAAAGCCATTCTTTAAAAAAACTAAAAAATCCCAATGAAATGATATAGCTATATGATGGCAACAACTTTTTTTAAAAAAAACCTATGAATCCATATGTAACAAGGGTTTAGGTACATTTCAAGCGCAACGAAACATTGATTTCAAACATGAAACGTCATAGCTTTATGATGGCAACAATCTAAAAAAAACATGAAACGTGTATAGCTATATGATGGCAATAGTCCCTTGACGTAAATTAACATGAAAACGCCATATCACAACATTTATGAATGAATTCTACACATTATTTAGTCATTTCAAAACTTGAAACGTTATAGCTATATGGTGGCAACAACTTTTAACCCGAAGCACTAGAAAACCTATTATATCAAGGTTTAGGTGCTGTTTCATTAATTTCAGATACGTTTCATATTCAAAATACCTTATAGCTTTATGGTGGCCAAAAGTTTTTTTTTGTGAAACGTTGAATCCCTTGTGCCTCTAGGGCTGAGGCTGCGTTTCACATTTTTGATTTTCCTCTTAAAGAGACACATTTCACTAAGATTCGATTTGATATAATCAAAGTTGAATTTTTATATCCTATTTAGGTGAAAACTGAAACTCATAATAAGAGGAGGTGAAAAAGATGGCTAAACCTTTCGTTATAAAGAACAAACGTAGTTTAAATGGTGAAACAACAACTCCAGTATTAGTAACAATTAAAGCATGGCAAAAATTAGTGGCAGCTTTAGAAGGCAAATACTATAGCTTTAAAGATACATATCTAGAAGATATCGTAAATTCAATGTCTTACGAGGAACGAATTGCAGATGAAGAAGGGTTTGTTGAAAAAGCCAAACCATCTTTTTCACTTCAAATGAAAAATCTCTTCACTAAAGCAAATGGTAGAAAGCATAAGCTATATGGTATTACTAATGCAGATCTAGAAGTATTTCTATTTCTAAATAAAAAATGTAATACCTATGGTGAACTTTCTCATGTTTCCATTCACATGCTTTGGGAGGACTACAAAAACTATAAAGAAGCCTTTTCACATATTCATCATTCACAATTCTATGTTGCATTGAAAAAGCTTAGCTTACACAACATCATTGAAATTGAGAATGAGTACAGTGGTAAATATAAAATTACATTAACTGATTTTATGAACAAGGAAACGAATAAAGCGAATCCTTACACGTTTATCAGCCCAATTGTATTTACAAAAGAGTTCTTCGATTTATCCATTGCTGCTAAAAAGCTATTTATTGATATCGCAATGCAGCAAAAACGAGAAACTACTTTGAAACGTTCACTATACAAATTTGATGAACAAGGACAACAGACTCATTTTGGCGGTATGTATCGCTTCTTACATAAGAAATATCCACATCAGATACGTTCTGTAATGGCTGAATTAACAACTAAATCAACTGCTACTGGATCTTCTTTGTTTAAAATTTGCAAATTAGAAAAAGGGAAAAAGAATAAAAAGCAGTATACAACACTGCATTTATCTGTACACCCTGATTTCCTGTGTAATAAGGAAATAGGGGAAGAGTATCGCGATCCATTTACACCAAGACTTACATATAAACGTAAAGCTAAGTTCATTGAAGAATCGTTAGTTGAAATGAATATTGCAGAATTTACAAAAGATATAAACCAATTTGTAAATGTCTTAAAACATTCCTGTCATCGTCAAATCCGACAAGTAATTCGTGGATTACGCGAAATGATTGATAGACAAGAGGGTTTCCCTAAAAATCTTGTTTATACACTAAGCAAATTATTAAAGCAGTCTTCTCAATATCGCGTATTAGATACGGCTGCTAAAACAGGTATTTATTCTCTAATTACACATAATGTACCGAAAGAGAAACAAGAAGATGCGGTATTTAAATTTGGTACTCACTTCGCTATATATTCATTACAAAATGTTAAGAAGTTATTCTGTAAAGCGCATGACCTTCTTCATGCTACATATGCGGTTCCTGTGACTGAAGAAGCATACCATCGTAATTATATGCAGTATCAAGAAGAAACACTATTTAGGAAGTATGCTTTTGAACAAGGGGTAAATGTTAACGCATATATTGCATTAGAAATTAAAATTCGTGAATTATTAAAATCTCATGGCCATAAAGAACGTCATATTCCAAGTGATATTCGCGAACTGTTCATTGAAAAAATAGATAGATTGCCTAAGGAAAAAATCCGCGTAATTGAAGTTCCAAAAGACTTTAATTTAATCGATTTTCTTCAATCCTTAGAAACTTATTACCGTAAAACTAGTGAAACACCACACACGGTAGATCAGCTGCTTCCTGCAATGTAAAATTACATGCTCTCCTTTTTTGAAAAATCAAAGACGGAGGGCTATTCGTGCTGAAATTAAAAATTATATTCGTACTATCCAAACAAAAAAGAGAGAGATTCTTAAATTTGAGTTAGAATACCTCTCTTTTTTTTTATACACTTTCATACAAAATTCCTAAAATATAATCAGTAATTCACAATTTCACTTCATATTTTTTCTGAATATTCACTCTATTATTACGATTTAATCTACTAAAAATCGTAAATATATATATAAATTCAGTGGATATCTTAATAGTATTGTCCAAATGTGTACAATAAAAATAGCTCAAAGCTTCATTTATAAACGTTTCATATAAAAATCTACTTAAAATCAGAATGTTTTTTGTTAATAATGTGGATTTACTGAATTATGTCTATAACTTACTTCTAAATGTTAATAAAATGTGGGTTATTTTATAGCGTATGTGGAAATCATGTTATTAATTTAAGCTAGACTACCATTAATCTTATATACACTTCTACGTATCAAAATGGTGCTGATTATATGTAGGTTAAGTAATTCAACTTTATGATATTTTGTATATTTAGAGCGACGTAAAACGCAATAAATACATTTCCAATAAGTGTTTTTTTCGATTTTTTATGGTTCTATAACTTTGCAGACACTGTTATTACTGAGTTTGTAAGCCATTTTTCATAAGTATAATAGTTTTATCTTTATATTCTTTTTATATAAAAGACATATATTATATTAGGTTTTAACGTACTATCCGAAAAATGCGCATCTCTTGATTATCTAAAAGGTAAGAGTCTTTCACTAAGAAAAAAATAAATTTAAATATTTGAAGATGCTGATAGTATTATTTTATAAAAGATGTGTAATCAGTATGAAAAGGAAAATTAGTTCAAATAGAAGCATTATCAGTATGAACTAAAGGGAAGAGATGTATTAATTGCTCAGATAACAATTATACGCTGAGTTTATCCATATAAACCTTAATTGGAAGAGACAATACAATATCATCTTAAATGAACAAACAACTCATGAGGAGTCGATAAGACCTATATTAGAGTAAAAAGACAACTTATTTTGTCGAACAAGTCTGCCTAAGATTGAAAATACTTTATACATAAGGTGTTTGGTTTAGCTTCATAAACTAGTAATTTACAGGATTCTTTTTACATATTGAAAATATGCTAAGCTTCCTAAAAAAATGACAAAAAATATAGAATACTATATTTAATATATCTTGTTTTAGAAATTAAAATAAATAAAAACATTAGAATTAATTTTTGACCTTTCATACTTACTACAGCAAGCTATTCAAGCTTACAATTTCGGGACTGGATTTTTTGACTTTATTGGTGCAAATGGTGGCAAGTATACGAAAGAATTAGCAATCAAATTTTCGCAACAACAGTATCAAAAAGTAAAACATACTGGTATGTATCATTGTCTTAGACCAGAAGCCGTACCGTATCAAGCGTGCTACGGCGATATTGTGCGCCCGTAGAGGGAGCAAGAGAACATGGTGATTGCAAACCATTAGGTCTTCCCTAGATGACCTATCATCACTTGACTAACCTTGGAAGGAAACTGAAGGGGGACAATAGCATGTCAAGAAAGCCGTAAGTTGATTAATCATCGAATCACGACTGAACGGCAAGATGTGAAATATGGATAAGGATGAAAGCTATACTGCTTGAACGATAGCACAAGGAAGGCTACCGTAACTCATTTCGGAAGATGGTTATATACGGAATGTGGTAGATGACATAGCGATAAGGGTGTCGTCGCTATGTATAGGGACATTTACCATCCTCCACTATACGTGGAAACGTGTGAAAGTCGCATCCGAAACCATATGTGCAAGTCTCTTGTCTTCTAAACGGGGATTACCTAAGTTGGAATGCCGGAAGGCTATTGAGGATGACTTCAAGGTACTGCCAAGAAGTGTGGCTCATGACCATCCAATACGGTAACGGAGCCTTCATAGTAGTCCGAGCTAGGGAAAGCCTAGTACATGGCGAAGGAAGGCAGTCTGTCCGCTTAAAAAATGAAATTGGGGAGGTGCGAAAGGCATCATGCAAAGTCCAAAAGTAGTATTAAGCAACCTGCAAAGACAGAGTCAGAAGGAAGAGTATAAATTCCGAAGACTCTATCGAAATTTGTACAATCCAGAGTTTTATTTCACTGCATATGACAATCTGAGTAAAAATGATGGAGCACTCACGATGGGTGTAGATAGACGTTCTATTGATGGATTTTCAATAGGAGTTATTGAAGAGCTGATAGAAGTCCTTAAGCAACGGGCATATCAACCGTTCCCATCAAAAGAGTGTATATCCCAAAGAAAGACGGAAAGAAAAGACCATTGGGTATACCTAGTTTTGCGGATAAATTGGTGCAAGAAGTTGTGAGAATGATATTGGAAGCAATATATGAACCAACGTTCTCCGTATCATCACATGCTTATCGAAAAGGAAGAAGCTGTCACACGGCACTTCAAGAAATCCAAAGAACGTTTACTGGTAGCAATTGGTTTATTGAAGGGGATATTAAAGGTTTTTTTGATAACATCAATCATCATACTTTGATTGGCATTTTAAGAAAACGTATTGAAGATGAGGCATTTATTGAACTGATATGGAAATTTCTTCGTGCTGGATACTTGGAAGAATGGAAATTTCATAATACCTTTAGCGGTGCTCCGCAAGGTGGTATTATCAGTCCACTTCTATCTAATATCTACTTGAATGAGTTAGACCAATACATGATGAACTATATACAACAATTCAATCAAGGTAAAAAACGAAAGAACAATCCTGAATATCAACGGAAATATACTCAAATGAGAAGCACGATTCGGAAGTATAAAAATGCACTGGAAAAAGAACAAAAGGAAGAAGCACAACAACATTTAGAACAAGCTAAAGCGTTAAAGAAAGAATTGCAGACGATTCCATATAGTAATCCAATGGATTCAACTTATAAGCGTCTTACTTATGTTAGATACGCTGATGATTTCCTAATTGGTGTAATTGGTTCAAAGTACGATGCGAGATATATTAAGAAAACGTTAACTGAGTATCTAATGAAGACACTTCAATTGGAATTGTCGTCAGAGAAAACGCTTATTACCCATGCTTCTGAAAAACATGCAGGATTTCTCGGTTACAATATTCGTGTTTTTAGAGGAAGTGCACCTCGAAAAGATGCGATTGGGAGAGTATGTAGATACCTTAATGGAAAAGTTCAATTAAAAATGCCTCATGAGGCTTGGGTCAACAAATTGAAGAAATACCAAGCTATCAAAATGAGTGCCGATGGCACTTGGATGCCCAAAGACAGAGGATACTTCATTCATAATGAAGATTTAGAGATTGTCGCTCAATATAACAGTGAAATAAGAGGATTGTATAACTATTATCGGCTAGCAGAAAACGTGAGTAATCATATGCATCGTTTTGCTTACTTTATGTATTACTCTATGCTAAAAACATTTGCATCTAAGTATAGAGTTAAAACAAAAGAGATTCGAAAACGTTATGAGAAAAACAGACGATTTACTGTCACATATAAAACATCTCGAGGAGAAAAGCAAACGCATTTTATTGAATGTAGTTTTCCACGAGAGAAACAGTCAAAAGAAGCGAACTTAGATTTAATTCCAGATACAAAATATGTGTTAAGTGAAACGAAACTCTCTGATCGAATCAAAGCTGAACAATGCGAATTGTGTGGGAAAGCGAATACCACAATTCATATGCACCACGTAAAAAGATTGAAAGACATTAAAAATAAGCCGAACAAGTCCTTTCTAGAGAAACGTATGGTTTCAAGGAATCGTAAAACCATAGCGTTATGTAAAGAGTGCCACGTAAAAAGGCACAAAGGAGAGGTTTAGCAGGAGACAGATGGAGAGCCGGATACATTGAGAGATGTAAGTCCGGTTCGGGGAGGAGCACTTAAAAACCTACTACAGTAATGTAACAAGGCGTTGGGTGCTTACTCTACTTGTACGTTGACGTAGTTTTAAAATATTATCAGCCGGGTTCTGTCGTTTCTGGTGGAGGAGGAAATGCAGGAAGTGGAGGAAGTAGCGGTTCAAAAGTTGCCGATGTAGGTCGCCAATGGATAGGGCGTTCTACGTATGTATTTGGTGGAGGACGTAACACAAATGACATTGCAAGAGGGATTTTTGATTGTTCAAGTTTTGTGCGCTGGGCGTTCGAACAAGTAGGGATGTATACCAGTCCGATGGGAGCTGTAAGTACTGAAACATTAAATAAAATCGGTACAAAAGTATCGGTAAATGATATGAAACCAAGTGACGTTATTTTCTTTGATACCTACAAACATGCCGGGCACGTTGGCATTGTAATTGATAAAAATACTTTCATTGGATGCCAAACGAATAAAGGTGTTTCCATTGAAGAGCTAAATAATCCGTATTGAAAAAAGTCTTTTCTGGTTATGTAAGAAGGTTCTAAAAACCTAAATAATAGGAGACTGAAAGAATGAAAGAGAAACGCAAATCTTTGTTTATTGTGTTTGTCTTTTTAGTTGTAGGTGTGACAGCTTTTAATATCTATTTGAGCAAAAAATCAATGAGTGATGGAAAAGAAAAACAGTTAAAACTTTCAAATGAATTACTAACAAAA
Organism: Bacillus nitratireducens; assembly: GCF_001884135.1. Taxonomy (GTDB): domain Bacteria; phylum Bacillota; class Bacilli; order Bacillales; family Bacillaceae_G; genus Bacillus_A; species Bacillus_A nitratireducens. Next base: position 14,129 of record NZ_MAOC01000062.1, on the reverse strand, counting down.
CAAAATGAAGACTTAAAAAGACGACTTAATAAGGTACTTGCCTCCGCACAAGAACAACAGAGAAGAGCGTATTTATCGACAGCCGAAACCAATCGAAATGAAGTTTTATTTACAAGAAAATGAACCCGGTCAAAAGGAAGTAAATGTGTTAGCTGAATTTATAAATGTCACGACGGATTCAACACAAAATCGAGAAGAAAAAGTCAACAATGTGTTGCGAATCATCATAAAAAAGGAAAAGGGAACATGGCGAGTTACAAGTGTAGAAGAGCTCAATATGAAAGTTTTATAACAAAAAAGGTGAGGATGTGATAGGTGCAATCAGTAAGAAGGGTGAAAGAATTAATTTGAGAAGAAATAAGTCGTGGATCTACCTAGCAATTATCGGCTTTCTATTTTTCGGTTTTTTCGCTTTCTTGACATCTAAAATTCACATGCCGAACGATGAAAAACTATTCCATACGGAAACACACAAAGTAATCAAGTTGTCGGGAATGGGGAAATTGATTGTAGAACAGAGGGAGTACAATCCACATAAAAACTTCATAGAAATTCGATTTTGGATAGAAGGATATGAGGAAACTGGCTTTACGTTTAAGGCACAAGAAAAAGGGAAGCCAGGTGTTCAATTACCTGTCAAAGTGTTGTATGAAGAGAACGGAAATTATGTGATAGAAGTCAAAGAATTATCTCCAAATTGGGGAGCTTTAGCTTTAGATATTTACAATAAAAACAGTGAAAAGGAACAAATGGATATTCGTAAATTCACACAAGATGTTAACGAGTACGAAGATGAAAATACAAGTACAAAGAGTCCAAATAAACTTGTTCAGACGATTTTTACCGATCAAAGAAAAACAAAAGCAAATGATGAATTGTTAGCTGAAGATAAAAAAATATATGAGTTAGATTTTATAGAAAGAGACAAAAAAGATATTGAAACAAAGATCGAAAATTATGGGAAAGCAATCAAGCTTGAAGAAGAAAATGGGAAGACAGTTTTTGAGAAAGTGAAAGAACTGAAAGATGAAATGAAGTACCAAACCGAAGCAGAAAAAACGGAAACTCAATCGAAAATAGCATCTTTAGAATCCAAAATAAAATCATCAGAAAAGAACGTTGAATTGTTTAAAGGTGAACAAAAAATTGCACGAGATAAGATCAAAAAATTAGAGCAAAAGGCACAAGAAATTAATAAAAACTGAATAAAGTCATGTCGTCAGTGAGTACTCACCAGTTCAATTTGAGTACTCAGTGAGTGCTCATTTGGTGGTTTTTGTATCGTCAGTGAGTACTCATCTGTTTGATTTGTGTCATCAGTGAGTACTCACCTAGAGGATTTTCTTGCCCCCATCGTTTTGCTAGGCTCCGCCTAGCCCCACACCCTCGGTGGGGGCAAAAACCCCTTATGCTCTTCTCACTATTTTTGGTTCTCTACCCACAATTGCAGAAAGGGGCAAAAATTGTGCATCTAAAAATAAGAGATATAGATCCGGTTGTAATCAAAAAATTTGATGAAATGGCAAAAAAGAAAGGAATTTCAAGACAAAAACTTTTAAAAGGAATACTTGAAATGACGGCTTATTTGCCGGAGCAAACAAAAAAAGAAATGGAGTTAGAAAATTTAATTCAAAAGAACATTTATGCAATGAGAGAGTGTTATAGCGAAATGAAAAAAATGAATGACTTTATACAACTCATGACACAGGATGATGAAAATGAGTAATGCTGTTCCTGTTCAACCTTCCAGTACACCGGGTGTTGTTTTAAAAACAAAATTTGTGTTACCAAGTTCGGATGCATTTCAGAACTATATTGAGTATGTAGACCGGGAAGAAGCACAAAGTGAAGTGAAGCTGAATCCGAAAATGTTTGAAACGTATCAAGAATATATGGGAAATCCAGAAAATACATCGGCACTGTTTACGGAACACTCAAATCGTTTAACAGAAAGCGAAAAAAAGTCCTTAAAGGAAATGTTTAAAACCGCTCACGAAAATGGAAGTATCATGTGGCAAGATGTCATTTCTTTTCATAATCCTTGGATTGAGGAACAAGGCATTTATGATTCGAAGACAAAGACTTTAGATGAAAAAAAGTTAATGGATGTGACACGGATTGCGATGAAAGAAATGCAAAAAAGAGAGGGATTAGAAAAAAGTTCTACCTGGTCGGCAGCCATTCATTTTAACACGGACAACATTCATATTCATGTGGCAACTGTTGAACCATTTCCAACGAGAGAACGTGGAAAAAGAAAACCCAAAACATTGGATGCGATGAGGGGAAAAGTCGTAAACAATTTGTTAGATCGTAAGCAGGAACAGAAACAAATTAATGATCAGATTCGAAAAAATATGGTGGGAAGTAAAAAAGAAGATTCCATTTTTGATTGGCGCAATCAACATTTGAAACCATTGTTTTTACAAGTCTATAAACAGTTACCAAGTGATAAAAGACAGTGGCAGTATAGCTACCATTCAGCCATTAAAGCCGGAAATGGTAGCTATACTGTTTTAAAAAATCAAATTTGCCCCTAGTAGTGAGGTAAGCTGAAAAATAGTCTTATTGTAATGAATTATTTCTCTTTCTTGAAGATATGCACCCTTAAATTTTTCTTCTTATTGAACAATCTGGCCCTTTAGTGGAGTAACTTTATTGCTGCTCAACAGTTCCTTAATCCGTCTTTCAGTTCAGAGCTTCTTTTCACTATAAAAACATCCCTTTAGATAAACAGATCCAAATGGACAAAACATTTCTCCTTTTTTATAAACACCGTGACTTTATTTAAAAGCGACATTAAAAATATTCTTCAAATCCTGGAGGCATAAGTTTGCCACAAATAAAAAGAACCATAAAATATCTGAAAAACAAATCATCAACCTTATAAAGTTATTTTATTGATGTATCTATCTCATAATAGTTGTATGAGCCAGGGATAGCCCTCATTCCCCCATCATTTCCACCAATCATTAAATTCAGATGTGGTGGTTTATTTTTTTAATCACTACCGTATCCTTTTCAGATCCAATGACATTCACTTTATAAGGATGATTTGTCAGGATATTCATTAATTGATTGGCCATATATTGAGGGGTGTAAACTAGGTCGTTTTTAAACCAATAAACCAGCATTCCTAAGATGGAATAGGCTGTATAATAAGAATTTATTTCATGATTAATATGATGGTTTGGATTTATTCGTACCGCTCTTAAATTTTTTAAAAAATGCTCATTGATTATTTCACACAAATACTCTTGAAAACCTGAATACACATGCTTATTCAGCATTAATTGATAATAATCAACATTATTCCAAAAGTGCGTGAATAGCGCCATTGCCGCAGAAGACATTTCTTCAAATAGGATATCCTTGTCGTTTGGGTAGGAGTCAACTAATGCTTTAATCAAGTCTTCCATCTTTTCTTGAACTATTTCTTCTAATAAATTTTCTTTGCTTTCGTAATGGGAATAGAAGGTTCCTCTATTACAATCCGCTCTTTCTGTGATCTCCGTAATGGATATTGACTTTAAATCTTTTTCTGCCATTAATGAAAAAAGAGATTTTTTTAAGGCTATTTTTGATCGCTTAACTCTTCTGTCCGTTTTTGGATTATTTTTCATCAAATTTCCCTCCAATGTTCAATATTTCAAAAAAAAAAGACACATACAAATGATTTGGTTGATACCCGACAATACTAGATTTTTTGATTATGGTCATACTCTGTTCTCGATATTATAATATAACTAACAATTGAACAATAACAAACAGCTGATTGATAATCAACAATTGTTTGTTTTTGTAAATTTCAAACAAAAAAGAAGGGAAAGTACATGAGTACAAAAACGAATACTATCACGTTTACGAATTCTCGACCAATTAACAGATATAATTGAATCCAATCATATTACTACCTAAAATAATGAACGCTTATAATTAGGGTTTTGTGACTGATTAACGAAAACATATCTAAAAAAGAGGTATACACAATGAATACAAAGCTAAAACGTCCAACGACAATGAAAACCTAGTTGTTTGAAGACGTTAGAAAAAATGAAATCTTGTTTGGAAGTTTTACGGAGATTTATGAGCTGATTGAAAGCAAAAAGGGAGAATTAACAGACAAGTGGGTTCAAGATGTTGAGGACAGTTAATGGATAACTATCAGCAACAATTCATTAATTTACATAAAGGGGAGAGGGTTACAAATGGTTATAAAGGAAATACCGCAACCAAAAACAGATGGAGATCTTGGAAATTTATTATTATTAAATAAAGAAAAACCACTTCAATCTTTAATGAAAATTGCTGATCAAATGGGAGAAATATTTAAGTTTGAAACACCAAATCAGGTGACGCGTTATGTATCTAGTCAACGATTAGTTAAAGAGGTATGTGATGAATCACGCTTTGATAAAAGCATAGGCCAAGCACTCAAAAATGTAAGAAGCTTTGCTGGAGATGGTCTTTTTACGAGTTGGTCATATGAAAAGAACTGGAAAAAAGCTCATAACATTTTATTACCAATTTTTAGTCAACAAGCAATGAAGGGGTACCATGCGATGATGGTAGATATCGCTATGCAGTTGATTCAAAAATGGGAGCGCTTAAATGCTGATGAGCACATTGATGTACCAGAGGATATGACACGTCTGACACTTGATACAATTGGACTTTGTGGTTTTAATTATCGCTTTAACAGTTTCTATCGTGATCAGCCTCATCCATTTATTATGAGCATGGTGCGTGCACTAGATGAGTCAATGAGCCAATTACAGCGTGTGAATCCAGATGATCCATTATATAAGGAGAAAAAATTTCAACTTCAAAAAGATATTCAATACATGAATGGGTTAGTGGCTAAAATAATCGCAGATCGAAAAATAAGTGGTGAGCAAGGAGATGATTTGCTTGCTCATATGCTAAACGGAAAAGACCCGGAAACAGGAGAAATGTTAGATGATGAAAATATTCGTTATCAAATGATTACATTTTTAATCGCAGGCCATGAGACGACGAGTGGTCTATTGTCGTTCGCACTTTATTTCTTAGTGAAAAATCCGCATATTTTACATAAAGCAACAGAAGAAGCAACTCGTGTATTGATAGATCCTGTTCCTACTTATAGACAAGTGAAGCAGTTGAAATATATTACTATGGTATTAAATGAATCCCTTCGTTTATGGCCAACTGCTCCTGCTTTTTCACTATATCCAAAAGAAGACACTGCGCTTGGTGGAGAATATTTGTTAAAGCAGGGAGAAGAGATTAAGGTACTTATTCCACAGCTTCACCGTGATAAAACAATTTGGGGTGAGGATGTAGAGGAATTTCGACCAGAACGTTTCGAAAATCCAAGTACAATTCCACAGCACGCATTCAAGCCTTTTGGAAACGGACAGCGTGCATGTATAGGACAGCAGTTTGCAATTCATGAAGCGACTCTTGTACTTGGAATGATGTTGAAGCATTTTGATTTTTATGATCATGAAAATTACGAATTAGATATTAAAGAAACTTTAACGTTAAAACCAGAAGGGCTTACTGTAAAAGCAGTATCAAAAAAAATCCCTCTAGGTGGTATTCCTGCTCCTTACCGTGAACAGCCAGAAAAAAATGTTCGTAAAGTAGTGGATAATGTTCATAACACGCCATTACTCGTACTACATGGTTCCAATATGGGGACAGCAGAAGGAATAGCACGTGAATTGGTAGATATCGCTCTTAGTAAAGGATTTGCAGCACAAGCTGCTTCATTAGATTCTCATGCAGGGAACCTTCCTAAAAAAGGAGTGGTATTGATTATCTCTGCTTCTTATAACGGAAATCCGCCTGATAATGCGAAGAAGTTTGTAGAGTGGTTGGAGAAAGCATCTGAGCATGAAGTGAAAGGTGTTCACTATGCTGTATTTGGCTGCGGCGATAAGAGCTGGGCCACTACCTATCAAAAGGTACCTTTCTTTATTGATGAACAACTTGCAATAAAAGGAGCAGAGCGTCTAACAGGGCGTGGTGAAGGAGATGCAAGTGATGACTTTGAAGAAGCTTATGAAGAGTGGCGTGAGCAGCTATGGAATGATGTAGCAGATCACTTCAAGCTTGATATCGAAGGAAGTGAGACAAGTGCCTTTACTCTTTCTATTAAATCTGTAGACAGTGTAGCGGAAACAAATTTAGCAAAAATGTATCCTACTTTTACAACAAAAACTGTAAAGAATGAAGAATTACAACAGCCATGTAGCTCAAGAAGTACAAGACACCTTGAAATTTCTTTACCGAATAATGTAACTTACAAAGAAGGCGACCATCTAGGGGTGATTCCGAGAAACTATCCAGAATTAGTGAATCGTGTATTATCCCGTTTTCAGCTAAATGGATCTGATTATATCCGTTTAACTGGTGACAATACAAAGCTAGTACATCTTCCTTTAAATCGCATTGTTTCAATTAATGAGTTACTGCAATTTGTAGAACTTCAAGAACCGGTCACAAGAAATCAATTACGTGCAATGGCAGCAAAAACTGTTTGTCCGCCACACAAAATAGAGCTCGAAGCACTATTAGAAAAACGTGTATATAAAGAACAAGTTTTATCCAGACGATTAACTATGCTTGAATTATTAGAGAGATACCCAGCATGCGAAATGGAATTTAGTAATTTTATAGAATTACTTCCAGCATTGCGTCCACGATATTATTCAATTTCTTCTTCGCCAAGAGTAAATGACCAGAAATTGAGTATTACCGTTGGTGTTGTGGAAGACAATGCATGGAGTGGAAATGGAAAATACAGAGGAATTGCTTCTACCTACTTAGCTCAGCTTAAAGAGGGAGATTCGATTACATGTTTTATTTCAAATTCACAGTCTGGCTTCGAACTTCCGAAAAATCCCAAAACCCCGATTATTATGGTGGGGCCGGGAACAGGAATTGCACCATTTAGAGGTTTTCTGCAAGCTCGAAAATCAATGAAAATTAATGGTGAATCATTAGGTGAAGCGCATCTCTATTTTGGGTGTCGTTCACCTAAAGAGGATTATCTATATCAAGAAGAACTTGGACAAACACAGAAAGAAGGAATTGTGGCTCTTCACACAGTTTTCTCTCGAATGAAGGATCAGCCGAAAATATACGTTCAGCATTTAATAAAACAAGATGCTGAAAATGTGATTAATTTACTTAATCAAGGTGCGCATTTGTATATATGTGGTGATGGAAGAGAGATGGCGCCTGATGTAGAAAATACGCTTATAAAAAGTTACGCTGATATTTATAATGTGAGTGAACCAGAAGCACGTGCGTGGCTACAACAGTTAGAAGAAAACCTGTATTATTCAAAAGATGTTTGGGCGGGATAATAAAAAAATGTATTAGGGTTCTGTCGCAAAGTTTAAAAATCATTTAATCGTTCGTAATTCGAATAAAACAGGAAATAAGTTTTTGGGCTGTTCTCAATATCCCACATGTACACATACAGACCCAAATAACAAAAGAGCTGTGATGAAAATTCAGCTCTTTTGTTATTTTTAGAAATTAATTTTAAAAAATCATACTCTCATCAAAAAAAGGCTTCTTAGGTTTCGATATAACCAATGTTTATTTAAAAGTGAATGACATAAGGCCTAAATAACAAAGGGTGTGTTGTAAGCGAAAATAAGTGGTTTAAAGTGAGTTAAGGATGTTATTAAGAATTTTTCTGTGAAATATCTGAAAAACAAATAAATAACCTTGTAAGGTTTGTTATTTTATAAAGGTAAGGAGTGAAAATATTGGAGAATACAGTAAAAGAAATCATTGATGATTTAGAGTATCTGTTCAGAAATGGAGAAATTGGCATGGAAGTAACGAATCCGGCTTACTATCAGAGGTTTTGCAAGGTACTAGATGTAACAGAAATGCGCTATGATTTACACATTCATGAATATGATGGGGATTCCCTAGTTGTTAAATTAGTGTAAAATACAAATATTTAAGGGGTTAATTTTCTTGAAATATAAAAAGAGAATGGGGAGGAAAAGGTTATAAAAATTGGTACATCTGAATGGCTTTTTCTTAGTAAGGATATTAAGCTGAAGTTGATCCGTTTGGCTGTCATAGATAGTAAATATAAACAAGCAAAATAATAACCCTTCATTTGCTTAACAGCAAACAAAGGAGAATGCCCATGAAAGAAATTGATAAATACATGACGCCATCTGAAGCAGCTTTTTATTGGGGGATTCCTCGTGAGACAATTAAGAATAAATATAGCCCCTCTCTAATGAACGAGAAGTAAATAAATGATTTAGAACGCATGTTACAAGAAGATTTAGTGAAGTATTTTTTGCATCCTGAAGGGAAGCGTAAGGAATGAATTATAAGCCGACAGGCAATGTATGAATGGTTTGGAGAACCAAAAGACAAGTAGGAAAGGGGGATAATAATGCAAGAGGAAACATTTTCTCTCTGGGGAGGATTCAAGAGTGCATTTCGTTTGGTTATTTGGTTTTGGATCTTTATGTTTTTGCTATTTGGTGAAAGCTTGCTACAATAGAACCAGGTCGAATGGAAAATACCCTTAGGTAGCTCTCGTAGATTTAAAGTCTATGAGGGCTTCTATTTTGAGTCCTAAATAATTTCACGTACCGATTTTTTTATAAAAACATTCATCTCAAAAACTTAGTATATGTATACATTCAAATATCGATTTGAAATAGGGGTTTGGAAACGATTCGAGGGATGAGGGGCCACCATGGAAAATAAATATACAACCAAGAGAGAAATCTTTAAGTTTTGACTTTTATATCCTAAATTTTAAGGATAAATTAAGTTTCAATTGATAGAAAGGATATTCTTTTAACTAACCATTATCAATAGGGTTTACTCCATTGATAAGATTACAAGTTATTGATTTTAAAGGATTTAGAGGTTCTCAAATACAATTATCAAAATTGTATCGTGATATTTAATTCCAGAGTGGCCCTCGAAACCCATAATAGTTTCCGTACCCCTATAAGATTTTAAATTTTTTAATAAAAAAGATAATATATATTTGGATGGAAGTCCAAATATATATTATAAAAATTAAAGTGGTTTAAGTCGGAGAGAGGCACCTTAGGGTGTCTTTTCTTTATGTAAAAAATGCCCATATTAGATGAGTGGCTTAGGATGTTGCTTTTCAGACGATAAAATTAAGCAACTATATTATCAGTACATCAAAAAATGTTTTTTAAACGGAACACCAAACAAAAAACTCTGTAAAATTATTACAGAGTTTTATCTCGACTTTTCATTTACTATTTACTTGGTGATAACGTCAAATCTCCAAATTTCTTTTTAATAGCTGGAGTCGTTGCCTTAAATTTATATTCATCACCATCTTTTTTAATTTCAAATACAATTGGCTCTTTCCCATCTTCTTCTAAACTAATTTCATCTTTTTTAATTTTATATGTAAACCCTCTTGTGAAAGCTCCTATCTTGAAAGAAACCGTATTTTTAGCGAATTCTGCTGTATATGATTCCCCATTGGTAGCAACGACATTCCACTTTTTAGATTGCAAATCATCTGATGGATCTTTACCACAAGCACTTAACCCCATAATTGCTATAACTATTAATAAAACATAAATACTTTTTCTTTTTAAATCCTTCATACTTTTTTCTTTCTCCCCCTTTAAATAACAAAAAGGATATGCTTTTGCCCTTTAAAAGCTGAAAGGCATTCCCTTTCTATATTTCCCCTAAAATACCTTTCTATGTATATTATTTTACAATTAATTACAAAAACAGTCAAAGGTATTCATATATTGTTGTAGTAAGTTTTACAAAAAAATTGGTCAAACTTTTTTATAATATTTGTACACTAATTCACAACAATGAATCTATTTTTTACCAATCTTTTTTCAAAATATGAAGAGTTCTTCTTTAATAAAAACAACATTTTTAGCATACTTTGAATCAAACTTTATTCAAAACCAACAACTACAATATGGTTTGTAGCGGGGCTCTTATATTTTTAGATCAGAATTAAATAACGTTATTATCACTTTACAGAGACGTTATGTTACCTGAGCATGTATACAATATACAACCAAAATCAAACAACATATCATTTCTGTTAAATGGTAAAATAGGGAAAAGGAGGGGCGTAAGTGAAATATATTAACGGATTGTACATATCACTTATATTGATGATGTTTATTAATTTACTTAATACTACAATATTTGATAATGAATATTCAGGGATAACAATGTATCTCTCCTCCGTTATATTCATAATTGGGAGCACATTTTTCGGAAATGCAAAACGGCTTAAAATTAGTGAGAAAAAATAAACCATTTAGGAGGTGACAATCATTAATGAAACAACAAGAACACGTTATCTTTCGTGAGGTTCAGCGATCCCCAATTTGGGTATGGATACTCATATTAGGGGTCGCCATACTGATGTGGTATGGATTCATTCAACAAATTATTTTTGATACCCCGTTTGGAGATAAACCAGCTCCCAATGGTGTATTAGTTGTTTTGTGGTTGTTTTTCGGAATTGTCTTTCCTGTGTTAATGCTTGGAGTATTGAAACTGATCATTGAGGTCCGTGAAAAAGGTCTTTATATTCGTTTTGTTCCTTTTCATCTTCAATATAAGCAGTACCTTTTCAAAAATATACATCACTATGAATGCATTACTTACAGTCCACTAAAACGATTTGGGGGATGGGGAATTCGTTTTAACCTTAAGGGTGAAAAAGCATATAACATGAATGGAAAGAAAGGTATAGAGTTAAAGTTGAAATATAACACAGTGGTAATCGGCACTCAAAAATCAGACGAATTAAAAAAAGCATTGGACTCAGTACAAAAAGTATAATGAAAATTAATCTTCAACAAACGGGCGCAATTCAAGAATTTGTACTAGGTATACCTAATTTAAAAACAACTTAAATTTACTTCTGAGAACGGTGATTATGTGAACTTCATATCAGATTGGTATTTAATAAAAGAAATTTTATAAGTTGATCGAACATCTAAAAGGAGTATGGGGTATTTTGAGAAAATCTAAACCTACGTAAATGGGACTGCCCTTCTTGCCTTACACACCATGATAGGGATATTAACGCAAGTATCAATCTAAAGAATGAAGCGATAAGGCTTCTAACCGCAAGGACTGTGGAGATAGCCTAATAAATTAGAGTTCGATAGAACTCTTTACTTAGGAATCCCCCTCTTCTAAACGAAGTGAAAGTGGAGGTAGTTCAAGAGGCGGAAAAGGAAAAATGAGGGGAAATATGAGCAAAAAAAGAAAACGTTATAATCATTATGCTAAAAATATTAAAAAGAAGAGAAAGAGAGCGGATTCGAAACCAACACTTATTCAAAGAATGTTACGATTGACGGCGAAAATCTTATATGCCATCATTGTATTGTTTATTATTTCTATAGTTAAGTATGTGATACTTCCGGATTATTGGAGTGAACTTCCAGTTGAGGTTGCAGTCATTCCTTTTTTTATCTTGTATTTCCATCTGTTTGATGATATATGGCCAGAAGAAAATAGGAAGAATAGTAGAAGAAAAATGAAGGAAATAGAATCGAAACCAACATTTATTCAAAGAATGTTACGTTTGATAGCAAAAATTTCATATATCATCATTGCAATTTGTATTTACTGCATCATATCTATATTTTTTGTGTCTTGGGGCTTTTTGGGGGATTTATTACTTGGGATGTTAATGATTGTTTTCATTGTCTTGTATTATCAGCTGTTTGTATGGCAAAACAAGAATGTGAATAGGAATACGAGTGAAAGAAAAAATTCTGGAGATAGTGATTCAGATTTATCATCGGGGTACTAGGATAGCAGTAACGGTTGTGATAATGCGAATGATAGTAACTTCTGTAACTTAGGAGATGATGAAAGAAATTCAAACATAAATTAGTTTGTAAATGTTTGGGATGCGTGAATTGAGAAATACATAATACGATTCTTTCTGCAATGAAATTAGACTATGTTATTCATGATATTAAAAGAGACGACTCAAAGAACAAGGGGCATCAAGTTTTTGAGTTGTCTCTTTTTTATCTTTAAATCACCGCATCAAAGTCATTTAAATTGGTAAACGTCAAGTAACTCAAAAATATACAACAAAGGTTGATTTTAGAGTTACTTGACGTTTACTTTTTAATCAAACTTTATTTCAAAGCTACAATAACACCACTTATCAGTAGTCCATGTATCTAGAAATCTCAAAAAGTCCCTTCAGATTTCTGAAGAGACTTTTTATTCATAAAACTATTAGAAAAGTTACTTAAAAGATTTTTTCCAATTTGAATAATAATAAATGAACTGAATTAATAAAGTTATTACTGCAATGCCAGTAAAGGTTACAAAATAAGTTAATCCCAATTCTAATAAATATATTACTATTAGCGCGTTAACTACTAAAGGAATTGAAGCTAAAACATTATAAAGACGTTTTTTATAAAAAAGATGATCTTTTTCATTTATATAATTATTGACCATAAAAATCCTCCTCGTACTGTCCACAAGTACATTATCTCTTTTCGAATATGTGTTACATATCCCATGTAAATTTAGCACATAATTTAATTGGACTTACAGATTGCTCTTCAACGAAAATTATACCTCATTTTTTGTAAAAAATATACAATTTAAACTTTTCGTAAAATATATAATGGAAACATCTGTTATACGAACGCATTAGAATAGTATAGTTATCTATACCTATGAATGAATATTATTATGATGTTGATATTGTTTTAAAGGGTTTTATACGAAATGAACAAATGGATTTTTTAGGAAACGAAAATGATATACTATTTTATTTTCTTAATTCACATAATTTTCGAAATTAAAATCTATGGATGTTAATATTTGTTATATAATATATTTGTCAAAGCATTACCCCTGTAGTTTCTAAGATGAACCTGTAAGATAGTTTGTTTGTCCCGTATATTCACCTTAAACAAAAAAACTTGTAGGGATTCCTACAAGTTCTTTTTGTTTTTCCGGTTAAATGTTGACTTGAAATAAAGTTACTATTTTTTGAGGGGGAAAAGTAAATGTTTGTAAAAGCAGAAAGATTATTAATACGAAAATTTGAGTTCAAAGATTGGCAAGCTGTCCATGAGTATACATCAGATATCAATGTTATGAAATACATACCCGAAGGGGTTTTTACTGAAGAAGATACAAGAAACTTTGTGAATGAAAACATTGGTGAAAATGCTAAGAACTTTCCTGTGGTATTAATAGATGACAATATCCTAATTGGTCATATTGTTTTTCATAAATATTTTGGTGAACATACTTATGAGATTGGTTGGGTGTTCAATTCTAAATATTTCAATAAAGGATATGCTTCTGAAGCAGCAAAAGCTACATTGAAATATGGGTTTAAGGAAATGAAATTACATAGAATTATAGCTACATGTCAGCCACAGAATACCCCATCATATCGAGTGATGGAGAAGATTGGAATGAGAAGAGAAGGATATTTTAGGAAGTGTATACCACATGGAAATGAATGGTGGGATGAGTATTATTACGCTATTTTAGAAGAAGAATAGGGTTCTGGTGCAAACACTCCAAAACTTGGACATACTGATACTAGTACTCTAAAAAAGGAAGTGATTAGTATGGAAAAGTAAAATCTATTCTTTCAGGAATAGAAACGATGCATATCATTACAAAAAGGAATCCATAACGGGTTCCTTTTTTACACCCTTCAAAAGGTACACTTTTTAAACGCATAGCACCACAGCTCGATTCAGAAGCACATAGTAGCATCTTTCAAGAACCAAATAAAAAATAGTAGCTTAAGCCAAACGATCAGCTCACGCTACTATTTTTATTTATGTTGAATCTCTTAAGAATCTTAGTGTATGGATTGAATCATCTGGCGTAAATAATTTCTTCTTATAAAAGATTAATCTACGGGACAAAAAAAGATATATTAAATAAAATGATCAAACTTTTTTTAAAAAAATGAATGTGGGTAAAATGCCAAAGAGCTAAATTTTGATCAGACTTTTTTCAAAATTTAGCTCTTGTTTTTTACTGAAAAAACAATACGTCACACAAGGTTTTGATCAAACTTTTTTTAACACCTACACCTTGTTCCATGC
>NZ_MAOC01000061.1 GCF_001884135.1 Bacillus nitratireducens | reverse complement strand
GCCTGGCGAATTCAAACGGCAAGCCGCTATTCGCCCTAGATCTATCACCCCTGCCACAGCGCAGGCTTTGTCACCATGAACCATAACATCGCCATTAAAAGAACAATGTAAATCCAAACAGAACGCCGCAACAATTGAATCAAGGCGTTCTTGTCTTGGCCCGTTTCGCTGAATTTCCGAATGGTCGGAGAAAAGGCGCGGGCCAGGAAAAATATTGAACTCGCCATGAGAATAAGGGTCATCACAATCCAAGGGGTCTTCCAAGTCCAAGGGCCCGCCAGTACAAGCAGAACCCCGGATGCAACCAGCACATGCCCGGCATGCTTGGCCAGCCTGACCGAAAATCGGAATACATCCAGATAAGCCTGCTGTGTTCGGGCCTCTGTAGCCCGCAATTTTTTGATGAGCGGAAGCAATACAAAAAACGGGCCGATGGATAAGATTACACTAAAAATATGTATATACAGAAGCAGTCGATATAACATGTCCATCCTTATATCACATTAACCTTCGATGAGACGGAACTCATGAACCCAAACTCTCATATTTGGCAGCCACGGCATGCCAGGGTGAAGAGACAGGATAGATTGCTTATATTCCTCCACATTCGCATAGCCTTCTTGACGGGCATGCTCATCAGTCAATTCGCCAAGTGACTGCGAATAGACCTTCTCCACAACATACCGGTGACCTTGAAGCTCCATCACTTCCCCGACATCCGCATATCTCCCGTTGCGGCGAGTAGCCGTTTTCTGTCCTGCAAGTACTTTTTCAATGTCCTCCTGAATCGTGATGAGACGTTCAATCGTACATGTTTTTGGCGGTAAAGCGTTCGTTTCATTTTGGTTTGTCATCTGGGTCACTCTCCTTTTTTCATTTAAGCATAAGCCCACTTTATCATATAAAAAAATTATTCTATATAGCAAGTTTCTACTTAATAGGGATAACAAACCTTTGATGTTATCCCCTTAAGGTAGACAGTGTAAAAAGACCATGAATACACATGGATGTTACACTTTTACTTGGAGGCGATTTTATTATGGTTAAAAAAGGGGATAAATTAAAGATACAAGTTGTAAAAAGTTATTTAAATGGTGAGGGTAGCCAATCAGCTATAGCGAAAAAATATAAGCTTAGAAGTAGAACACAGTTAATGAATTGGGTCCGGAAATATCAAAAAACAGGTGATATTTCAGACTTGCGGGGGCAAAATGGTTGTAATAACGGCTTAAAGAAGAATGTATTTATTCCATGCCGTGTATGTAGAATCCCTGAGTGAATCAGGGTAAGGATGGTGTTTCATTTTTTCTTGTATTAAGTTAAAATATTGTAAAATTATTATTTTACAGACTACTAAAAATAGTATTATTAATATAATCATATTTTAGAAAGAAGGTATTCCCTTGAAGAAGATTCACGTTATTCATGAAAACACAGAGTGGACAAGACATCTAGCGAGAAGATTAGAAGAACTCGATCTTCCTTATGAAGAATGGCATGTGGACAAAGGGAATGTTGATCTTTCGTCTGTTCCACTGCAGGGCTTATTTTATAACCGTATGAGCGCTTCTTCTCACACAAGAAATCACCGCTTTGCACCAGAGTTTACGGGTGCGGTCCTTGCTTGGTTAGAGAGGCATAACCAAAAAGTGTTCAACGGAAGCAGAGCATTGCAGCTTGAAGTAAGTAAAGTCGCGCAATATATGGCACTGAATGCAGAAGGAATCCGGACACCTAAGACAATTGCAGCTGTTGGTAAGGAGCATATTATAGAAGCGGCAACGCAATTTGAAGGACGTCTATTCATTACGAAGCATAACCGTTCTGGAAAAGGACTAGGTGTTCAACTGTTTCAGTCTGTTGCTTCTTTACAAGAATACGTAGAAAGTGCAGCATTTGAAGAGCCAGTAGATGGTATTACATTAATTCAAGAATACATTCAATCTCCTGAGCCTTACATTACACGATGTGAGTTTGTAGGCGGGAAATTTGTATATGCAGTTCAAGTCGATACGTCTAAAGGCTTTGAATTGTGCCCAGCTGATGCTTGTCAAATTGGAGATTTGTTCTGTCCTGTTGGAGAGAAAGCCCCGGAAAAACCGAAGTTTCAAATTATTGAGGGCTTTGATGACCCAATTATTCAAAAATATGAGACTGTTTTGGCTGCAAATGATATCGCCATCGCGGGCATTGAGTTTATTCGAAATGCCGATGGTGAAATTTTCACTTATGACATTAATACAAATACAAACTACAATGCTGACGCTGAAGCAGTTGTTGGAAAATACGGTATGCTAGAGATTGCGAAGTTTCTTGGTAGTGAATTAGAGAAAATATAATAGATAGGGAGAAAGATGCTGATGAAGCAGCTTTTTTTGTAAGTTCATTTTGCGCTCAAATTGTTAATTTTATATTTAAAAATAAATAAAGGAAGCGCCATACATGCCTATCGACTTAGGATATGGATATGAAATAAAGCCACGATGTTTATAAGAAAGATGCGATGCTATATCTTTTCAATTAAAGAATTCTAAATGTGCTTTGATCAAACTTTTTTATGAAAATTGAACATCCATTCACAAAGAAAGACTCTATTTTCATCAATCTTTTTTCAAAATGGAGTCTTTTTGTGTAACACAGAATGTGGATTTGTAAGAGGTTTTTAATCAAACTTTATCTCAAATCAATTATATCCATAAATTTAAGGAAAATTCTGTTATAAGATGCATCAGTGCAAGTTATTAAATTCTTTATCGGATTTATGTCAGTTACAGTCACATATCTAGTAAGCAAATGACCATCTCTATAATAAGTAATCAATATCTTCTCTTCAGAAAGAAATGAACATAGTAACTTGTTTTCAATAATTTCTTGTTCGTCTTGGGTTAATGTAGGGCGCTCCACTTTTGTTTGTTTTTTAACAATCTTACCAATACCGATGAATTTCTTTGGTATCGAAGCGAATGGAGTCCGATTAATCATTCCTATTTCTTTTGGTATATGTGTATAGTTCATGCTGTATCTCCCCCTAATTACTATTAATAACCGTATCATTGTATCATACTTTAAATATATTAGGATTATTTATGTAATTATAAAATGAATATTTAGAGGTTTTTAGCTCCTTATTAAATCAAACCAATTTAACTAAGAATGATTTATATATATGATAGGAGAAATTACTGTGGAGTCCCTTTGTAGGTAAGTGTGTTGTTGCTGGTTCTGTTGATACAGGATAAGGATTTATAATTGATGCGAAGATAAGTGTAAATGGTTCGTATCAATATAAAGTGCATAATAGTCATTGGCAAGTGTTCTATATTACGGCTAGTAATACGTATGTGAATGTGCGTTAATTCAACGGAAAAGGTCGCCTATTACGGGCAGTCTTTTTCGTGCTGTATGTAACATTATTTACTTGTTATTTTTTTCGATTGTCAATTTCGTGTGCTCATTTAACCAAATATCTATTAGATCTCGTAATGTAATAGTTTCTATTTCAAGAGGGATTTCATCTTCATCATACTTATTAAATATAGAAGTTCTATCTTTTCGAACATCTGCTCCAAAAATATTCGCACTTATTTTTTCATAATCACTTTTTTAGTTTAAAACTTTATCTACAGTTTCTACTATCCAATCACCGAATTCAGATACCTCTACATTAA
Source organism: Bacillus nitratireducens (assembly GCF_001884135.1). Classification (GTDB taxonomy): domain Bacteria; phylum Bacillota; class Bacilli; order Bacillales; family Bacillaceae_G; genus Bacillus_A; species Bacillus_A nitratireducens. The sequence continues at coordinate 2,801 of NZ_MAOC01000061.1, read as the reverse complement.
AAAAAGCTTCTAAAATATCGAATTTCTTTGGTAATCTAATAACTAAACTACCTGTACTAAGTAATTCAAATTTGTAATCCATATTATTTTCTCCTTCAAAAATTAAATTATCGACCTTGTCTTGGAAATGCAGAAATAATTTTAACATTTCAATTAAACTGGTGTAATGGTACGGCAAACAAGTCATTGTTGTATCGAAAACATTTGCTTCAAGCCAATTATGTTCTTGTTGTGGATATCAAAACAAAGACGTTAAAAATCTAAACCTACGTAAATGGGACTGCCCTTCTTGCCTTACACACCATGATAGGGATATTAACGCAAGTATCAATCTAAAGAATGAAGCGATAAGGCTTCTAACCGCAAGGACTGTGGAGATAGCCTAATAAATTAGAGTTCGATAGAACTCTTTACTTAGGAATCCCCCCTCTTCTAAACGAGGTGAAAGTGGGGGTAGTTCAATAAACTCAGATTGTGTCCCCATTCCAGATTCACCAAACCATGGCGCAATTGTTCCGTCCATAGCGTCTACAGGTTTAATCAATTCATAAACATTATACGGCTTTTTATTTGCTCCAGGAGCTAGTTCTCTTTGTTCATAAGGTATACCTTCAGTTGAAAAAAATGTCCCACCTTCTTACCCGTATCTATCAACTCGTTTACATTGTAAATATAAAATACAAAAGTGAATCCTATGTGTATGTGAAAAAGCCCACTCATAAGAGCCGGCTTTTTCACATAGATATGTTTAATTTGAAAATTTATTATTCAAATAGTTTATCTATTAAATTTTGAATTTCACGCTTTCTTTTATCGGTTTCTTTCTTATCGATGGTATACTTATCATCCTCAATAATAAGAACGTCACCTTCTTTTGCAGAAGATGGGAGTTTGGATCTTGGCACATCAATTGTTATGCTTTTCATTTCAATAACTGCCAATTCTCCTTCAAAACGGTCAATAATTCCTTTTTGCATAATTATCTCTCCGTTCTAACAGAAATATTTGAACCATCACTATCAATAACTACAGTTCCATTTAAATCTGTTCTATACACCTTAACAGACATTAAAGATAACTTTGCTAAAGTTTCTTGTGTAGGATGTCCATATCTGTTACCTGCACCGGCGCTAATAACAGCGATGTTTGGTTTGACTGCATCTAAAAATGGCTGAGAAGAAGAAGTCTTACTTCCATGGTGACCAGGTTTTAATACATCTGATTTTAAGTTTGACCCATGCGCTGCAACCATATCTTTTTCGCTTTTCGCTTCAGCATCGCCAGTAAATAAGAATGATTTGCTGCCGTGCGTTATTTTTAATACAGCGCTCCATTCGTTTAAGTCGTCACCATATTCTTTAACAGGAGCTAGGAATTGTGAGTTTAACCCGTTTATGGGTAAATTCAGGCCAGACTTTGCTTCTTTAATTGTTAATCCTTTGTCGGCTACTGCAGTTAAAAAGTCTTTAAATGTATCGGTTGTATGACTTACTTTAGGTGCATAAACATTTTTTACATTCATGGAATAAAGTACTTCATCTAAGCCGCCTACATGATCGGCATCAGGGTGCGTAGCAATCATATAATCAATGGTTTGGAATCCTAGTCCCTTTAGATAATTTGCGACTACCTTACCTTTGCCGTTGTTACCTCCGTCAATGAGGATAGTTTCTCCACTTGGAGACTTTATAAACGTTGCATCACCCTGTCCTACATCAATATAATGAACTTCTAAGTTGCCTTTAGGTTGAGGAAGAGTTGGACGGAAGCTTGGTTCTAATACGCGAGCTAAGAATGCAGCGAATTGCTCACGAGTTACTTTTAAGTCTGGACCGAATGTACCATCAGGAAATCCAGCAGTAATATTATTTTGAGCTAAAGTTTTGATATATTGATAACCCCAATGACTAGCTGGAACATCAGGGAAGTTTACGTCAGTACCTGTAGGTTTTAAATTAAATGTTTTGACGAGTACGACAGCCATTTCTGCACGAGTTAACGAACGATCAGGGAAGTAGTTTTTTTCACGTTGTACAATGTTATAATGCGCTAACTTATGTACAGAATCATAGTAATAAATACCCTTGGTTACATCTGAAAAAATATGAGTATAGCTAGCTGGCTTTTCTAAATTTAACGATAAATCTAACATTAATGCCATTTGTCCACGAGTTACATTGTCACTAGGATTAAAATATCCCTCCGGAGTACCATTAATAATGCCTTTTTCCGCTAAATAGTTAATTTCTTTATATGCCCAATGATTAGATGGGACATCAGGGAAAGATTTAGCACTTGCAAGATTAGGGATAAATAATGAAACAATCATTACAAATACCGCTAGTAATAAGCTAAACTTTTTCAAAAATATCGCCTCACTTTATATATTTTTTTAACCTATTTAACTTTAGCATTTCTTACAAATATTTCAAAGATTAATAGATCATTATGTAATATTTATTTTATCATTTTAGCCAAGAAGACTCCTGGTTCTGGTGCAAAAACTTAAGGACAACTGCAATGAATCTATAAATCTTGGACATACTGTTACTATTACTTTAGAAAGGGTGCGTGATTGGTATGGAAAAGGAAAATGTATTCAAATGGAGGCATTATTAGCCTGATATTATTTTGTTAACGGTAAGATGGTACCTACGGTACAACCTCAGTTTTCGTGATTTGGTGGAAATACTAGAAGAACGGGGTTTATCTATTTCTCATACAACGATTATGCCTTGGGTACACCAGTATGGTCCTGAATTGGACAAACGAATCCGACGTCACCTCAAACAAATGACTCT
>NZ_MAOC01000060.1 GCF_001884135.1 Bacillus nitratireducens | reverse complement strand
GAGAGTCGATGAAACATATATCAAAGTAAAAGGTCAATGGATGTACCTGTATCGTGCTGTTGATTCGAGAGGAAACACAATCGATTTTTGCCTAGGAAAAACAAGAGACCAGAAGACTGCAAAGCGCTTTTTCAAGAAAGCTTTGCGGTCTTTTCATGTTTCGCAGCCTCGTGTTATGACAGTCGATAAGAATCCAGCTTATCCTATAGCAATTGAACAGTTGAAAAAAGAGAAAAGCATACCTGATGGTATGCAACTTAGACAACAAAAATACTTGAATAACATAGTAGAACAAGATCATCGCTTTATAAAGAAGCGAATCCATTCTATGCTAAGGTTCAAATGTTTTGACACAGCTACATCCATTCTTTCTGGAGTAGAAGCTATGCATATGATTAAAAAAGAACAGATTGATTTACGGGACCAGTCTGTCCAAAACCAGAAAAAATTCATCCATCAATTGTTTGGACTGGTAGCATAAGATACGATTCCGTTAGGAATATATGCGCTTTATTCTCTTTTATTTTATTTTTGCACCAGAACCGTATTATTTATATATGGAATATTTTGTTTGTACGAAAGGGATAACTTGATGTTTTTACAAAAATATAGGGGTTTGATTCTAGGGATAGTTGGTGCTGTTATAGGGGGAATATCCTGGGTTTATCTTAAAGATTTAGATTATATATAGGGCGTGTCTTAAGTTGTTTTCTTTAACATTGATAATTATAGGATGGGTTATTGCCTGTAATTCGAACCATTTCTATAATGCTGGAGTTTCAACTAAAAGGCATCAAAAAATAAGTTTGATAAGTATTAATTTAACAAGTTAATACAAAATGTGCTAATATAGTGATAAAAAGGAGGTAAAAGGAAAGAAAAGGAAAGGAAAGGAATACATCTCCATATCTGCTTTCAATATTTGGATTAGGATTGTTTTTTTCAGTTAGACATGGTTTATTAATATTTTTAGCATATTGGAAAGATGAAGTGATTTTGTCAAATAACCTAATTTTATTTGCAATAGGAGTATTATTATTAATTGTTAATTATTTCAATGTTTTTTAATAAGCAATGTAGTAAAGCAAAACAAGTATAAATTTATCTAGAATCTAAAAATCTACTTGTTTTTTTATAAAAAATCCAGTTTCAAATCACATTGGAAATAAAAGTAAGTCTATGACCTGTTTTTACATATATCTCGGCTGTACCCCAGCATGATATAAAATATAGGAATTTGGTTATTTCATTTTATCATGAAAAAATGATGGAGGAAATTCTGGTGTATCTTATTAAAAAATGATCTTTTCTATGTATTTTTTTTGTTTTGCTTAAATGTAAATGACACTATTGTTTCATCCATCAGCGAAAAATACATAGGTTCTGGTGCAAAATTATTCTATAAAGTGATTATTATCCACCACCACATAGTAACAACTCCTTTCATTGCTTATTAAAAAATAATAATAAGAGAAAGGCAATTTTTTTGAATGTGTAGCGTAATAAGTGATTTTTATAAAAATACGACACATATTAGTCGGATAAGAATCATTCGGAAGGGCGAGATGTTTTATGGAGATCGGAGAACTTATTGATTATACGAGAAAACAAAAGGGACTAACTATTAAAGATGTTTGTGGTGATTTTGTTAGTAGATCTGTTTACAACAGATTTGTAAATAATCGTGCAGATACTAGTGTTACAAATCTAACTTATATGCTTTCTAGAATTAATGTATACTTTGATGAATTAAAAGCTTTTGATTACCCAAAGGATGTAAATGTAATCAGTCAGATTATGGGTGAAATAAGAAATGCTTTTATGAAGAAAGATGTAGAAGAGTTAATAAGGCTAGAAAGTCTTTGTAATCTAGTTAAAGGGCGAGATGGAATTAAGTATGAACATCTTTCGAGTTTATGTCAGTTGCTCATTGCTAGATTAAAAAATGAAACTCTTGAAACAAGAGAAACTAAAATTTATCAATATTTAATAAACATGCAGACATGGACTCGCTATGAACTAGTTTTATTCAACAACTGTATGTTTGCATTTACGCCTGAATTTATAGAAATCACTCTTGAAAAAGCACTTTTGGGAATCAATCATTACAAAGAATTTAGAGATGGAAAAAGTGAATGCTTTAGGATGTTAACAAATGCAATTATTTTCTTTATCCAGCACGATAGGATGAACCTTATATGGAAATATATGGATAAAATAAATTCGTTTTCACTCGAAGAAGAAATGTTTTTTGAAAAAAACCTAAAATTGGTGATTAATGGTATTTGGGAATGTTTGAGAGGAAATAAAGAAGGTGAAGAAATGCTAAAAAAGGCACAGTTGGTCTGTAAATATATAGGTGCCGATAATTATTACAAGATGAATGAAGAATTAATTGAATTTATAAAACAGAAGTACGAAATCAAAATTTTTACATAAGGTTTATATTTTTGAGAAGGTTGTAATTATTAAATTATAACCTTCCTTTTTCTATTTTCTATTTCATTTATTTTTTTTTGTTTATACTATTACTCCTTCTTTCGGTGTGTCATATAAGACACGTGTGTATATAATGAGAGGCAAAGAAAGAAGCTCGCTTGCTCCAAGATTTAAAATAATTTTGAATTATATTATATTATCCGTAAGGATAGTTAGAAAACAAGGAGATGATATTATGGCAGGAGCTATTACGGTCACACCCGAACAACTAAAATCTCAGGCGAAAATATATCAAACGGCCTCTTCACAAATTGAAGACGCTATTCGTAAAGTGAATTCTATGAATTCAACGATTGCCCAAGAATGGCAGGGGGAAGCTTTTCGAGCTTACTTGGAGCAATACAAACAGCTTGAAGGTAATGTGAAACAAATGGAAAACTTATTACAAAGTATTCATATGCAGTTGACCAAATATGCAGATACAGTCGCAGACCGTGACCGTCAGGATGCAGGTTCGTTTGGCTTAAATTAAGTGTTTAAAAAAGGGGTCAGTGCAACTCATTGTGCTGACACCTTTTTTAATTTATCTGAAAGGAAGAAATGTATTTTGATAAAAAAATATCAGAGTTATTTTCCATTACTCATCATTATACTTGGTGGATTATTTCTTATTTTGACTTTCACTTATTTTGGTTTTAAAGATGATAATGTGTACCGGTCTACAAATCAAAAAGTATCCAAGGTTCAATATGTTTTAGTGAATGAAGATAAAGGGGCTGTTTTTGAGGGGAGGAAGTATGAACTAGGTGCAGACTTTGTTACTCTGATTAATCAAGATTCCAAAAATAGTTGGCAGACGGTCAGTAGGAATATTGCTAATGCAGGAATTGAGAATGGTCAATTTGATGCAGAAATTATTATTCCTCAAGATTTCTCTGAACGTCTATTGTCCCTTCAAAGTATAGCACCAGAACAGGCGACCATTAATTATCGTGTACGTAAAGGGCAAAATGAGATATCTAATCAAGCCGTTCAAACACAAGTAAATGATATTTTGAAAAATTTCAATCAACGAGTTGTGCAGATGTATTTCTCAAGTATTGTAGGAAATTTATCAGAAGCCCAACTAAATGTTAATAAAATTGTTGGAGCAGAAACTGATGCTAAGAAATATCTGATGACAAATATTCAAGATCCATTTAAGGAGTTATCGGGAGGATTTAATAATTTATCAAATGTTTCGAGTATTCTTGATGAAGATAATAAAGGTTTTCTCTCGGAACAACAAGCATTTGTTTCATCCGTAAAAACTCTAATGGATGATAATAATAAGAGCTTAGAAGCAGGCAGTACCTCGACAAAAGAAGCCAAAAAATCAGTTAACGAAAATATCGATAAAACAAATGAAAAGTTAAAAGATTCCTTAAAGCAATTTGAGGATCAATTTAACCTACAAAAAAAGCAATTTGAGGATCAATTTAACCTACAGAAAACGCAATTAGAAAACCAACGGCAATCTGATTTATCGGGATATAAAGCAAAATATGATGGTTTGAACCAATCAATGTTTAAACAACTAGGAAACTTTTATACACCGGCAGCAGGTGAAGTGAATTCATCTGGGGTTTATACGGAATTCTTGCTAAACGCCAAGCTATTTCAAGAAACACAAACTGCTCGAATTGATGAACTAAAAGATGAAATTAAGCAATTGCAATCGCAAGTTGAAACTCTTAATGATTTAAGAAAACAGATTGCACAAACTTATTATGGAAGTGCAGAAAAAAATCCGGATACAGCTTCTGAGGAGGATATTAAACAGGCGATTGTGAAACTAATGGCTGATTCAAAAGAAAATAAAGTTAATTTAGATAATCGTTATCGTCAAATGATAGAAGAAAGTCTACCACAAATTCCAGCAGACACTTTAGAAAATCTTTTACAAAAGTTAATTGCTGAGAATATTATAACTGATTCTCAATCTAAAAAATTCCAAGATGAGCTAACTATAGTTCGGCGTTATGCGAAAAATTTTGAAAAAGAAATAGGAAAGGAAGGAAACTTTTCCTATCTAGAAGCTAAGCCTGAACATAACGCTATAATTCCTATAAATAGTAGGGAGGTCACTATATCTATTGATCCAACAAAAGATAATAGAATCTCTTTGAAGACAGACCATACAGAACAAGGAAGTTTAGGAATAAGAAATTTGACGGATCTTTTACCGGTGTTAAAAACAGAATTGGATCAAAAACTCAAATCATATGGGTACATTTCTGAGTGGAGTGAAGTTTCTAATCATGAATTCAGTATTTCATTGAAAAAGAACCCCACAGAACCAGAGAAACCAAAAC
>NZ_MAOC01000059.1 GCF_001884135.1 Bacillus nitratireducens | reverse complement strand
CGGTAGATCCGCCAACGGATCCAGAGAAACCAAAACCGCCGGTAGATCCGCCAACGGATCCAGAAAAGCCGAAACCGCCAGTAGATCCGCCAACGGAACCAGAGCCGAAACCGGAAACAGGATCGAAACCAGAAACAGAAAATGAGCCTAATAGGCCAACTTCTAAAGAAAAGGATCTTCCGCCGTTACCTTCAAGTTTTAGCTTAACGTTTAAGGCGGATTTTGATTGGACCTTGGATGAAGAAATGAAGAAAAAATCTTTTGTCTCTGTTGATTATTCATGGATTGTTAATGAGCAAACTCAAGTGAATGCCAGCTATGCAGAATATATAGATGTAAATAAGAATTTAATATCTGACTTACCTGAGTTATTGAAACAATTTCAAATGCTTGATAGCACTGCACAGCAAATTGTTACCTTATTTGGAAATCCAGAAGATTCCATATCTATTGATAGCTATGCAGATATGATTAACAAAATTGAAAATCAAGAGAAGACTCTCGAAGAGTTGGCAAATCCAAACTCTGTTTATCGTATGTATAACAATATCACAGGTGAACAAAAGATAGATGCTATTACAGAGAAAATTTATGAAGAATTTAAGAATAAAGGAAATCAACTCTATACAGATATTGAAGGCCAGATAAAAAATTTACAAGAAACAATTGGATCAACAACGGATAAAAATCATGATGGAACAAAAAATACGTTATATGGAACTTTAAATCTAATGACTGAACCTGAGAAGTTTCTGAATGAAGCAGAAAAGTTAAATAATTGGTTTGTGCAAGCCAATCAACAGATTAATGAAGCGTATCAATCATGGAAAGAAAATGAAAAAATCCAAGAAGAATCTGTAAAAAGTGCAGAAAATCAACATCCTGTAGAAAATCAACATCCTGCAGAAAATCAACATCCTGCAGAGAACGATACAATACCAATTTCTTCAGAAACAGATAGCTTAGTAAAAGAAATGGAAGATTTAGTTCAGAGTTCAAAGAACTCGGCTGAAAGTATAGAAAAATCTGCAGCGAAAGCTCATGACATTTCTCCAAAAATTCAGGAGTTGAAAGAAAATACAGATAATGTTCAAAAAAATGCAGATACTGTTTTGAATAATTTAAATACTTCAGTCACTCAAATTCAAAAGAATACAAGTAAAAATGAAAAATACTCAGAAGAGTTTAGCAAAGTGCTTTCTAATACCAAACGAGGTGGAGCAGATAATTATAAAGTATTCAATTTTCTATCAGCCCCAATTGCTACAAAAGGAAGTTTTGAAGCTACTCGCCAAACGTCTATTATTCCTTACTATATGACGCTTGTTGGAGCTGTTCTTTCAATCATTACCGGCATTTCCTTATGTCGTACTATTCAACGTAGAGAAATTACGAAAGATATGGTTTTTATTACACCTACAAGGGCATGGCTAAATGTTCCTAATGTTATGAAGGTAACAGGTGTCAGTCTAATTATCTCACTATTCTTTGCTGGAATAACTACTTTTAGTATTTTGAGAGTGTTTAATATCCCTTGGTTTAGTTACACGTTCCTAAATATTTTAGGTGGAACTTTATTAATAACAGGTTTTTCTCGTCAGTTTAAAAATATAACACTCTATGTTTGTGTTTCACTTTTAGGATTATATCTCATGTTAACACCATTATTAGGAATGCATACTCGTCCGGGTAGTATTGTCGATTTGCTTTATCGTTTTTCACCGCTTCAAAACATAGAAAATGGTTATACAGCACTAAGCAATGGTATCCATGTTGGATGGGAAAGTTACTTGTTATTGGTAATTATTATTGTTGTAGGAATTGGTACGAATTTCATTGCTTTTCCAGGTGTGAAAAAGTCAGAGAAAGCTGAACAAAAGCAATAGCTTATGTTGTTAGGAGAAAGGATGTACGAATTTGGAAAAAATGATAAAACCAAAATTTCTCGTTTTTTCTCTTCTAATTTCTTTTTGTGTGACAAATCTTTTTACTAGTTTTAGCAGTCTAGCCTATGCTGAAGATGGAAAATTAACGATTCATAACAACGTGATTTATGAAAAAGAAAATCATAAAAATAATAATTCTGTTACAGGGATAGAAGATTTGTTTATAAAAGACAAAAACACAAAAAATAAGGAACTTGAGAAAGAAAATAGAAAGAGTACTTCAAGTATAAAAGAAAAAGTATTTCTTACCGCTGAGAGTGTAGAAAAGAAACCAGAGGATACAATTACCAAGCAGCTGTTTTCTAAAGACTATACAGCTTCTAATGAAAATGAAGCAACTGTAGAAGATACCAATTATGAAATTCCTAGATGGACCCTCTGGATACTGTTAAGCATGGGTGTGATTGGAATATTAATTTTAGGCTGGTTATTAGGTAAAAGATTTTCAAACCTATTTATACGGAAAAAGGAGTAAACAATGGCAGAAAGAACAATGATTAATATCGAACTTCATGTTAATGAGCAAATACTTGATTTAACAATACCTAATCAAGTTTCTTCTAATAGATTGAAAGAACTATTGGTTGATTCATTATCTTTAGTAAATATAGAATTGCCCACTCATTTTTCATTGGAAGTAAAAAATAAGCCAATTCATTTAGATGAAAATGTTATATTGGCGAAATATCCATTGGCGGATGGTGATCAATTAGCCGTAAAAGAAATTATAGGGAGTTTGGAGGAACGCTAGAGTATGGGGGAAATGAAAAATAGTTTGATAGTTATTAAAGAGGAAACTACATCTACTTTTATTAAAGTGCACTTAACAGCTAATCAATATTCTTTGTCAGGTGTAAAGCAATTCCAGTTATTTTTAAATAAAGCACCACACTTTTTGACTGGAAAGATAGAAGTGGCGAATGAAGAACAGGTCATTATCACTTATGAAAAAGATGAATTATCTTTTTCGCTTGAACAATATGTTAAAAAATTAGATGAATTTGATCGCCTTCTTTTAGCACAAAAAGTAAATTTCTTAAAAGAATATCTTAACCAACCAGTAACGCCATTTATCCATCCTAAAAATATCTTTATTTTTGGGGAAGAGTTGTTTATTGGTCATCGTGGCGTAATGAATACCGTTATTCCTTATCTTCCAACAGAAGAAGTATATCTAAAACAATACAAGGCATTACTTCTTTATATTTTAAATCCAAAACTGGATTTTGAGAATCTAATTGATGGGGCCGGTGCAGTCCGAGATCCTTTTTCCGAAAAAATTCAAGAATCTTCTTCGTTTGAAGAGATAGACAAGTTACTAATGGAAACAGTTGCGATTCAAAAGGAAAAAAGAAATGCTACAAGCATACTGGTGAAAAGTAGAAATCACACTGTTTTTAAGTGGGGAACAATTATTCTTGGTCTTGCAACATTAGGTCTTTCAATAGGGGTAGGGATATATTCATTAAATATTGTACCTCAGCAAAAACGAATCATAAGTGCCGAATCAAAGTTTATTTCAAATAATTATTCAGATGTTCTAGATTCTTTAAAGGAAGACAAACCAGAGAATCTTCCTAAAAGCGCACTATATGTGTTAGCAGTGAGCTCGATTCAATTAGATAGCTTGTCTAATGAGCAGAAAGAATCTGTATTAGGGACTATCTCCCAAAAATCAAATGATAACACATTACTTTATTGGATCTATATAGGAAAAGGAGACTTTGAAAAGGCCTTAAATATTGCTAAAAATATAGGAGATAATCAATATATTCTTCACGCCTATACAAAAGTTTATGATGTAACAAATGCAGATAACAAGATGAATGGTGCGAAGAAACAAGAATTACTTTCGAAATATAAGGAAGAGATGGAAAAGTACATGAAGTTATTGGAGGGTAAGACGGATGATCAGAAATCTAAACAATAGATTATCTAGTGAAGGTGTACCAATTGATGATCAAATTGTAAATAAAGCGTCTGTACTCTATGATATTTTTTCATTTGGTCATATATTTTCGCATCACGAACTAACAATGTCAAAGCCATCACTTAAGATTGGTAACCATGAAATTTCTTTTGATGGCACGCATTTGTTCTTGGATCAAGATCCATGGACAGGTGATATGAAGGACGGGATTCTCGCGTTACCTCATGAAAAATTAGAAGTTTTAACTACTATCAAGCCGAAAACAAATTTTGTGATTTCTTCTTCAAAGGACTCGGGAATCACCATTCCGACTAAGGCTTTTGCCCTGGTCACATTTAATGAAAAGAATGAAACTTACCAGTTAAATCTGTTTTCAAATGGGGTAGTAGTTTACTTTAATGGAAAGAAAGTAGATCGATTAGAAAAAGTTTTGTCTGTAGGGGATCAACTTGTTATTGATGGTGTGCTTATTGAATTGAGAGAAAAACAATTTAAGTTGTGTAAGATAACCAATGAATTTTCACTAAATTCTTGGGAGATTATTAACGAGCTATTTATTCCAGAATACCCAAAAAATTTCCCTGAATTTAGACGTAGTCCAAGAATTCATTTACGAGAGCCTAAAGATGAGATAGCAATTCAACCTCCAAGAGCTGAGGAAACTGATGGGAGAAGTGATTTATTGCGTACGATTGTTCCGCCATTAGCAATGGTTGTTTTAAGTGGTGCAACGAGCGTATTAAGTAATGGAAACCCTATTATGATGTTAAGCATGGGGGGAGTAAGTTTACTCACGGCAGGGTTCTCTGTTTCAAGTTATATTACGAATAAGAAAGAAGTGAAACAAAAGAATCTTAAGCGAAGTGAGTACTATGAAAAGTATCTTATTCAAAAGGAAAAAGAATTGTCGTTGCTCTCTCAAAAGCAATTTGAAGCTTTAACGTATAACTTCCCTGATATGGATTCATTGTCTTTGATGACAAAAGAATACAGTCCAAGAATTTATGAAAAAACTATGACAAATGCTGATTTTATAAGTATTCGTTTGGGTCATGGAGAGATTCAAAGTAGTTATAAAGTCAGTTATCATTCAAGAGAAGAAGACGATGCTTTAAGTATATTTGCAGAAGAAAAAATTGTTTGGCCACATCAAACGTTAAAAGATGCACCTATTGCCATCTCGATGTTAAATCAAACGTTAGGACTTGCAGGAACAAAAACAGTACTACGAATAGCTGTACAGACAATATTATTTCAGCTTTCCGTTTTACATTCTTATAGAGATGTAGAATTTGTAGCATTAGTTCCAGAAGAAGATTATCAAGATAGTTGGCATGCATGGCGTTGGTTGCCACATTTTCAAATACGGAGCTTAAATTTACGAGGAATTATTCATAATTCACAGACACGTGACATGGTTTTAAATTCGTTCTATCAGTTGTTAACAAAACGTCGGCAACAAGTCAAAGAGGCGGGCAATGAGAAAGTAACCTTTGCTCCGCATTATATGTTTACGATTTTAGACGAGAGCTGGCTCTCTGGGCATGGATTAAATGAATTCTTAGCTGAAGATATGAGTCAATACGGTGTTACGGTCATTTGGGGGAAAGACGCGTTAAACATGTTGCCAGAGACAGCAACCACAGTTATTGATTATCAAAGTAACGAATCTGCGGTATTAATTAATAATAATAATGAGTACGTGAATCAACTTTTTGTTCCCAACCATTTACCCAAAAGTTATCCAATTGAGCAAGCAATACAACGCATAGCTAATTTAGAACATGTTGAGGTAGAGAAAAATGCGATTCCAGAATCGATTGACTTTCTAGAATTATATGATGTGAAAAATGTTGGAGAGTTACATATTGGTGCTCGTTGGAAAAAAGCAGACACTTCAAAGTCATTAGCTGTTCCTTTGGGTGTTCGAGGAAAAGATGACATTGTTTATTTGAATTTACACGAACGAGCACATGGCCCACATGGACTCGTGGCAGGTACAACAGGATCTGGTAAATCGGAAATTGTCCAAAGTTATATTTTATCTTTAGCAGTAAATTTTGCACCAGAAGACGTTGGCTTTTTACCGATTGATTTTAAGGGTGGAGGTATGGCGAATTTATTTAAGAATTTACCACATCTTTTAGGATCGATTACAAACTTAGATGGTGCAAGTTCTGCAAGAGCATTACAAAGTATTCGAGCAGAATTACAAAAGAGACAACGGAAATTTGGTGAATTTGGTGTTAATCATATTAATGGGTATACCAAGTTGTACAAACAGGGAAAAGAAATTGCTGATCCTGTAGAAAAGAAAAAATATCCATCAGAACCATTGCCGCACCTTTTCTTAATCAGCGATGAATTTGCAGAATTAAAAGCAAATGAACCAGACTTTATGGCTGAGCTAGTATCAACTGCACGTATTGGTCGTTCGTTAGGAGTTCATTTGATTTTAGCTACTCAAAAGCCAAGTGGAGTAGTGGACGACCAGATTTGGTCAAACTCACGATTCAAATTAGCATTAAAAGTAGCAGATCCAAGTGATTCAAATGAAATTATTAAAACACCTGATGCAGCAACGATTACTCAACCAGGACGAGCGTATTTACAGGTCGGAAACAATGAAATTTATGAACTGTTTCAATCTGCGTGGAGTGGAGCAACTTATAATCCAGATGCACAATATGAAGAAAAAGTAGACGAAAGAATTTGGCTAATTAATCAATTGGGCCAGCACGAATTGTTAACTACAGATTTATCTCAAGATGATGAAGTGTCCATGAAAAAGGAAGAAAAACAAACACAATTGGACGCGATTGTAGAAGATATTGTGATTCATGCTGAAAAAACAAATGCAGTTCTTCCTGAAAAACCTTGGTTACCTCCATTAAAAACAGAAATTGATAGTCCAAAGATTAATGTAGTAACTTCAGGGAATTTGAAAAGAAATCTTTCAGTTCCATTTGGTTTGATGGATATTCCATCAAGACAAGAACAAATTGACTTTTTACTTAATTTAGAAGAGTTGAGTCACCTTGCAATCTATGGATCCCCAGGATTTGGGAAATCCACTGCATTACAAACTCTTGTAATGAATTTATCAAGAATTAACAATCCTGAACAGGTCCAGTTTAACCTATTTGATTTTGGTACGAATGGTTTACTTCCAATAAAAGATTTACCGCATGTGGTGGATATTGTTCGGTTAGAGGAAGAAGAAAAACTGATGAAGTTCCTCAAACGAATTCGCAAAGAAATTCAAAGTCGAAAAGACGCATTTACAGAGTATGGTGTCGCAAGTCTGTCTCAATATGAAGAGAAATCAGGAAAGCAGTTGCCAGGGATTGTTACCATTGTTGATGGTTTTGACTCAATTAAGGAGAGTCCTTTAGAGGAAGCTATAGAATCTGTGTTAAATCAGCTTTTACGAGAAGGAGCAAGTTTGGGACTTTATGTAGTTATGACGGTTCTTCGTACGAACAGCTTCAGAATGAGTATGGCGAGTAATATTCCATCACATATTGGGCTATTCCTTGTGGAAGAAGGTGCAATTCGAGATGTTGTAGGACGTGATGCTTTGATTTCGCAAGAAATTGTTGGACGAGCGCAAATCAAACTAGACGAGCCACATGAAGTTCAAATTTATTTACCAACTCATGGAAAAAATGATATTGATCGATTGAATAATTTAGAGCAAGAGATTGCACAGATGAATCAGCAATGGAAGGGCACACGTCCTACCAAGATTCCGATGTTATCTAAAACGATCTCTATGCATGATTTTTATACAAATCCACAGGTACAAGAGATGTTAGATAATCTACAACTACCACTTGCTCTAAGTAAAGAAACTACAAATGTCGTTGGTTTTGTACCAGAAAAACATGGTTATTTTGTGATTGGAGACGATACGCCACAGCAAACGGAATATATTGAGCGTATAATCGTTCAAAACTTCAAACTTTTTGAAGGGAAAGCACAAAGAATTGTGTTTAATGGGAGCGAACGATTTGGCAGATTCAAAGAAAGCTTCGATGTGATTGTATCAGATATGGAGTACAGTACTTTTGTTAATGATCTAATGAGTGAAATTGAAGAAAGAGAGACACAAAGTGAAAATCAACCGATGTTTGTGTATATTCCAGATGCGCAAATATTTGGAGATAAAACATTTATTTCGGATGAAACATTCAATAAATACTTAAAAAATGGTTCTAAAGTAGGTGTTTATTTCATTTTCCACGGCAATCAAAAACAAATTGAGAACAGTTATGATGAATTTAATAAACGATTACGAGCAAATATTCCAGCAGGGATGATTGGAACACGTTTAGCTGATCAAGGATTGATAAATGTGAAATCTAGTTATAGTGAACCAACAGTGGAATTAGATGAGTCTCATTTCTTTGTTGGACGAAATGCAGGACGAGTGAAATTAGTTAGTGAGTAGATCAATTTATCTGCGAGTGGTGTGTATGGCTGAGTAGTTACAAACAGAAAGATAGTCTTGATAGGGAAATAGATTTTGAGGAGGGAAAACATTATGGCTCAAGAAGAAGATAAAGCCAAAGAAGCTGCACGAAAAGCGGATATCCATGCAAGTGTTGATCGATTTAAGGCAAGTTATGATAGTAAAATGGCTAGCCACAGGGCAAATGCCCAAAAGTTAGAGCGCTTAAAAGCCGCAAAGAGATCTTTACAGGGAGAACTTCATCATTTTGATTCTTATAAGAAAGAGTTTACCAATTTAGGCACAAGTCTAACAACAAGCCAGTTCAAAGGAGCACGTCGTAAGAAATTTGATGAGAAATTAAAAGAAATTGTGACAGCACTTGATGCAGATAAAGAGAAGCACAATGAAAAGCTAAACACGATGAATAATAAAATCATTTTATTAGAAATGGATCAGTCTATAATAGGTGACGCTATTGCGAGCATTTCAGCAAGTATTAGCGGTTTGCGTGCTATGTTATAGAAAAAGGAGAAAATATCAATGGGGAAAATAGGTATAGATAAAGGGAAATTTAACAGTGCAGTCGCAAGTGCAGAAAACGCAGTTAGTGTGATAGAGAAAGTTCCCTCACCGAACATTACCAAGAATAATCTATCTCGTTTGACGAGTTTTCAAAATTTAGTAGAGAAAGCCGGAACAACTTTAGAAGCATTTAAAGGAGTATCTTCTGCTGACACAGGCAAAATGAAAGCCGTCGCGGACAAAATTGTCGATGAAGATGCTAAAATGGCGAATGTAATCCAACAAAACACAGTGAGGTTCAAATAATATGGTCGAATATAACAAACGAGAACTTTTAGAAATTGTTTTACAAAATGACAAAACATTAGATTTAGAGATTACTGACGAACTATTACAAATGGGTAACTTACTGGGGAATCAGCCTTCCCTTTTTCGTGAGGTTTACAAGGCGTTTCGAAATCAAGAAGATGTCTTTGAAAACAAACCAAAAATCGGTGCGAAATTCTCAGTGACATTTGATTATCCGAATGAGACAATTCGTTTTGAACGATTAGAAACGCAATTAGACATTCCATTTTCTCAATTTTTACGTTTGATGGGTTTGGTTGATGCGTGTTATAGCGAAATTTTGCCGCTAGGTACCGTTGTGGAATTGGACATAGACATGATGCCAGAAGTAATTCAAAATATGTTCAAGAATAGTGAACTCGGAGAACTCGTGATTTTAACAGGGCGCAAAGTACCGTTAAGAGAGGGATTTAACGATTATGTGGTAGATTATCTTGGTTACTTGTGGCCGTTTGGTGAAATGAGTAACACACCAGCGATTTATGTGTCCAATATGATGATTAAGCGAGTTGTTTCACCTGGGATGACGAATGAATGGGAAGAACAATTTGCTTTTACTTTCTTACGAAGTATGCAAGTAGCAAATGGCAAGCTATCCAGTGCCTTTTTACCACTAGATAAAGCGCTTGCCTTCTATGAAGCTGTTCATACTTCACCAGAAAGAGAGGCGGATTAAATGGGCTTTCAAGTAGATTTAAAGGAATTCCTTGAAGTACTGGCAAAACTCCAAAAAGACACCGGTAAAACCAATGAACAACTTGAAAAAGCCAAAAACGCATTGAATGGGATTATACAAGCTGATGCCATGCAGGGTGAAACAGGAAAAGCGATTGTCAACGACATCAATAATAACCAAAAGACAGTTGTGACTGGATTGGAACTCGCCAATAAATTCCTCATTATGGAAATGGCGCAAACCTTACAGGATTTTCGGTCAACAACGGGAGAAACTGATGAGAATGCGGTTATTCTGGAAGATGCATTGCTTCAAGCGCAAAACAAACTTTCCAATCTTCAACCCAAGAAACATGAACTTGATAGTCGCATCTCTAATATTTACAACAGCGTAAGTGATTTGATTTCACTGAGTATGCCGAACAGCCAGTTTGATGAAAAACTGGTTGCAGCCAGCAAAGAACTAGAGGATACGATTCAAAAAGTACAGCAATTTGAAAGCAAAAAAGCAGAAAGCAATGCGGAAAACATTCTCAATGCATTAAATAACCAAGTTCAAATGGCAAGGGAAATGAGCAGTTTATCTTATACTGATCCGCAACTGCAAGCTTTCTTTGCGCAAGATGCGTTGGCAAAAGGCATTCATGAAATGGATACACAAATCACGAAAGCGGAAAAAGAAGCGCAACTGCAAGCTGAAAGAGAAATGAAGAAAAAGCAAGAGGAATGGGCGGAACATCATCCAGTGGAGGCTTGGCTTCAAAACTTTTCCAAAAGTGCCGGTGAGAAATGGGATGTATTAAGAAAAGGTACAAAATGGGTAGGGGAGAACATCCCTTTCCTAAAAGGACTTGCTGATGATGCATTGGTGTTGGAAGGTTTTTTAGGCGCGGCAGGTTCCGCTATTAGTGGGATAGCGATAGGTGCAATGAAGGTAACTTACCTAGCCTTAGAGCTTGGTGAGTGGGGCTTTAATTCGATACGCGGCGTAGAAACAGAACAATGGAAACTGGACGATATTTACGGAGCAGGTAATACGATAAAAAATCTTGGACAAGCCATCATCAGCTGGCAAGATTATCCTAAGTATGGTAAGGCACTAGTTAACTCCGTAAAAGGTTATGTAGAAAAAGCATTGACCGATCCTTATGCTCTTGGTGGCGCGATATTTGATATTGGTAGTTGTTTTGTCGGCGTTGGTGAAGTAACCGCCGCAGTGAAAGGAACAGCTGCATTCGGAAAATTCGCAGAGGGTACAAAAGTCTTTCAAGTAGCCGCGAAAAAAGGTAAAATAGTTGGTAAGTTGGAAGAAATAGCGGTATTCATGAATAAGTTGCCGAAGAATGCCTTGGAGAAGATTAAAAATATTGAGATCCCGAATTTATTCCCTGAACCTGCGCTAGCAGGTATAGGGAAAGCCGGAGGATCAAACTCTCTGAAAGATGCGTATCAGTATGTGACAGGGATAAATCAAAGGATTAAACATAATCTAAATCGTAATAAAATGGAAGAAGAAACTAAAGAAATCTATGAAAAAGCTATGAGGAATGCTGCTGGAAATCTACCTGATTATAATAAAAAGCCAATAATGCCAAGGCAGTATAAGCGGAAGGTTTATAATGAAGATGGTACAAGTACATATACATTTGTTTCAAAAAGAAACGGAAAAGAATATGACGTGAAGTATGATAAAGAAGGTTTTCCTCTATTCAACTCTAAGGAAGAAATACTTTTAGATAAATCGTTTTATTTAGAACCAGATACAGTACAATTTCGAGAGTTATCGTTAAGGCTATACGAAAAGATACAAAGAGATCAAGATTTGGCATTGAAATTTACTCCAAGTGAAATAGAGTATTTAAAAAGAGGGAAAGTACCCGGAACATTGACTTGGCATCACCATCAAGATCCAGGAAGAATGCAAGTTGTTGATTTCTTTGAACATGATGCAGCACCACATACAGGTGGGAGAGCAATCTGGGGTGGTGGCGTTCGAGGAAGGAAAGGTCATTTAGTAAAACAGATTTTGGAGGGAATTATGACATGGAAAAAGTAAATTGGCTATTTACAGAAGAATTAATTGATGAAAAAATAATATCTAAGGTAGAGAAATCTTTTGGAGTAATCTTTCCACAAGATTATAAGGAATGTGTAATGAAGTATAATGGTGGATGTCCGGAACCAGATAACTTTAATTTTGAAAATGGAGGGGAAGGTGTAATAAATAATCTATTAAGTTTCACAAGTCAAGATATGAATATGGAGATGTTTTACGATCCAATACAGCCTGAGATAGAGGGGATTGTTCCTTTTGCAAGAGATCCTTTTGGAAATCTAATATGTTTTGACTATCGTGCGGATAAACTATCACCGACAATTGTATTTTGGGATCATGAGGAACAAGGAGAAGCAGCTATAGAGATAATTTGTAATACATTTTCAGAGCTATTAGATGGATTATATGATGAGTGAAAACCTATTTATAAAAAGTGAAGGAGAAATAAATATGAACTTTGAATATACGTTTCCTCCAACAGACCAGAGAGAAATTGAAAACTTAGAGGAGAAATATAATATTAAGTTGCCAGATGAGTATAGACAATTTTTATTATTGAATAATGGGGGGAAAGCGGAGAAAAGAAGATTTGTTACAAATGATGCCGGGAAAGAAGGTACTGTCGAGTCTTCTATTGTACTGTTTTTTCCTTTAACTACTGAAACGAATCTTAATTTAGAAGAAATGTTTAACAAATATAACTTAGGGAAAGTAGTTCCTTCTCACTTTTTCCCAATTGGTTATAGCATAGGTGAAAGTTTAGTTTGTTTATTGCTCGAAGGAGAGGGGAAAGGTAATCTTTACTATTGCGATATGGATTATTTTGAACAAGATAATGAATTATTAGATGAAGATATAAAATTTATTGCAAAAGATTTTACAACATTTATAAAAGAACTTAAAGCACCACCGAAAAGTTAATGTGTTATGTGATGGGAATTTTGTATTAAAAAAGGATAAAAAATAATGTAAAAGAGTACATCAACAAATAAAACTGTTGATGTACTCTTTTTATGGATTTGAGAATCAAATCGATAGCTTATAAGATAATATATTTCCAATGATTAAGAAAAATCATATTTGAATTTATAGCTCATCTTAGTAAGTAGACACATGATATTGGATACAGTGGCTTTATAAGAGGGATAACCACACTTATTTAATGCTTGATTTATATTCATTTACCAGAATGACAAAGCTCATGATGCTAAAGTTAAAGATGCACAGGCATCTAAAACAAGTGAACGAAACAGAAAGGATTTTTGACGGGGAGAGTAAGAGCACTTATTTGGTGTCCTATTATTATTCTATTAATACAAAAAATGTCTTTAACTATTAAAAAAAGACATCCATAATTTTTCTACGTGATTGAAATGTATTATAAAATTCAAGTGAGGGCAATTAAATGGAGTGTTGATTGTAATCATGAATGAGAAGAATAATGATAGAATAAAAGTGATGGAAATATTAAGTAGATCCCAATACAATGATAAGATTATAGATGAGTTAGACCTTACTTTTTCAGACCTGTCAGAGGTAATGGGAAAGCGTATTATGGCAAACCGAGTTATGTTAAGGGCTTCCTCATTAATGGGAGCAGCGTTTCGTGATTGTGATTTTGAGCTGGCTGACCTTAGAAGTTGTAATTTAGGGGAAATCAACATTGCAGATTGTAGGTTTGGCGAAGCGGATTTCTCTAAAGCAAATATGAAATATGCAAAAATAAATATAAGTTATTGCTACGAAACATGTTTTGACGAAAATGTGAAGGAACAAGTGTTGAAAATGATATAGAAGTTTATTTTGAATCATATGTAAACTTGTTTTAATGTATTATTTGTCACAACATGTAAAGGGTGTCACACTGTCACTATAAAACTTGCAAACATTCATAGGGGAGATACAATGATAAACAAAAAAAAGTTAGAAATGGCTTTTAAAAGATATAGCAAAAATTTTGTAGATGGAATCAAGTTTGAAGATGTTAAAGATAAATATAATGTTAGTAGAAGAGAGATTGAGAAAATCATTGAGCAAAATGAAACAGAGAAAGATCACATACTATTAATAAATCTAAGAAAAATTTTCTCCTATCACTTGTCACTATGGAAAAACGATGTATTGATCAGCGGTGGAAACAATGTAGAAGGATTAAAGAACATGCAAAAAGTCTTATTTTACCAGTGCATGGGACAGGATCTCTATACAATCAGGTATCCAAGGATGATCTTGGGATATTCGTTTAGAGAAGTCGTCCTCACATTAGTTCATTTTGCAATGTATGGATGGGAGAAAGAAGAAAATATATTATATGATTTTATGGCTCATCACTTCGGTGGACATTTAATAAAGGCCAATGAAGAGGATAGACATATTTGGTTTTTGTTAGAACTGTACTTGCAGTATAAAAATAAAACCATCATGGGAACGAATGAAAAATTGCATCTAGCCGTGATAAATAAGTTTAAGGAAGCTGAACTGCGATGCGACTTAATCCCTGAAGACCTGAACATTTATGATGAAGTGCTGGGACGTTGGTCGACTGGTGATTTAGAAGAAATAGAACATCTAATTTCGATCATGTCTCAGTATCATTCTGCATTAGCTTCTGAAATCGGACAGCTAGGTGAATTTGGCGATTTCAGATACGGATTTTATCCTTTTGAAATCTTATTCTTGATCCATGTAAGAAAACAACTAGGATTGCCAGTACCTACTCAATTCGATAATTTTCTAATGAATACTCCAGAAGCGAAAATGGTATTTGGAGAACGTGAGCCATACCCTGAGTGGGACCCCGTGCTTCAGATGATTGATCAATTTTATCGTAAAAACTACCCGGAATATATTCCTAACAAGCATGGAGAATTATTTCAATAAAAGGAGGAAGCTAATATGCCTAATCAAGGGATAGCGCAGATTATATTTCCTGATAGCAAGGATTTGGAAACGTTTTTGAAGGAGCAAGGAAGTTATGACTTACATGAAGACCTATTAAAATATGGATTGACGACGAAACAGTTTTTATACGTTGACTATAAAGGTGAGGAATACCAAGAAATTGTCAATTTTATTCTTGATTACGAATTTGCCCACCAAATTGAATTAGCAACACAAGAAGAACTCGAGAAATTAGAAGCATTTAATTATGAATTTTTACCTAAAAAGATCATGGAGGTCAACAAAATACTGTCACCAAAGGGGTATGGACTATTTTCATATCCAAATTCGGGCGACTTCTTCGCACTATTCATTGTAAAAATAGAGACTATAACAAAATTGCTGCAAGAAGAAGTGCTGCACGATGATAGAATCCCTTTTCAAGAAAGATGTATCAAGTATTATAGATAGACCTAAGATTGTATGTTTTCAACCTTGACTCCGGTCAAGGTTTCTTTATAAGTTAATATCAAGATTGCATAGCTATCTAGAATGTGCTATTTTTGGCCATGTACGATTGTAATAACGCCATGTGTTACGGTAATCGTTCATGTTCTTGCAAATCTATTTAAAACTTTTTGCATGAACATTAGTCAAAATAAAAAAGATGTTTTGAATTTGGAAGGCTTGATACTAGAAATAGAAAAATAAGTTGAGAGATGTGCCTATTTTGTGAGTTACTTGGACACTGACAAAGGTACATGCTCAATAAAGGGAGTCAATAGCGACGTTAGGAGAACGTAGTGGCTATTGACTTTTTTATTTTTACAATTGGGTTAGAACGAGGGTAAAACAATGCAGCCCGTGCCAACAATCATAAATGCTGAATTTGGACATCTGGGTGGTGTAGGAGAGAGAAACGCAGGAGCGTTTAAACCCGGAGGATTTGCTAATAGACATAAGGAGGAGCTTGTAAAATGATTTTAAATGATTCGGTTTTCGGTAAACTTGAATATGAGTATGGTTGAGTTAAGGATACTATAATTCATTTTTTTGGAAAAGAAACTGAGATAACTTTAATGATAGATGGGGAAGAGGACGACAATTTTGATGAGGAACAATATGTAGCATACACCTCGCTTATGCAAAATTGGGAACACTTGCAACAAAGTTTTTTGCAACCGATTTTAGAGTATTATAAACAGGAGCGACATGAATTAGGTTATGATATTGAAGTAAATGAAAGTTATCCATTAGTTGAAACAACTGATCAAATATTAGAAATGATAGATTTAGACGGGATTGTTGTTCCTTATGGGGATTTGTGTGAAGGTAGAGACATTAGATTTACACTTAATTGTACATGGGATACAGAGAATGGGCTAGGAATTCGTATGTTAAATGAGATAGTAACTGAAGTAGGTTACCAGGATATTGCGATTTAAGTGTAACTATTAATCAATAATACACATGGATTGGAACTTATCGGCATAGGGAAATATAGACAGATAAAACAAACTTTATTTGAAGTGTACAAAAAAAGAAAAGGTCATTTTGAAGAATTGGCCTTATGATGGTTTACCATCATAAGCTCTTGTTTGGACCTCCGTCCCTTGATACGATAAAATAAGACACACGAACTTAGGCGAAATGACATTTTAATGGGCAACGGGTGCAATGACATGGAACGCATAGTAAACTAACGAATGCACACAAGCTCGTGCGTTTTAAAGGTATTACTTGTCACGAGACACAAAAGGGTCATACTATGTTTATGATACAATGAAACTTACAAACTTAGAACGAACATAGACACTTAGAAAACAAACGAACTTAAAGCACTTGATTGTCACTTATGGCAACGAGTGTTTTTTGCGTTGTAGCATGAAAAGTGAAACGAGCGTTATAATTTTATAAGTGCACTAAGGATACGGTTAAGGTTACTAAGGATGTAGACAAAATTGATAATGGAGCTTATTAAAAAAAAAATATAGGAGATCCTCCAAAAGATATGTATGATCCACATGCACATCATATTCTATTTAAAAAAGGTCTTGGCCAGAAGTAAAAAGTACTTGTTCAAGAAGGTACGGGATAGACCCAATAATTGGTGTAGAAAACCTTGTTTGGGCACCAAATGCCGTAATAGGGCAACATAGTCTTGATGCTTTGGAGATTGTTGTAAAGCGGTTAAGGGATGTTGAAGCAATAGACGGTGACCTTGATGATATTGTTGAAGCTCTTAAAGATTTAGGAGACATAGCTAGTACAAGATAGTAGAGATACAGGAGGTAATGTTATGGATGAAAAAAGTTTAAATAAAGCAATAAGAAATGCAATTAAAATTGGTGATATTAATGAAGTAAAACGTTTAATAGGAGATAATCCAGAATCTTTACATTCAATGACACCATTTGGTACGTGGTTACATGTTGCAGCAAAGAAAGGGCATTTTGGAATAGTGGAATATTTAATCCATAAAGGAATCGATGTTAATACAAAAGGGGATATATTTGATGCTTCCCCTTTAAGATTGGCAGCAGGAGCGGGGCATTTGGAGATAGTAAAGTATTTAATTGAGGCAGGCACAGAATTAGATGTGAGCTTAGCAAAAAGAAATCCATTATTTGGTGCGGTTTATGGTGGACATAAAGAAGTAGCTGAGTTTCTAGTTGAAAAAGGAATAGATATTTCAATTAGATACACTGGAGAAAATATTAAGAATATGGATGCTTATGAATATGCTAGAGAATTTGGGCAAACAGAAATTGCTGAATATTTAAAGCAGAAGATGGATGAAAAAGAATAGGCTGTTAAAAAGTACATACTCCATGATGGTTGTACCATCATAGAGTATTATGTGTAATGATAGAATAGAAAAAGAGGTACGACCTTAGGTGAGATGACATTTTATTGGGCGATGAATAAAACACATAGAATGTATATGAAACTAACGAACTCGTACAAAATTGTAAGGTTTAACGTAGTAGTTGTCACGATATATTAAAGGTGTCATACTGTTACTACAAAACTTACAAATTTATGCTACTTAAAAACAAATGAACTTAAAGCACTTGATTGTCTATGATAGGCAACAAGTGCTTTTTTAATTGATTGGTATGCTTTAACTTCATAAATAGTTGGTAAGTTGGAGGGAATAATGGAATAAATGGTAAAATAAAGAGAAACATAGCGAATCGAATTAGGGAGTTATTTTCATGAGAAGAATAAAATGGGAGCGTACACATGACCCTATTACCAAGCAGATAATTTCAGAAGTTGAAGAGAAGGTTAATGTGATTTTTCCTCAAGATTACAAAAATTGTGTAATGAAATATAACGGTGGTCATCCAGTACCGAATATATTTTTCTTTGAAGATGGAGAAGAAGGAGTTTTTGATTGCCTACTAAGCTACACGAATGAATATATTAGCATAACAGTTACTTATGATATTATCTCGCCATACATCCCAAAGGGAATAATACCCTTTGCTACGGATCCATTCGGTAATAAAATATGTTTTGATTTTAGAAATGATAAACACTCACCAACAATAGTTTTTTATGATAGCGATGAGTGTGATGAACAAGCAATTGAATATATTTGCAGTACTTTTACAAATTTAATAGATTCGTTGCATTTTAGTGAAAACGAATGAGTCGGAGGTCGATGAATTATGAATCTTAATTTTGAATATACTTTCAAACAAATTAAAGCCGAAGATATAGAAATCTTTGAAAGACTTAATGGATTAGAACTACCAGAGGACTATAAGAGTTTCTTATTAAGAGATAATGGTGGTAAATCTAATAGAAGAAGATTTACTACGAAAGATGATGTAGTTACGTCATCAATTATGATGTTTTTTCCACTATCAGAGGAAACAGAAAATAATCTACAAAATTCTTTAAATTATTATATTAAGGGAAATAAATTGCCTTCTAGACTTATTCCAATAGGAAAAGATCCAGCTGATAACATTATATGTATGTCAATCCATGGTAGCGATATAGGTAGTGTTCATCACTGTCATACCTATCAGATAAAAAATGAAGCGGAATTAGAAGCAAAGTTTATTAGGGAAATAGCTTCTAGTTTTACGGAATTTATTAATAAACTTTCTGAGAAATAGGATTGTACAATCCATTATTTGAATCAAAGTTAAATAACGTTATCGGTATCGAATGAACCTATCACTCAACCAATAACACATATAACCTCTTTGTAAAGTACAGAAAAAATAGACAGGATTTACATCATGACAACAAGAACATACAATCAACAAATCAAACCCTTTATAATTTGATTTTTAAAAAGAAATGTAATTTCGTATTTTACTAACGTAAATAATATAATTCCACAAAAAAGTGTACCTTCATTTGTTCATAAAGTACGTTATGATCTATGTAAGATTTTTCTCATTTATTTTTCTTAAAGCATCTCGACTTCCCACGAGATGCTTTTCCCCTTTTTATGATTTTTGGTGTTAATTCATCCAATGAATAGTAATTATTTTGTATAATTCTAAAAAATTTGACCATTCCTTAATATTCCCTTAACATTACCTTATGCATATATACGATATAGTAAGTAATCCTCTTTATCTTGGCTCTATATATTTATTGTTTCCTGTTGCAAAATCCTTATGATAAGGGTTCTTTTTTGTTCCATTTGGCTTGGAATCTATTCAGAAATCTGTGGCCTTTTTCTTATTTCATTTTGACGGATATTTCCAATCATGTTTTTTCTTAGAAACAGTTGAAGAAACTACCGGGGATCAGTCGGGATACGTGTCATTTAGAGTCAGCCATTATTTTATCAGAACTATGTGGGATATATTTTTTTAAAAGTATTGATGAAATAGTTAAGAATTCGCTGTTTTTTTTCGCATAAAAAAAGAACCCACTATAAGATGAGTCCTTTAGGGGATTGATTCGTGTAAAGAGTGATATGTCTAATAAACATATAAAAGAAGATATAGGTTACTACATATATGTACATTAAGAATTTCAATAATGGATTTAGGGCGATGTTGCCGTGCCCCAGAAAGAGAGGCGGATTAAATGGGCTTTCATGTAGATTTAAAGGAATTCCATGAAGTACTGGAAAAACTTCAAAAAGACACCAGTAAAACAAATAATCAACTTGAACAAGCCAAACAAGCATTGAATGGCATTATCCAGGCCGATGCCATGCAGGGTGAAACAGGGAAAGCGATTGTCAACGACATCAATAATAACCAAAATACAGTTGTGATTGGTTTGAAAGATACCAATGAATTACTTAGTATAGAAATGGCGCAAACCTTACAGGATTTTCAGTCAACAACGGGAGAAACTGATGAGAATGCGATTATTCTGGAAGATGCATTACTGCAAGCACAAAACAAACTTTCCAATCTCCAACCCAAGAAACATGAAATGGATAGTCGCATCTCTAATATTTACAACAGCGTAAGTGATTTGATTTCACTGAGTATGCCGAGCAGCCAGTTTGATGAAAAACTGGTTGCAGCCAGTAAAGAACTAGAGGATACGATTCAAAAAGTACAGCAATTTGAAAGTAAAAAAGAAAAAAGCAATGCGGAAAACATTCTCGATGCCCTAAACAAACAAGTTCAAATTGCAGGGAAGATGAGTAGTTTATCTTATACTGATCCGCAACTGCAAGCTTTCTTTGCGCTAGATGAGTTGGCAAAAGGCATTCATGAAATGGATACACAAATCACGAATGCGGAAAAAGAAGCGCAACTGCAAGCTGAAAGAGAAATGAAGAAAAAGCAAGAGGAATGGGCGGAACATCATCCAGTGGAGGCTTGGCTTCAAAACTTTTCCAAAAGTGCCGGTGAGAAATGGGATGTATTGAGAAAAGGTACAAAATGGGTAGGGGAGAACATCCCTTTCCTAAAAGGGCTTGCTGATGATGCCTTGGTGTTGGAAGGTTTTTTAGGCGCGGCGGGATCCGCTATTAGTGGGATTGCGATAGGTGCGACGAAGTTAGGGAGCCTAGTCTTAGAGCTTGGTGAGTGGGGCTTTAACTCGATACGCGGCGTAGAAACAGAACAGTGGAAACTGGACGATATTTATGGAGCAGGTAATACGCTGAAAAATCTTGGACAAGCCATCATCAGTTGGCAGGATTATCCTAAGTATGGTAAGGCACTAGTTAACTCCGTAAAAGGTTATGTAGAAAAAGCATTGACCGATCCTTATGCTCTTGGTGGAGCGATATTTGATATTGGTAGTTGTTTTGTCGGTGTTGGTGAAGTAACAGCTGCAGTGAAAGGATCAGCTGCATTCGGAAAACTCGCAGAGGGTGCAAAAGTCTTTCAAGTAGCAGAGAAAAGCGGTAAAATAGTTGGTAAGTTGGAAGAAGTAGCGGCATTCATGAATAAGTTGCCGGGTAGTATGAAGAATGTCGTGGAGAAGATTAAAAATATTGAGATCCCGAATTTATCCCCTAAACCTTCATTAGTCGGCGTTGGGAATGTAGGAGAAGGAAATACACTTGGTAGAGAGTTATTCTCTGTTGCTAAGAGTGAAACTAAGGGGCAAGCGCAAAATGCGAATCGGTTATCTGGAGAGAAATTCGATAATCCTTCTCTTAATATAGAGAAGAAAACATCTGTAGGGAATGAACCTGTGTTTGAGAAAAAGCCAGCGCAGTTTTTTGATGGGTTGGATTTGAAGAGTGGTCAGAAAGTTCCTCCAGAGGGGTTAAGTAATGCTGAGCTAAATACCAGTGATAGTGTTAAAAACCTTATTAATAATAGT